>JAJPIK010000094.1 GCA_021324795.1 Chloroflexota bacterium
CCTGGAACTTCGTGGCCTACAAAGAGTTGTACCGTAGTGGCCGACCCCGGCTCAGCCGCCGCGAGCAAGTGCTCCGTCTCTAACGAGCCAGGCGATGCTCGCGCAGGTCCAGGGTGAACAGATCAATCGGATCGAGCTTCGCCGTCCACCGATCCTGCGGGCGGGGAACCGGCGTATAGATACCTTTGATCTGGGCGGCGGTTACGTCGAGGGTCAAATAGCCGTGGTAATTGTCGCAGTAGCTCTCCAGAGTCGCATTGGGATCGTCCGGCACCGGAATAGGAACCTTGATCGGGTTGCCGAGCGCGGAGGACATGTAGTGGAGATGCCAGTAGCCGCCGGCACCTGCCACGACGTAAGGCACTTCCTGACGATCCATCACTCGGGTGAACCGCTGATAATTGTGAACGTGTCCGGCGAGAATAAGATCGGGAACGCGGCCCACCTTGAGAAAGGTATCATCGAGCATCGCTTTCAGGGTGGCGCTTCCGCTGTGGTACTCGTCGAGCGAGTAAACTGGATGGTGGGTGGCAAGGACGAGGCAACGGTCTTTCGGCGCATTCTGGAGCTCCGCTTCCAGCCAGGCGACCTGATCTGAATGGACCTCACCGCCCTCGGGCACATTGGTATACAAGCCAACGATCGTTGCGAGTGGTGTCTCCAGCGTCCAAAACACGTTCGGCTGAGTCATCGCGTCACGGCCGGAATCACCCGCTTCTGAGGAAGGCCGTGGCTCCCGCGCGCAGAAGTTTTCGACGAACGCCGCGAGGGAGGTAAGATTGGACGGCGCATTCGGAGCGAGGTCGCCGTCGTGATTGCCGGGGATCGCAAAAATCGGTGCATTGTACTGCTGGTAGGGCTCGTAGAATTGTGCATAGTACTCGTTGGCTTCACCGTAGAAGTAGACGACGTCTCCCAAGTGATAAAAGAAGACCGGACGCGCCGCCGGATCAGGGATCGCCAGATCGTAAACCAGGTGCATGGCAACAATCTGCTGCGGCTGCGGCGATTTCACACCGCCGGTATCTCCGATAACGTGAAAGACCATGCGCCCGGCCTGGCGGATCGCCGCGAGCTGATCGGCGGGCAGGACGTTATCGAGCGAGAGGTGGTAGGGAGCCGGGCCGATCGGTGGCGGTAAAGGACGAAAGGGCTGGCGCGGACTCGCTGGATGAACCTTACTTGCCCGGGCCACTGGCTTCAAAGGGTCGAACGGACTGAAATGCCGCTGCGAGGTCGCGTTGCTCGCGTTCTGGTCCACGTTTCACCTACTCCTACAAGAACTAACCCATTCGAAATCGCCAATCAGCCGACACTGGAAACTCGAGCCTGCTAGCTCGTCGGAAGACGATACAATCCATCCTCTCGGACGTTCGTGCCACGAGGTTACGTCATTATAGCGCGTAGCCTGCGCGAACGACAGGGTTCTCGTAAGAGAGATATCCGGACCACGAGCCCGCGCTCCTGGCCCCGCCCTTGCCATTGTCTCCGGGGGCGTGCACTCGATCCGCCCTCTGGGAGAATTGTGATGAGCGTGCGATGCAAGCCGCGCGCGCGGTTGGAAGACCTCTGGACCGACGTCGACGGGGTTATGATCTACGCCCGGGCTAGACGGCCGCCGACGCTAGCCTATCTCCCGGTCATCCTGGTGCATGGCCTTGTCGTGGCCAGCCCCGCCATGCTTCCGACCGCGAAATGCCTGGCGACTCGCTTTCAAGTTTACGTCCCGGACCTGCCCGGCTTCGGACGAAGTGCCAAACCTTCCTATGCCTTGAACGTTGCCCAGCTCGCTGACGTCCTCGCTGCCTGGATGCGGAAGGTAGGGACGGGTCCCGCTGCCTTGCTCGGCAACTCCTTTAGTTGTCAGATCCTCGTCGACTTCGCGGTGCACCATCCGGACCTGGTCGAGCGGCTCATTCTGGTCGGTCCGACCTTGGCCCCGATCGAGCGGAACGTCTTTAACCTGATTACACGCACTGCGCTCACCTCGGTCCACGGGCCGCTATCTCTGCTCTGGCTCACCGCCCGGTCCTGGCTCAACGTCGGTCTCTGGCGCGGGCTACAGACCATACGCCTCATGCTGAACGATCAAATCCTGCCGAAGCTGCCGGAGGTTCGGATACCGACCCTGGTCGTCCGCGGGACCAACGACTACATTGCCCCACAGAACTGGGCCGAGAAAGTGGTCGACTCGCTTCCGCGAGGGTGCTTAGCCGTGCTACCGGGGGCAGCGCACGCGCTGGCATACGACGAGCCAGCCCGCCTGATGCGGATCGTCGAGCTATTCCTCCTCGAAGGCTGCCCAGTACTTTGGGAAGACGTGGCGCACCTCCTGGAAAAGGGGGAGGACACAGGCAGCTAAGCCTCGGCGGCCGGACACACCCGCCGCGTCGACCAACACGAGACGGTTCACTTTCTCCGGCCAGCGAGCCGCGAGCTGGATGCTAATGAAACCGCCCATTGAATGTCCGACGATGTTCGCCCGGGCGAGACCGATAGCCTCCATCCAGGTGTGGACCCAGGCCACGGCGTCAGCCAGGTGAAAACAGTGGTGAGCGAGCCGACCGAATCCGGGGAGATCGATCAGAAACACCTGATAATGACGGGAGAGCGCCGGCACGCTGCCACTCCACCAGCGGCTGGATCCCGCCAGCCCGTGAAGGAGAACAAGCGGCTCTGGGGAGCCGCTCGCTTCGTACACAATCGGCTGACCGTTGACCCAAACCTCTTGCTGAAGCGGTCGGTATTGCGTACGAGCCATGGCTGTTTTCTCCCGATCCCATTGGGCAGGTGTCCCCACGACTGATCCGGCCAGTGCACGGAGCTTGCCAATTGCGTCTTGCTAATTCGCCACCGATGCGACTGGGTAATCCTCCCCTTGCAGAATCTCCTTCATCTGCTCGATGCCGACTTGCTTCTCATCGTAGGTCACTTGGACCTGCTTGCTCGGAATGTCGACGACAACCCTCTGAACTCCCGGAACCGGCGTCAGCGCGTTCTTCACCGTCCGCTCGCAGTGCTCGCAGGAGATATCCGGGACGTTGAGAGTAACCTTGGCCATAGTTTGCTCCTTTTGCTCCTTACTTCAGGGCATGGTCGACGAAGCCCTACCCCTCGACGCGAATCGTCCCCCGCATACCCGCCGCGTAATGCCCGGGCACGTGGCAGCCGTAATAAAGCAGGCCAGGCTTATTGAATGTGTAGACAAGAGTCGCCGTCCGACCAGCCGGAACGTCGACGGCGAAGGCGGAACCATTCATCCCAGCCATACTACCGCTCGCCATTTCCTGCTCGTGCTCTTCCTGAACGGCGGCATCGCCAATGACGAATTCATGGTCGAGCTGGCCGGTGCTGGTGATCTGGAAAGCGACCGTCTCGCCGACGTGGACAGTCACGGCATCTGGCAGGAAGCGAAGCTGATCGTTCGCGCTGATCGCGATCGTCCGATCGGCCGGCGCCGTAGTTGCTCCTCCCGGTGCCATATTCATACCCCGATCAGCCCGGAGGGTGAGCCTCATCGTGGCCGCGCCAATGGCGAGGGCAACCAGGGCGATCGCCACCAGATAGGCATACTCGCCGACCCGAGCCCGCAGCGAGGGGTGGAGGATCTCCGCCGCGCTCGCTGGCCGACGAAAACCGCGCAACCGAAGCGCATTGGTGACGACACTTACACTACTCATGGCCATCGCTGCCCCAGCAAGGATCGGGTCGAGGAGAACGTGGAAGAATGGGTAGAGCGCTCCCATCGCCACCGGGATCAAGATGACATTGTAAGCGAACGCCCAGAATAAGCCTTGTTTGATCACCCCAACCGTCTTGCGCGATAGGGCGATAGCCGTCACGAGGTTACGCAGATCTCCACCGACCAGAGTAATATCCGAGGCGGCCATCGCCACGTCGGTGCCAGTCCCGATAGCGATACCCAGATCGGCCTGGGCAAGCGCGGGAGCATCATTGATGCCATCGCCAACCATCGCGACGACTTTACCCTTCGCTTGGAGTGCCTTCACCTTGGCAGCCTTTTCTGACGGCACGACCTCGGCGAGAACGTGTTCCGGGGCAATTCCCGCCTCGCCAGCAATCTTCAAAGCAGTCGCGCGATTGTCGCCGGTGAACATCCAAACTTCGAGGCCAAGCGCCCGTAGCTCGTCCACCACCGCGGCGGATTCCGGCTTGAGCGCATCGGCCACCGTGATCACGCCGGCTACCCGGCCGTCAACGGCGACGTACATTGATGTCGCGCCGGTTTCTGCCAGGGCCGCGAGGTTTCCCCCATCCTTACCCTCCCTCCCCGACAGTGGGAGAAAGGGCAGAGATGACCGAGCCTGGCCCACCATCGTCTCATTGCCGACGACGACCTCGTGCCCTTCCACCAGCGCGCGAATACCTTGCCCGGCCACGGCCTCGAAGTGCTCAGCATTGGGCAGAGCCAGCCCCGATTCCCGGGCATGGCTCACGATCGCCTCACCCAGTGGGTGTTCCGAGCCAAGCTCAGCCGCGCCGGCCAGACGGATCAGCTCACTCTCGGCCAGGCCGTTCAGAGTAATCACTCGGGTTACTCGGGGCTTCCCCCGGGTCAGAGTACCGGTCTTATCGAGAACGATAGCGGTAATCTTGCGCGCCTGCTCCAGCGCCTCACCGTTCCGAATCAAGATGCCCTGTTCGGCTGCCTTTCCGGTGCCGACCATGATCGCCATCGGCGTAGCCAGGCCCAAGGCGCAGGGACAGGCAATGATCAGCACGTCGATAGCCGCCTGGAGCGCCAGCGTCAAACGCGGCGCGGATCCCGGCTCCAAGGGCACCAAGAGCCAGCCGAGGAAGGTGACCACGGTTAGGGCGAGAATCGCTGGCACAAAATACGCGGCGATCGTATCGGCTAATCGTTGAATTGGTGCTTTCGAGCCCTGGGCCTCTTCGACCAGGCGCGCGATCTGTGCCAGGGTGGTGTCACGGCCGACCCTGGTCGCCCGGAAGATGAATGAGCCAGTCTTGTTCAGCGTCGCGCCGATCACGCGGTCATTGACCGTCTTCTCAACCGGCAAGCTTTCGCCGGTGAGCATGCTCTCGTCGACCGCCGATGAGCCTTCGACAATAATGCCGTCGACCGGGACCTTCTCGCCCGGGCGAACCCGGACCAGATCTCCAACCTGCACCACCTCGATGGGCACATCGACCTCGCGGCCGGCGCGAATCACTCGGGCAGTCCTGGCCTGCAGACCCATCAGTGCCTTGATCGCATTGCTCGCCTGTTTTTTCGCTCGGGCTTCCAGCCAGCGGCCTAGGAGAATCAAGGCGATGATGATGACTGCAGATTCATAGTAAAGGTGGTACGGAAAGCCCCAGCGCTCAGCGAGGGATGGCCAGAGGGTGACGAACGCGCTGTAGCCGTAGGCCACGCTCGTTCCGAGTGCCACCAGTGTATTCATATTCGTGCTGCCGTGCCTGCCTGCCGCCCAGGCAGCCGAATAGAAGATGCGTCCAGCCCAGAACTGAACGACCGTCGCCGCGATCAGCAGCACCGGTGCGAGCAGCACCACGTCAAGGTGCAACGGCAGGTACATCAGCGCCATCATCACCACGCCGATCGCCAGGCTGACCAGGGACTTACGCTTGAGCTCGTCAACCTCACGCTGACGGGCCTGCGCGTGGAGGTCGACCGGCGCTGCGTCGGCCATTGGTCTCGCCATCACCAGTTGCTCCGCCGGGAATGGTGTGGGCGGCAGAGATCCGACCCTGTAGCCGGCCTTTTCGACGGCCGCGGAGAGCTGGTCCAAGCTCACCACAGTGGGATCGAAAACAACTTTGGCGTTCTCGGTTGCCAGATTGACGTTCACTTCCTGAACGCCCGGCACCTTCGCGAGCGCTTTCTCGACGCGCCGGACGCACGACGCGCAGGTCATCCCTTCGATTGGCAAGGTGAGCTGATCGGTTATTGCCGAATCTGCTGATGGGGTCGGCGGATGAACCAGCATGTCCTTTACCTCCGGGAGAGCTCGAACAGCTCCGAGAGCTCCCGAATCATCTCTTGCTCACGCCCTTCCCGAAAGCCTTCGACCACGCAGCCGTTGAGATGGCCTTCGAGAACCGCCGCCTCGAATTTTTGTAAAGCCCGCTCGACGGCAAAGGTCTGCTTGAGGACGTCGACACAATACTGGTCTTCCTCAACCATCTTGCGAATCCCTTTCAGATGCCCTTCAATCGTCGCCAGGCGATTGAGAATGTCTTTCTTATTCGCGCGCATGATATAGCTCTTCAGAAATTCTCTCTCTCAGAGAGAGGGTTAGTGCCTGCCCTGAGCCCTACGAAGGGGTGGAGGGCGACCTACCAATTTTTATCTGCCGTGATGACCCAATAGGCCAGGTATAACTCTGACAGATTAATCTTCCCTACCCCCTGGGGAGGGGGTCTAGAATCAATATATCACTATCCCGTATGTGAGTCAATTCCCAGAGTCTGGAGCAGGGAAACTAGCGAGCGACCTTCCGCGTCGCCTCGGCGCGCTGCTCACGTCGTCCCATGGCTCCCACGGAAGCCATCGAGACATTTCCCTCGCCGACCTGGCAGTTGGTAGCTCCAAATCAGAACGTCCTCGGCGCCGGCTTGTGGCTCGCGACCGTCCGGAGCTCGCTCGACGATCAAGTCGACTGGAACCAGCAACGCGACGCGGTCTCGAACCTCTTCCTGCTCGGCGAAGCCGTCGCCCATCTGGCGACGGCGAAGATGGAGGCGAGGCGGCGATAATCTCGCACTCCATCCGCGTTAAGGATCGCTCAGATTATGTGACTTCGAGAATCATCTCGACTTCGACCGGAATGTTCCCGGGCAGCCCCGCCATACCGACCGCCGAACGAGCGTGCCGACCATTCTCACCAAAAAGCTCGCGCAGAAGATCCGAGCATCCGTTGACCACCTGGGGCTGCTCGGCAAAGCCCGGCGCTGAGTTGACCATCCCGAGGACCTTGACCACCTGCTTGACCTTGCTCAAATCGCCAAGCGCCGTCTTCGCTGCCGAGAGCAGATTCAGAGCGCAACCACGCGCTGCCTCGTACCCCTGCTCAGTCGTGTATTCTTTACCCAACTGGCCCTTCCAGGTCTTATCGCCCCAGTTTGGCCCGACTCCAGAAAGGAAAAGGAGATTTCCACTGCGAACGTAGGGAATGAGTGGCCGATCGCCGATCGGCACGGGCTTGAGCTCGATTCCCATCTGGAGTAGCTTCGCTTCGGGTGTCATCGCGACCTCCATGTGCTACGTAATAAGGAGTTATTTATTAGCGCGGTCGCATTGTAGCATGGCGTGTAAATAGCCGCTGGGCTGGGCGTCGGGCCTGGACCACGGAACGGAACCTTTCACCAGCCCCTGCCGATTGCGCAGTCGTTTCGGATCGACTAAGATGCCAGGGCAATTGGCTCCGTTAGCCAGGGTTTCCAACCGTTTCATAAGGGGGACAGACCATATGCAGATCACCGACATCCGTCTCCGCGCCGTCCACGTGAATCACCGCGGCAACTGGCTGTTCGTTCAGGTCCACACCGACGCCGGCTTGGTCGGCACCGGCGAGGCGAGTCATCCTACCGACGACCGCGCCCTGGCCGAGACGCTGGTCCGGCTCCGGCCGCGGCTGATCGGTCTGGAGACGACCGAGATCGAGAGATTGCTCAACCGCTTTGCCCATGCCCAGACTGGCTTCATCACCTGGACTGCGATCAGCGCGATCGAACAGGCGCTTTGGGACGTGAACGGCCAGGCGGTTGGATTACCGGTCTATAAGATGCTCGGCGGACAGGTAAACCCGCGGCTGCGCCTCTACGCTAACGTCAACCGCGCCGCGAAGAACCGCGAGCCCTCCTCCTACGCCGAATGCGCCCATGCTGCGGTCGAGCAGGGCTTTAGCGCAGTCAAGTGCGCACCCTTCGACGAGGTGAGCTGGTGGAATCTAGATTATCCGGAAGGGCGACAGGCGTTCGAGAAGGGCCTGGAACGTGTCCAGCGGATCCGCGCGGCGATCGGCGACCAGGTCGAGCTCTCAGTCGATTGTCATAACCGCTTCGACGTGCCGACTGCACGGCGAGTCGCCAAGTTGCTCGGACCGGCGCGCTTGTTCTGGTTGGAAGCCCCTTTCCCGATCAACAATCCGGTTGCTTACTTACAGCTCAAAGAGTCGCTCGAGACACGCCTGGCAGCCGGCGAGGAGCTACTCGGGCGAGTGGAGAATCGCCCTTTCGTCGAGACTCACGCGATCGACGTCCTGATGTTCGACGTCAAGCACACCGGCGGACTGCTCGAAGGGAAGAAGATCGCCGCGCTGGCCGAGGCATTTGATGTCGCCGTCTCGCCGCATAGCCCGGCCGGCCCGGTCGCCCAGATTGCTGCTGGTCACCTCTGCGCGACCCTGCCCAACTTCCTCTGCCTCGAATACGCCTGGGGCGAAGTCCCCTGGCGCAACGACCTGGTTAACGGCGCCGAGGAGATCCGAGACGGCTGTTTGGTGCTATCGGATCGGCCCGGACTGGGAATCACGCTGAATGAGAAAGTGCTGGCAGAGCACACGATCGAGCTGTGACTACACTGGCATTGTGCGCTTGGTATGGGCACGGCCGAGTTTGGCGGTTTCTTCCCGGTGGCCACCGATCACACGTACACCTTCGTCGATCCGGCTGACCACCGTTTCCGGGGTCTGGCCTTCGAGGAAGGCAACGCCATACTTCTTGCACGCCGCCATGATGCGGTCCCGTGCTTCCTGCATCTCCGGCGGGTAGGGCCGCGGCAGCCGAGTGTAGCCGAGGGAGAGGCTCAGGTCGCCGGGGCCCATCTCGGCGAAGGCGAGGCCCGGCACCGCTAGGATCTCCTCACAGCGCGCCACGCCCTCGGGGCTTTCGAGCTTGATGCCTAGCATCAGCTCGCCTCGGGGATCCAGCGGCCAGGGATCGCAGCGCTCGGTGTACTCTTCAGATGAGAGCCCCCAGATCGCCGAGGCGGTCGGCTCCGAGCCGCGCCCCCGCGTGCCGACTCCCAGCCACGGTCGGCCTTCTGGATGGGGCGCTGACTTTCCCGAGCGAGTTTCCCGGGTCGCACCGCCCCGCAGTCGCTCGATCGGCGACGCACAGGCCGGATCCACCCCTTCGAGGTGGTTCGGATAACGGCACGATTCGACAAAGGCACGCACGGCGTCGACGGTCTCGGCCTGGCACAAGAGGATGCCGTGAACGCCCCGGCCAAGGATCTGCCGGAACTGCCAGGCGTTGAAGCGAATATTAGCCTCATCAGTGCCGTTTACTGGTGCCTCGACGATCACCGTTGGGGTGCGGTGTCCCGAATTGGTTGGTCCGCCATCGACCAGTCCCTGCATGTAGGCGGCCAGGCCGGCCATATCGAAGCACCCGTGCTCCATGCCAACGTTAATGTAGTCGGCCCAGGTGTGGGCATCCTTCTTTCCTTGCTCGTAGGTGAGAACGTGTCCGGTGTGACCGCCAACGTAGTAGACGGGCTGATCCTGCTCCAGTAGCTCGACGGCACGGTTGATTCGACTCGCCACGATATTCTCCTCTTTAACTCAATCTCAATCTGCTCAATCTGCGGTCCGCTGTCCCGCTCGATGCCGCGCTCAGGATAACACAAATCCGGAGCGGCGAGCCAGACCTCCGCGCGGAGATCCGGAAATAATCACGAGAGGGAATTTCCGAGGAGAAGTGATACACTGATGAATTGAAAAGCCAACGGCTCGAATATCCTTGACTGTGAGGGAATGACGATGGCGACAAAAGCAGCGGTGATGCAGTCGATCAATCCGGCGACCGAAGAAGTGCTCAAAGAGTATCCCGAAATGACCGACACCGAGGTAGAGGGAGCGTTGGCCCAAGCCCACGCGGCGTACGTGAAATGGCGAACCACCTCGTTTGCTGAGCGCGCCGAGAAGCTGCGTACCGCGGCGAATTACCTTCGCGCTCACAAAGCCGAGCTCGGACGCTTGATCACATTGGAAATGGGCAAGCCAATCGTCCAAGCCGAGGCCGAGGTCGAAAAGTCAGCCTGGGGCTGCGACTACTACGCCGAGAACGCCGCGAAGATGCTTGCCGACGAGCACATCCCCACGACTGGCCAGGATAGCTACGTCGCCTACACGCCGATGGGTGTCGTCCTGGCAATCATGCCGTGGAACTTCCCGATGTGGCAGGTCTTCCGGCCAATCGCTCCGGCGGTGATGGCTGGCAACGCTCTCGTCCTCAAGCACGCCTCGAACGTGCCCCAATGCGCCCTGGCAATCGAACAGGTGATGAAGGAAGCAGGCTTCCCAGAAGGACTCTTCCGTACTTTGCTCGTCGGCGGACGGCGGGTCGAGCGGATCATCGAGGATCCCCGGGTGCGCATCGTTACCTTGACTGGATCGGAGGCAGCAGGACGCCAGGTCGCCGCGGCGGCGGGCCGTGCCTTGAAGAAGACGGTCCTCGAGCTCGGAGGCTCGGATCCCTTCATCGTACTCGCCGACGCCGACCTCGACCTGGCCGCGAAAGTCGGCGCGGTCGCCCGCAACCAGAACAGTGGCCAGAGCTGCATCGCCGCCAAGCGCTTCCTCGTCGAGGAATCGGTCGCTAACGAATTCGAGGAGCGCTTCGTCGCAGCGGTGAAGGCAATGAAGGTTGGCGATCCCCTCGATCGGTCAACCAGCATCGGTCCCCTCGCGCGCAACGACCTGCGCGACACTCTCGAGCAGCAGGTTCAGGCTTCGGTTGCTCAGGGTGCCAAGATCGTCATGGGTGGGGAACGCCTGCCTGGCCGTGGCTACTACTTCGCGCCGACGATCCTCAGCAACGTCACCCCATCGATGACAGTATTCCGCGAGGAAACGTTCGGACCCGCTGCGGCGGTGATTCGGGTAAAAAACGCCGAGCAAGCTATCGCATACGCCAACGACTCGCTCTATGGCCTCGGCGCGAGTATTTTCTCCCAGGATCTCGAGAAGGCCCAGAAGCTCGCCCGGTTCATCGAGTCCGGCCAGGTCTTCATCAACGGCATGGTTGCCTCGGACCCACGCCTACCCTTCGGCGGGGTCAAGGCGAGCGGCTACGGTCGAGAGCTTGGCGTCTTCGGCATCCGCGAAATGGTGAACATTCAGACGATCTGGATAGGGCCGGCCAGTAAGTAACAAATCCTAACGGTGGAACAGGACGTGCGGTGAACCGCGATGGAGCGGGAAAGTACCCACGGAAAGACAGCCCAGACGCTCGCGGGTATCCCGGTCGGATCAGCCAAGAAGCGCTGGGCGACCTCTTTCATAAAGGTGTCGAATGACAACCACACCACCGACAACCGGCTGTCCCACCTCCCGACGCACCTTTTCCCCTCGCACTGAGCAGACGATCGAAGTCCTGGTCTTTCTGTTCTTGATCGTGCCGTCGCTGATCCTTTCACTCTTTGCAGTGCCGGAAGGAGGAGTTGACTTTATCGTCGTCGCCCTCTCGACGATTTTTCGCGACCTCGGTCTGGTAGCCTTGATCGTGTTCTTTCTTTGGCGCAACAGCGAGCCACTCTCGCAGATTGGCTGGACGTCTCGTAACGCCTGGAAAGAGATCGCGCTCGGCATCATACTCTTTGTTCCCACGTTCGTTGCTACCGATTTCCTGGAGCAGCTCCTGCGCGCCGCCGGCCTCTCGTCCCCATCCACGTTGCCCGCGTTCCTCACGCCCTCCACCGGAGCGCAGTTCGTTCTCGCCGCGGTTCTGGTCGTAGTCGTCGCCATCGCCGAGGAGACAATCTTCCGAGGCTACCTGATTCTCCGTTTCGAGGAGACGACCGGCATTCCGCTCATTTCAGTCCTCCTGTCGGCAATCATCTTCTCAGTCGGCCACGGCTACGAAGGTAGCGCGGGCGTGATCACCGTGGGGGTCATGGGCATTATCTTCGCCCTCGTCTACCTCTGGCGCCGTAGCCTAGTCGCGCCGATCACGATCCATTTCTTGCAAGACTTCCTTGGCATCGTACTCCTCCCGCTGCTTGGGATCAGGTGAGAGCGGAAGAGGAATTAGGTGAATTCCCCTCTCCCGCCTCCCCCTTACGTCTTCGTCTGATAGAACTGCTCCGGCGCGGCTGGGCCCGGGTTCGGATAGAGCCAGGAGCCGAACATTGTCTTCGGGACGTTGTGGAAGTTGTTCTTGACGATACCGTAGCCATTCACCGGCGTAGCGATACCAATCGCCCAGAACTGATCGGCGGCGATGTCGAGAATCTGCTGCATCAGCTTCTTTTGCTGCGCCGGATCCGCGGTGACTTTGATCTGATCGTAGAGTGCTTGCTGCTGGGCCGCGGCATCACTCGGCTTCTCCCCCTTCTTGCCGCCGGTGACCCACCACCAGTACCAGGCCGTCGCGAAGTTCGATTCGTGGCTGAAGGGGAAGAACCAGCGCATCTCGAGTGGGCCTTCCATACCGCCATCGCCGCCCCAGACGTTTGCATCGTGCTGCCAGGCATCCTTGCGAGTGTAGAAGAGCGAGCGATCCTCGGTCTTCACCTGCATGTCGACGCCTACCGCTTTCCAATACTTCTGGATGAGCTGGAGTGCGTCGATCCACTCGGTCGAGCCGGTCGTAACTTCCATGTTGATAGACAACGGCTTGCCGTCCGGGCGCAGACGAATCCCGTTCGCATCCTTTTTGTTCAGGCCGATCTTATCGAGCAGATCGTTGGCGGCCTTAGGATCGTAGGTCAGGTACTGAGTCGCGAGCTTCTCGACGTTGTAACCCGCCTGATCGAGCGGCGCGAGCTGACGGGGCTGCCCCTGCTTGAGGTAGATCAAATCGATGATCTCAGCCCGATTGATCGCCTGCGACATCGCGGCCCGGAAGTCCTTGGTCTGGAAGATCTTCTTCAGGACCGGATCCGGGTGGTTCAAATTGAAAGCGATTGCCATGACATTCGTCGATGAACTGATCGTGCTAAAGAAGCCGTAGTTGCCTTTTTGCTGGTTCTGGGTAAAGACCGCCTTATTCTGGTTCGTCGCGATCGACCGATCCATCATGTCGATCTCGCCATTGAGCGCCTTGAGAACCAGCTCTTCTGGCTTCTGGTAGTAGTAGTAGACGAGCTGGTCGAGGTAAGGAAGCTGATTCCCCGTGGGGTCGACTTTCCAGTAGTACGGGTTACGTACGGCGGTGAGCTGCTGGAGGGACTGATCGATTCCTTGTTGGAGTGCCCAGGCGAAGTACGTCGGCAATTCCGGGTTGAACCAGCGGCCATTGACCTGGTTGGGATTGTTCCAGACCTTCGCTTGAAAAAGGGCAACCCAATCACTCGCGTTGTTTTGCTTGACGAGCTGGTCGATGTTCGGATTGTACTTCTTGTGAAACTGCTTGGCGTACTTCGACGGAACGATCCAGCCGATGCCGTTGGGCGTCGCGAGATTCTGCAACAGTAATCCGTTCGGCTTGACGAACGCCATCGTAAACGTGTAATCGTCGACCTTGGTAATCTTGCCTGGCTTGCCATCAATCGTGAACCAACTGGGGGGTGGGTTCTCGGAGTTGGTGAGCTCCGGGTTGAGAATGATGTCTTCGTACCAGAAAAGGATGTCATCGGTCGTAAGTGGATCGCCGTTCGACCACTTCACACCTTTGCGCAGATACCAGGTAAACTCGCTGCCATCGGATGAGACTTCCCATCTACTCGCCAGGTTGGGGATGATCTTCTGCCATTGCAAATCCCAGCGAACCAGACCCTCGTAGCCAAGAGTGCGAGTCATCCAAGCGCTATCAGCCTTGCCCATCTCTCCTGAATGCCAGGCACCACCGTAAACGCCAACCTGCTCTTGGGGCGTGATCACCAGCGGATCCTGGGGCAAGCGCTGCTCAACTGGCGGCAGCTTGCCGGCCTTGACCTGATCGGCGAGGGCGGGTGCCTCGTTGAACTTGGTTGGCACGGCAGCGGCCACGGTGGTCGGCGCCGCGGCCGGCGTCGCCTGGCTAATCGTAATCGGATTGGCGGCCGTGGTGGGTGGTGGCGCCGTGGTCGGCTGGGCGGTCGGCGCCGTCGGTGCAGCCCCGGACGACGCTGCTGCGCTGGTCGGCGCCGCGGTCGACTCGCCTGGCCCGGTTCCACAGGCTGCCAGTAGCGCACTCGCTGCGAGAACACCACTGGCGAACAGGCTACTTCGAACCAACGTACGTCGCGATAGCTTGGATCCGGTTACCGTCATAACTGCCTCCCTTTTTCTTCACCGTGGTTAATCGGGCTGCGAGTCCTCGTCTGGGTCCCTTCCCCCAGAGAGAAAATTTTCACATTCCCCTGACTCCCGACCCCCTTCGTGTCTCCTTCCTGTGCCCCGCGCAAAGTGAGCTTCTCGGCGAAATGGCAGGCCGCGTAGTGCCCGGCGTCAATTTCGCGCAGGGCTGGCCGCTCGACCTTGCAGCGGGCCTCGACGTAGCGGCAACGGGGATGAAAATAGCAGCCCGGCGGCGGATTGGCCGGATCGGCCACGTCACCTTGGAGAACAATCCGTTGCGCCCGCTGCTCGGGATCCGGCCGCGGCACTGCCGAAAGTAACGCTTCAGTATAGGGATGCTTCGGCTCACGATAAAGCACTTCGGTCCTGGCAAGCTCGACGACCTGACCGACGTACATCACCGCCACCCGATCGCTGATGTATTCAACGACGCTCAGATCGTGGGCGATGAAGAGATAGGTCAGACCAAACTCACTCTGAAAATCTTGCAAGAGATTCAGAATCTGAGCACGCACCGACACATCGAGTGCCGAGACCGCCTCGTCGCAGACGACCAACCGAGGATTCAAGGAAAGAGCGCGAGCGATACCAATGCGTTGCCGCTCGCCACCACTGAAGGCGTGAGGATAGCGCCGCATATACTCCGGCCGCAGACCAACTCGCTTCAGCAGGAGGGCGACCCGATCTTCGAGCTCGCTCCCCTTCGCCACGTTGAACATCAGCAATGGCTCGCCAATAATCTGTAAGACGTTCATACGCGGATTCAGCGAGGAATAGGGATCCTGGAAGATCATCCGGATCTCTTTCCGGTAGGGATGGAGCGTCTGGCGATCGGCCCGGGCGAGATCGACCACCGTGCCGTCCGCCCCGCGGTATTTGATCGCCCCATCGGTTGGCTCGTAAACCCGGAGCACGCAGCGGCTCACCGTCGTTTTGCCGCAGCCGGACTCGCCGACGAGGCCGAGGGTTTCCCCTTCCTGGATTGTCAGTGCGACGTCGTCGACCGCCTTGACGTAATTTTTGACCCGTTGGAGCAACCCTCGCCTGATTGGAAAGTACATGCGCAGCCCCTCGACCGTGAGAAGCGGCACGTCATTGGAGACCGGCGGTTGAGAATCGGGGATCGGATTCCTTTTCTCTCTTACGGGGAGAGAAAGGGAATCCGATCCCCGATCTTCGGATACTTGATCCCTGATCCCTACCCCCAAAGTCGTGTAGAGCAGACAGCGCACGTCGCGGCCGGGACCGGTGGCGACCGGTCGGGGATCTTCGTGATTGCAGAGGCCAGGGATCACCGAGTCGCAGCGAGGATGGAAAGGACAGCCAGAAGGGCGGGCGAAAGGATCGGGCACCATGCCACGGATCGTATTCAGTCGTTCCCGGGCGGCGCCTCCCACCTTGGGAATCGAGCGAAGCAAAGCACGGGTGTAGGGGTGCTGGGGTTCGCGAAAGAGCTGCTTCACCTCGGCCGTCTCGACGACCCGGCCGAGGTACATCACCGCGACGTCGTCGGCCATCTCGGCGACGACGCCCAGATCGTGGGTGATCAGCATGATCGCCATGCCGAGACGCTGCTGAAGATCGCGCAGTAGCTCGAGGATCTGCGCCTGGGTTGTCACGTCGAGCGCGGTGGTCGGCTCGTCGGCAATCAGAAGAGAAGGGCTACAGGCGAGCGCCATGGCGATCATCGCCCGCTGGCGGAGCCCACCAGAAAGCTGATGAGGATAGGAATCGATGCGGCTTTCCGGATTGGGAATGCCCACCTGGCGCAGTAGCTCGACCGTTCGTTCACGCGCCTCTCGTTTCGAAACCGGCAGATGCTGGGTAATGTTCTCAGCGATCTGATTGCCGATTGTATAGAGCGGACTGAGCGAGGTCATCGGCTCCTGGAAGATCATCGAGATCTCTTTGCCACGAATCGCCCGCATCTCCCGGCTGCTCGGCAGTAGCCTGGCCAGATCGATTGGCTGGCTCTGGACCACGCCATTGCCGCCAGGCGCCGGGCGCCAGAAGCGAATCTCACCGGCGACGACGCGCCCGGGCGGGTCGACAATCTGGAGGATCGACCGGGCCGTGACGCTCTTTCCGCAGCCGGACTCGCCAACCACGGCGAGTGTTTCACCGCGCCGGATTGTCAAATGAGCACCGTCAACTGCTTTGACCACGCCTTGATCGAGGAAGAAGTGAGTGTGCAGATTGGTGACTTGCAGAAGCAAATCGGCGTTTTCCATCGTCACCGTCCATAGGGATCGGCAGCATCGCGCAAGCCGTCGCCGAGGAAGTTCATCGCTAGCACGGTGATGACTACCGCGAAAGCGGGGATCAGGAGCCAGGGCGCGGTCGCGACTGCCCGGACGTTCTGCGCATCCTGCAGGAGCACCCCCCAGCTCACCACCGGTGGCTGGAGGCCGAGGCCGAGGAAGCTCAACGCGGTTTCGCCGAGAATCATCGCTGGAATCGCCAAGGTCACCGAGGCGATGATATGACTGAGGAACGAAGGCACCATGTGGCGGAAGATGATCCGCCGCTCGCTCGCACCATCGAGCCGGGCCGCCATCACGAAGTCTTCCTCCCGCAGCGAGAGGAAGCGACCACGCACGACCCGCGCGAGACCAGTCCAGCCAATCAGCGACAGAATCAACGTAATCGCGAAGTACACCTGGAGTGGCGGCCAGTTCGACGGAACCGCCGCGGCGATGCCGAGCCAGAGCGGAATCGTCGGCATCGAGCGCAGGAAGTCGATGACGCGCTGGATCAGCTCGTCGATTCGGCCGCCATAGTAGCCAGAGATGCCGCCGAGGATGATCCCGAGAATCAGGCTAAAGGCCACGCCCACCAGACCGATCGACATCGAGATGCGCGTTCCGTAGATCAGCCGCGACAGCAGGTCGTTCCCGAGATGGTCAGCTCCAAGCAGATAGATCCGTTCGTTCGGATCGACCGGCCCAAATAGATGCAGCCGCGATGGAAAGATGCCCCAGAGCTTGTATGGGTCACCCTGGACGAAGAGACCCAGGAAGATCCGGTGGCTGTGATCCTCGGTGAAAATCCGGCTGAACGATTGTGGGTCGATCTCGTCTTTGTAGCCGAAGAGGTAGGGGCCGACGAAGCGGCCGTTGTAGAACACATTGATCATATGCGGCGGCGCATAGGTATAATTGGCAGCGTAATGGTTGGGATCGTAGGGCGCGAGGAACTCGGCAAAGAGCGCGACCAGATAGATCAGCGCGACGACGACGGCCGAGATGACCGCCAGTCGATGCTTGCGAAATTTCCACCAGATGAGCTGCCACTGCGAGGCAACGAAGATCCGGGATTCGGCCTCCGCCTCTTCGAGCGAACTGGCCGGTCGAGGCGGAGCGGCGATTGCCGGTTCCAGGTTCATCGGCTACTCCAAGCGAATGCGCGGGTCGAGCCAGGCGAGGAGAATATCCGAGAGTAGAGTTCCAATGACAGTGAGGACGCTGAGCATCATCACGAAGCTGCCGGCCAGGTACATATCCTTAGTCTGCAACGCTTTTAACAGCAACGGTCCATTGATCGGCAAGCCAAGGACGATCGAGACGATGACCGAGCCGGAGATCAGGCTTGGCAGATGCCAGCCCACCGTACTGACGAATGGATTCAAAGCCTGACGGACCGGGTACTTGATCAGCAGCTTGTACTCCGGCAGCCCTTTGGCCCGGGCCGTCACCACATAGGGTTTATGCAACTCGTCGAGCAGATTGGCACGCACGATTCGGGTAAGTCCAGCCACGCCACTCGCTCCGATCAAAACGATCGCGATCCAGATATGCTTCATGAGGTCCCAGAAGCGCGCCAGACTCCAGGGCGCCATCGCGTAGTCCGGTGAGAACAAGCCGCCGACGTCCTGATGGAAAAGCGAGAACATCAAGTACATCAGGACCAGCGCCAGCAGGAAGTCCGGCACGGCCAGGCCCAAGAAACCCAAAAACGTCGCGATGTAGTCGCCGATCGAGTACTGACGAACCGCGGAATAAACCCCCAGGGGAAAAGCGACGATCCAGGTAAAGAGCAAAGTACTGATGGAGATGATCAGGGTGAGTCCAAGATTATTCCAGAGAACCTGGGCCACCGGCTGCTGCCATTCCATCGACTGACCAAAGTCGCCGTGCAGCAGGATGCCGCTCATCCACTTGAAGTACTGCACATAGATCGGCTGGCCCAAGCCATAGTGATCGGCAAACGCCTGGAGCTGAGCCGGATCGATCGACTCGCCATTCGAGGCCAGGGCGGCCATGTACGACGTCAGATAATCGCCGGGCGGCAGGTTAATAATTGCAAAGGAGACCATCGAGATAGCGAGCAAAGTCGGAATCAAGAGCAAAAGGCGCCGCGTCATGAATCGCAACATAGCCAAGCTCCAGGTTGACCGATCGACCGATCCGTTCAGTAAAAATTAGTATAGGTACCCCATGGGAGCGCGTCAATACACAAAAGATTGCGCAAAGCGGGGAGTAACCAGGAGAACCGATACCGAGAGGCCCGAACCTCCGAGGCAGAGAGAACATAGAGAACCAATCAATGCCCTTTGGCAATACCCTTTGGAGGCATCGCGTGATATTGTCTTCCTATCGTGCAAGAGGGGGACAAAGGCTACGAAGGAAAAGCTGAACCTATGCCTGAGGAGTACGTGATCGTCAAGTTGAAGACAAGAGAATCTTCACTCCTAATCCCCGAGGCTCACGTGCTTACCTATCTGTGGTTGGTCATCTTTAATCCTACTGTCGCACCTTGTCATTCCGAGGAGCGAAGCGACGACGAATCTCTCGCGTACCGGGGAGATTCTTCGCTCCCTTTGGTCGCTCAGAATGACAGATTCGCCCAACTGCGGCGGTAGGATTAACCTTGGAGGAAGAAGTGCTCTGGCAATACAATCCGATCGACGTCGAGGCCGCGCTGGCCGCGGCGACGGCGAAGCCACCATTTCCGGCGATCACCGACCGCCCCGCCTGGGACGCAGTGCGTGAGCGTCTTGGGCCAAGTGACAGCGCCGAGTTGATCGCACGAGCCGAGATCGCTGCTCAGACACCGATCCCAGCTTTACCGGCCACCCTTTACCTCGAGTTTCAGCGCCGAGGTGAGCGCGAGGGATACCAGCGGCCGCAGAGCGCCCGGCGCGACGCGCTGAGCGCGCTCGTTCTCGCCGAGTGCCTGGAAAACCGAGGGCGTTTTCTTGATCCAATCCTCGACTACGCCTGGGCAATCTGCGAAGAAAGTAGCTGGGCGCTGCCTGCCCATCAGAGCGTACTGACTGACGTAAAGCACCCCTACCTTGATCTGGGCGTAGCCGGCACGGCACTACTCCTCGCCGAAATGGATCATCTGGTCGGCAGGAATCTGGATCCGCTGCTTGGCAAACGGATCCGCGACGAGGTCGACCGCCGCTGCTTTGAGCCGTTTCTGACCCGCCATGACTTCTGGTGGATGAATAATTCGACCTTGCGCCAGGTGAACAACTGGACGGCAGTCTGCGTCGGCGGTGTCGTCGGCGCAGCGACCTATCTCGAAAAGGACAACGCGCGCCTGGCCGAGTTGATTGCTCGGGGTGCTCGTTCGCTCACCGACTACCTCGCCACTTTCGACGAGGACGGCGGCTCGAGCGAAGGCCCGGGCTACTGGTCGTATGGCTTTGGCTACTTCACGATCGTCGCCCAGCTCGTCGAGAATCGCACCAACGGCCGGGTGCGCTTCCTCGACGGCGAGCAGATCCAGAAGATCGCCCGCTACCCGCTGCGCACCCTGCTCAGCCCCGGCGTCTACACCAACTTCTCCGATTGCGACCGCGACGTCCGCCAGACTCAGCCACACCTGGTTTACCTCGCCGAGCGGCTGCAGATCCCCGAGCTACTGCCACTGGCTTATTCTCAGCCACCGGCCCAGCGCGAGCGGCAGCTCACCTGGGGGCTGCGTAGCCTGTTCTGGGTAGCCCCGCCATCGCGCGTACCCCTCAGTCTGGCCCGCGACGACGTCTTCCGTGGCATGCAGTGGCTGATTGCCCGCTATGATCCAAACGATCCAAACGCGCTCGTCCTCGCCGCTAAGGGCGGCACCAACAGCGAGATGCACAACCAGAACGACGTCGGCAATGTCATCATCCACCTCAATCAAGAGTCGCTCGTCGCCGATCTCGGGCGGGGTCGCTACAACCGCGACTACTTCGGTGCACGCCGCTACGAATTCCTGGTGAACTCCTCGCTTGGCCACTCGGTACCGGTCGTCAACGGCCAGGCTCAACAGGCCGGTCGCGAGCACGCTGCCGTGTTGCTTGGCCGGGAGATCTCGGGCCAGCTCAGCCAGATGTGCCTGGAGCTGAAGGCGGCCTATCCCGATTCGGCCGACCTGACTAGCCTCCAACGGACGATTACCCTTTACCGCGAGCCGCCGACCGGCTGGATCTCGCTCGAAGATCGAGTCAGCTTCGCCAGCCGCCCTGGCCACTTCGAGAGCGTCCTGATTACGTTTGCTCCGGTCGACATCGGCGATGGCAGCGTCCTGATTCGCGGCGAGCGGGGTAGCCTGCGCGTTGAATACGATCCCAGCGTTGTCACCCCCCGCGTCGAGCAGATCCCGGACGTGGATTTGGCAGAAGGCCCCACCGCGGTGAACCGGATCGTTTTCGCGTTGAAGGCGCCGGCCGGTGAAGCAACGGTGAGGTTGAAGCTGTCGCCAAGCGGCTGAGGCGTGATCGTGCCTGTTCCCTCTTTCTCTGAGAGAAGGTGAGGATCATACTCTTGGCTAAGCGTCAGGAGCCTTTCCTTGCGCTTAGTGCTGCAGCCGCCAAGTCCGTATCACCTGCCATACTGATCTGTCATGCCCGACATTTTTGATGGCTGGACCACTTGGCATCACCGGGCCGTTGCTGAAACATCGCCCCGATACAGATCAGGCAAGCAGAGGAGCCGCCGAAGCTAATGAGCTGGAATCGGGCAACCGTCCGGACCACAAATACCGGCGGCCAGCTCCTCGGCGCGCTCGCGGGCGATTTGCGCGCGTTGCCAGGCCCAATCAATCGTCGGGTGGAACTTTTCCGGGTAGCGCGCCGCCCAGATCTGCTTGCGGATAACCAGATTCTCGGGATCCCGATGGAGGGCGTCTCGCCACTCCTGGACCGCTTCCTCGTGGCGTCCTACCGAATCGAGCAGACGCCCAAGGCGCAGCTTTGTCTCGATCAGCTCGCGCTCGGTGGAATCGAGCTGGTAAGGAACCTTCGGCGCTGGGCTTGGCCCCGGGTCTTCGCCGCGCAGGAAGCGCTCGACCGCGCCGACGTCCTCGGCCTTCTCGACCGAAAAGCCGCCGAACTTGCGGTAGCGGACCACTCCGTCAGCATCGACGAGAATGCCATTGGGGACCGCTTTGAAGCCGAGTACGGTCGTAGTGATCCCATTCTCGTCAATCAACGTGGGGAAGCGCACGTGAGCCGCCTCGATAAACGGCCGAGCGCGCTCGCCGCCGTTGTGCTCCATGGCGATCGCGACGAGCTCAAAATCCGGGGATTGGTGTTCCTGGTAGAAGCGCTGCCACCCGGGCAGTTGCTCGCGGCAGCTTCACCAGGAGCCCCAAAAGAACAACAACGCGCGCTTGCCTCGGAGATCCGCGAAGCGGAGCTGGCCATCGCCAAGCCGCGATAGCGCCAAATCGGGAAGCATGCTTCCCACCTCGATGACGGGTTCCGTTCTCATGTGCTCCTCCGCGACTACGATAGCACACGTCTGGGTATCAGGCAAGCGAAGGGGTCTTCGAATTTGCTACCATGAGTACCTTGCCTAACGCTTAGTCGATAATTGTCGATAGTAATAACGGTATTCATTGAAACAATTTGGCCAGGCGTGCGTTAAGAGGAGACAGAGGTGGAGGAGGATCAGCGCGCGCAGTTGATGGTCGCAGGCCGAGACGAAGCGCTCATTGCCGCGGCGAGCACGGGTGACGTTCAGGCGTTTGCCGTGCTCTATGATCGGCATCTCGAGCGTGTCTATCGTCACGTCTACTACCGGGTCGGGAATCGGGCCGATGCCGAGGATTTGACCCAGCAAGTCTTCTTACATGCCTGGCAGGCCATCGGTCGTTTTCAGCGGACGGGGGCACCGTTCGCGGCGTGGTTGTTGACAATCGCCCACAACCTGCTGGTGAGCGCGTATCGCCGAGCGAAGGACGTACAGCCGCTCGACCTTGATCCGGCGACCCTGGCGCGTTGGGCCAACCCGGAGGCGGAAGCGTTCGCCCAGTTCGATCGTCGGGCCGTGCGGGAGGCGATCCTCCATTTGAAGCCAGACCAACAGCAGGTGATCATTCTGCGTTTCGTAGAAAACTTCGAGTATGGCGCAATCGCGGCGGTGTTGGGAAAGAGTGAAGGGAATATTCGCGTCATCCAGCACCGCGCTTTGGCAGAATTACGCCGACTCCTGGCGCACAAGGTGAAAGTCTGATGGCAAAGCTCAGCCCGGAGGTTCTCGCCCAGTGTCTCGACGACGTTCAGTCGGGTCAGTCGACGCCGGAGGAGTGTTTGGCGTCCCACCCGGCGCTCGCCGCCGAGCTGCAAGAGCTCTTGGGCATCGTTCAAGCGATCACCCCTCCCCCGCCGGTCACACCCGAGCTAGCGTTTCGTGCGTTAGGGCGGGCTCAGCTCATCACGGCGATCAACGCCCAGAAAGCTCCCGTAACAAAATCTGCCTTCTGGCGTTTGAGAGAGCTGACGGTTGGCCGCTTGGACTGGCGGACAACCGAATTTGCCACTCGGAGACTGGGAATGCCCGCGCTGATCATCGCTCTCATCCTTACGCTCACCGCCGCGGCGGGAGGCGGCACCGTTTACGCCGCCCAGGGAACCCTCCCCGGTGACGCCCTGTATCCGGTCAAGGTCGCGGCCGAGCAGGTCCAAGTCATCCTCGCGACGACCGATCAGGCCAAGGCCCAGACGTACCTGACCCTGACGGACAAGCGGCTGATCGAGATTCAAGAGGCGATCCAAAGCGGACGACCGGCGGCAGCCAGCATGGCGTCCGAAGCCCTCGCCCAGGAGGTGACCCAGGCGAATCAGCATCTAACGCAGGCGGCCACGTCTGGCCAGGATGTCAGCAGTCTTGCCACTCGGCTTGCTTCCAACTTGAATCAGGTGGAGTCCGCGTTGACCGCAGCGCAAGCGCGCGCACCGGCGTCGGCACAAACCGCGCTTGGCCAAGCTTTGCAGGCAGCGACGACGGGACTGACCATCGCCAGCACCTACGTTCCGAGCACGCCGCTAGCGCAGCGCGCCTTACCCCCCGTGACGACCGTCGTGACAGGAGCCGAGCCGACCGATACCACGAGTACGGAAGCGGCAAGCGTCTTAGTGACCCCAGGGGCGACTGGCGCCATCTCGACCACGGTCTCGGCGGCCGTCACCCAGCTCATCTCCACGACCCAGACGCTGCAGGCCGATCCGCTGGTCCCCGGTCAGAGCTATGAGGGTCTGCTGGCCAAGCTCGAGGCGGCGCAGGCCGCGCTCGCGCGGGGTCAGACTGACGTCGCGATCCGAATCCTGGATGCCTTCTTGGGGGAACTGAACGCGCAGGAACGCTCTGGCCACATCAGCGCCGACAACTACGCCGCCCTTTACGCGGGCTATAGCAACCTGGTCACCAGCCTGGGAGCGACACCGAAGGCAACCGTCATTCCGGTCCGCCCTAGTCCGCAAGCTGGCCAAGCCGACGGCACATCCGAAGCGACGCCGACAGACGGTGACGCGCCTGGACTGATGGCTCGGCCGACTCCCGAGCCCTCGCCGGTCGACGACCGCCGCCCCAGCGGGAGACCGACCGAGATCCCCGCACTCCCGAGCCAGGCGGCGCAACCCACGGCGAAACCCACCGAAGCGGTCGTTCCGCCGGCTGTGCCGACCCCGCACAGTAAGCCCACCGAAGTGCCACCGGCGGTGCCGACTCCGCGTAGCGCGCCAACCCAGGTGCCGGCCACCACGATCCCCTCGCCAGCTGCCCAGCCGACCGCGCCGAGTGCGCCGACGCAAGTGCCGCCAACTTCCGTCCCAACGGCGGCCGCCCAACCAACCGCCCATAGTGCGCCGACGTCGGTGCCTCCATCCCCCGCTTCGCCCCAACCACCGCGGTCGACCGAGGCACCGACTACTCCACCGTCCAAGCGACGATAGCAAAGATCTTCTCCGAGCGCCACGGCAAACCAAGCCCGACCGTGGCGCTCGGCAGGTGAGGCGTGGCTTACACCGAGCGGTTGAAATTCCAGATCTCCTGATCGCGGCCATCGCCGAGCGCGAGCATCTCACCCTCCTGCACTACGACGCGGACTATGACTTCGTCGCAACCGTCACGAGACAAGCAATGCAGTGGGTGGTCTCTCGGGGATCGGTTCCTTGAGAAGGGGCGTCAAGTTGCCACGCCCGACCCTCCCACGCAACGCTTGACAGGGGTTTAATGGGTTGTACAATGGGCACATTAGGTCATCCACGATGGGAGGAAAGGCAAGCTATGGCAGCTTTGACGTCTTTCAACGCGCAGCCCGTGTCCCGGCGTCGTCTCCTGACGGGTGGACTGGTCCTGGGCAGCTTGTTCGTCGCTTCCTGTGCGCAGCAAGCTGCGTCGTCGCCAACCGCCGCGTCCGGGACGAGCGCAGCACCCAGCTCGGCGCCGCCGACCACGTCGTCCGCACCGGCCGCGAGCACGGCCGCGCCGCCTGCGGCGACGAGCGCTGCCCCGGCCGCAGCTAGCCAAGCTTCTCCGACCGCAGCGCCAGCCGCCGCCTCGGCGCCCCAGGCAAGCAACGCCGCGCCAGTGATCCCTCTGTGGGATTCGAGCACGACGAGCCTCCCGGCTCAGAAAACGGTCCTGGACAACTTTCAGAAGCAGCACCCCGACATCAAGGTTCAACCGGTTTATGTCCCGAAGGACCAGTATGATCAGAAGGCCGATCTGATGGTGGCGGCAGGCAATGGTCCCTCGATCTTTTTCCCCGATGCCAGTCGCTGCTACCGCTATTATGCCGCAAAGGGCCTGATTCTTAATCTGGATCCGCTGATCGCACGCGACAAGTACTCTTTGGACGACTTCGTCCCCAACGTCGTGGCGGGCTGCAAGTTCAAGGGCAGTATGATGGCGCTGCCGAAGTCTCAATCGCCGTGGGTGCTTTTTTACAATAAGACCGCCTTCGACAAAGCCAAAGTTCCCTATCCGCCGTCCAACTGGAGCGATCCGAGCTGGACCTGGGACAAGTTCGTCGACATCGCCAAGTCGCTGACGATCACCCAGAATGGCCGGGTCACCCAGTTCGGGACCGGCAGCCACTTCAACAGTGGCTGGACGGCCGGTTGGGCTTTCGGTGGATGGTGGTACAACCACGACTGGCTGGATACCGGCTGGGTCACCAAATACAATGCCCCGGACGACCCGAACGTTGCCCTGGGTGTGCAGTACTGGGCGGACATGGCCAACAAATATCACGTCGCGCCCACCGCGGCCGAAGCGCAAAGCGTCCAGGCCGACGTCGCCGAGATCTTCATGACCGGGCGCCTGGCGACCTGGTTCGTCCAGGTCGGCCGCTTTGGCCAGTACGCCAAGATCAAAGACTTCGAGTGGGGGATCGCCGCCTGGCCGCACAATCCGAAGGACAAGATGCCGCTGCACCACGGCGACTGGCGGGATCAGGATGCGATTTTCAAGAATACGCCGAATCCCGAGGGCTCGTGGGAATTCCTGAAGTACGTCGACGGTCCGGAGGGGCAGCAGATTCTGCTGGTGCAGCAAGGGGACGCGAGTAACCGAAAATCCCTCCAGCAGCCCTGGATCGATTACTGGTCGAAGCAGATCCCCGCCCTGGCTGACCAGCTCAAAGTCGCGACCGACGCGATGACCTTCGACTACTTCACGCCGGATAACTGGAGTGTCAATCATTCGCCGATTAGCGACAAGGTGCTCAAGCCGGCCCTCGACAAGGTGAGCATCGGTCAGCAAACGGCGGCGGACACGATCAAGCAGATCAAGCCACAGGTGGACGCGGCGATTGCCGACACTCTGAAGACTATGGGCTATCAAAGCTAGACCATTTTGTCGGAAGCTGTGTCTAACGGGCGAGCTGCCTACCCCCTCTTCCTCTAGGAGAGGGGGTAGGCAGCACACTCGGCAGCTACGGGATGGTGAAAACTGCTGCAAGGCGTGATAGCGATGATTACTACTCGCTCAATTCGCCCTCGTCGCACCGGCTCGCTCGCGCGCCGGGAGGAGATCGCGTTCTACCTGTTTGCCAGTCCCTGGCTCATCGGATTCCTCATTTGGACCGCGGGGCCGATGATCGCCTCGCTGGTACTCAGCCTGGCGCACTACGACGTGATTACGCCCCCGCAGTTTACCGGGCTGGATAACTACATCAAAATGCTTACGAACGATCCCCTGGTTTGGCAGTCGCTCAAGGTCACTATCTTCTACGCGCTCGGCTCGGTCCCCCTCGGCCTCGTTTCGGCGCTGATCCTTGCCCTCTTGATGAATCAGCAGGTGCGCGGGATTGCCGTCTTCCGGACTATCTACTACATTCCAGCGATCATCTCCGGCGTACCGGTCGCCTTGCTCTGGATGTGGATCTTCAACCCGGATTTTGGGATCATCAATAACGCCCTGGCCGCGTTGGGCGTCGTCGGTCCGCAGTGGCTCTTCAGCGAGACCTGGGTCATTCCCTCCTTCATTATCATGAGCCTCTGGACGATCGGTGGCCCGATGATCATCTATCTAGCGGGCCTACAAGGGATTCCTCAGCACCTCTACGAGGCCGCCGAGATCGACGGCGCCGGGCCCTGGGCGAAGTTCGTTAACGTGACCCTGCCGATGATCTCGCCGATCATCTTCTTCAACGCGGTGATGTCAGTGATCGCTTCGTTTCAGATCTTCACGCCGGCCTACGTCATGACCCGGGGCGGTCCGGCGAACGCGAGCCTGTTCGTCGGCCTCTACCTCTACGAAAATGCCTTCCAGTACTTCCAGATGGGCTACGCCTCGGCGCTCGCCTGGCTCGTCTTCCTGATCATCCTCCTGTTGACCCTGCTGGTCATTCGCTCCTCGCCTTACTGGGTCTATTACGAGGGCGGCAGCGGCGAGGGGAGGCTCTAATGACTATCACGTCGACGACTGCTCACCCGACCGCGCCGCCCGGCATCACCAACGCGCTCCTGGCTCGGAAGAGCTTTCGGCGCCACCTGCAGCTCACGCTCGCGACGATCATCATCGTGGTCGGAGCGGCCGGCGTGCTCGTTCCTTTCGCCTGGATGCTTTCGACCTCGGTCAAGCCCGACGGCGAGGTCTTCTTGGTCCCGGTCCACTGGATTCCTCAACGCCTGCAACTGAGCAACTTTGCCACGGCGACGGCGACGATCCCGTTCTGGCGCTACGCCGCGAACAGCGTGTACATCACTGTGCTCGTCGTGATTGGCTCGGTCCTTTCGTCCTCACTCGTCGCCTTCGCCTTCGCCCGCCTGCGGGCCCGTGGCCGCGACATGCTCTTCATCATCTTGCTCAGCACCCTGATGCTGCCTGGTGAGGTCACCCTCGTCTCGACCTATCTGATCTTCAAGTATCTCGGCTGGCTCGATACGTTTAATCCGCTGATCGTGCCGCACTACTTTGGCAGCGCCTTCTACATCTTTCTGCTCCGCCAGTTCTACCTGACCCTGCCCCACGAGCTAGACGACGCCGCGAAGATCGACGGCTGCGGCTACTTCGGGATCTACTCCCGGATCGTCCTGCCCTTGTCGAAGCCGGCCCTGGCCACGGTGGCGATCTTTTCCTTCTTCAATAGCTGGAACGCCTTCCAGGGACCGCTGATCTACCTGAACACCATGGAAAAGTACACGATTCCGGTCGGCCTGAACTTCTTCATCGACACCCAGAACGGCACGCCCTGGAACCAGTTGATGGCGGCCTCGGTCCTGGCCATGATCCCCTGTGTCGTCGTCTTCTTCTTCGCCCAGCGCACCTTCATCCAAGGAGCAGTGCTAACCGGACTGAAGGGGTAAGTTTACCTCCGTGGTCTCATTGCTCCCGAACTCTCCCATCGTGATAAAATAGGAGAAGGAGGGAACGATGACCATCAGTTCATCTGTCCTCGAACGAGCAGGCATTCACCTGAGCCCGGAGGAGTTCGAGCAGCTCGTGCTCGCGGCCGTCCGTCAAGTCGCTCCGAGCCGCCTCGGAGAGCCCGGACGAGATCTGACCCCCGAACAGGTCGCGGCGTTGCGTCGGGGCGGAATTGATCCATTAGCAGCGGCCACTGTGAATAGGGGGACCGGAGGATCGCTGACGCGTGGGACGGCGATGTATGCCGCGTTGCTGGCGACGAGCCTGACGGTCCCGGAAGCCGCGCGACGACTAGGTGTGGACGCGAGCCGAGTCCGAACCTGATGACGGACGACAGTTTGCCCGTTTGTCTCCCGTTTGGCTGAGAGTATGCTACCCATTGGAACTGGTGATTGCCGCGGCCGAGGGACGCGGGCACATCTGAGGTCTCAACGAGTGGAAGGTTCCAATTGAGGAAGTGTAGAGAGGAGTGTCAATCACCGTAAGAGCGTATCCCCCTCGGTATAGCAACCTGGCAGGGCCGGCACCGAGACGGAGTATCCTCCCTCTTCAGGAGTAAGAACGACCGTATATTTCACCGTAGCCTCCTCAGGTCCTTGGGGACCGCAGGCTCATTCTTGATTATCGGGATGCCTGGAAAGGTCACGTGCGAACATGAAAGACGGCGAGGAACGTATTCCTCGCCGTCAACAGAATTTGCTCTCGCTTGCGAAGCGTCGGATTCAGACCGAACGCCGAAACTCGGTCACTCGCTTGCTTTTTGGGTCTCTTCGGCCAGTTGTTTCATCGCCGTATTGAAAGACGCGGACTCGGAATTATCGGTGATCTTCTTGACGAAATCAGGCGTCAGGCGCACCCGCTTGGGCGTGTCCTGTCTGACGAAGAGACCTGGGTGAATCTCCTTCCAGTCGATGCTCATACCCTACCTTACCCTTACCTAAACTCTATCTTACCGTAGCTTATGAGATCGCGATTCCACCGACAAGCAACAGATGTGCCAGTGCCTCCGCGACCTGCAGTGCCGCGTCTAGGAACTCAGCTTGGTCAAATCTGCTCTCCGACATATCGGCGTCACTATCGATGCTAAGAACACCTAGTATTATATCGCTATTTTGAGGGTGGAAGATTGGTGTACTTAGAATCGATTTCAGATGGTTGGTGATCCGAATCTGCATCGGCGACAATTTCCATCTCTCATGAAGATCCGCCTCGGTGGCCCGCGACAGATCACCCATCGTCTGTCGACCATCTGCCCAAGCCTGATCCGTACAGCCTTGCCACCGCTCAAAAGATATCCCCAGGTCCGGTGCATCTCTCATGTTGGAATGGAATACAATAGCCAGGCGATTGCCCTGCGGCAGGAATACACAGGACCGGACGTTGATATCCGGCCTGGTCGCGGCGCGGCGAGCGATCTTCACGAACTGGTCTAAGAGGATCTGGATCGTCTCCTCGGCGTGGGCTCGCCGCTCTCGCGCCAACTCCGCGCGAAGCCTTCTCAATTCCTCTTCCCGATAAAAGTGCGCTTGGCTAATCTGCCACGCCGAGGCCCCCATGGTCACGATCAAGCCGCCAACGATGAGAATGGCGATCAGAGCTGTACTCACGTGTAACATGGGCAGGATGCTTCCGGCCGCCGCAGCGATAAGCCAAGAGACGCCTTGAAGGGCGAGCACAACGCGCTCTGACCGGTACAGGTCAGAGACGAACGGGATCTTCAAGCCCCAACCAGCCTTCGCTCAACGAAAAACGTAGCGAGACTAGGATATACGTTCATACTTTCGAATACAAGCAAGGCGGGCAGGGACTTCTATACTTTTAACGCGTCGCCCAGCAACATCGCCGGGGTCACTCCTCCCCCTCGACGTCTCCGAACGTCTGCTGAACCGCCTCGGTCAGTCCGGGCAGCCCGGCTTGGACCGTCGGCCAGTCCGAATCAGGTGAGACAGTCGTCAGTTTTGCTGATCGTTCTCCCGACCTCTTTCTTTTTCCATTCACCGCTTCGCTCGGGGTGGCCACTGCCTCGACCGCGTACCGTCCATCCCGATTCCATGGCGCCAACCCCAGCCGGTCCCACGCTTTCAGGACCAGGCGGCGGGTGCGGTACTCGTCATACTCGCGCAACTCGCACTCTTTGAGCACGGGGAACGTTTCGCTGGGAAAATCGGGGCCGTAGACGTCGGCAGGATCGAGCACGTAGCGCAGCTCATCGCGGAACAGTCGGTAGAACGCGGCGTAGTAGTCATCAAGCCTAACAAGCAAGATTTCGGTGGGTTAAGCGCAACTGGCTACCATCGCGTCATGATTGGATCAGCGGCAGCCGGCCTCAGCTTGCTCGCGTGGTCAGGCGCACGGTCAAATCGGCGTCAAGCGCCTCGGCGAGCTGCTCCAACGTGCGCAGACTCGGAGGCTGCCCTCCTGCCTCGAGACGGGTGATCATTGGCTACGTTGTTCCGACCCGCCGCGCGAGCTCCTCCTGACTCAGGCCCAGGGAGGTCCGCAGCCTTCGCACCTGGTCGGCGACTTCGATTGCCAAGGTAGCTTCGTTGTAGGCACGCTTCGCCTGAGGAGTTAGAGGTCACCGCTTTCTCACGTCGCTCCAACTCGTGTGCACCATCACTGGTTCTCCTGGTGTTGGTGCTCTCCCAGGCAAGTTTCCATTGCTTTCTCGGCCCGGCGGATATCACGCTCCTTGATGTCACCCCGCGTCGTCCAGATGGCTCACGTCGTTGAAGCGGATCACCTCGGCGGGCTCGGCAGGGTGGTGGACGAGCAGCTCGCTGATCGAGCAGTTTTTCAGGCCGAAGTGGGGCCGGATGTCCATGGGCTTTTTCAGGAGATGCTGCAACGACCAGGCGATCGAGCCGGCGTGGCCGACGAGCGCGATTTCCGGCGTCGTGCCGAGATGCTCGTCAAGGATTTGGCGTATGGCCCGGCCGATCCGGTCGCGGAGGTCGAGGCCGGACTCTCCGCCGGGCCAGGCCACGGCGATGGCGTTATCTTCGGATGTGTATCGACGGGCAAAGTCGGGCCAGCGCTCCTCAACCTCAGCCCAGGTCAACCCCTCGGCTAGGCCGCAATTCATCTCCCGCAGGTCGTCCAAGGCCACGATTGGCGCGCCGGTCGTCTGACTGATCGGGAGGGCGGTGTCCCAGACGCGCGCGAGCGGTGAAGCGTAAATGACCTCGATTGGTCGATTCGCGAGGGCGAGGCCAGTGCGTCGGGCTTGCTCGCGCCCAACGTCGCTCAGCGGCAGGTCGGACTGGCCGGTGACGATCTGGCCGACGTTGCCAACCGACTCGGCGTGGCGAATGAGATAAATGCGAAGTGGCAGCGGAGCCTCTGCGGTTTTCGCCAAGATCCAGTTCCTTACCAGGTCACCGACAGCGCGGTCAGGCCACGAAAGCTGATGTTGGGCTGCCATTCGACGGTATCGGTCGCCAGCTTCATATTCGGCATGCGCTCGAGCAGAGTAGTGAAGGCGATCTGCCCTTCCAGGCGGGCGAGCGGCGCACCCAAGCAGAAGTGGATGCCGGCGCCGAAGGCGAGGTGGCGATTGTTCTGCCGCTCGACGTCGAGCTGATTCGGCTCGGCGAAGCGCTCCGGATCCCGGTTGGCCGCGGCGATCCAGAAATTGACCAGGCTGCCCTTGGCGATCCGCTTGCCGCCAATCTCGACGTCCTCGGGCGCACCCCGCGACGTCACCTGGACCGGGCTTTCGTAGCGCAGAAACTCCTCGACCGCCATTGGCATGAGTGAGAGGTCATTTTGCAAGCGGCGACGCTGGTCCGAATTCCGGAGCAGCGCGAGCAGACCGTTGCCGATCAAGTTCGTCGTCGTCTCGTGGCCGGCTCCGAGTAGCAGGACCGAGTTTGCCAGCAACTCCTCGACGCTCAGCCGATCCCCCTGCTCCTCGGCCGCCACCATCAGACTCAACAGGTCATCGCGCGGCTGCTCGCGCAGGCGGTCCGCAGTGATCCGGAAATAGTCGGCCGCCTCGATTCCAGTGGCCAGCGCCTGGCGATCGATCTCGGGATCGCGACGGTAGTTGCCGAGAAATGCTGCCAGGGCGCTCGACCAGTGCTTGAATTGCTCACGCTCTTCCGACGGCACCCCGAGCAATTCGCAGATGACAATCGCCGGCAGCGGATAGGCGAAGTCGCGGATCGCGTCCATCCGGTGGGTCGCGGCGACCTGGTCCAATAGCTCGTTCACGATCGCGGCGATCCGGGGCCGCAGTCGCTCGACGACTCGCGGCGTAAACGCCTTGCTGACGAGGCTACGCAGTCGGGTGTGGTCCGGCGGGTCAGCGAATAGCATCTGGTTGACCAGAGCCTGCTCGAGCGGCTGAAGCTCTTTGCGGGTCTCCGTCGGAAGGCTACCCAGGAAAAGGCGAACACGATTCGCCGACCAGCGCGGCTCGCGCAGCAGCGCGTCGATGTCGGCGTAACGGGTCAGGTGCCACCGTCCCAGCGCCGGGCTCCAGTGAACCGGATCCTCGCTCCGCATGCGTTCGAACGTCGGATAAGGATCCGCGAAAAAGGCCGGCGTCCCCAGCCGGAGGCCATAATCCTCGCTCATGTTCCACCTTATTTCCCCATCCATGCGATGTCGCGCCGCGCCTCCCCAGCCAACCTGGAGGAGGTCGATCGCCATCTCGCTAACGCGGCGCGACGCCCGATATCACGGCGATGGCTCTATGGTACCGAGTGAAGACTTGGGTGGCAAGAAAAAGGAAGCGTTACCGCCAGTTGACCTCCGCTACCCGGCCGCCTACGACGGTCACCGCGCTGATTTGGCTGGGACCGGCGCTCCAGATGCGGTACTCCCCCGCTCGAAGCTCGGGATAGACCGCGGCGAAGACCGTCCGCCCATTAGCGCGGCGTGCGAGGACTGCTGCGTGGGTACGCTGGGCATCCTGGCCGCGCGGACTGACCTCGATCTCATGGCCGTGCAGTTCCGGTCCGGTGTAAAGCACCAATGCACCGATGTCTTCGCCAATGTCGAGCACGGCTGGTTCGGAGTGCGTACGCATCCAGTAGTCGCTGCTCTCGTAACGGTGATTTTCGTGACTGTTGCTCATCACGCGCCTCCTTCCAGATCGCTGATTCATTGTCTGGGATGGTATGATCGCGCTGGCTGGCGCTTACGACGACGGAGTATCAAAGCCATCCTTCGGGGTCCCCAGATAGGGGAACTGGGCGAGATAACGGTCGAGGTTGGGATCAGGGGCGACCCCCTGGGTCAGCGCCGGAAGCGCGGTGTCGGGCGTGAACGACGGGTCGACAAGGGGGATGGTGGCGCCAGCCACCGCTCGCACTTCGATTGTCACCACGTCGTCGGAGACCCGCCGGCCATTCGGAAAGCCAGCGACATCCCCTCCCAGGATGCCGAGGATACTCGGACTGGACGACGGTGCGATCGCCATGTTCAGTCGCAGCAAGTCCGCGGGCGGCTTACCAGTGAAGTTCCCCGGGAAGCCCGGGACGATCCCGTTGGGAATGCCGGTGAGCAGAATAGCCACCAGGTCGGCACGAGGCTTGGTATAGGCCGCCAGCTTGGGGAACACCCCTGGATACAACACCGGCAGGAGACGCGCCAGCTCCGGCTGCTGCACGTACTGGATAAAGCCCGCGTCTTCCTTCGGCGGAACTGAATTCCAGTGGTCTTTCCGGGCCATCGGCACGATCGCCTCATTAAAGAGGGGATTACCAAGCCGCGACACCTGGACCCACGGGCCGGTGCCCGTGTCATGATCGTCGTCGCGGACCCGGGCGCGTCGGCGATAGGCAGTGGTCCAGACCCCGATCACCGACTTCGGGTTCGTGGGATCGGTGGGATTGGAGCCATCCGCGGTGAGCGTGGTTTTCGGAACCTGAATCGCGATCGAGTGAACGTTGAGATTCTTGGTCGCATCGACGCCCATGGTGGCCGCCATCGGGATCAGATGAAAATTCTGGACCGGTCGCAGGGCGCCCAGATCGAAGATCGAGCCCAGATCGACATAAAACCCCTCGCGACGCTGTCCGGCAAAGACTTTCGTGCCGTCGGGCAGACTATGAATGGCGGCCTGCGCCAGGGCGGCGTAATTGGGCGTCGAGCGCGGACCGATGTTGCACGGCGGGCAAGACAGGTGCGTGCCTAGGATCATCTCCTTGCCGTTGGCGATCCGGCTCACCGTGTAGAACTGTCGTCGGTTCCAGATCTTGTTCTTATCGTCCTGGAAGACCGGCAAGGTGATCTGGCCGGTGTTGTAGAGAAAGGTGTCAGGGTTCAGCACCACGGTCTGGAAGCGAAAGTGGTACATGATCTCGGCCTTGGCATCGCCATCGTTATCGACGTTGATCTCGTAGAGGACGTCGTCGCCGAACTCATAGAAGTTCGGGCCACCGGCTGGCCCTTCCAGCGGGACGTAGTTGGCGATGATCGTGACCGTGCTCGGAGAGTCCGGGTTGACGAACGCGTAAAGGTCGGTACTGTCGGCAACCGGATCTTTAGAGATCTCGGGAGCTTCACGATGGGATGACATCTTTTCACCTCACTGCTTTCAATAGACGCGATACCAGCTCGTGATCCTGAAGAACGATCTCGCGCGTGCCGACGAACAGCGCGACCTCGCCCTTGGCCGGATCCCGAAGGTAGGCGACGAGCGGTCCAGCAAGCGGAGGGACGGCGGCGTCGGGGAAGGGGATCGCAGACAATCTAGACGCCCCGAGGACGACCGGCGCGGTGGCCAGGACGGCGACCGCCGCTGCACCAACCGTGGTTTGATGGAAAAACGAACGGCGAGTGACTGCGGACATTCTTCTCTCCTTACGCGCGAATGTGTCGGATTTCGCGACACCGTAAGGATCGCACTAGGCGCTGCTCACTCGCCATTCCAAATGCTAATCACTTTGTGTTCAATTTCTGATCAATCGAAAATTTTGAGGAAATGGATCGAGAAGATCTAATTGACCGAAATGCATCGTATTTGGTACAGTTTCCGTGTGGGCAATTTGGATATAGTCGTCTAAACAAGTTGTTTGAGAGGTGACCCAATGACGTTTGACCCTTGGCAAGGGAGCCCTGGCCATCTGGGGCGACGGCAATTCTTACACGCCCTCGAAGGGACGGTCGCCGGAGCAATCTTTCTCACCGTTGCTACCGCCTGCAGCAGCAACCCTCCCGCCGCCTCGGCAACTCCGGCCGCGACGACCACGGCCACGACAGCGGCTGCCACCACCGCCGCAGCCCAGCCCGCCGCGACGACCGCGCCGGCCAACGGACCGGCGATTCCCATCGAGATTCGTTTCAACGGCATCGATACCAACGGCGAGAAGGTCGCCGAGAAGTGGGCCGCCGATTTCGGCCCCAAACACAACCTGAAAATCACGACCGACTTCGTGGATTGGGGCAGCTCGTTTCAGAAGATCACGACTGGCATCGCCGGTGGCATCGCGCCGGACATTTTCGGCGCGGGCGGGATTTGGGTGCCAGTGATCGTCTCCAAGGGCGGAGCACATGCTCTGGACAGCTACATTGCCGACTACAAAGACTGGTCCGACTATTACCCATCCACCAAGAAGGATGTGACCTGGGACGGTAAAGTCTACGCCGTGCCCTATGAGGTCGACATTCATCAGACAATTGCGTATCGGGCGAGCATGTTCCAGAAGGCGGGGATTAGCGAGTCGCCGGCCACCTGGGAGGACGCCCAGAAGTATGCGAAAGAGCTGACCCAGCTCGAGGGTGGCGACATCAAAGTTGCCGGCTGGAACGTGCCGAATAACCAGTTTCTCACCCAATACTACGAAGACGCCATGTACCAGGCGAATGGCCACATCTTCAACGCCGATCGGACCAGGCCAACGAACAACACTCCCGAAGGCGAAGCCGCCCTGTCGTTTCTAGTCTGGTTCGTCCAGAACAAGACCATGCCGGCGGCCGGCATGAGCGCCGGCAATCCGAGCTTGAACGCCTTCTATGCCGGTAACGTCGCCATGGCACCACTCGGCCCGCACGACATGGAAAACGTCCTTCAATACGGCCCCCAAGTTTGGGCCGATACCAAGGCCGGACCGGTCTTGAAAAAGGTGAAGCAGGCCCAGGTCCTCTTCGTCAACAAGTACATGATGTTCAGCAAGACTAAATATCCCGACGCCGCCTGGGAAGTCATTCAGGCAATCGTCCAGCCGGCCGTGAATATCAGCATCGTCGTCACCGGCGACCTTGGACTGCCGGTCCGTAAGGCGATGGAGAGCGCGAAGCTCTACCAGGACCCGCGCGTCAAGGAAATGATCGACAACATTCAGTACGCGATTCCGCGCGAGATGGTGCCGCAATCGTTCGACGTTCAGCCGGCGATGTCGCGCGAGTGCGACGCCGCGCTCCGAGGAGCGAAGACAGTCAAGCAGGCTCTCCAGGACATGGACACCGCAGTCGCGAAAATTCTCAAGGGGTAGCTCCCCGGAAGGATGCTGAGTGATACAGGGGATTCAGATCGCAGGGCACCACCAAGCAAGGGGGGCACGACGTGATTTGCTCTACCGGCAGCGGTTCGTCGGTTTGCTCTACGTGACGCCGTCGTTGCTGTTTCTGTTTGCTTTCGTCGTCCTGCCGATCTTCGCGACTTTTTACCTCAGCTTCACCCGCTACGACCTGCTCCAGCCGCCGCGCTGGATCGGCCTGGGCAACTTTCAGGATCTCCTTTCCGATGACCGTTTTGTCCATTCGATCGCCAACACTCTGATCTTCTCGCTGGGCACGATTCCGACCGGGACGGCCCTGGCGCTGCTTTTCGCCATGGTAGTGAACCAGCAGATCCGGGGAGTCACGTTCTTTCGCGCCGCGTTTTACCTGCCGGTGGTCACATCGTTCGTCGCGGCCGCGCTGGTCTGGCTCTGGCTGTACGATCCGAACGTTGGGTTCTTCGATTATCTCCTGAAAAGTATCGGCTTGCCGCGTTCGGAATGGCTGCAATCGTCGAAGACCGCTTTACTGTCAGTGATCCTCTTTAGCATTTGGAAGAACATCGGCTACAACATGGTGATCTATCTAGCCGGGCTCCAAGGGATTCCGACCCAGCTCTACGAGGCCGCTGAGATCGACGGCGCCGGCCAATGGCAGAAATTCTGGTCGGTGACCTTGCCAATGCTCAAGCCGACGACCTTTTTTGTCGTGGTCGTCTGGTTCATTGGGGCACTGCAGATGTTCATTCAAGTGCTGATCATGACACCCCAGGGCGGTCCCTTGGATAGCACCATCACTGTCGTCTACCTGGTCTATGCGAACGCCTTCGAATACCTCAAAATGGGCTATGCCGCGGCGATGTCATTCGTGCTCTTCCTTTTTATTGGCCTGGTTACCTACCTGAACACGCGGATCCTTCGCTACGATGAGATCTATTAGCTAGTGCCCGATCAGAGGGGGGGTTCGGGGGTGTCACGTTCCGGGAATTCAAAATGGGATGGCGGGGCACCAATGCCGAATAGATGCTCTGATTTCCGCACTAGCGTCGAACGAGAGCAGGTCATGACGATCAGAATACACGCCGTACCGCGAACGCAAGGGCAAGAACAGAATTACTCGCAAGTAATCCGCCAACTGGCTGGGCGTGCTGCCCTTTACGTCGGTCTTGCGATCATGACGACCATTTCGGTGTTCCCCTACCTCTGGGCGTTCCTAACCTCGGTCAAATCGAACGCCGAGGTCTTGCAGATTCCACCACGTCTTCTGCCCTCGGTCTGGCACTTTTCCAACTACGTTCAAGCGATGCAGTCCCAGGACTTTGGACGCTTCTTTTTCAATAGCTTCGTCGTGGCGATTATCTCGTGTGTCGCCCAGCTCGTCCTTGCGTCCACCGCCGGCTACGCTTTTGCCCGCCTGAGCTTTCCCGGTCGAGACATCCTCTTCGCCTTGGTGATCGCGACGCTGATGGTGCCCTTCCAGGTTACGCTCGTGCCGCTGTTTATCATGGCGAAGAACTGGCCGCTGGTCGGGGGAAATAACCTGCTCGGACAGGGCGGCATCGGTCTTCTCGATAGCTACTGGGGCTTGACCTTACCGCAGTTTGCCGCAGCGTTTGGCATCTTCCTCCTGCGTCAGTTCTTTCTCACCTTGCCCTCCGAGCTTGAAGACGCGGCACGCTTGGATGGCTGCTCGGAGTTCGGCATCTTTCGGCAGATCGTGCTACCTCTCTCCGGGCCGGCCCTGGCGACGCTAGGTATCTTCGCATTTCAGAACGCCTGGAACGACTACGTCTGGCCGCTGGTGATCACCAAATCGGAGGCGATGAAGACAGTTCAGATCGGGCTGGCGGCGTTCCAGCGGCGCGACTCGACCGACTGGACGCTGTTGATGGCCGCGACGATCGTTGCGACGTTGCCGATCGTCATGATCTTTCTCTTTGGCCAGCGCTATTTCACTCGGGGAATCACCTTGACCGGATTGAAAGGGTAAGGCGTTACGGAGGCCGAATCTCCGTCTATGTGAACGTGCCCAAGTTCGAGCAAGCGCTCATCAGCCACGAATTCCTAGCGCGCATTCGCGAAGACCTGGAGAGCGGCCTGCGCAGCGGCGTCCAGGGCACCCCGACCTTCTTCATCAACGGCCGCTGCTATACCGGCCCAACCGAGGTCGACGCGCTGCTCGCCGCGATGCAGCAAGCGGGACCCTAACCGGCAAATTGGTGTGCGGGATAGCCCCGCAGGAGCATCGGGCTCGGCGCTAGACGCTCCCTGCCCAGGCTTCCCCATCCACTTGCACGATTGAGACGTAGGACACTTCTGTTCTCCTAACCCGACAAGTGAACCTCTTCGCTAAAAGCCACCTCACCGACGTAGTTTTCGACCGAGGCAAGATCATTTGTCAACTATGTCCCAGCTATGTCCAGGCTATCAGACCATTCGCCCAATGGACATCATCCAAATAAAGTATATCCTGGGGAGTCCCCGACTTAAAAGGATGGAGGCAGGCTGAAGCCACTGGCGCTTTAGCGCCTCGTCCCTGTCCCACCCTTTTAAGGCGAGGACTCGGCCGGGAATTTCGACGGAGGCACTATTACCTCAATCTCGGGTCCGGCAACTCCCGGGAGCGTGGCCGAGACGGCTGCGCGTGGTCCTGAGACTGGCCCTGAGACCCGCGAGCCCGCGGTCTTGACATTCGCCGGTTGGCTCGACTAGAGTCGGACCACACGCTTGGGCAGATTAAGCTCGCCTCTTCAGTCATCGTGCTCAATCTCTCGTCGCGGGTCACCCGGTGTCAGAACAGCCAAACTTGGAGGACGAGGATGAAGATCTCGAACGTCGAAGTGATCGAGTTTCGGACCACCAGCCACAGCCGACCGAGCCGTTGGGGCTACGGTATCTATCTGGGCGACGCTAAAACGGTCGATACCATCTCGACGCTGACCAAGATCTCGACCGACGAAGGAATCGAAGGCTACATGCTTGGCGGCAATAAAGAGCTGATCGAAGGAGTGGCTAAGCCATTGCTACTCGGCGAAGACCCTCTCGATCGCGAGAAGATCTGGAACTGGCTGGACCAGATGATCACCTTTGGTCCTCACTTCACCGAGCGCGACGCCGGGATCATCGACTGTGCCCTCTGGGACCTGGCTGGCCGTCTGACGAACCTGCCGGTGCATAAGCTCCTGGGCGGAGCGCGCGATCGGGTGAAGTGCTATGCCAGCACCGCACCGAATCTGGGTGGACCGGAAGTCTACTACGAGCACGTCAAGACCTGCAAGCAGCAGGGGTACAAGGCTTACAAGGTCCACGCCTACATCTGCTGGAACCCGCACACCGATGAGCCGGCGCCGCAGCTTCCCGGCTTCCCGAAGGAAGACCTCGAGATCTGCCGCGCGGTGCGCGAGGCGGCTGGCGACGACATGGTGTTGCTCCACGATCCTTTCGGGGTCTACACTTTCGAAGAGTCGATCTGGATGGGACGCGAGCTTGAGAAGCTCAATTACTTCTGGCTCGAGCACCCGATGATCGAGACTCGGGTCGAGTCCTATCGACGGCTCACGCGCGAGCTGGACATTCGGATTCTCGCGCCCGAGCACGTGCCAGGCGGCTCCTTCGCCCGCGCCGAATGGGCGCTGCAGAACGCCGCGGATATGCTGCGCATCGACGTTTATTACGGTGGACTCACCGGCTGCTGGAAGCTGATTAACCTCTGCCAAGCCCTGGGGATCAACTGTGAGCTACACGGCCCGGGCTGGCCCCACGCCCAGCTCCTTGGCGCCGCGCCCGAGGCCACCTGCCTTTATTACGAGCGCGGCCTGCTCCGCCCCGGCCTCGACGACGCTCTCGCCGCTCCTTACCTGAACTCGATTCCCGACCCACTCGACGATGATGGCAACGTCATCATCAGTCAGGCGCCGGGACTAGGGTTGGATCTGAACTGGGACTACATTAATGAGCATCGGGTGAAGCGGTAACGCCTCACCCCCGGCCCCTCTCCATCTGACGATGGAGAGGGGTGACCGCCGCACCGCACGTCCGCAGATCGGCAACGTTGCGGGTATACACCGGGCGATCTTCCCGGCGGCTGCGCGCGACGAGATAGGCGTCGATGAATCCGACAGAGTGAGCGGCCCAGAGCTGGGCGGCTTCGGTAAGTACGTCCTTGTCGGCAATCACGCCATTCCAGGAGATGATTGAGATCAGATACTGGGCGACATCACTCCGGGTCATGGTCTTGATGAAGCGCGGAAGAACGTAGGTCAGCTCGTGAACCACCATGGCATCGAGAACTGCCTGGCTACGGCCCTCGGCGAGCGCTCGTAGCAGCCGCTGGCATTGTTCAGCGTGCGGATCGATCGTAATCTGGCCTCGGGCCAATACTTTTGCGAGTGCCATCGTGGCCTCCTCTGCTTACTCTTGATTGTAGATCGCAAAAGCGCCTTCTTCTGACAGAGTCTGTTTTGCCTACCAATGAACGGTGGTCCAAAGATCTACACGTCTGCTACCATGCACTCCATGAAGAATCCAAAGGAGAGGTCACATGAAAATCACGAGAGTCGAACACTTCTTCCCGCGCCGTCGGACACGCCTGGTGAAAATTACGACGGACAACGGTCTGATCGGCTGGGGCGAGGCGACGCTGGAGGGGAAACCAGAGAGCACCCGGGCGGCGGTCGCGGAGACCGCCGAGTATCTGGTCGGCAAAGATCCCCTGCGAATCGAGCACCACTGGCAGCAGATCTATCGCTCGGCGTTCTTCCGTGGAGGCAACGTGCTGATGAGCGCGCTGTCCGGGATCGACCAGGCGCTCTGGGACATCGCCGGCAAGCATTACGGGGTGCCGGTTTATCAGCTCCTGGGAGGACCGGTCCGCGACCGGGTGCGCGTTTATGCTCATTGGGGCATCCAGGACCGGAGCGAGGAAGGGCTGGCAAAGGCCAAAGAACGCCTCGATTATCTGCGTGAAAAAGGCGGCTACACCACCTTCAAGGCCGGACCCGGCGGGAAGTGGCGGGCCCACGAGCCCCCGGCGGTGATCGATAACTTTGTTGCGCGCGCTCACCTCATGCGCGAGTGGGTTGGCCCGGAGGTCGAGCTAGCCTTCGACTTCCACGGTAAGATGACGCCCGGTTTAGCAATCGAGATCTGCCACCAGCTCGCGAGCATGCGCCCAATGTTCGTCGAAGAGCCAGTTCCCCAGGAGAACGTCGACGCGCTCAAGCAGGTCTCCGATCACGTGCCTTTCCCGATCGCGACCGGCGAGCGGCTCCTCAGTCGCTGGGAGTTCCGTACCGTCTTCGAGAAGCAAGCCTGTTCTTACATCCAACCGGATGGCTCGCATGCTGGCGGGATCAGCGAGGTGAAGCGGATCGCGAATATGGCAGAGGTCTATTACATCCATATTATGCCCCACTGCGCGATCGGCCCGGTTGCCCTCAGCGCCTGCCTCCACGTCGACGCCGCGGTGCCCAACTTCTTGATCCAGGAGTCGATCGGTCCCGACTTCCCGACCGACCTCGTCCGAACCGCCTGGCAGGTCAAAGATGGCTACCTGACCCTGCCTACCATACCCGGGCTGGGCGTCGAAGTCGACGAGAAAGAAGTGATCAAAATGGCCCAATACGTCGAGGAGCTGGGCGGCGAGTTCTATTACGACCAGGATGGCAGCGTGGCAGATTGGTAGGAGGCAAACCAATCGATCCACTCACGACGGTGGCTGTCGTCGATCGCGGAGCCGCTACATCTTTTGACTGAAATTGCGCGGCGGGGCGCCCAAGAATTGGGTTGTCGCTCCTCGGAAGCAGTCTGACGCTTGATTGATAACTATCTCCTGGCCACCAATTGCCCAAAATCCGAGATCGACAAGCGCACTTGAACTAAAGCTGAGAACTATCACTACCCTCCCAACGCTTCCCGCAAGCGATCGGCAATCACCCGTTCGTCACCCGGGGTTACCGTGGCGACTGAGATGCCGATGACGTCGCCGTTGAGGGCGAGACGAATGCTCGGATTCCCATCGCGCAGTGCCTGAACGATCTTCGCCGCGTTTTTTCCGTCGGGCCGGGGCTGGACGGTCACCTCGAGACGAGTAGACGGCTGATGGTCTCCCGGCCGCTCGATCAGGGTGATGCCCGGTACGTCGCGGATGCGCTCAGCGATCACTTTGATCATGCGATCGTAGCCAGTCAGGCGCGCTTCGTGATCGCGACTGAACCATTCCTGGAGGGCGACGACCACCGCGATGATCTCTTGCCGGTCTAGCTTGAACGGTCGACCGAGCGCTTTGCCACCGTCGGTCTCGTAGGCGATGAAGCCGTGCTTGGCCGCCGCGGCGACGAGCTCCTGACGCCCGCAAAGGATGCCGCTCGAGTTCGGCGCATCGATATACTTTGCGCCGTAGCAAACCAGGTCGGCACCTGAGCGAGGATAGCTCTGCATTAAGTCGAGTGGGTAAACCTCGGCGGCGGCATCGACGATGACCGGAATACCACGACGGTGCGCATGGTCGACGACCTCGCCCAGTGGCAGAATTCCTGGTCGTGTCCGCGCGGCGGCCGCGAAGTAATGAACGGCCGCGGTGCGCGGACCGATCGCCGCGTCAAGGTCGGCCACGGTCGCCCCTTCAGCCGTGCCGTACTCGACGAGTCGAGCCCCCGATACGGTGAGACACCGGTCATAGTGGTAACGACTACTTTTCTGGATCAGGATCTCGTTCCTCAGACCAGTCGTGTCCGGAAGTTGAGCAATCTTCTCCGGATCCGCGCCGGCCAGGCAGGCCGCGCTGCTCAGAGCAAGCGCCGCGGCGCAGCCAGAGGTCACGTAGGCCGCTTCGGCACCAAGCGTCTTGGCGATGATCTGGCCGGTCCGGTCGAGAAGCTCGGGCATATCGACGTAATAACGATTCGCTTCATCCATGGCCGCGCGTACGCGCGGGGAGAGCTGGGAGCCGCCAAGCAGCGTCTGATGGCCAACCGCATTGATGACGGGTTTCACGCCGATCTCTTCGAAGATCGACGTCGTAGTCGATCCAGGCATCGCGAACCTCCTCAGAAATGCTGTCGCCGGTCGAGCACAAAGGTACGCTGCAGCGCATCCTTGCGCTTCAACCCGTTGACCTTGACACCGAGCATAAGCCGGCCGATTCGCCTGTGTCAAGCGAGAGCGATCTTACCGGGGTCCGGAAGAGAGCTTCAGGGCATATTGGATGACTGGGTCTCGGCAAGCATGAACACGTAATCCACGTTAGGAACCTCGACACCCTGGGCTCCCAAAACCGAGAGAATCTGGGCACGATGCTGAGCCGAGTGGGTAAGCACCTGGAGCAACCCATCGTGCGCGGTAACCGGGAAATTGAACCAAGGGACGCGGAGCGGTTGATTCAAGGCGGACTGGTCCAGATGGGCCAAGAGAGCGATGTATTCGTCGCCGAGTTGCTGCCCCCGGTCGAGGAACCAGCCGAGGTCGCGGGCAAAGTAGCTTTCTCGCGTGCCACCGGCGTCGAGCGCCTGGCCCTTGAGCATGAATCGGTAGGCGTCTTCGACGCCTACCAGATGCTTGAGGGTCTCAGAAATCGTGCCGATCGTTCCCGGCGCCACCGTCTCGAGCAGAGTGGAGTCGACCCCCCGGCATCGCTCGAAAACGCGCCGGTTGGCCCAGCGGTTATAGGTGAACAAGTCGACCAAAGTGTGCACGCGATTCCTCCTTGGAGAGCTGAGGGCTAGAGACTAACCCTCAGCCCCTAGCTCCTACGCGAGCGCTTCGACCGCGCGTAACAGGCCCTGCAAGTAACCGGTGGCGTGGGCACGGCCACGGTGGTGCCAGTCGGTGTCGTCGACAATGGCCGGCACGTGGTCGTCGATCAGGAAGCCGGTGAAGCCGGATTCTTTGAGGGCCTTCATAACCTTCACCACGTCCTGGTTTCCTTCACCAATGAAACACTCGGCAAACTTCGGCACGACGCCCTGAACGTCGCGGAAGTGAACGTAAAAGATCTTGCCACGGCTGGCGAAGTAGCGAACCACGTCCGGAACTGGCTCACCCATCTCCGACCAGCAGCCCATGCAGAAGTCGAGACCGTGGTTAGGGCTCGGCGCGACGTCTTCCATGGCGCGGCGGAAGCCTTCGAAATTGCGGAACAGCCGCGCGACGCCGCCGAGCGACTCGACCGGGGGATCGTCCGGATGGAGCGCCAGCTTCACCCCGGATTCCTCGGCGACCGGCAGCACCGCCTTCATAAAATAGTCATAGTTCGCCCACATCTCCTCTTCAGGATAGACCCGTCCGAAGCTGAGCGGGGCGTTCTTGGCGAGCTCCATGTCGAAGGAAGTCACCAGAGCGCCACCCCGACCGGGGGTGGTGCGCGAGGTTCGCCAGACCTGGTTGGGCATCCAGTGGTAGCCGAGAATCGGAATACCGGCTCGGCCCATATTGCGGATCGTTTCGCGGTAGTTCTCGATCTGCTCGTCGCGCTGGGGTAGACCGAGCATCGCCTCGCGGTAGAAAGTGACCGGCACATTCTCGAGCGCTTCGAGCTGCAGCCCGTAATTCTCGATCGTCGTGCGAAGCTGGACCAGGTCCATGAATTCCCAGCGCTTCTCACCGGGCAGCTTGGGCGTATTCAGCAACACCCCTTTTACCCCGATCTGCGCCGCGAACTTCAACCGCTCATCCGTCGCCTGATTGAACTGACCCAAGGCAATGCGCATGACTTGCTCTGGCATAAGGAGATCCTCCACCCAAATTTGCTAGGGGTCCGCTGGCGATTACGATAGTAGGCGCAGGGCAGGGTTGTCAATCTGGAACGCTACCCTTCCACCCCGCTCACCTTCAAAAACTCCCGCGCAATCAAGGCGTGTCCGATCTCGGTGGGGTGAACCCGGTCCCCCGCCCAATAGCTAGCGGGTTGGGCTTGCAGGCCACGGTCGAAGGCGTCCTGCGTTTTGACGAGGAGCGTGTTATATTCCCCGGCGAGGCGGCGGACGACAGTCCGGTAGTCGTCGAGCAGACGGCGAAAAAGGTCACTTCGGTCAGTCTCGACGAGGAATGGCTCGATGAGGATGAGATTAGCTCTGGTCGCGGCGCGAGCGCGATCGAGCATAGCTCGGTAATTTCGCTCGAATTCATTGAGCGGTACCGCCTCGGCGGTGCGCTCCGTGACGATCCGCCAGACGTCGTTGACACCGATTTTGATCGCGAGCCAATCGGGCTGCTCGGCGATGACGTCAGCATCCCAGCGAGCGAGCAAGGTGCGTGTCGTATTGCCACTGATGCCCTGATTGACGATACGCAAGTTCAGCTCCGGATAAGCGGCGCCGAGCCAGACGTACACCTCACGCACGTAGCCATTGCCCAGCGGTGCAGCACGGTCACGTCGTCCACAGTCGGTAATACTATCGCCAGCGAAAACGAGCTTCTGGTTTCTCTGAAAGATGAGAGCCATAAAGCTGGTAGATCCTCTCTATCCTGCCAATTTCCCTGACTTAGAATAGCAGCTCTCGGTCGCCGCTGGTACCCAAGAGACGAAGCTTGACTGGGTTATCGCCTCTCTGATATATTCGCGCTACTAACCGACCGGCGCGACCGCCGAGATTGGGAGGATACAGATCCATGGTCTTTCAGGATAGAACCCGGGCGGGTGTCTCGGCGGCGAATTCTGGCTACGTCCGGGTTCAGAACTGGGGATTTACCAAGCGGATCACTGACTTCCCTCCGGCCATGACCATCGCCTGGAACTTCCCCACCATGTCGCTTAGCTAGTGGATCTGCCCGTTACTGCGCCGGTCGAGGAGCGGCTCTTTACTGCGGACTTCATCTTCGCGACGCTGGCGAACTTCTTTAATTCGTTCGGTCAGCAGATGGTCTCCGCGACGTTGCCGGTCTACGTGCTGGCGCTGGGAGGAAGTGACGCCGACGCGGGACTAGTGACCGGGGCTCTCGCCTTCACTGCCCTGCTGCTCCGTCCGCTGATCGGCTGGCTGGCCGACACCTGGCGGCGTCGACCACTGGTCCTGATCGGTACCTCCTGTTATGGGCTGGCCAGTATTGTCTATCTCCTAGCCGGTTCGGTGCCGGTCTTGGTCCTGGGACGAATTCTCCACGGCTATGGGCTCAGTAACTACACCACCGCGGCTAACGCCTACCTGGCCGACATTGCGCCCCCCCGGCGGCGGGCCGAAGCGATCGGCTTTTACGCCGCGGCGGCCGATATTGGACTGATCACTGGCCCGGCGGTGGGCTTTTTTATCATTGCATTGCTCGGCTTTCACCGCCTTTTCTACCTGTCGGCTGGCCTTGCTTTCACCGCGTTCGTCGTGTCGATCTTCGCCCGGGAAAAGCGTCAGAAGCCGACCGAAAAGCGCCCGCCCTGGTCGCCGAAAACCGGGATCGTCGCGCTCGACGCCTTACCGATCGCCTGGACAGCCTTTTGCCTGGGCTGTGGCTTTGGCCCGGTCAATGCATTTATCTCGATCTTTGCCGAGTCGCGCGGCATCGGTAACCCAGGCCTCTACTTCACTGTACAAGCCCTCGCCCTGATGTTCTCGCGCACGTTCTCCGGCCGATTGGCTGACCGACGCGGGCGTGCCTTCGTGATGATCCCCGGGTTAATCATCAGCGCGCTTGCCCTGGCACTGCTGCCACTGGCTCACGACTTGCCGCGTTTTATGCTTTCCGCCGCACTCTTCGGGATGGGGTTCGGCGCGACCCAGCCGGCGACGATGGCGCTGGTCGTCGACCGGGTGCCCGCGGTGCAACGCGGTCTGGCCATGAGCACCTATTTTATGGGCTTCGATTCCGGGATTTCCTTGGGCTCGATCGGGCTAGGAGTCTTGAGCCAGAGCCTGGGCTTCGGGGTGACGTGGCCAATCGCGGCCGCGTGCCTCTTGCTCGGGCTGCTGGGGCTCCTGGCCGCCCGGCCTCGCCCGATTTCACATTACCCCCGCAGCGTGTGATTGGGCCAGCGGAGATACGGGGCGAGAAATTCGAGGACGGCGTCAAGCTCGGCGCTCGCGGCGTCGTCGAAGTTGCGCGGGATCGCGTAACGGCTGCGAGTCGAGCGAAGCACGCCCCGTCGCTGGAGCACTTCGGCCGCGCCGACCATGCCGTAGGCGGCTTCGAAGTTCACGCCCTGCAGCGCCGCGACGTGAACGCGTCGCGCTTCGTCGATTTCGCCACCTTCATAAAGGGTGAAGGCGTGGCCGAAGACATCCGCCCACTCGCAAGCGGGCATGTTGCCCGCGCCACCTCGATTGAGCTCGTCGATCAGGAAGCGGCCGCCACCACCACCGAAGACCCCCCGGAAGACGTTCGGTACTTTCTGGAGAATGTTGCTGATTGTCTGGGGGAGAACCGGTGCTTCCTCTTTCAAGTACTGGATTTGCGGGATCTCCTCGGCCAACCGCAGCAGGTCGGCTGGTGCAAGGGTGCAGGCGCCGGAGAGATAGGCCGCGTTTTGAATGAAGACCGGCAAACCAGCCGCGGCGATTGCCGCGAAGTGGCGGGTGAGTTCGGTTGGCGTCGCACGCTTCATGTAGGGCGCCATCGCGATGACCGCGTCGGCTCCCGCTTTCGCGGCGGCTTCTGCCAGCTTCGCCGCGCCGCGCGTCGTCGGGCTACTGACGCCCGCCACGAACGGAACCCGGCCGCGATTGCCGGCGACCACCGCCGGGAATCCGGCGGCGCGCTCGTCGTTGTCCAGAAGATAAAACTCGCTGGCCAGGACCGGCCAGACAATGCCCTGGGCAGTCGAGGCGACGAAGTCCGCCTGAGAAACCAGGTCGTCGAGGTTCACTTCGTCGCTATCGGTGTAGGTCGTGAGCAGAATTCCAAAGATACCACGCCACGGCTGAGTCACGCTTTGTCCTCCCTTCAGTCCGGTCGCACCGATTTTACAGCTTCGAGGTGCGAACGCTTATGCCGTCACGCTGGAGAAAGTCCGGCTGGAGACGCGTGCCGAGGCCGGGGCCGGATGGCGCGGTAACGTAGCCCTTTTCCGCGCGCGGGAGCTCGGTCAGGACGTCCTGGTACCAGCCGTGGTAGTAGGCGCGGACTCCTTCCTGAATCATTGCATTGGGTGTCGCCAGGCAAAGATGGGTGCCGGCGGCGTAGACCACTGGCCCGGTGCAATCGTGGGGAGCGACCGGGCGGTGATACGCCTCGGCGAGGGCGGCGACTCGCCTCGCTTCGGAGATGCCGCCGACCCAGCCCGGATCGAGCATGACGATGCCCACCGCTCGCTTTTCGAGCAATTGGCGGAAAGCGTAGCGCGAGGCCAGCGTCTCCGAGGCGGTAATCGGCACCCGGGTCTTGCTTGCCAGCTCGGCGAGCGCATCCGGATTATCCATGCGGATCGGGTCTTCGTACCACATCGGGGTGATCTCTTCGAGCGCCTCGACGATCCGGAGCACGGCTGGGAGATTCCAACGGGAGTGCAACTCGACGGCAATTTCCATCTGCCTGCCCACCGCTTCGCGGATCTGACGGAACGGCTTCAACCCCTGTTCGATCTGACTCGGAGTAATGTGCTGGCCGCCGGTCTCGTCGGCAAACTGGTCGAAGGGCCAGATCTTCATTGCGGTGATGCCCATCTCAAGCAGCTCACGAGCAAGCTCGCCGGCGCGGTCCTCCCTTTGCCACTTGATCAGATCTTCGTAAGGGCCCTGATGCTCACCCATCCCCCAGCTCGCGGCGAAGCCGGCGCCGGGCTTGGCGCTCTTGTAGATGTTGTAGCCGTAGCCGGCGCAGGTGTTATAGAGGCGAATCCGGTCACGGACCGGGCCACCCAGGCACTGGTAGATCGGCAAGCCAACGCTCTGGCCGTAGAGATCCCAGAGCGCGATGTCGACCGCCGAGAGGCCACGTGTCTCGGCACCCATGGAACGATGGGTCGTACCAGCTCCCAGGGTGCGCCAATGCTTCTCGACCGGCCGGGGATCCTGGCCGAGGAGGTAAGGAGCGACTGTCTGGTGGACATAAGCGGCAACCGGGGACGGGCCAAAGAAGGTCTCACCAAGCCCGATCAGTCCGTCATCGGTGTGGATTTGCACCCACAACAGATTCGGGTAGGTCGCCGATTCAATGGTGTCGATCTGGGTAACTTTCACGAATGTCTCCTTCTGGCGCGGCGCGCCAATCGTCGAATTGCTCGTGGTGGATCAACCCTTGACTGCTCCGGCCGTCAAGCCGTAGAGCAGATAGCGTTGCAAGATGAGAAAGAGGATCAGGATCGGCAGGGATGAGATGGCCGAGGCCCCCATGATCTGTCCCCAGGGCGTGCCGTATTCGCCGACGAAAGAGGCCAGCCCCACGGCGTCGGTACGAAGGCCGGGCGTCGAGATCAGGGTCACCGCTAAGACCAGATCGTTCCAGGATAGAACGAAAGCAAACATCGCGGTGACCGTCAAGCCGGGGAGAGAAAGGGGAGTGACGATGCGCCAGAGCGTGCCCAGACGGGTGCAGCCATCCACCGACGCCGCTTCCTCCAACTCGAACGGAATCGCATCGAAGTAGCCCTTGAGCATCCAGATCGAGAAGGGTAGGGCGAAGGTGGCGTAGGATAGCGCAAGTCCGAAGAGATTGTCGACGAGGCCGAGGCTCTTGAACGTGAGATAAATCGGAATGATCAGCAACGTTCCCGGCAGCATCTGGGTCACCAGAATCAGCATCCCAACCGTGGTGCGACCGTGGAACTTGAAGCGCGAAAGGGCATAGGCACCGGTCGCCGAAAAGATCAGCGCCGCCAGGGTGGTAGGAACGCCGACTCTCAGGCTATTCAGTAGCCAGAGCCCGAGACCAGTGGTCTGAAAGACTTGAACGTACGCGGAGAGGTCGAGCGGAATCGGGAGGAAGGTCGGTGGATAGGTAAACACCCCACTCCAGGATTTCAGGGAGGTCGTGACCATCCAGTAGAAGGGAAAGATGTTCGCGAGGATCGTCGCAACCACCAGCAGGGAGAACGCGGTGCGTCGGCCGAGGCGAACCGACCACGATCGGATGCCGCCACGTCGACTAGAAGCCTTTGCCATCGCTCCCCCTTCCGTAGACCAGCGGCAGGTAGAACGCTGAAAAGATCAGACAGATGAGCATGACCAGTACTCCGATCGCCGCGGCAAGCCCGAACTGCAGGAACTTGAACGCCTGGTAGTAGACCTGCAAGACGAGCGTTTCGGTGGCATTGCCGGGACCACCACCGGTCAAGACATAGACATAGGTGAACTCCTTGAACGTCCAGAGGCTGAGCATCAGCACGATCAGACTGCTCACCGGACGCAGTCCGGGAAGAGTGATCGAGCGAAACTCGGCGAACACGCCGGCCCCGTCGATCCGTGCCGCTTCGTAGAGCTCGTTGGGAATCCCTTGCAGGCCGGCGAGGAGAACGATCATCGCCAGCGGCACGCTCTTCCAGACAGTGACCAGGATCACCGACGGCAGGGCGAGGGTCGGATCGGTGAGCCAGCCGACGTTCGCCGAGATCAGGTGGGCCAGCCGGAGCAGGTAGTTGATCACCCCGAATTGCTGATCGTACATCCAGAGCCAGACGATGCTGGTGACGACCGGTGGCATTGCCCAGGGAGCGATTGCCAGGGCACGAGCGATCGCCCGCCCGCGAAAGGCGCCATTGAGCAGGAGCGCAAGGAAGAGGCCAAGGACGTAGCTCGCGAGGACCGCGGCGGTCGCGTAGATCAACGACACCGCGAGTGAGTTCCAAAAGTCAGACATCCCGAGCGCAACCTGGAAGTTGTTCAGGCCATCAAAAGGATGGCGATCAAGGCCGCCCTTGAGCAGGTTGACGTCCTCCACGCTGAGCACGATTGCCTGGGCCACCGGATAAAGGATCACCAGGCCGAGAGCAAGCAGGCTCGGCGCGAGAAGGGCGTACGGCAAGAGATCCGGTCGTTTTCGCGCCGGACGTCCACGCGCGGCGATCGAGCCGGAAACCGGGCGGATCATCAGGACAGATTTTGCTTGACGAGCTGCTCGAATTGGGACTGCATCTCGTCGAGGACCTGTTTTACCGGCCGATTCTTGGCATACATCTCCGAGATCTTGCTCTGGGCGATCTTCTTCACCTGAGCGTCAAACTTTTCCCAGCCGGGCTCGGTCTCGGCGACGACCCCCGGCATTGCGTCGAGGAACGCCTGGTACCACGGATTCTTGCTCAGGTAGTCCGAGTAGTCAATGCCGGTCCGTCCCGCTTGGATGCCACTCTCCTCGGTCATGACCTTTTGCCACTGCGGCTGGGAAATGAAGTCGAGATACTTCCCGGCTGCCTCTTTGTTGGCGCCGCCCTTGGCCATGATGATCGTCTGGATACCGCCACTCGTCTTACCAGACGGCAAGGGAATCTTCGCGGTGGCCAGGCCCGGGATCGGCTTATCGCTCATGCCCGGGAACCACGGACCATCCCACCAGATCGCGGTCTTGCCGGTCCAGAACATCGGACGGAGCACCGGGTTATTCTGGTTGGCCGGCGTGACCCCAGCATCGACCAATCCTTTCAGTGCGCTGATCGCCTGGACGGTCTTCGGGCTGTTCGCCAGGACCTCTTTGCCGTTACCCCAGAGGGTATCGTAGCCGATCAGGAAGCGCCCGACAGGCTCAAGCACCTGGATCTGATCGGCGGTCGGAATACCCATGCCATACTGATCCGGGGCCTTGGTCAGCTTCTTCGCGGTAGCTAGGAGCTCGTCATAGGTCGTGGGTGGCTTCAGCCCCGCCTTATCGAAGATATCTTTGTTGTAAAACATCGCCGATGAAGTCAGACCGCAGAGAAAGCCGTAAGTCTGGCCACCCGAGACCAAATTTTCCTTCTGAGCGGGGTAGAAAGTGCTCTGCAGCGCCTTTACATCGACGTAGGGATCGAGGGGGGAGAGACCACCCATCGCGATGTACTGCTCGATCGGATAGCCCCCGTACCAGAGCTCGACCTTCGTGCCGCTGGCCAGCTCGGCAAGCATTTTGTCCCAGTACTGCGTCGAAGGAATTGCCTGGCGGTTAACCTTGATCCCGGTTGCCTTCTCAAAAGCATCAGCCGGCTTGATCCAGCGATTTGCCAGGCCGACGCCGGTGTTCTCCCACTCGTAGTTAAAGTAGGTGAAGCTGCCGCCGGCCGCACTCGTCGCCGCCTGAGCGGTTGGCTTTGCCGCGGGCGCCGTGGTTGGCTGGACCGTCGCGGCGGTAGTCGGCGGGACACTCTGGCTCGTCGTTGGGCTGGCGGTCGTGGTCGCGCTTGCCGCCGTCGGGTGCGTCCCCCCGGTCGTCCCGGCGGACGGGCTCGTCGCGGCTGGCGCCGAGCTACATGCCGTTGCCACGATGGTGCCAACCACCAGCAGGCTAGCGTTGAATAAGAACCCGCGTCGCGACTTAGCTGAGTTCGGGATCATGACTCTATCTCCTTTCCGACAATCAATGCTTTTTAGTCGACGACGAAAGCAGAGCGCGCGGCGCCGCCCTCCGCGAGCGCACGATCGCCTGCCCATCGAGCGCGCATGCTCGTGCGAATGTCTTCGGCTCCCTGGTTGATGTGCCGGAGCATCTCCTGTCGGGCGCACTCGGCGTCGCCCGCTTCAATCGCAGCAAAGATCGCCACGTGCCCTTGGATGGATTCTGCCCGTCGGGGCGGGCGGCCACCATGGATGTGCCGCGCGGCTTGGAACAGGGTCGCGATTGTCCAGACCATCTGGCGCAGGACGAGATTGCCCGAGGCGTTGAAGATGGCTTCATGGAAGCGCAGGTCGAGGGTGGAGAGATCCTTCACATTATCCGAGGCGAGGGCTGCGCGCATGGCGGTAATGATCTGACGCAGCGTCTCGACGTCGTCGACCGAGCGCCGGACCGCGGCAAGACCGGCGGCTTCGACTTCGATCAGGCGCCGCACGTCGAGCAATTGAGTCAGCAGGTTTTCGTCATGGCCCACCTCGAGGCGATTGATTAGGATCAGCGGGTCCAAATGGTCCCAGGCGTCGACGGGCTGAACGTACACGCCACTACCATGCTTCACCATGATGAGGCCTTTTGATCCTAGCAGGCGAATTGCCTCACGAATTACAGTGCGACTGACCTCAAACTGCTCGGCGAGCTCTGACTCGGTGGGCAGCGTACTCCCTGGCGCCCACCATCCCTGGACGATGCGCCGGGTCAGCTCCTCGACGACCTGCGCATGCAGGCGCGGACGATCAACCGCGCGCAGCCGGGTCTCCTCTCGGGGTGATATTGGAGGACGATCGCTCACTAATTACTCCCGAGTCATATGATCACTGAATCACTCAGACACAGGGTGACTGGGGGCAGTCTATCAAATCGGCAAGGCATCATCAACAGGCTTCAAGATTATCCCGTGCCCGCGGATCTTGGATAGCTCGCCGCGACCGTGTTATCCTTCTGGGCAATTATTCCGGACAGGAGGAAGATCCAACGTGGACCAGCAGATCCAATCACAGTTCGGCGCGGTCGCCCGAAACTATATCCACAGTCCGGTGCACGCCTACGGGCCGGACCTGGCCGAGCTAGTCGAGGCAATCGGGGCGCGAGGCGATGAGGTGGTGCTCGACTTGGGAACAGGTGTCGGCCATACCGCCTTCGCGGTGGCTCCCCGGGTTCGCGCGGTCGTCGGCATCGATCTGACCAGCGAGATGATCGAAATCGCCCGCGAGCAGGCGGCAGAGCGCAAGATCGTGAACGTTCGCTTTCTTCGCGGCGACGTCAGCGAGCTCCCCTTTCCGGATGCCAGCTTCGACGTGGCTACCTCCCGTTACAGCGCCCACCACTACCATCAGCCTAGGCAGGTTGTCCGCGAGCTCGCCCGGGTGCTGCGGCCCGGTGGGCGTTTCGTTCTCGTCGACACGATCTCGCCGGAGGAGCCGTCGTTCGATACGTTTATCAACGCCGTCGAACTGCTGCGCGACCGTTCCCACGTCCGCGACTATCGCGTGTCCGAATGGCAGGCGATGCTCTCCCAAGCGGGCTTTAGCTCCGAGGTGCTCAAGCGCTGGGATCTGCGACAGAACTTCGACGATTGGGTCAAGCGGATGCGAACGCCAGAGGTCGCGGTGACCATGCTGCGCAGCCTCTTGCTCGAAGCACCGGAGGAGATTCGACGGATCTTCGGAGTAGAGATCGAAGAGGGGAAGCTCTTTTTCTTTCTCAAGCGGGCAATGATCGTCGGGCAGCGCGGCGGGTAAGAGGGCTTCTTCTTGCGCCAATGACTGTCTTTGCACGCGAGGGATGTTCTTCCTCGTTCACCGTCGCCCAATCCGTTACATCTGCTGATGGCCTGATCGCAGCCGGCCGCCTTTCGGGCGTATAATCTGGCCAAGAGGCTGACGAAAGGATGGCAAGCCATGAATGACACGTCCGCGACGACGGAAGTCGCGACCCTGGGGGGTGGTTGTTTTTGGTGTTTGGAAGCAGTCTACGACGAGCTGAAAGGGGTGGAGTCGGTCGAGTCCGGCTACGCCGGCGGCAAAGTGGCGAACCCGAGCTACGAAGACGTTTGCTCTGGGCGGACCGGTCACGCCGAGGTAGTTCAGATCACCTTCAATCCGCGGGAGATCTCTTTCAAGGATTTGCTCGACGTCTTTTTCACCATCCATGATCCCACGACCCTGAACCGGCAAGGCTACGACGTGGGTACCCAGTACCGCTCGATCATTCTCTACCATAGCCCAGGACAGAAGGCGATTGCCGAGCAGACGATCAAGGATCTCGATGCTGCTAAGATCTGGGGCAAGCCGATCGTCACCCAGCTCGAGCCATTCACCGCTTTCTACCCGGCCGAGAGCTATCACCAAGAGTATTTTCAAAAGAATCCCTATCAACCCTACTGCCAGGCGATCGTCGCGCCCAAGGTCGCGAAGGCCCGGCAGAAATTCCTGAGCAAGTTGAAGAAGTAGGGGCCTATCCGGGGCCGATGGGGTCGCGAGCACCTGCCCGTTCGTGTTCACGCGTTGAATCTCCTTTGCAACGGTCAGATGAGTTGTCACGGGATCGGCTCCTCGCCAGCACCGGAGACATCGGTGGCAAGGTAGCCAAAGCCGCGGTCCGCTCGACTCACCTCGATGTCATGGACGGTGGGCGGTACCTGGCCGTCTTCCTCTATCCGCAGGGCCACGGCGCCTTCAGTATTGCCAGCGCCCGTGACATGATGGACGTCGAACGGCGTCGCTATCAGCGGACGCGAGAAGGGTGAAAGAGCAGAGGGCGCAACATAAAGATACTCGTGATGGATTCTCGCGCAACTATGCTCTCCACGCGGGGTACAGACGTGTTGTATGCGAAGAAAACAGGTGGATAAATTACTGAGGCGGAAATCTCCTGCCGAAAACCTGTAACAAGTGATACAATCACGGAACCCATCAGGCGAAACTTCAGTCGAGGGAGGACGTGATGATCCAATTCACCGCCGACGAGCTTCGGGACACCGCGACCAGGATCTTTCGCGCGGCCGGGGCGGACCCGGAGCCAACCGCGATTCTCGTCAATCACCTGATCGACGCGAATCTGGCCGGTCACGATTCACACGGTGTCATCCGCATCCCCGCCTACATTCAGGCGATCCTCAGGGGCCAGATCCAGCCGAACGCGCGGCCGTCGATTATTCAGGAGACACCGGTGTCGGCGCTGGTCGACGGCAACTGGGCCTTTGGCCAGATCTCGGCGCGCTATGGAATCGACGTGGCGATTGCCAAGGCGAAGGCCCAGGGCGTCGCGGTCGTCGGCGTCGTGCGCTGCAACCACATCGGGCGACTCGGCACCTATTCGACCCTCGCTGCTAAGCAAGGCGTCGTTGCGATGGTGACGATCGGCAGTATCGGGAACAGCACCGCGCCATTCGGGGGCCGCAAAGGCGCCTTTGGCACCAATCCGTTCTCTTTCGGCTTCCCGGCCGGCGACCGACCGGACGTGATGGTCGATTTCGCGACCTCGGCGATTGCCGGGGGCAAGGTCCAGGTCGCGCGCGCCAAGCACGAGCCGGTGCCGCCGGGCTCGCTGCTGGACAAGAACGGCCAGCCAACGACTGATCCCAACGCCTACTTTGACGGCGGCATGCTACTGCCTTTCGGCGGTCATAAGGGCTCGGCCCTGGCGACTCTCTCGGTGCTCCTCTCGCACGTCCTGACCGGCGCCTACAACTTCACCGACAAAACGAGCCTGACCGGCACGTTCATGCTGGCGATCGACGCTGGCCTGTTCCGCGATCGCGCGGCGGTCGAAGCAGACGCCGACCGGGTCCTCGGCAAAATCAAGGACGTTCCCCCGGCCCCCGGCTTCGACGAGGTACTGGTCCCCGGCGAGCCGGAGGTTCGCACTGCCGAGCGACGGCTGAAGGAAGGCATTCCGGTCGCCGAGGATACCTGGGCCGAGATCGTCGCCGCGGCTCAGAGCGTGGGGGTAACGCTCGAGAAGAAGTAATCAGCTAATCTCACCGGTCGCCCTCAACAGCGTTTCTTGTACCAGGATCTCGTGGTCCAGGCTGCGATCAGGCGGCTGTTTGCCATCGAGGGTGGCGAGAAACGCGACGAGCTCGCGCTCGTAGAGTGCCTGGCGCGGCTGGGGAGCGAGTGGGACCGGCTGCTGGCCGGCCTGGTAGCCGCCCCGGGCCTCGTCAAGGCAGAGCCAGAGGGCGGGAGCGGGCTCGAATGGCTCCATGATCGCCGAGCCCCGGGTCCCGTAGACCTCGAACCGGCGCGCCATCGGCCGCGCTTCCATCGCCGCGATGTCGACGAAGGCCATCGCCCGGTCAAACGCGAAGACGCCCAGGGTGTTGTCCGAGAAGGCCGGGACACTGGGCGTGGCGTCGTTGCGGAAGAACGACTGAACTCGCCGCGGCCGGCCGCAGAGCCAGACGACTTGATCAAGCATGTGCCCAGCGAGATCATAAAATATCCCACCGCGGTGTCGGCTGATCACCTCGCGGCCGTTGCGCCCATGGACCGGAATCCAGGTGGACATGTGGGCGCGCACCGCGAAGACGTCGCCCAGCAGCCCCGACTTCACCCAATCGGCGATCTGACAAAATCCCTCGTGATAGCGAAACATGTAGCCCATCTGAATCAAGAGCGAGCCAGCGCGGGCCCGGGCGACCAGGTTTTCAAAGCTCGGCCAATCGTCTCCAGCCGGCTTGTCGTACCAGAGGTGCTTGCCCGCGTCAATTGCCTCGCTGGCCATGGCCAAGCTTTCGCTGTTCTGCCCTTCGATCGCGATCGCCACGATCCTTCGATCTTCGAGCATCTCCGCGCTCGACCGGTACCAGTGAACCCCCTGATACGCCTCGCTGCGCTCGGCCTCGGCCCGGGCAGCCGGATCCGGTTCGTAGATTCCGACCAACGTCGTGTTCGGATTCGTCTGGATGGCCCGCGCCTTCCCCGCCGCGTGGCCATGCTTGGTGCCATATTGCCCCATCAAGATCGGCATTGGATTCTTCCTCCTTGTCCTTATTTCGGCGTGCTTCGTCGAGAAGGGGCCCTCCTTCTACCGTTTACGTGTAGGCGCTTACCTTCTCGATCTCCTCGGCCTCGGGAAGGACCTGGATCGCCAGGCCGTACTCGCCGCGTGGGAGGTGGCGAATGGCCGCACCGCCTCCGCGATCTCCGCGTTCGAACGGTCGTGCGGGCAGCGAGTAAGCGCAACAACTGGCCGATTCACGACATCTTCCTAAGCTCTCGTTGGTCAGAGCCATTGTAGCAGAGTCGCGGTCGAGGCGCCTGGGCCCTCTCCCACTACAGCATCTGCTAGATCGGTGACGTCATGCCCCTCGCTCCCACGCCGGTTCCCCCGACTGTCCGAATGTGCTAACCTAAGCATAGCCCTGGCCGCCGACAGCATTGGCAGGCAGCCCTCAACTTTAAGCAGTGGAGGATTCACTCATGGCAACGCAGGCGTCCAATCCGACCCGCGAGTACGTCTACGATCCTTCCTGGGGGAAGCTTCCCGAAGGCCTGACCGACTGGGCCTACGTTCCCGCCGTCGCGGTCGATTCGCAGGACCGTGTCTTTGTCAACCAGCGCGGCTCGCCCTCGGTGATCGTTTACAGTCGAGACGGCGAGATCCTGACGACCTGGGGGGACCAATTTGCCAAGGGAGCGCACGGCCTGACTATCCGTCAAGAAGAGGACGGTGAATACCTTTACTTCGTCGACGTCGCCCGCCACTGCGTCGTCAAGACGACGTTGGAAGGGCGCGAGCTCTGGACGTTGGGCGAGCCCGGACGCGTCGGCGCACCGGGTGAGCCATTCAACCGGCCGACGAGCATCTCGTTCACCCCCGAGGGCGACTTCTACGTTTCCGATGGCTACGGCAACCGCCGGGTGCACCACTTCGATCCGCGGCTTCGCCTGATCCGTTCCTGGGGCGAACAAGGAAGCGGGCCCGGTCAGTTTAGCCTGGTCCACCACGTCTGGTTTGACACGCGGGGCGGCCAGCGCCGGGTCTTGGTGACCGACCGCGAGAACAACCGGATCCAGGTCTTCACCCCCGAGGGCGAGTTCGTCAAGGAGTTGACCGACCTGAATCGCCCGGACAATATCTGGGTTGACCAGGAAGGCTACATGTACGTCACCGAGCTTGGCGCCGGCCTGGCGATCCTCGATACCAACGACCGGTTCGTCCAACGATTGCCCGGCGGCGAGGGTCGCGAACCGGGGAAAATCCTCAAGCCACACGGGATCTGGGGTGATTCCCAGGGCTCGCTCTACATCGGGGAAGTCGAAGAGGGCCACCGCATTCAGAAGTTCGTCCGGAAGTAGACACTTGACGAGTGTCGACGGCTGAGACAGGGAGGAAAGATGGCAACTTTCGTGATCGTCCACGGCGCCTGGGGGGGCGCATGGTCCTGGAACAAGTACGTCGTGCCGATGCTCCGGAAGGCGGGCCACGACGTTTTCCCGGTTACCTTGACCGGCTTGGGCGAGCGCGCCCACCTCGGAACCCCGGAGACCGACCTCGATACTCACATTCAGGACGTCTGCAACGTCCTTTTCTATGAGGACCTGCACGATGTGATCCTGGCCGGCCACAGCTATGGCGGCATGGTCATCACCGGCGTCGCCGACCGGATGCCCGAGCGACTTTCCCAGCTCGTCTACCTCGACGCGGCGGTGCCCTCGGACGGTCAGTCGCTCGCTGACGGTTGGCCCCCGGAGCGGCGTCAGGAATTGCTCGAGCGCGCCCAGCGCGACCCCAACGGCTGGCGCATGACTCGCCAGGCCCAGCCCCCGAATCCGCCCGAGATTGCCGATTGGGCGCTGGCCCGGCGGGTAGACCAGCCGTTGAAGACGTTCCTCCAGCCGATTCGACTGACCCGTGGCGAAACCACCCTGCCACGCGCCTTCGTCTATTGCTCGGCGGACAAAGAACCGGGCAGTCCGAACGCCGAGCGTGCTCAGCGGATCAAAGCCGACCCGCGCTGGCGCTACTTCGAGCTGCCGACGTTGCACAACCTGATGTACCACATGCCGAAGGAGACGGTTGAGATCCTGATTAGCTTGGCGGACAGGTAGGGCTCGGGAAGGCAGGCACAGGAGCCTACCCCGACTTATGACTTACCCGACCTAGCAAATGCTGTAGGAGATAACCAGACGACTAACTGGGAGGAACATTGCCCAAAATCACCGCGATTCGCTGCATTCGCACCCGGGCGAACGGAACCTGGACGATCGTTAAGGTGCTCACCGATCAGCCCGGACTTTATGGCATTGGCTCAGCGAGCGATCACTACCATACCCCATCGGTGATCGCCATGGTCGAGCAATCGCTGACCCCGCTTTTGATCGGACGGGACGCTAGCCAGATCGAAGACACCTGGCAGTCCACCTTGACGAGCGGCTACTGGCGCAACGATTCGATCCTCAACACCGCGCTAGCGGCGATCGACGTGGCGCTCTGGGACATCAAAGGGAAGGAAGCTGGCTTACCGGTCTATCAGCTTCTGGGGGGCGCTTGCCGCTCGGCCGTCCCCTGCTATGCCCACGCTGTCGGTAACACCCTCGACGAGCTCGTCGAGGATATCCGACGCTACCACGAGGAAGGCTGGCCGGTCATTCGCTGTCAGCTTGGGCCCTACGGCGGGGGTGGTTTCGTTGACATAGCAAAAGCACGCCGTCCGGCCAACGCCTGGCCGCAGGAGCGTATCTTCGACGACGAGGCGTATCTCGAGAACATCCCCCGAATGTTTGCCTATTTGCGGGAGAAGCTCGGCTTCGAGGTCAAGCTCACCCATGACGTCCACGAGCACCTGCATCCTCACAACGCGGTCACCCTGGCGAAGCTGCTCGAGCCCTATCGGCTCTTCTTCCTCGAAGATGCCCTCCCGCCGGAGCAAATCGCCTACTTTCGCTTGATGCGCCAGCAGTGCACCACGCCGCAGGCCATGGGGGAGCTGTTCATCAATCCCCACGAATGGCTTCCCTTGATCCAGGAGCGTTTGATTGACTACGTACGTTGTCGTGTCTCGAAGGTTGGCGGCATTACCGCGGCCCAGAAGATTGCCCACCTCTGCGAGTGGTACGGCGTCCACACTGCCTGGCAAGAAGGTGGAGACAACGATCCAGTCAACCTCACTGCTGCCATGCACGTCGACTTAAAAAGCTGGAACTTCGGCATCCAGGAAGAGAACCACTTCCGCCCCGAGGAGCTCGAGGTCTTCCCGAACTGCCCGAAGCTCGAGCGAGGCTACCTCTATCCTAACGACCTGCCCGGTCTAGGCATTGACGTCGATGAAGCCAAAGCCGCGGCCCTTTTGGATCCGGAAAAGGCGCACCGGTTCTTCTCGATGGCGGAAGATCGCCGCGCGGACGGAACAGTGGTTCGACCGTAGCAACGTAGCCCCCTTGCCGCGCCATTCCACTGCTAGATATTAGGCGAATAATATCTAGCATTGGGTCGTTCTCCTCATCGCGCTCGCCAGCCTGCCAACTTCGAGGATTGCAGATCCCCCATTCCCCACTTTCCAGGGCACACGGAACATTTGGACGTGATTGGATCTTGACGACCAGGCGGCAATAGAGTATCCTGGTCTCTGGTCGTCAGACGACGTGCTATTGTCGACAGACTATTGTGGACTAGCGACGCAAGCGTGGTCGATCTTAAGAGAGGTCGAGGTTGTCCGAAGGAATGCTGACATCCCAGCCAGTCTTCTTTGCTCCGCCGCCGCAGCGCGCCTTGCGCAACGATGTTTACGATGCGTTGCGTCGGGCTCTTGTCCAGGGAGCACTGAAGCCGGGCCAGCGTATCAACGAGGCCGAGATTGCCCGACAGATGCAGATTAGCCGAGCGCCAATTCGCGAGGCGATTCGCCAGCTCGAGCAGGAGGGGCTCCTCGAAAGCGTACCGCGGCGGGGAACTTTCGTTCCCTCTCTCAGCCGCGACGACGTCGAAGAGGTCTATACGTTGCGGGCGGATCTCGAAGCGCGGGCCGTCCGACGTGTCGTCCCGCGCTTGACCCCTGAAGAGCTTACGACCCTTGCATCATTCGTGGAAACGATGTGTTCGGCGGGTGTGAAGCGAGACCTGGCGATGCTGCTCGAGGCCGACATTCAGTTCCACCGAACCATCGTCGAAGCCGCCGGTTGGCCCCGCTTGCGCAAGCTCTGGGAAGGGCTCCATCCCCAGACCCTCACCCTTTACACCTTGAATACGCTGACCGATTGGTCTCCCCTCGACCACGCCCGGCGCCACGAGCCACTCCTCGCGGCAATTCAGAGTGGTGATCCGGAGGCAGCCACGGCGGCGATCCAGGAGCACATCCTTGGAGTGTGCGCTCAGGTGATCCGCCGTTTGTCGACCCCGGCGACAGATCACTCGTCACTTTTCCCGACTCCTAACCCCTAAACCAGGAAGAGGAGAATGCCATTGAGCACGCGCATCGTCGATCTGAGCATGCCCGTCCACAACAATATGGTTACCTTCCCGCGGATCGTCCGTCCCGCGCTTCTGATGTACGAAACCTGGGAGGAGTTCGCCGAGAAGATCGGTGCCGCGCGGTACGGAGTAACCTCCCTCACGGCAAGCTACATGATTGTCCTCAGCGACCACGTCGGCACCCATATCGACGCGCTCAAGCATCTGCGCCACGTTGCACCAGGGCCTGAAGGGATCCCCCTCGAGGCCTGCTACGGCGATGGGGTCGTCCTCGACTTCCGTCACAAGGAGAAGGGAGCCGGCATCTCGGCCAGCGAGGTTCAACAGGAGCTGGAGCGCATCGATTACCGCTTGAAGCCCGGCGATATCGTTCTTATTCACACCGGCGCCGGCGCCTATCAGGACGAGGAGCGTTATCTCACCGACCATTGCGGGATGACCGCCGAGGCAACGAACTGGCTCATCGATCAGGGCATCAAGGTGATGGGTATCGACGCAATCACCTTCGACCCCCCCGTCTGGGCGATGTTCGAGCGCAAGCAGTTCTGGGAGGCGCACCGGGTGATGCTGGAGCGTGAGTACTACCATCTGGAAAATCTCACCAATCTCGATCAGATCGGCCGCCCGCACGGCTTTAAGATTTCCGCTTTCCCAATCAGGTGGACCGGTTCGACCGCAGCCCCGGTCCGCGCGGTTGCCATTGTCGAAGAGTAGCGACGATTCGAACCGATTTTCGTGCATGGAACGCACAATTTGGTCAAAGGAGATTGCAGCCATGGCTAATGGGAATGCTTCCTTTTCACGACGGAGTGCTCTGAAGCTGCTCGGTCTGGGCGCCGGGAGCGCGATCTTCGCGAACCTGCTCGCCGCCTGCAGCCAATCTGCCCCGGCGAGCCCGACGACCGCTCCAAGCACCGCGGCCGGTCCGACGAGTGCGCCAACCAGCGCCCCGCCGACCACTGCGCCGACCACTGCCCCGACAAGCGCACCGACGACCCCGACGACGGCAGCGAGTCCAACGACCGCGGCCGCGGTGGCACCAACCGCCGCGACGAGTGGGGCCGCGACGACCAGCGCGGCTTCGGCCGGGGCGGTCGTCCCCAGCGCCGCGAAAGGGAGTCTACCCGCCACGACTATTACTATCGCCTTTTTCGCCGGCCCGGAGGCCGACGCCCACGTGCGCCTCGCCCCCAAATTCACCGAGCTGACCGGGGGCAAGGTCCAGGTCAAGGTCGATCAAATCGCGCGCGACGACTATGACGCCAAGTGGCTTGCCACCATGCAGTCACACTCGACAAGCTGGGATGTGATCCACGACAACGCGTCTCGGTTCAAGCTGAGTGGACCGGCCGGCTTCTTCGCTCCGTTAGATAAGTTTATGAGCAACAAGGACCTCTTCAACGCCGACGCCTTCAACGCGGGAGACTTTCCGCCGGCCCTGCTCCAGCTCTTCCAATATCAGGGAAAGCAGATGCTCTTTCCCCAGGAAGCCAGCGCGCTGATGCTCTTCTATCGCACCGACCTGCTCCAAAAGTACGCGGGCATCGACGGACCACCCGAGACCGGTTGGGACTGGGATACGCTGATTAGTCTCTGCAAATCGATGCTGCCGAAAATCCAGGCTGCTGGAGTGAAAAATCTCTATCCGTTGCTTCTCGGGGTGAAGTCAACCAGTCACGCCGGGATTCATGCTCTCCAATCCGTCTGGGGCGCCGGGCAGGAAGCGTTCGATGCCACGTTCCATCCGCAGTTCAGTCAGCCAAAATCTGTCGATATTATGACAAAGACGACAGACATGCTGCTGAAAGACAAGATCGTCTCGCCTGCAATCACCGGCGACGAGTATCCGGAGGTTCTCACTGCTTACCAACAAGGGCAGGCAGTTATCGCCCTCCAATGGAACGCTGCCGCGCCCACCGTGCTCGACCCCAAGGCATCGCCGCAGACGGCCGGTAAGACCGCGTTCAATCTCTACCCGTACGTCAAGGCGGCCGGCCCGGACGTGAACCGGGTTTACCCCTCGGTCCACGCCGTCGGCGTGTCGGCTTTCGGCAAGCAGCAGGACGTCGCCTTCGAGTACGTGGCCTGGTTCACCAGCCCGGGGACGGCGAGAGATTATGTAACGAACGGCGGTGGCTCGTCGGGACGGAAGTCGCTCCTGACCGATCCGGACATCGTCAAGGCAAATCCTCAATACCCTTGGCTGCTGAAAGGCCTTGCCCAATACCACGCGATGCCGGACATGACGGCCGACGATTATGTCGTGACCAATCTGCTCAGTCCGGACATCAATGCGATCTGGACCGGCCAAGTCCCGGTGAAGGATGGCCTGGCCAAGACGGACAAGGACATCACGACCTATCTGCAGCAGAAGGGGATTCTGAAGTAAGGAAAAACGATGGAGGAGGGACGCGTGCTGGCGCCGGCTCGGGCGGCGCGGCGAGGGGGGATCCGTCTCGGCGGAGTTCGCCAGGAATGGCTCGGCGTCGTTTGTCTGCTGCCAGCGCTCGTCGTCCTCCTGGCTGTCCTGGCCTATCCTATGATCTACAGCCTCTGGATGAGCTTCCAGAGCTACGACATGATCACGCCCCCGGTCTTCACGGGATTCCAGAACTACCTCGAGGTCCTGAAGAGCGATCTCTTCTGGAACGCGGTCCGGGTCACCGTTACCTTTACCATCGGTGCCTTCGTTATCGAGTTTCTGCTTGGTCTTGGCCTGGCGCTGGCGATCGAGCGTGAAGACGTTCGCTTTAAAGGAATCTTCCGAGTCATCTTCATCACCCCGATCGTCTTGACGCCGGTGGTCGTCGGCCTGAACTGGCGGGTCATGCTGAATCGCGACTTCGGCATCGTCAACTATCTGCTTAGCCTCGTTGGCATTCCGCCCCAGGGATGGACAATTACCCCGACATTGGCCATGCCTTCCCTGATTTTCGTCGACGTCTGGCACGAGACCGCCTTCGTGATGCTGGTCCTCTCGGCGGGGTTGGCCAGTCTACCGGCCGAGCCCTTCGAAGCCGCGAGAATTGACGGCGCGAGTAGCTGGCAATCTCTCTGGTACGTCACCTTGCCACTGCTCCGCCAGTTGATCCTGGTGATCGGTCTCTGGCGTTCGCTTGGGCTGATCCAAGGATTTGACATTGCTTTCACCTTGACTGAGGGAGGCCCCGGCCGGGCGACCCAGACGTTGAGTCTCTACGATTTCGGCGTCATGTTCTCCGGCTACCAGGTCGGCCAGGCATCGGCGATTTCGTACTTGATCTTTCTCCTTTGCCTGATCGTGGCGCTTTTCCTGATTCGAGTCATGCGGCTCCAAATCGGAGACGAATAAAAGGTGGTCGCACGTGGCAAAAGGATACGCACTCACTGCCAAACAGCCGAAAAGGGTGCCAATCAGCACGCTCCTCGCGTATCTGGCCCTGATCGTTTGGGCATTGGTCACGCTGTTTCCGATTGTCTGGGCCTACCTGTCTTCCTTCAAAGCGCCAGCCGACGTCTTCCTGATTCCGCCGAAGTTCATCTTCCTGCCGACGCTTCACAACTATCTCGAGCTATTCAATCTCGCACCGCCGAGTGAGCTGGAAAACACCGGGAGCTCGAGCACAGCGGCGATTAGCTCAACCTTTCCTCGCTACCTCGTCAACAGTGTCATTGTCAGCATTGGTACAACCATCCTGGCATTGCTCGTCGGCAGTCTTGCCGCGTATGCCCTCACCCGCTTCCGGTTACCCTTACGGGGAACGATCCTCATCGGCATGTTCCTGACCCGCCTGATCCCACCGATCGCGATCCTCGTTCCGCTCTATCTCGTTTGGCGCAATCTTGGTCTGATTGATACTCAGGTCGCGCTGATCATTACCTACCTGACCTTTAGCATTCCCTTCGTGACCTGGCTCATGCGCGGGTTCCTGCTAGACATCCCGGTCGATCTCGAGGAAGCGGCGATGACCGATGGCTGCTCTCGGCTCGGCGCGCTGCGCCGGGTGATCTTGCCCCTCGCCGCCCCCGGCCTGGCGACGACGGCGATCTTCGCACTCATCGGTGCCTGGAACGAGTTCCTCTTCGCCGTGATTCTCACCACCGAGAATGCGAAAACGCTCTCGCCGGCCATTCTGGAGTTTATCACCGACAAGGCGATTCTCTGGGGACGGCTCTACGCAGCTGGTGATCTGATCATGTTGCCGGTCCTCGTCTTTGGACTTCTCATGCAGCGCCACCTGGCACGCGGCCTGAGTGGCGGCGCCGTGAAAGGATGAGCGCGAGACACCAGAAAAACATTAACCATTTGCTGGAGGAATGGGTTCTATGCCACAAACTCTTGGCGCCGCGATTCTCGGTTGCGGCGGCATTGGAACGGCGCACGCCTGGGCGGTAACCCGCGTGCCCGGCGTGAAAATGGTTGCCTGCGTAGATGCGATTCCCGAGCGGGCCCAGGCCTTCGCGAGCCGCTTCGGGGGCGATGCCTACACCGATCCCGTCCGCGCCCTTGAACGCTCCGACGTCGACTTCGTGCTCGTCACGACCGCTAACGATCTCCATGCCCCGTTGACGATTCATGCCCTCGAGGCTGGCAAGCACGTGCTGGTCCAGAAGCCGATGGCACTGAACCTCCGGGAATGCGACGCGATGGTCGCAGCGGCAGAGCGCTCCGGCAAGAAGCTGATGGTATCCTTCTTCGAGTTCTTTCATCCCGCTTTTGTCCGGGCCAAGGAGCTCATCGATGACGGGGTCATCGGACGAATCTTCATGATCAAGGCGATCATGGCCTGGTACATGCCGAATACCGACGCCTGGCGCTTCAATCCGGCAGTCTCGGGCGGCGGCATTCTGATGGATGGCCACTCCCACCACGTCGCTCTCTTCCACTGGCTCGTCAAAGAGCCGGTCCAGAGCGTCTTTAGCGAAGGCGGGACCTTGGCGTCGGAAGCTCGGGTCGAAGACACGGCGGTGACCCTTCTGCGCACGCCCAGTGCGATCGGCGAGATCTCCGGCAGTATGCGCCTCAAGGAGCCCTGCCCGCAGAATGGTCGCTACTTCAAGGAATCGATCGAGATCTTCGGGACCGACGGCACGATCCAGATCAAGCCGGAGGAACGGCCCAGCTTGCGGGTCTTCTCCGACAATGGCCGCGTTGCCGAAAAGCTCAATGGCTGGATCAGCCCTAACCTCGAATGGATTCCCTACGAGGACCGGGGCCGCAGCATGCACTTCAACGGCGATGAGGATCCATGGGTACCGGAGCATCGCTACTTCGTTGACTGCATTCGCGAGGACCGCGAGCCGGTCAGCAATGGCCAATTCGGCCGCGAGGTCATGGAAATGGTCTTCGCCGGCTATGAATCGTTACGTCAAGGTCGTTCGATCAAGCTGCCGCTGGACGTCGCGGCCGGCGTGGGTTACCAGGGGATTCCGCGATGAAGCTGGGAGTGCTCGGCTTTCTTCCTCGTAGCTTTGGCGACCTCCGGATCGAACAAATTCGCGAGGTGTGCGAGCTGGGCTTTCGCGGAACCGGACTTCCAACCGGAGACGACCCGACGAGCGTCAGCAGCACACGAGCGCGGGAGATTGGCCAGATGTTCCGCGACGCTGGCGTCGAGCTCGTCGAGTACGGTCGGTATTCGACGAATCTGGTGTCTCCGGATGCCGCGGTGCGCCGGCAGAACGTTGCCTCCTTACGCGAGGCCTTCCGGGTCGCCAGGGCGGCTGGTTGCCCGGCCGTCATCACTGGCGCCGGCTCGCTTGATCCGCGTGGCGCATGGCTGCCCCATCCAGATAACAACACGGAAAAGACCCGCGAACGTCTGATCACATCCTTGCGTGAAGCGAGCAAAGCCGCCGAGGACCAAGGGGTAATTCTCGGGCTCGAATGTCACACCGTCACTGCCCTCAGCAATGCCCAGACCACACGCGCCGTCCTCGATGCCGTTGGCTCCCCGGCCCTGAAGGTCCACCTTGACCCCGTCAACTGGCTAACCTGGGAAACGGTCTACCGGAGTGGCGAAGCGACGAGCCGCATGTTCGAAACGCTCGGACCCGAGCGACTGCTCGGCGCCCATAGCAAAGGGGTGACGGTTGAGCCGCGCCTGATCATTCACATTAGCGAGTCGGTGACCGGTGCTGACGACGATATCTTCGACCACGCGGCTCTGCTCCGCGAGGCAGCGAAGATGTCGCGCGACTTCTACGTCGTGATCGAGCACCTCAAGCCGGAGCAGATGCCGGCCGCGCGAGCTCATCTGCTTAAGATCGCTGAGCAGATAGGCGTCCAGTTCGATTGAGTCTCACGCGGAGACGCGGAGTTTTTTAACCTATTTCTTCTCCACGTCTCCGCCTGGGAATCACCGGCAAAAGATAAGAAGGGAAGCGTATCATGCTCAATGTAAAGGTTGGCCATACTCTTTTGACCTGGGACGTGTTCGCACATCCAGAGAATATCGAAACCGGGATTCGCGACATTGCCGAGCTTGGCTTCGCCGGCACCGAGACCGGGGGAGCACTCTACGACTGGTGGGAGCAGAACCGCCCCGGCCAGCTCAAGCAGATCCTCCAGAAAGCAGGCATCCCCATGGTTACCCTCTTTCACTCGGGAGAGTGGACCGATCCCAAGGCGCGTCCCGATCTCTTAGAGCGAGCACGCCGCTGGTCGGCAGCGGTGAAGGAGCTCGGCGGTGAGATGCTCATGCTGGTTCCGGGGCGCCGCCGCGAGGCTCCGCCCTATGGCCTCGACGACTTCAAGCAGATGGCGGAGACGATGAACCAGGCCGGCGAGGTCGCCAAGCAGGCCGGGATCAACGCGACGATGCATCCACACTGGGGTACCGCCGCCGAGACCCGTCTGGAGATCGAAGTTCTCTTGTCTTCGCTTGACCCGGCGCTGGTTGGCTTCGCGCCGGATACCGGTCAAATTGCCAAGGGAGGCGCCGACCCATTTCCGATCGTCGAGCGATGGGCGGAAATCGTCCGCTACGTCCACATGAAGGATTTAAGTCCGGAGTGGGAGGAGATGCGCAAGGCCGGAGTTCCACTCCGGAGCCCAGAAGGGTACGCCGAGATGGGGCAGGGAGTGATCGACTTTCGCCACCTGCTTCCCATTCTCGACCGGGTAAACTATACTGGCTGGCTGATGGCCGAGCTCGACGAGTCGAAGCGTGGTGGGAAGGCGTCGGCCACGCTCGCCAAACAGTACATTGAATCAACACTGGGATTGAGATTGCAAAGCTAAGCGAGACGAGCCACCCCACTGAGACGCAGCGAGCGGGCGGTTTAGTTTTGTCAGGCTACCCCAGCTCCCGGCGCGCTACGACTTTGGCATCGTCCAGCTCGACGCCAATACCGGGTTTCTCGGTCAGGCGGACGACGCCATTGACCGGCTTGACCGGCTCCTTGAAGAAGAACTGGTGCACTTCGTTCCACTTGATCAGGTACTCGAGCAGCGGGCACAGGTTGGCCGGCTGCGAAGCGATCAGATGGGCGGTCGCTGGCACCGAATGGCCGTGAGGAATCACCGGCAGGTCGTAGGTCGAGGCCAGGGCACAGATTTTCAGTACCTCGCTGATTCCACCGGCCCAGTAGATGTCCGGCTGGAGAACGTCGGCGCTGTGAGAGTCCATCAGCCCTTTCAGCCCCCAGCGGGTGTACTGATGCTCGCCGGTGGCGATCGGGATCGGGGAACGCTGGCGAATCAGGGCGCAGCCCTCGCGCTCTTTGTCCGCCATCATCGGCTCTTCGAGCCAACGCGGGCGAAGGTCGGCGAGGCGCTGGGCCATCATCGTCGCGTAGGGCACATCCCAGCTCATCCAGGCGTCGAGCATAACGTCGACATCGTCGCCGACTGTTTCCCGCAAGGTTTGGGCAAGCTCCAGGTTCTTGCGAATGCCCTCGCGGCCATCGAGCGGTCCATGGCGGAAGAACCACTTGGTCGCCCGGAACCCCTGCCCGACGATCATTTTTGCCCGTTCCCGTACCAGGGACGGCTCGAGCGAATAGCCCAGGGCGCTCGCGTAGGCGGGGATCTCGGTGCGGGTCGGTCCACCCAGAAGGCGATAGACTGGCGCTCCTGCCCACTTGCCTTTGAGGTCCCAGAGCGCGCAGTCGAGCGCGCTGATCGCCATCATCGTGACGCCGCCGCGTCCATGGACCTGCGAGCGATAAAGCTTGTCCCAGATCCGCTCGGTCGCCCGGGGATCCTCGCCGACGACAATCGGCGCGAGCTGTCGGGCAATGATCTGCGCTTGGTCGGCGGTGATCGGCCCTCCTAGCCCGGTTACCCCCTCGTCGGTCTCGACTTCGACAAAGCCAGACACGATCTGATACTTGCCGGGCGCGAGCTTGGGCGTGTTGCCCGCGCCCTCGGCCTTGTGCTCCGGGTAAATGTCGATTGGACGGACCAACCGCTCTTCCCAGAATTCGTCCGGGTGCTCCATCACCCCTTCGAGTTGAAACACGTGGAGCCGGGTAATCTTCATCTCTTTCCTCCTGGCGATCGATGGGGCAATGATATCTGATGCCGCTCCCCAGTCTACACCGGCGACGCGCCAGTCGTCACGCGTGTGGTCTCGGTCACCTGGTCCCCTCTCTTGCTGGTTTTTATTGTTTTCTCAGAAATTTGCGTTAAGCTGATGATAAGAGATGGTGGATCTCCTTCACCTCTGATGCCGACTCTCCCACCGGGGGAGCGGAGAAGAGAATTCTCCTTCCTCCGGGCACTGAAGAAAAGAGTGAGGGGATGAGGATTCTCCCCATCTCGCGCCGCGACCGATCTTATCACAATCGCCCGGATGCGGCCGAAGGGGTGGACATGCCGAAAAATACAGTGTTGTATCGGCTCCTCGGGTTGTTCCTGGGAGCACTGCTGCTTACCAGTTGCTCCGGAAAAGGAGCGCTTGCCCTGCGACGCCCGGATCTCACCCCGACGACTGATCGCTCGCTCACTACTCTTCCCCTGCCAACGTCCAACTCGACGACAGCGACGACGGATCCAACCCAGCAGGCGATCCAGGCGGCCATTCAAAAGGCCAACGACGAGCAAGCGCAGGCGTTCGCCCAGCACAATCCGTCGCTGATGCAAGATACCGCGACGAGTAGCTACTACGCCGAGCTGAGCCGAATCAATCAGGATCTGGCGAACTCCGGCGTCACCGCGATCAAGCTGATCACGCTTGAATGGGGATCAATCAGCGTGCAAGGGACGACCGCTCAGGCAACGACGTTCGAGACCTGGCGCACCACCTACGATGACGGCACGACCACCCAGGACCGCGAGCAAAACGCGTATACCCTCGTCCTCCAAGACGGAAGCTGGAAGATCCAGACCGACGATCATCCCGACACCGGCTCGGGTCAGCCGAGCAACAGCAGTCCGCCCACCACGACTACACCGGTTCCCAACCCAATCCTGCCGCGTCCACCGGGTTCCTCCGGTCGCGCCGGCGAATCACATAACTGGTCCGGCTACTACGTAAACAACGGCACTTTCACCGAAGTGACCGGGACCTGGACCGTACCCCAGCCGACGAATACCGGCATCCTAGCCGCTGGCTCGACCTGGGTCGGCATCGGCGGAGTCCGCGCCCGTGATCTGATCCAAGCCGGCACTGAAGAGACAGTCGGCCGGAACGGCCAGATCAGCTACGACGCCTGGCTCGAGCTGCTGCCGCGCGCTTCCCATCCGGTCAACCTTACCATCAACCCCGGCGATTCGGTCACCGTGGAGATCGCCCAGCAGCAGTCCGGTCGCTGGCTGATCTCTTTCAAGAACAACACCACCGGCCAGAGCGATCAGGTAACCGAGCAGTATCAGTCGTCACTGAGCTCGGCCGAGTGGATCGAGGAAGCGCCAAGTATTCGTGGCCGCCGGCTGATCCCCTTGGAAAACTTTGGCACGGTGCAATTCCAGAAGGCGTCGACGATCAAAGACGGCAAGCCGGAGACGATCTCAGAAGCGGGAGGCCGACCGATCACGATGATCGACCAATCCGGCACGGCGATCTCCACCCCCTCGGCGCTCGACAGCGTCGGCGATAGCTTCACGATCACCCGGACCGGTCCACCTCCTCAGGCCCAACCAGCGCCAGCGACCAGCCGCAACCGGCGCACCGGATCCTTTCCCGTTGTCGTGAGGCACTCCCTTTTCACTTCCCTCTGAAGAGAAGGGTCATTGTAACATTGTCAGGGGCTCGTCCGTTACGACAGGTGGTAACAGGATTACTGCTCGGCGTCAACCCGAGCGAGCCGACAGGAGGGAAAGCACCATGAAAAAATTCCGATCGTTCTTCCTGGCCATTCTATTCATGGGGGTGCTGACGTCGCCAGTGTGGGCAGAGGGTGACCACGGCCATGACGACTGGCGTGGCCCGATCTTCTACGATATCCGCCACGGGCACGGGAACGGCCCAGTGAATGCCAACGACCGACCAGGGCGTGCCTTTAATCTCTTCCTGGCGAGCGGGCAAGCTGACGCGGGTCAGATCGATCCCAACGTCACGGTCATCCCCCCGGGGGGCAGCAGCCAGGCAGCAACCGTCTGCGCTAATATTCCGGGAGCCTGGGCAAGCCCACTCGCTCACAGTAACTGGATCTCGCTCCAGGCGGACTGTACGACGAGTTTAGCAAATGCCGCGAACTACCAATACAGCACGACCTTCACATTGCCAGCTCACCATCCCGGAGTTTCGATCGCCGGCAACGTGCTCGCTGACGATTCGGTCACGATCCAGCTCAATGGCAATACCATCTTTACTGGCGGAGGCTTCACCTCGCCAACGCCATTCTCCAGTAATAATCCCGCCTTCTTCACGACTGGCACGAACACGCTAACTTTCACCGTTTATAACGTCACCGGTCCATCAGGTTTGGACTTCGCAGCAAGAGTCCACGCTGGTCGTGGGCAACCGCCCGGCCCCCCACGCGGCGACCAAGACGATAACGACAACGACGGCGACTAACGGTTTGGCAGGACACGGCCTTACTCCGACCCCTCTCTATCGCGAATGAAGAGGGGTCGGAGTAAGCCAACTCCGGACGATGGCTTCGCACTGCTGTCTCTGCACTCCATCCCGGCGCTCATCGTCCAACCCTTACCGGATGAACACTCCCCGCTTTCTCTTCGCTGATAGATCAGCCCTTGAGGCCAGTCAAGGCAATCCCCTGCGTAAAGTAGCGCTGGCCAAGGAGGAAGATGATCACAATTGGAATCGTCGCGACCAGGGTCGCGGCCATGAGAAGGGTCCACTCGGTCGTATTTTCCCGCTGGAAGGCCATCAGGCCAATCTGGACGGTTTTCATAGGATCCGACTTGATGATGAGGAGCGGCCAGACAAAATCGTTCCAGACCCCTTGAAAGGAAAAGATCGCCAGGGTTGCCAAGGCCGGACCGGAGAGAGGCAGAATGATCCGCCAGTAGATCCCAAACTCGGAGCAGCCGTCGATCCGCGCGGCATCTTCGAGCTCACTCGGGAGCGACTGCAAGAATTGACGGAGGAGGAAGGTCCCGTAGGCAGTCGCGAAGGCTGGCACGGTCAGCCCGGCGTAGCTATCCAGCATGCCGGTTCCCCCTTGCCCCCAAATGTCGTTCCCACCGAGGAGTGGCCAGTTCTTCGCCATGATGAACAAGGGGACCATCGTGACCTGGAAGGGAACCATGAGCGTCGCTAAAACCAGGGCAAAAAGCTGGCTGCGCCAGCGGAACTCGAGCCGGGCAAAAGCGTAGCCGGAAGTCGAGGCGAGGACGATCTGGGCGACACAGACGACGCTCGAGACGATGAAGCTATTAAAAAAGTAGCGCCCAAAGTTCTCGGCGCCGAGAGCTTTCAAGTAATTATCAAAGTGCCAGACGTTGGGCAGCAGTCGAATAGGTAGCAAGAGCACCTCGGAATCGGGCTTGACCGAGGTAAAGAACGCCCAGACGAAGGGAAAAAGCGAGAGGACCGCGAGGATCGCGAGCACGAAGTAGAGCGCCAGGTCCCGTAGAACTTGGGCTATCGTGATCGACTTTCGGCGAGACGCTACCGATGTCCAGGAAATCGCTACCATATGTCTCTCTGAGCTGCTCTCAGTCCCTAATACGTCACGTCATAGCTCAAAATGCGTGTGTTCAGGTAGGTAATCAGCCCGATGAAAACGAAGAGCGCGAAGGACATCGCCGCGGCGTAGCCCATCTTCAAGTACTCGAACGCATTCGAGTAGACCAGATAGACGACGGTGATCGTGCTATCGAGCGGGCCGCCCTGGGTCAGGACGAGAACCTGGACGAACATCTGGAGGGCGCCGATAAACCAGACCACCACGACGAAGAAAGTTGTCGGCGAGAGCAAAGGCAGGGTAATCGCCCAGAACTTCGCCCAACTGCCGGCCCCGTCGATCTCGGCCGATTCGTACAAATGCACCGGGATGCCCTGCAGGCCAGCCAGGTAGATCACCATATTGTAGCCGATGTTCTTCCAGATCGACAGAATGATGATGGAGAGCAGCGAGGTTTGGGGATCCTGGAGCCAGCCGAGCGGTTTGAGGTGAAGCATGCCGAGCACGGCGTTGAGCAAACCGAAATTGGGATCGTAGAGCCAGAGCCAGATCAGCGAGACCGCGACGAACGACGTGACGACCGGCATGTAAAACGCCGTCCGAAAAAAGACGATCCCGCGGATCCGCTGATTGACAAAAAGCGCGAAGATCAGGGCCAGGACCGTTCCGGTCGGAATCGTTCCAAAAGCAAAGAGCAGAGTATTGAGAATTGAATGAAGAAAACGATCGTCGCTCAGCAGTGCCTCATAATTCGCCAGGCCGATCCAATGTGGCGGCTTGAGGAGATTGAACTGACTGAAGCTCAAGGCGAGCGCCGCGAAGATCGGCAAAACAACGAAGACGAAGAGAAAGAGCAGCGACGGGGCGATGAAGATGAAGCCCACGTACTTCTGTTGATAAATGAGCCGTCGAACGGGCAGTGCGGCCGCCTTGGAGATCTCCATTCGCCCCCCGCGCCCTAGCCCCCTTTCATAATCTTCGCAACTGCCGCGTCCATGTCCTGGAGAGCTTGCTTGACCGACTTCGCGCCGCGCATGGCGGCTTCGACCTCACGAGACATGGCTGGCTGGACGTCGAAGGATTGGGGCACGGCCTCGCGGGGCACTGCGTACTGCATGTTGTTGGCGACGACTTTCATGCGCGAATCCTGCTGGTAGAGCTGGGCATTTTCCACTGCCTTTCGGCAGGGCTGGGCCCAGTCGCCGTTGACGAAGATCCCGATCAGCACCTCCGGGGTGATCAGGCCTTGCAAAGCCTCCCAGGTCGCGTCGGGCTGCTTGGTCTTGCTGTAGACCATCCACTTGTCGACATAGAGCACCTGCGCTTGCTTGACACCTTTCAGCGGGGCGGCAACCCCGGTGTCAGCATAGACCTGAGGAGCGTACTGATTGGTGTACTGAAGGTCGGTATAGGCGACTCGGCCCTGGGCAACCTTGCCGGTCTCCCAACCATCGCGGACAGTCTGGGCGGCAGGCATACCGTTGGGCGGCATCGTCTTGTTTTGAGCGAACCAGACGAGGAAGTTCAGCGCGGCCTCGCACTCGGGAGTATTATTCGTCGGGGCAGTCTTATCGGCGTTGAAGATGTGGCCGCCGGCCTGGTCGACCGCATCTTCGTAGGGCTGGGTGCCGACCGAGTTGTTCACCAGGAAATCCCAGCCGGCCATGGTGATCGTATCGCCGCTCGTCTGGACAAGCTGCTTCGCCATCTGATGGGCCTCATCCCAGGTGCTCGGCGGACTCGTGATGCCGGCCTTGTCGTAGATGCTCTTGCGATAGCCGACGTTCCCCTGGAGGCCGGTCTCGTAAGGAATGCCGTAGACCTTCCCGTTCCAGGTCACGTCCTCCTGAGCGGCGGGGTACCAGTCGGACCAGTCTTTGTAGGTCTTCAGATAATCGTCGATCGCCCGGGCGCCGCCGTTCGCGGCCATGACCGGCGTCCAAAGACCACCGGCGCCGTAGATGTCCGGCGCGATGCCGCCAGCGATCCCGGTGGTAATCTTCTGGAACGAGCTTGCCCAGTCAGTGAAGTCGGGCGCGATCTGGACTCCGCCCTTGGCATTCCACAGTTTCACGAAGTTCTTCACGAAATCCATCGAGTCAGTAGAGAGGCCGTTGAAGCGAACTTGAACCGTCATCCCTTTGCCAGCGGACGGCGCAACGCTCGCGGCCGGCTGGACGATGGCGCCGGCCTGGGTGGGCTGGGCCGCCGTCGGCGCGGACGTTGCCACGGGAGTCGAGCTAGCGGCCGCCGGCGAGGCTGACGCGGGCGTCGTGGTAGGCGCAGCCGGCGTGCTTTGGCTACTCGAGCACGCCGCGAGGATTGGAACCGCAAGAACACCGAGGCCAGTCAAGGCAACGAAGTGACGCCGAGAGATCGCCTGGGAGCCAGAACCAATGGGCAGGGTCATATCGTCCTCTCAACGACGGATCTAATCCGTTAACCTAAGCTGGGCCCAATATAGCAGATAGGATTGGTGGGTGTAAACTTGACGGGGGAGAAGGTTGACGAATGTCAGACGATCTCAAGCAGAAGATGGCTCAGATCGCCTTAGCCGTGGCATCTGGCCAATATCGGTACACTATCCATGGATCTCAGCAAAGAATAGCCCGCGACATCTGAGGACACGCGGTTGAAGAAGCAATCGCGAGCGGCGAGATCATCGGACACTACGCCGAGCACCGTTATGGGCCTGCCTGCCTAATTCTTGGCAGGACCATACGGGGCAAAGTGCTGTATGTTCTTTGCTCCATGAGACCAGTGGTGAACATTATCACGGTGTATCAGCCAGACGCGAATGAATGAGAAGCGGACTTCAAGACCAGGAAGTGAGTCGATAATGAGTATTGAGAGCTGCAAAGAAACGTGCTCCGTTTGCGGAACAAATCTGAAGAGCGTGAGGATTACCTTCACTCAAATTATTGGGGACAAGGTCTACATTATCGAAGACGTTCCGGCACAAGTCTGCCCGCACTGTGGAGAGGAGTATCTTCCCCCTTCGACTGTGGATGCGATTCAGGAAGCGATCGAAAACGGTAGAGTAACCAAGACCGTCCAAGTACCTGTCTATGACCTTAGCTTGGTTCCCCTCCACTCCTAAAGGAGATTTGCGTCGGACTGTCCGTATTGACGCCAAACAAGGGCCATCGTATAGTGCTGGCATCGGCTCGGGAAGCGTGAGGAATGCCGCGACGAGTTAGGAGGAGACCGATGAACGGGCACACAAAGACGAATGGCCTACATTCATCCCGACGGGGGTTATTGAAAGCACTTCTCGTGGGGGCGGCTCTGCCCCTGGGAGCAGGCTTGTTGGCGGCATGCGGCCAGCCAGCGGCGACGCCGACCGCACCGGCCGCCTCGCCACCAACCGCGGCCCCCCAGCCAACGACACCACCCGCCGCAGCGCCAACGGTTGCCGCGGCCAAGCCAACCGCGCAGCCGACCGTTGCCGCGATCCAGCCGGCCGCCACCACCCAGGCGGCGCCGGCGAAATCCGGAGGGAAGATTACCGCCCTGATGGCAACCGATAAGCCCTGGCTCCCGGACACCGCCAAGAAGTTTCAGCAAGCCACCGGAATCGTCGCCGATCTGACCTTGGTCGACTACAACGACATCGAGACCAAGTTCGTCGCCTCGGCCGCTGCGAACTCTGCGGGCTACGACGTGGTTGAAACGGTGAGCGTTGCCTGGGCTCAGGCAGGATACCTGGCCGATCTCACGGATCTGATCAAAGACAAAGCCGATCTGGTCAACCCAAATCTCTACACCTACCAGGGCAAGATCTACGGGATGCCCTGGTTCATCGACGCGCTCTTCTTTTTCTACAACAAAGAGTATCTGAGCAAGGCCGGGATCGACGCGCCGCCCAAGACGTGGGATGACTTCGTGACCACGGCGCAAGCCGTCCAAAGCAAGGCTGGCGTCAAGTACCCCATTACTTTCCAGTGGAAGCAGATCGAAGGGGAGTTCGATCTGTTCGAGACCTTCCTTTTCGGTTTCGGCGGCAAGGTCTTCAATGCCGACCAAACCGCGCCGGCCTTCAACGACGACCACGGCGTGGCGGCGCTGCAGTTCGAAGCGGACCTCTATCAGAAGTACAAGCTCGTCGATCCAAACTCGTTTGCTAGCCGTCCCTTGGAGGTGACCAAGAACCTGGCCGCGGGGAATACCGCCTTTGGGATTCTCTGGGGTGGCTTGAGCGGCCTATTGACTGACCCCAAGAGTTCCAAGGAAGTTGGCAAGATCGACGTGTCTCTCATTCCGGTCAAGGGAAACAATCCGAGCACGACGACCGACGGGTCCGAAACCGTTTCGATGGTCGCGAAGTCCGCCAACAAGGACGCCGCGTGGAGTTGGATCGACTTTCTGACCGGCAAGGAGACCGCTACCAACGTTCTGCTCAATTACCAGACCCTGCCGCCCTGGAAGTCGCTCTACAACGATAGTACCCTGACCGCGAAGGTCCCTTGGATGAAGGGATACGGCGAGCAGCTCAAGAACGATTTCCGATTCCCGGCCAAGACCTGGCAGGAGGAATTCTCGAATGCGTTGCAGGTCGCCACGATCTCGGTTTTATCCGGTCAGAAGCCGGCCAAGGCCGCGTTAGACGACGCGGCGGCCAAGGTCACGGAGATCATGAAGAAGGGATAGACGTTGGAGCCAAAGCAGTCTTTGCGCGCTGCCACGCTGACTCCGCCAGTTACGCATCGCCGGACGAGGACCCTCGAGCCCTATTGGTTTATTCTGCCGGCCGTCGTCGTCGTGCTCGGCGTCGTCATTTATCCCACGCTCGACTCCCTCCTGATCAGCCTGCAGAAGTACGACCTGGCCGATCCGACCCACCGTCCCTTCGTCGGTCTGAACAATTACCTTACTTTATTGACCAGCGATTCCTTCTGGCAGGTCATCGAGCGGACGGCCGTGTTCACCGTCTTCTCGGTAGTCCTCACGATGTTGATCGGATTGGCGGTTGCTTTGCTGCTCAATGAGGAGTTCGTGGGGCGTGCCGTCGTCCGTACCCTCCTCTTGATTCCCTGGGCGATGCCGCCGGTCGTCGTGGGCATGGTCTGGGAATGGATCTACAATGGCGACTACGGTATTCTCAACGGGATCCTGACCTGGCTGCACCTGAGCGGAGGATACGTCTCGTTTCTGGGAGATCCCAATCTGGCGATGCCGGCGGTGATCGTGACGAAAGTTTGGAAAGAGGTCCCCTTCGTCGCGCTCATGCTGCTCGCCGGACTGCAAACGATCCCCTCGCCCCTTTACGAGGCCGCCCGGATCGATGGGGCCGGCAGCTTTCGCACTCTATTTTCGATTACGATTCCCCTGCTCCGGCCGATGCTCGCCGTGGTGACGGTTCTGCAGACGATGTGGAGCTTCCGCGTCTTCGACATCATTTACGTCATGACGAGCGGTGGGCCGGCCGATCGGACCATGGTCATCGCGATCGAGACCTACTTCGAGAGCTTCAAGTATCTCCGGTTTGGCTCGGGCGCGGCGATGGCCTACGTCGTCACGATTGTCATCGTGACCTTGAGCCTCGTCTACATGAAGCTGATCTCGACCGATCTTGAGTACTGACGATGCGACGAAAAGGACGACTCCCGAGGCGAATTGGCGTCTACCTGGGCGCCCTGGTCATCTTGCTCGTGTCGGTCCTGCCGTTTCTCTGGGTGATTATCTCGAGCATCTCACCCCAGGTCGAGCTCACCTCGATCCCGCCGCACGTGTTTCCCGAGCAACCCACCTTCGAAAACTACGCTCGGCTGCTGGGGAACGCCGACTCTTCGGACATCGCCGCGTCGGAATTCAAGCGCGCTTTGCTGAATACGCTGATCGTCGGCATGGCGGTGACCTTCTCCGCGCTCGTGGTTGGGGCGCTGGCCGCCTACGCCTTCGCTCGGATGCGCTTTCGTGGCCGAAGCACGTCTTTTCTCTTGATCATCTTCACCCAGATGCTGCCGTCGGTTACCCTGGCGATTCCGCTCTACGTCTTGCTTGGGCAGCTTCAGTTGATCAACACCCTGGGCGGGCTGGTCCTGGTCTATGCGAGCTTCAGCGTGCCGTTTGTCATCTGGGTCATGCGCGGCTACTTCCTGAGCATTCCCCGCGAGGTCGAAGATGCGGCGATGATCGACGGCTGCTCCCGCCTGGCTACCCTGGTCAAAGTGGTGCTGCCCCTGTCGACGCCCGGTCTGACCGCGACCGCGATCTTCTCCTTGCTCGCGGTGTGGAGCGAGTTTTTCCTCGCCGTGATCTTTACGTCAACCGAAGCTTCCAAGACGATCGCCGTGGTCGCCGCCGAATTCAGCGGACGTTACTCGCTGGACTACGGTGCCCTCACCGCGACCGTAGTCCTGGCCAGCCTCCCTCCGATTATCTTCGCGATGGCGACGCAGCGGTTCATTACCTCCGGCCTCAGCGCGGGGAGCGTGCGGGGCTAGAGTTCTATTCGTGGTCCTGCAGCCAGTTCGCCGTAAAGGATGCCGAACAATGCAGCGGTTTGTCGATGGCGATTCCGACTATCTTCAGTGGGCCCATCATTATCCCAGTGGTTCCGCCGTCAACTGTACCAGGAATCCATCGCCGTCGTACTTGAAGCTCCATCGCGCGACTTGCGGAACGATCACGGGGACACCTGCGAACAGTGGAGTCTAGGCAAGAGGCTGCACTAACATATGCGATATCAATCGATCTCAGTTCGATGCTTTTTTTGAGAGTGGTCGTCAAATTGTGCCATTCTAGTCTCGCTCTCTTCTTTGTTGGATGCACGATGGCAGCAGACTAACTGGAAGGGGATAACATGGCCAAGTAAGTGTCGACAGTATCTACTGTGTGCGGCGTAGAAACTGCACATTATCTAAATCTAAGGGGAGCAGATTGTGCTACAGTTGTGTACAGCTGTGCTACAATAGAGGCAACCCAGCAACTAAAGGAGGACAACGTGAAGACAGTAGCCAAACTGTCACGGAAGCGCTATGTTCCTCGAACAAGTGTTAGTGGCAAAAGTCTGCAAGATTCGAAGAGGTCCGCTCAGTCTCCTCGTGACTTCTACACGTCAGTTACCGAGCGTAAGGATGTTCGCGTCATCTTGGAGAAGCTCGCCAAAGCATAAGACTCGATGTTGACAGAACCCAGACGGTCCCTGGCGGAATTGCTCCAGAAAGTCCACTTCGAGTATCAGGAGACGATTGACTTTAGCGCCGATGATAGCGAAAGCACCCACGAGATTGTGCGGCGTCTAACTGACGCCGCCTTTGCTTTTAACTTGCTCGCCGTGACAGAGTTTGGTGGAAGGTCTGGAAAAGAACGTGAGCCGGGGCTTGTCTCACTAAAGATTGGAAGCGCATTTCAAACATGGGATGGACAAGACTTACATCCCGATCCTTTTGAGAAGGCTGCCGTTCTCATCGACGGCATTGTCCATGGCCATCCTTTTGAAGACGGGAACAAGCGGACGGGCTTTCTCCTCACATACTACTATACTGCAACAGCTTGACTATCCACCGACCGGCGAGTTTCCCGAATCCGACGTTGTCGACTTTTGCCTAAACTTGTCAAAAGGTTGCTACAAAACTCTTGAAGCTATTACTGCTAAGCTGCTCCTTTTCTGGGGATACATCCTCCGCGACGACGAAGAAGATATCATCGAGAATGCGTCTTAGGAAAAGGGTGGTTATCTGGTTATCTTTCCCAGACAACCATCCGCAGCTTCGAATCGTTCAAGCGCGCCATGGCGATCGTCGACAGCCCGAACAGCGGCTTGAACTTCTGTCAGGGTACCTGGGCCGAGATGGGCCCCAACGTCTTCGAGGCGATCCGCTACTTCGGCTCGCGCCAGAAGATCGTCTACGTCCACTTCCGCAACGTCATCGGCCACGTGCCCAGCTTCCGGGAGGCGTTCGTCAACACCGGCGACGTCAACATGTTCGAGGCATTGAAGCTCTACAAAGAAGTCGGCTTCGCCGGCTTTCTGATGGACGACCACGTCCCCCATCTCGACGACGACACCGACTGGGGCCATCGCTCGCGCGCCTACGCCTTCGGCTACATCCAGGCGCTGCTCGAGGTGGTGAACGGCTCAGCCTGACGCCAGGGAGATCGCGCCGTCAAAAGAGAAAAAGCGCGGCCGGGCGAGGCCAGCCGCTAGGAAGTTTTCGCGATAGAGCCGCACCGCCTCGTCGTAGGTGAACCGCGGGTCCAGCAGAAGCTGGACGCCGCGGATGACGTCGGGGATCCGCGCGTTCAGCTGCTCGGGGTCCATGCAGAGCACCGGGCGGTCCTGGCGCAAGCGCTCCTGGCACTCCTCTTTCATCGCGTTCCAGCACGGATAAAGCGGGCAGGTGGGCAGGGCACAATAAAACGGTGTCTGGTTGAAGAAGTAATCCGGCCAGCGCACGCCGGAGATTGCCAGCCAAGGGGTGCCGAGGCAGGGAGCGAGAAAGGCGAAGCCGGTGTGGGGAGCGATGAAGAGATCGCAGCGCTCGATCAGCCCTAATTGATTCCAGAAGCCGACGTCGTAGCAATCGACGAGGTCCGGATGCTGACCGAGGAGCCGATCGAGCGCGGCGCGCGGGTAACGTAAGGTCGTCGTCCGTCCGTCCTGGCCGCGACTGGTGCCGGTTAGGTAAAAGCGCGCCTCCGGAAATGCCTGTTCGAGGGCGAGCAGCGCATCGTGCCACCATTCGAGCGGCGGATAGATCGGCTCCGGCGAGGAGCCGGCGAGCAGCAGGCCGATCTTAGGACCGGGATGGTCGTATTGCGCCGCGAACTGCCGGGCGGATCGGGGCAGGCGCAGCCGGATTTTCGTGTCGCGCCGGTAGGCCGGGGCGTTGTCGAGCGGCGGTTGGAAGCGTGCTCCCTGCCAGGTGCGGCCCTTGAAATACGCCTGGGCGGCATCGTGAAAGGCGCGCAGATCCGACCGGAAGGCCCACGGGCTGCGGACCACCCGCTCGTCGGTGACGACGTAATCCCACTCCGGCAGAACCCGGCGCAGCGACGGAGCGTCGATCCC
>JAJPIK010000088.1 GCA_021324795.1 Chloroflexota bacterium
ATAGCAGCCCATGACGATGGCCGCTTCGCGACCCTCGGCTCCCAGGTAGTTGGCTTTCATCGCTGCGCTGTACTTTGTTCCTAATTTGAAAGTGTGCCCGAGCTCGAGACCTGGTCCGGTGATCAACGGATGACCACAGCGAATGCACGGGTCACCGGCCTGCACGAGGGTGATGTCGATCTTGCGGTCCAGCGGGAAATCTCGCCCGGGCAGCACGTTCTTGAAGTGATAGTCCTTGCGATTCGCGCCAGCGATGTAGCTGCGGCCCGGCACCTTGTCGTCGACGATCACCTCGACGTCGCTCAGTCCAACCGGCGAAATAAACCCCGCGGCGACCTGTCCATGCGCCAACTCTTGATCGGTGGCCAGGCGCACGCCGGGCACGTGCAAGGCGTTAGCGAGCTTAACCTCATTGATCTCCTGATCACCACGGACGACGGCCGCAACGAGCTTCCCATCGACGCTGTAGACGACAGTCTTTAGGAAAGCATCCGCGGGCAAGTTGAAGAATGCTTCTAACTCTTCGATGCTCTTGATGTTGGGAGTCTCAATCAGTTCGAGAGGCGGCGCTCCGGCCACGTCCGGACTTGGAGGCTCCTGCATCGCAGTCGCGATTTCCTGATTTGCGGCGTAGCCGCAGTGCGTACAACGAACGATAACCGCCTCCCCAATGTCCGACGGTAAGAGGAATTCGTGGCTACCGGTCCCGCCGATCATGCCCGGATCAGCTTGAACTGGAATCGCCCCGACGCCAACTCTCTGATAGATATTCACGTACGCTTGATAAACGCTCGGGTAATAGCGGTCGAGATCCGCGGAGTCTGGATGGAAACTGTAGGCATCCTTCATCAAGAATTCGCGCATGCGGATCAGGCCACCACGTGGGCGTGGCTCATCGCGAACCTTCGTTTGAATCTGATAGAGCATGTAGGGAAGCTGACGATACGACCGCACGTCGCGCCGCGTCAGATCCGTCACGACCTCTTCGTGAGTCATGGCCAGCACGAATTCACGGTCGTTTCGGTCTTTGATGCGCCAAAGCGTCTCGTCGATGGCATACCAGCGGCCGGACTCCTTCCAGAGCTCAGCAGGAACGATCACCGGCATGTTGACCTCCTGCCCGCCGATCTTGTCCATCTCGTCGCGAATGATCGCGGCGATCTTTTGCATCACACGCCAGCCAAGCGGTAGATAGCTGTAGATCCCGGCCGCGACCTGACGGGCCAGCGCTGCCCGCAAGATCAGTCGGTAACTCTCATTTTCTGCTTCGACTGGAGCCTGGCGTAATGTCCTCCCAAAGAGTTGTGACTGTCGCACCGAACCGTTCTCCTCGCATTGTTCCCCTGAGCATTAGAGAGGTGCCGCCCGCGCGTCTCTCCGCTCTAGTGCGGTCCAAAATCCAAATTGACCGGGAAGAGTAAGTCGAAATAGGTGACGATCAAGAACACCGAAACCAGAAAGGCGAGGCCGATCATGTGAATCATGCTCTCGCGCTGTGGACTCATGCGTCGTCCGCGAATCGCTTCGACGATCACGAAAAGTAACCGGCCGCCGTCCAGGCCGGGAATCGGCAGCAAGTTAGCGAAACCGAGACCCGCGCTAACCGTCGCGGCGACGCTTAGCACCGGGAACCACCAGCCGGTTGCCACGGTTTCGGTCGTCGCTTGGCTCGTTATCTGGTAAATGCCGTAAGGTCCAATCGGTCGTGCCGCGTCGGCCGGAATGAGTCCCCGGATCACCATCACCGGGATTGTCAAGGTCAGCACGACAGTCTGAACGGTCTGCTTGATTCCACCGATGATCGCCTGGGGTACCGAATAGTAGACTGGCTCGATTTTTAGCGGATGCTCACTTATCCCAATGCCGATTGGACCCTGGTCGCTCGGCCAAGACGTGCGTGGAGTGACCGTCAGGTCGATCGTTTGCTGGTTGCGCCGGATTTCGACAGATAAAGGTTTTCCCAGCGATGAGTAAGTGATCAATGAGATCTGACCAGGACGCTCGATCGCCTGGCCGGCAAATTTGACGATCAGGTCGCCGGCCTTGAGACCAGCGTGATCGGCTGGCGAGCCCGGCACGACCTCGGAAACAATCACGTCACTTTTGGTCACCGTTGGCCAACCAGAGGCGTAGGCGCCCGAGAAGAGAATGATCGCAACGATGAAATTCATGGTTGCGCCGGCGATCAGAATCGCTATCCGCCACCAGCGACTTGCCGAGGCGAAGCTGCGCGGAGCAGTGGGGTCCTCTTCACCAAGCATGCGGACGAAGCCGCCCAGCGGCACCATATTCAGTGAATAAACGGTTTCGCCGCGCCGAATCGCGAAGAGCCGAGGTGGAAAACCGATACCAAATTCCTCGACCTTCACGCCGGCTCGTTTCGCCAAGATGAAGTGTCCCAATTCATGGACTAGGATCAAAGCGCCAAGAAGTACGACGAATACAACGACGTCCACTTGTCCCCCTCGCCTCGATTGCTCACCATTGAGCGGATGGATACCGCCCGAGGCGGCTACCCGGGCGGATCCTCTGCTTGCCAGCCCAACCTGCTGTGCTCTGATCACGCACGTCGCGTGCCCCGGTCAAGAGACGCTTCCAAGTCCTCGCGAGTTCGGCGGTCTGCGTCGAGTACATCATCGAGCGTTGGCTGGGCGATCAGGCGATGCGCTTGGAGCGCTCGATCGACGACGTTGGGAATGTCGGCAAAGCCGATCTTTCCTTCGAGAAAGAGCCGTACCGCGACGTCGTCTGCAGCACTGAGCACCGCCGGTGCTGTGCCTCCGGTCTTGGCCGCGTCGAGCGCCAAATTGAAACACGGGTAGCGCCGTCGGTTCAGTGGACTGAAGCTGAGCTTCCCAATCTCAGTCAATTTCAATCGCGGCCAAGACGCCGGAAACCTTTCGGGATAGGTAAGGGCATGCTGAACCGGAATGCGCATATCCGGCGGCCCCAGAGCGGCGCGGAGTGAGCCATCATAGAACTCGACCAGGGCATGGACGATACTCTCGCGATGAAGCAGCACGTCGATCTTTTCATAGGGAAGGCCGAAGAGCCAATGGGCTTCGATGACTTCGAAGCCTTTATTCATCAGCGTGGCGGAGTCGATCGTCACTTTCGGCCCCATCACCCAGTTGGGATGTGCCAGCGCCTCTTCGCGACTGACCGCGGCCAACTCTTCAATAGGGCGATCGCGGAATGCCCCTCCCGAAGCGGTTAGGATGATGCGCTCGATGGAACTGCAGGCGAGGTCGCCCCCGAGCCGACAGTCGCCAGCGAAGCATTGCCAGACCGCACTGTGCTCGCTGTCAACAGGCAAGATTGGCACGCCTACTCGCTGTGCCTCGGCCATGACCCATTGCCCGGCCATCACCAAGACTTCCTTGTTCGCCAGGGCGACCAGCTTACGGGCACGAATCGCGGTGAGGGTTGGAGCGAGACCAGTTGAGCCTACGGTCGCGATGAGCACGAGATCGGCTTCGGGCAGCTCACACAGGTTCTCCAGCGTCGTGGTGATGGCTCCGTGCCATTCCTGGGCGGCCGTTAGAGACGGGGCGTTCACGTACGATGGCTTAAAGTCGTGGACCTGACGGGCAAGGACGTCCAAACGCTTTCCGGCGGCCAGGCCAACCACGCGTAGCTCGGCCGGGTGAGCCCGGACGACTTCGAGGGCTTGCTGGCCGATCGATCCGGTGCTGCCAACAATAACGATTGAGCGCGTCACTTTTTCGACCATCTCTAGGCGAAGCCAACTATTGTTCCAAATAAGAATACCACGATCACTGAAAATACTAGACTATCGATACGGTCGAGAATCCCGCCGTGTCCCGGAATCAATTGCCCAGCGTCCTTTACTCCGGCGTGTCGCTTCAAAGCAGATTCGGCAAGGTCTCCCAGGATCGCGGCGATTGCCAGGATCAGGCCGAGCGCACCGCCGGCTCCGGTGGATATCCCAACGTCAGGTGCCCAAACGAACGAAACAATCGCACCGGCGAGCAGGCCGGCGCAAGTGCCTTCCCAGGTCTTTTGGGGACTGACCGCTGGCCAGAGCAGATGGCGACCAATCAGCCGACCGACGGCGTAGGCCGCCGTGTCGACGGCCCAGACCGTGGTAAGGATGAGTAAAACCCAGATCGCCCCAAAATCGAATGCTAGGCGCCCGCCAAGGACGAGAACAAAACTACCACTCCACGACCGTTCGATCATGAGCAGAGCGCCTGGCAAGCCCGCGTAGACTGCCGCGACGAAGCTGTTGGGCCAGACACTTTGCTTACCGTTCGGCCTACCTGATTCTAACGTGTAAGCAACTAGATTGGCGACGAGCACGATCGCCAGCGCACTTAGGACGCCGACCGCGCCACGCGTTGCGCCAGCAACCAGTACCAGTGTCCCCCCCGTCGCGAATAGCTCAGAGATCGCTCGGTAGTCAGGCTGGAGCAAGGCGATCGATTCGCGCGCGGCGAGCGCGGCTGCGAGGACTAGTAGGGCGAAAAAGAGCGGACCACCGAGCCAAATCACCCCGACAATGATCGGAATCGCGACGACTGCCGAGGCAATCCGGGCGATCAGCACGAGGTCAAAACGCTACCGAATTTCCGCTGGCGACGCGCATAGGCGGCGAGGGCTCGGCGTAGCTCGTCTCGCCCGAAGTCTGGCCAATAGGTCGACGTCGAGTAATACTCGGCGTAGGCAGCCTGCCAAATCAAGAAGTTGCTGAGCCGCATCTCGCCGGCGGTCCGAATAATCAGGTCCGGATCGGGTTGGCCACCGGTGTAGAGATATTGACTGATCAGAGCCTCGGTGACCTGTTCGGCAGGAATACGGTCCGCGATCATCCGACGCACCGCATCAACCAACTCGGCTCGTCCACCGTAGTTAAAGGCAACGTTGAGAATGATACGGGTGTTGTCCTTGGTCAATGCTGTCGCTTGCTGGATTGCCACGAGCAGTCCTTCGGGAAGCCCGGTCGTACGGCCAACGTGACGCACACACACACCGTTCCGGTGCAGATCTTCCGTCTCTGACTTGATGACTTCGCCCATGATTTGAAACAGACCATTGACCTCATCGGTTGGACGAGTCCAGTTTTCAGTGGAGAACGCGTAGATTGTCAGGTATTGAATTCCGAACTCGACGCTAGCCTCGAGGACCGCGCGTACGTTATCAACCCCCGCTCGATGGCCATAAAGGCGCGGCAGGCCGCGTGCATTGGCCCAGCGACCATTGCCGTCCATGATAATCGCGACGTGGCGCGGCAATTGTTCGGGGGTAGGCTTCCAATCGTCCGGTAGGTAATCCGGTAGACCGGTCATACTTCCAGAACTTCCTGTTCTTTGCGCAAACCAGCGCGATCGATCTCTGCGATCGCCGCCTCGGTCTGCTTTTGGAGACGCTCCTGACCGCGCCGCGAGTCGTCTTCAGAGATCTTCTTGTCCTTTTCAAGCTTTTTGAGCTCTTCAAGGGCGTCACGGCGGCAATTACGGACGTGGACTCGCCCCTCTTCGACCCGACGTTTGGTCAGCTTGACGAGATCTTTACGGCGTTCCTCGGTGAGGGGGGGAATGTTCAAACGAACCAGCTTCCCATCACTGGTTGGAGTAAGTCCGAGGTCCGATTTGAGAATTGCCTTTTCGATCGCGCCTAAAACTGACCTATCCCACGGTTGAATTACCAAGGTGCGTGGCTCCGGTACCGAAATCGCGGCGACCTGAGGCAATGGGGTCGGAACACCATAATAATCCACTCGAATCTTATCGAGGAGGGCAGGTGAAGCGCGCCCCGTTCGAATCGCCGCGAGATCGTGCCCCAATGATTCCTGGGCGTGATGCATGCATTCTTCGGCACGTTTGAGGACGTCCGAAACCAGGTCCTGTGACATTCGGTGAACCTCCGGGCAGGTCGGCTAGGTGTTCAGGACACCAGTGTGCCAATTGGACAGCCTTCGATCACCCGCCGAATGTTGCCCTCGACGCCGAGATCGAAGACGACGATCGGGAGCTTGTTATCCATGCAGAGGGAGAGCGCGGTGCTGTCCATCACCTTGAGCCTCAGATTGAGCGCGTCAATATACGAAAGATGGGTAAATTTTCGGGCCCTCGAGTTGACCCGGGGGTCCGAATCGTAGACCGCGTCGACCTGATTTTTCGCCATGAGCAAAGCGTCAGCCCCGATTTCGATAGCCCTGAGCGCGGCCGCCGTGTCGGTGCTGACGTAAGGGTTACCGGTTCCCGCTGCGAAAATGACGACCCGCCCTTTTTCCAGGTGACGGATCGCCCGTCGGCGGATGAACGGTTCGGCGACTGCAGTCACGGTGATCGCCGTTTGCAGCCGCGTGTCAACCTTGATCTTCTCGAGGGCATCTTGAAGGGCAAGCGCGTTGATGATCGTTGCCAACATCCCGGCGTAATCTGCCTGGGCGCGGTCCATCCCACGTTCAGCCGCGGCCTGGCCGCGCCAGATATTTCCGCCTCCGACGACGATGCCCAGATCAATTTGGCAATTCTGGACGACGTCCCGGATCTGTTCGGCGATACAACTCAAGGTGGGGGCGTCGATAATCGTGCCGGAGTGGCCTCCGGTCAACGCCTCACCACTGATTTTAAGCATGACGCGCTTGTATTGGGTCAAGATACCGCCTCGGGCTCCTCACCGAGCGCATATCGAACGAAGCGTCGGACGCGAATCGATTCGCCAAGCTTAGCGATGTAGCGCTTGATCAGATCTTCGATCGTGATGCTCGGATCCTTGATGAAAGGCTGAGCAAGTAAGGCGAGCTCACTCACCTGGGCGGCGTCATCCGGTGGCACCTCACTCGGTAAAACGTACTTCGGACCCGTCGCCGCGACTTGCATGGCAATATCGTGAGCGAGCTGACGGAAGTCATCGGTCCGAGCCACAAAGTCGGTCTCGCAGTTCACCTCAACCATTGCACCGATGCGACCACCAGCGTGGATGTAGGCATCAATGAGGCCCTGCTGGGCTACCCGTCCGGCCTTCTTCTCAGCACGGGCCAATCCTTGGCGGTGGAGAATCTCCGTCGCCTTTTCCATGTTGCCGCCCGCCTCGACGAGCGCCCGTTTGCATTCCATCACGCCAGCGCCAGTGCGCTCGCGTAGCTCTTTCACCGCTGATGCTGATACTTCCAATCTTCCCTCACCTTATCAGGTTCACGAGCCTAATCGTGCTTCGTTTAGCATTCCAGCCTCCCCTGGCTGAGTGACCAGTACGAGCGAAGAATCTCCCCCTCTCGGAGATCCTTCGTCGTTTCGCTCCTCAGAATGGCAAAAGAATGGCAAAAAAGGCGGTGGGAGGATTAAACGGCTGCCGTCGAAGTGACGTCCTCTTCGACGAAATCTTCCTCGCTCATGTCACCCGGGTATTCGATCTCTGGCTTCTCTTCCCCCTCTTCTTCATCGGCCAAAGCAACGTACTCGGGAACCTCGCCTTCCTCGGCTGACGCAGTTGCTTCCTTGGCTTCCTGCTCTTCGGCGGCCTTGCGCAGGTTAATTCCTTCAAGCACAGCGTCAGCTATCTTGCTCGAAAGAAGCTTCACCGCCCGAATTGCATCGTCGTTGGCTGGAATTGGATAGTCGATCTCATCAGGATTGCAATTGGTATCGACCAGAGCAACAATCGGAATCTCCAACCGACGCGCCTCGGCCACCGCGAGTCGCTCCTTATGGGGATCGATCACGAAGAGCGCATTCGGCAGACGGCGCATCGTCTTGATACCGCCGAGTAGGCGATTCAAGCGGACGATCTCTTCTTCACGTTGGCTGGCTTCCTTCTTCGGCAGCCGCTCGAACTCGCCGGCTGCCTTCGCCGATTCGAGCTCTTCCAATCGCTTCAGTCGCGTTTGGATAGTGCGGAAATTCGTGAGCATCCCACCAAGCCACCGCTGATTGACGTAAAATTGCTCGGAGCGCTTGGCCTCGTTCTCGATCGCTTCTTGCGCCTGCTTTTTCGTGCCGACAAAGAGAATGGTACCGTTGGCCTGAGCAAGATCACGGATGAAATTGTACGCCTCGGTAAGCTTGCTGACAGTCTGCTGGAGGTCGATGATGTGAATGCCGTTGCGCTCAGTGAAGATGAAAGGCTTCATTCGCGGGTTCCAACGACGGGTTTGGTGCCCGAAATGAACGCCCGCCTCGAGCAGCAACTTCATGGACACGACGTTAGGCATCGAAAAATTTAGATCTCCCTTCGTTTTTTGTCGGCCTCTGATGAGAGGACCGGCCCCTTCCTGCTTCGTCATCCCGAGTGGGAACCAGCGCCGTGAGGGCCGTCTGGCACGACCGCACCGGTCGGAAACAGTGCAGAGTACACCCTTTGGTGCAAAAAAAGTATACCATCCGGCCGGAGCGGGAGCAAGCGAGATTACCGGCGGCGTGGGATCAAAAGAACGTGCAGGCCATCGGAGAGGAAGTTCAAGCCGACCAGAAGAACGACGAGTGTCACGCCGGGAAAGATCGGATACCAGGGAGCCTGACCGAGAACCGCCTGGGATTCATTGAGCATGGTGCCCAGCGATGGGTCTGGTGGCTGAATGCCCAGACCGAGGTAGCTCAGGGCAGCTTCGAGCAGGATCGCCTGGCCGACCGTGTTCGAGGCTTGGACCAGCACCGGCGAGAGGGAATTCGGCAAGATGTGCCGCGCCAGGACGCGCCAGTGGCTGGCGCCAAGCGCACGCGCGGCCAGGACGTAGTCTCGCTCCTTCTCGACGAGCGTCGAGGCCCGAACCAGCCGTGAAAAGAAGGGGATGCCGGTTAGCGCGCCGGCGACGATGACGCTGGTTGTCCCCGGGCCAAGGACGGTTGCCGTGGCGATGCCCAGCAAGGCGCCGGGAAAGGCCAGGAGCACGTCCCAGAGCCGCATGATCACCGTGTCAAAGGCGCGACCGAAGTATCCGGCGAGCACTCCGGTCGAGATGCCGACGATGGCGCCCAGGAGCATCGCTGCCCCGCCGACGATGAATGATAACCGCGCCCCGGCGATCACCCGAGCCAGAATGTCCCGTCCAAGCTCGTCGGTGCCCAGCGGAAACCGGGCGCTGGGTGGGCTGAGCACGTAGTCGCGATAGATCGTAGTCGGATCGACGCCGAGCAGCAGCGGTCCCAGAAAGGCGATGAGCAGGAGAAGCAGAGTGATGAGCAACCCCGCCGTCGCCATTGGACTGTGCGCGATCCAGCGCAACGCGCCGCGCACCTGGCCGAGTGGACGAGCGGGGGTTGGCGCTTCGAAAACCTCGCCCGATGCTTCCAGCAGGGTCATGCCATCACGCCTCCACCGAGGCGAACTCGTGGATCAAGGAAGCCATAGCTCAGGTCGGTCAGGAGGTTGATTACGAGAAAAATGAAGACGAAGGTCAGCAGTCCGCCCTGGACGACGGCGTAATCGCGGTTCAGGATACCATCGAGCAGAAGCTGCCCCACCCCGGGCCAGGCGAAGACAGACTCGATGATGACTGCTCCCCCCAGCAGGCGGCCGATCTGTAAGCCAACGATCGTCACGATAGCGACGAGAGCATTGCGAACGACGTGGCGACTCAAAACCGCCCGCTCGACGACGCCCTTCGCCCGGGCGGTCCGGACGTAATCCAGCCCCATCACGTCGAGGATCGCCGACTTGACGAACCGGGTCAAGGTGCAGATGGTCGGCAAAGCCAGAGTGGCAGCCGGCATCGCCAGGTGCTGCAGGAAGGGTCCCGGACGGGTCAGCGATGGGGAGTAGCCGGACGCGGGGAGCAGGTGGAGCTGAAGCGCGAAGACGAGGATGAGGATGATCCCGAACCAGAAAGGCGGGATGGCGAGGCCGAAGCCGCTGAGGCCGGTGACCAGGTAATCGACCAACGACCCCTCGCGGAGCGCAGCCCAGAGCCCGAGGGGAAAGCTGACGAGCAGCGATAACGCGAGCGCGGCTGCTGCCAGCTCGGCGGTCGCGGGAATCCTTTGGCCAAGCAGGCTCAGGACCGGATAGTCGTTCTGAAACGACTTGCCCAGGTCGCCCTGAGCGACGCGCCGCACCCAAGCGAGGTATTGAACCGGAATTGGCTGGTCGAGCCCCATCTCGCGTCGCACTGCCTGAACGACCGTGTTCGAGGCGTCGGTCCCGGCGTAGATCAGGGCCGGATCACCCGGGAGTAGACGAATCAAGAGAAAGAGCGCCATCGACGCGAGAAATAGGACGAGTGCCATTTGGACGACACGTCCCAGGATGTAATAGCCCACCGTCACGCTCCCGCGAGCCACATCCCGGCCGGCAGTGGGTATCCCTGGCGATCATAGGCGAAACCCTGGAGCTTCTTGGTATAGGCGTAAGGTGAGGGCGCTGCCGCGACCGTAATCGTCCAGCTCTGGTCGAGCATGATCTCGGCAATCTTCTGGTAAAGCAGCTTGCGTCGGTCCGGATCGACGGTGGACCCGGCTTCGTCGACGAGCTGGGTATACTCCGGCGAGCTAAACTTTGAGACGTTATCTTTCGCGCGCCAGACAATCGCTCCCCGCAAAAGCGTATCGGGGTCGGTATTCGATCGGCCGAAGGTGTGCATCATCATCTGGAAGTCCGAGTGGTGATCGAGGTCGAGGTAGCGGGCCGATTCTAGATTCTGCACGGTCATGTTCACACCGATCTGCTTCAGTGAGGCCTGAACAATCTGAGCCAGGGTGACCGACTCCGTTTGAATCTGACTGCTGGCGATGGCAGCAAAGGAAACATTAGTCTTGCCCGCCTGTTTGAGTAGCGCTTTCGCCTTATCGAGGTCGTAGGAATAGCGCTGGTCGAGCTCCTTCGAGTAGGCGATCGAGTAGGTCGGGAAGGGAATGTCGGTTGGCTGCGAGACTCCGTAGAGTACATTTTTCACGAATTGCTCACGATCGGTCGCATAGTTGATCGCCTGCCGCACCAGCTTGTCCGAGACCGGATCGCGGGTGACGTTGAAGGTCATGTCGTAGTAGCTCGATCCGATTAGCCCTGGGCTCACCTGTAAGTTCGGATCTTTTTGGAGGTCGACGTACTGCGAAAGCTGGAAGTTCCAGATCAGATCGACGTCACCCGAACGGACGCTGGTGACCAGGCTGGAGGCATCGGATATCGCCCGCAAGACGAGCCTGTCGAGGTACGGCTTGCCGGAATCCCAATAATTCTTGTTCTTGACGAGGACGACCTGATTGCCCGGTTCCCAGCTCTCGAAGGTGAATGGACCGGTGCCGGCCGGTTTCGCCTTCAGGTTCGCCGCGCCATCCTTATCGAGAACGCAGAGGAAATTGAGCATGTCGAAGACGGCCGGATATGCGCGGTTGAACTGCAGGACGACTGTGTATTTGTCGGGGGTCTCGACCTTCGTGACGGGCGCGAAGAGATCGATGATCTGGGAGCCGTGCTTCGGATCCTGGACGTAACTGATGCTATAGGCGACGTCGCTGCTCTCGACCTCCCGTCCGCTGTGAAAGCTGACCCCTTTCCGGAGCTTGAGCTGGATGCTCTTGCCGTCCTTGGCCAGGTCCCAGGACTCGGCGAGACGTGGGAGTGGATTCATCTTCTCATCGTAGAGGATGAGCGAGTCGTAGAGGCTCTGGTAAATGAACGCGTTGTTTTGGACCAGATAGAACGGGTCGAAGTTTGCCACGTCAGCTTTCTGGGCCATCGTCAGCGTCCCGCCCGACTTGGGCGCCCCGGCGCTCGCCGGAGCCGTTGGCATCACTTTGAGCTGCGCGCTCGACGCTGGCACAGTCGGCGGCGGTGCGTTCGTCGGCGCGGCGATGGTCGTCGGAGCGGGAACGGCGGTTGCCGCCGATGAAGGCGCCGCGGTCGGCGAAGCGGGCGCGGACTGACACGCGGCGACGAACAGACCAGCGGCGGTTACAACAAGGGTTTCCCCGAACAGCCGTCGTCGATTCAAAGTCCGGCGAGGACGGGGCTGAGACGACCAGGAAGACGTGTGCTGACGAGATTGGCCTTGGCCCTGCATTCTGGTCTCCTTTCCTGCCAAGCTACTCAAGAGGCGTCAGTCCTGCATTTGAGATAAGGCGTGCCCGTGCTCCTATGCCACTATTGACTTGACCGCCAAAAAGCTGGCTACCAGGCTTCTAATAGATCGGATAGGACGGCACCAGTCGCGTGCATGGGTGGACGCAAGCCAAGGAGATGCGCGAACGTTGGCGCCAAGTCGACCATACGCATCAGGCCGCGACGTTGCCAGTCCCGCTCGTAGCCGACCTTGATTCCCGGTCCTGCCAGGATGAAGCACGCCATATTTGTGAAATATTTCGTCTCGGACGGGGGAATCTGCGACCCGTGCAGCGCGCCACGCCCTGGACCCGCCGACTTGCCGTCGATGGGTGGTCCCCACCCATAGCCCCGGTTGAACGTCAAGACGACGTCACCATTCTCGGTGCCCCAGTAGCCGATGATCTGAGCGTCCTCGAGCTTGAGAGCCAGGGCAATCGGCCGCTTGCCGGTGCCCGGGTCACGCCAATCCAGCAAGGCGTCGATAATTGCTTCCTGAATCTCCCCATATTTTTCCGGGGGGACGATCCCCATGGGCTCACGGCCTTGGAGGTTGACGTAGACTTCCGAGCCGCGATCAGCTTGGGTGTAGGCGACGCTGCGTGACCAATCGATCGACTTTCCGTCCGGCTTGAAGGCCAGCAGTCCCTTTTCGGCGAGCAGGGTTGGGACGTCTCCCCAACGGTGAGCCGGGGCCATGCCGTGGTCGGACGTGACGCAGACGATGGTATTGTCGTCCGCGAGCTCGAGGAACTGGCCAAGGACGCGATCTCCCACTTCGTAGATCCGCCGTTGACAATACATCATCCATTCGCCGACCTTGGGATCGTAGTTTGGCCCTTCCGGGTCAGCAGGGTTAACCGTCGGGTGATTGATGTGGTCGAACAGGTGCCAATGGGAGAAGTGGAGATCCCAGCCGCCGTTTTCGAGCAAGTACTTAGCTGCCCGCACCTGCCATTCACCTTGATAGAGCATGTCGCTAGCGAAAGTCTCGAGCTCGGCTTCGCCCCGCACCGGATCGATCGTCGGCCAGTCGTAGAATGGACCGCAGGCTTCCACCAATCGCTGATCGAGTTCGGCGGGATAGGTAAACCCCCGGGTCGCGTAGGCTTCGCTCCGGCACAGGTAGACGGTACCAGCCGCCGGATCGGCGGCCAGGAGACGGAAGCGCATGGCCGTTGGGATGCGGTCCTTCCCCAGCGCACGCTGATAGAAAGGCGACCAAGCCCCCTTCTGGAGCTCGGCCTCGCTGGCATTGCCGTTCTGTTCTGAGCAGATCGCGATCCGGGCGTAGCCGCGACCGGAGGGCTCCGGAACGACGAGCAGATAGACGGCCTCGCGCTCGCCATTCTTGAGGATTATCGGAAGCTCAGCCGCTAACGCGTTGGCCGGAACGTTAGCCCAACCAGCGGCCGGCGTGAGCCGGACGACGCTGCTGCCGGGTGGAGCGCCTTCCTCGGCGCGGTCAGTGGTGCGCTCGCGCGCGACCGCGGCAATCTGCTCGACGCCGGTCTGAACGTCACCCCGAGTGCTCGCAAAGTAGCTCATCGGCATCGCGATCGCGTAGGGAGCATCATGAAAGCCCGGGGCAAGGACGTAGCCGTTCTTGATCGGACTAGGCCACACCGCTGACGGATAAAACTGAATCAGGTTCTTCAGTCCGGCCTGTTCGGCAACCTCCCAGATCGTCTCAGTTCCGTCGATCACTCGCGAATCCCACGATTCCAAGCGTGGCGCTTCCCAGGGATCGCTCTTCTTGCGCACCGTCCAGCCGCCGAGGCGATGGCTGCCCGGCGTAGTCCCGGTGACGATCGTCGCCCAGTTATTGGGCGTCCAAGCTGGTAAAGCCGGCAAAAGGCGGTTCGTCGAGCCTCGGGCCATCAACTGAGAGAAATGAGGGAGATGGCTTTCGGCGGCGAAACGGCGAAGTAACGGCAGGTTCATCCCATCCATGCCAATGAGGAGGAAACGAGGGCGGCTGGCCATTGGTGTTATTACCTCCGCGATAGCGTTCTCATCGGGTGCGTTTCTGGGCTGAAGGGGATTTTGGTGGAGGCACGTGCACCTCACGACGCGTATCGTAGCAGGAGGCGATGGAATCGTCAAATTATTTGAATATTCTTTGCGCCCGGTCGAGCGAATACTGGGCAAGTAAGATCTCTTGACACGAAAGATTATACCTTTTAAGATTCACCACGGCAGTCTGTGGCCTGTCTGAAAGTAGCTCGGAATTGAGAAAACTTTAGGAGGAAGAATCGATGACTCGTGTGTCCCGGCGCTGTCTTCTGTCCTGGACGCTCATAGGTGGTGCGGTGGCCAGTGGAAGCGCCCTTCTCGCGGCGTGTAGTAGCCCAGTGGCTGTTCCATCCCCGACGAGCCAACCGTCCGCACCGGTGCCGGCCGCCGCGCCGACGGTTGCTACCACATCGTCGGCGCCTACCGCGACGCCGGTGGGCACCGTGACGACCGCGCCGTCTAGCGTCACGGCGGCCGGGCCGGTCTTCGCTCCGACCTCTGCCGCAGTGAGTGGAATTCCGGGGCCAGAGCTTGTCGCGAAGCCACCCCAGAAATCACCGATCACCTTGCGTTTCCACATGCGCACCGGCGGCGACAAATCGGAACCGGCGATCTACGTGGATCGTCCGGGCGAGTGGATGCAGCAGACTGGCCACAAGATCATGCTGGAGCCGATCCCGGGCGACCAGAATTACGTTCCAAAAGTCCTGGTGCTGGCGGCAAGTGGTACAATCGGTGATTTGCTCTTCACCGGCAACTCCTATGGCGAGCACGTTCATCTGGTCCACTCGGGGATCATCGCGCCGATCGACGATTACCTGGCGACCTATAAACTTAACAAGGCTGAGTGGTTTAAGACAATCGTCGACACCCTGACCTTCAACGGCAAGATGTACGGCTTACCCAAAGCGGCCAACCCAGCCGAATCCTTCGTCACGATCAACCTGGAGATGCTGGACAAGGCCGGGATCCCCCGGCCGCCGGTCTACGGAGTAACCTTTGACCAGATCCGACAATGGGCAATCCAGCTCACCAAAGGTCCACCCGATCGTCGTGACGTCTACGGCTACTATACCGTTGTCAACAGTAATCAGTCGGTCACCAATGGTGTTCGTCAGCGCGGAGGCGATCTTGTCGCATCGGATGGCGAGCATAGTCTCGTCGACCAACAGCCGTTCCAAGATTGGCTTAATTGGAATTACCAACTGATCGTCAAGGATAAAGTTCACCCTTTGGGCGGCGTCGTCACCCAGGGGGACTCGAATGCAATCGCGGCGATGTTTGCTGCTGGAAAGCTGGCGATGGCCCACAGCCATCGCGCCTGGCAGTTCCCGATTAGAAACGCGGTGAAAGACAAGTTTGCCTGGACGAATATCCAGTACCCGCGTGGGGCCAATGCCCGAGGCTGGGTTTCGAACATTGATACCCACAGCATGACGGCGACGACTAAGTACATGGACGAGGCCTTCACCCTCTGTTATGCGCTGGCAGACCGGCGCTTTGCCTATCTTGTCGCTAAGACCCAGGGCTATCTCACCGGCCGGGTCGATAACTTGGAAGACCTGGGTGATCTCAAGAACGATCCGTTCCTCCAGCTCCAGCAAACAAACACCGAGCAGGAAGAACCCTGGTGGCAGGCGAAGAATGGTCGTGCCTACGAGGTGGAGTCGGTCCTGAAGAACACCCTTGACCTCGTCTGGCTCGGCAAGCGCGGGCCGGACAAGTCCTTCATCAACGACTTAAAGCAAGGGATCGACGCGGTGCTGGCGAAGCCGCAAGCGTAAGAGGTCTCTAGCGTCCAGGAAGCGAGTGTCCGGATTTTGCCCAGGCAAAATCCGGACACTCGCTTCCTGGTATCAAAGGATGTAGCGGGCCAAGTCGTCGTGGACAAGCAAGGGATTAACTCGGCGGTCGACGAATGCCGCGTCGACGAGGACGGTTGCGCCAGCGTGATCAGGGGCGTCGAACGAAACCTCCTCGAGAACGCGCTCAATCACTGTGTGCAGTCGACGAGCGCCAATATTCTCGGTCGTTTCGTTGACCTGTGTCGCCACCTCGGCAATGCGCCTGATCGCGTCGTCGGTGAACTGGAGATCGACGCCTTCGGTACGCAGTAAAGCTTGATACTGCTTGATCAGTGAGTTGTCGGTATCTTTGAGAATCCGGACGAAATCATCGCGGCTGAGCGCGGCGAGCTCAACGCGGATGGGAAAACGTCCCTGCAGTTCGGGAATCAGGTCTGATGGCTTACTGTGATAAAACGATCCGGCTCCGATGAACAGGATATGATCGGTCTTTACTGGCCCGTAGCGAGTCATGACCACCGAGCCTTCGATGATGGGTAGCAAGTCGCGCTGAACGCCTTCGCCGGAAACGTCCGCGCCGGTTTCAACACGCGGCCCGGCGATCTTGTCAATTTCATCGATAAAGACCACACCACTTTGCTCAACACGATCCAATGCCTGGTCGATGACGTCGTCGATGTCGACGAGCTTGTTTGCCTCGTCGCGGGCGAGCAGGCGGCGCGCCTCCTTGACCGACACTCGTCGGAGTCGCTTTGCCGATGGTCCCGGGTACTGGTAACCATAGCCCTCGAAGTCACCCCCGCCATCATCCGAAGAAAAGGTCGCGGCATCGACGTAGCCATCGTAGGCGAGCGGGTCGACGTTAAGCTCGATCTCAATTAGAGCGTCGTCAAGCTGTGACTTCTCCAGCATCTCGATGACCTGGGCACGCTCATAGAGAGGTGGCGCGGCCTCATCGTGTTGTCGCTTACTATCGTTAACCACTGGATCGGGCGCTGCGCCCCGTCGTCGATTCCCGCGATGACGGGCCGCGAGCTGGCGCGAAGGGCTATGCTGATTATTCATTTGTTGGTAGAGATAACCAATCAAGCGCTCTTTAGCAAGACCTTCGGCTTTCGCCTGGACCTGGGCCAGACGCTGGCCGTGGACCATATCAATTGATGCGTCAATGAGATCAAAAATGATCGTTTCGACGTCCTGGCCGACGTAGCCCGCTTCGGTGAATTTCGTTGCTTCGACTTTGACGAACGGTGCATCGAGTAGCTTGGCCACGCGTCGGGCGATTTCCGTCTTGCCGACTCCGGTCGGTCCAATCATTAAAAGATTCTTTGGATACACGTCACGCCGTATGTCCGGCGGCAGTTGCTGGCGTCGATAACGATTACGCAGGGCGACGGCGATGGCGCGCTTTGCTGCCTCCTGCCCAACGATGTATTTGTCAAGTTCCGCGACAATTTGCCGTGGGGTTAAGTTTTCCATAGCTCGCCTCCAAAGACAGGTCGCAACGGCGGAAATTTTATTTTAGCATATAGCAACCAAGAAGACAATCAAAATTCTCTCTGCTCCGAACCTTGATCTGATGGGGGCGAGGCGGATCTAAGCGGGCCCGACTCATGAGAAGTTTCTGAAGAAGCCTCGGAAGTGGACGGTAATTCAAGTACGATGATGTGATCGTTAGTATAAATGCAAAGCGATGCAGCGATGTCCATGGCCTTGCGAACAATCTCTCCCGCGCTCAGGCTGGTATTTTCCATGAGCGCCTTAGCGGCCGCGTGAGCGTACGGACCGCCAGAGCCAACCGCGATGATCTGATCGTCTGGCTCAATCACCTCGCCGTCACCGGAGACGATGAGCATCTCCGATCGGTTAGCAATACACAGTTGTGCTTCCAAGCGTCGGAGAAAGCGGTCGGTCCGCCATTCCTTCGCGAGTTCAACCGCCGAGCGGCGCAATTGCCCGTGATGCTTGTCCAATTGGGCATCGAACCGTTCGAACAAAGTCAAAGCGTCGGCCACGGCACCGGCAAAGCCAGCCAGGATCTGGCCGTGGTGCAACGTGCGGACCTTGTGCGCGGTGTGTTTCATGACTACGTCGCCCACGGTCACCTGACCGTCGCCTCCCATCGCCACGCAGCCATCGCGAATCACTCCGAGAATGGTTGTCGCGCGAACTTTAGCCACCGAGTGCCTCTCGTGCGCGCTTGGTCATGATCTTAAGTGGCGCTGCCCGACCAGTCCAGCGCTCGAACGCCGAGGCTCCCTGATAGACTAGCATCGGCAAGCCATTTAGCGCTCTTGCTCCGCGATCTTTCGCGGCCCGAAGCAAGGGTGTCTCTGCTGGATTGTAAATAAGGTCGTAGACGAGTTGCCCTACCCCAAGCCAATCGGCGGGAATCGGCAGCATCCCTTCGGTCGCGTGATGGAGCATGCCAACCGGCGTGGTGTTCACGACTACGTCGGCTACCTGAACTGCTTGCTTGCATGACTGGCTGGTTGCATCCAGGGGCAGTACCTGAGACTGATCCTCTGTATTGGCGAGACCAGCCCGTGTAAGATCAGCGAGCAGCGCCTTGGCTTGCTCAGGACGGCGCGCACACAGAGCGAGGTCGGCAGGATCCCCAAGGAGGACCGCTGCCACGACCGCGCGTGCCGCGCCGCCTGCTCCTAGGACGACGATTCGTCGTCCTGCGATGGTCACGCCACCGTCGTGTTCCAACGCTCGAACGAAGCCTTCAACGTCGGTGTTATATCCTAGGAGCCGCCCCTCCTCACGGACGATCGTGTTGACGGCGCCAATCAGGCGAGCAACGCTGTCGATTTCATCCAGAAAGCGCACAATTGCCTGCTTGTGAGGAATCGTCACGTTCGCACCGAGATAATCCGGTTGGCGCAGTCGAGACACGATGTCGGCAAGCTGCTCCGGCGGGGTTTCCCAGAGGTGATAGTGAACGTCTAGCCCCACTGCATCGAAGGCCGCTTGCTGAAAGGCGGGAGAGATGGAATGACCAACTGGGTAGCCGATGAGCCCAACCTGCATGTCGACGACCTCACGAACCGTACTTGCTAACGTTTTGCTGGTGTTCATCCAGCGTGCGCGCGAAAGCGTGCGAACCGTCCGGACGAGCAACGAAGTAGAGATAATCGGTCTTCGCCGGTGAGGCGACTGCCTGCAGCGAGGCAAGTCCCGGATTGCAGATCGGGCCAGGAGGCAAACCGGTCACTTGGTAGGTATTATACGGCGAGTTAATTTGAAGATCGGCAAAGGTCAACCTTCGCTTCCAATACCCGTCCGATGGGTCCGGCGGCCCGTTGGCGGGAACCAGAGCATACTGAACGGTTGGATCCGCTTGCAGGCGCATCCCTCGATGCAAGCGATTCAAGTAGACCGACGCGATCAAGGGACGATCGGTTGGGACCACGGCTTCACGTTCGACGATTGACGCAAGCGTCACCGCTTGATAAACCGTCAAGCCATTTGCTTGAAACCCTTGAATGAGTCCAGGAGTCAGATGCTGCGCAAAGTCGTCAACCATCCGTTGGACAATCTGGCTTGCCGACTGGTTTTGCCCGAAGCGGTAACTGTCCGGAAATAGGAATCCCTCGAGTGAGTGTCCGGGGGGAAATGGCGCGAGACTAGCCGGAATTGGAAAATCTGGGTTCTGGATGACTTCGAGAAATTGGTCTCGCGAGGTGACCTGATCGCGTTGCAGGGCATCGGCAATCTCTTGAGCGCGCCAGCCTTCCGGTAAGGTCACGAAGCCACCGGACATTTTACCCTGGGCGAGGACACTCACCACTTCGTCGAGAGGCATATCCGCACGAAGTTGATAGTCTCCGGCTTCGAGTTGTGAACCGACGCCAGTGAGCCGAACGACCAGGCGAAAGGCAAAAGCACTACGGATGAGTTCGTGAGATTGGAGAGCATTGGCGATATCCGCCGCGGTTTCGCCGTCACGAACGACGAAATGCACCGGATGCGGGTCGGTCGATACCGGGCGGCCGAGCGTGTTGTTCAGCACTGTCACCGCTGCCGCGGTGGGCGAGCCCTGCCGAACTACTACGATCGCGACGCCGATTGCTATGAACGAAATCAGAGCTGTACAAATTGTGATAACGCGGGCTAACACAGATGCTCGATCTCTCACTGGTCATTTGCATTGTATCATAATGGCGAGTGAGGAGAAGGCGGACGATGCGAGTTCAGCCAGTCGTCGAGAATGACGGCGGCCGCGGCTGCGTCGAGCATCTCTCGACGACGAGAACGCCGGATGCCTTGGGCGATCATCTCCCGCTCGGCGTCAGCGGTGCTGAAACGCTCATCCCACGTTTCGATCGGTAGGCTGATCTGCTTGCGGAGAAACCGAGCGAAAGCCAACGTCTTGATCGCCTGCAACCCGCCATGGTTTTCTTCTTGGAGTGGTACACCGACCACGACCAGCTCTACGCCGTTCCGCTCGGCAAGCTCCCGGATCGTCTCCGCTGCCTGGAGGTTCGAACGACGGGCAATCACCGTGAGAGGACGAGCAATCAGCCCCGATGGATCGCTGATCGCTACGCCAATCCGACGGTCACCAACGTCGAGTGCCATGACAATCATGGTTGAGTGGTGGTGCCCTTTGATAGGGGGGCACTAGTGTCGATGATCACTTGCACCCGGTACGCGCGCGGCAACCAGCTTGGGATAATCCGAACGGTTGGAGGCGTACTGAGGTCGAACTGGTGGGCGAGATCGCGCTCCGCCGCGGCAGGGGACCGGAGCCGCACGTATGGTGCGACGCGCTCGGTATTCACCGCGGCGTATGCGACCGCGCGCATCGGAACCTCGAAGGTGGCCGACGAATCGTTGACTTGGACGACACTCGGTGAGAGCACCTGGACCGAATCTGGACGGAGAACGAATCCTTGACGAATTTGCGGGTGCCAGACTTGAGTTGCGAGGGCATTGAGATCAAAACGGTTGACGATCAGTGCGCTGATTCGCCATTGGACGTGCACGGTAAGTGTTTTACTGATCGAGCCAATTGGCTGGTCGAACTTCTCCTCGATCGGCGTGACCTGGATCGATTCGGGCACGAATACCTCATCGCCGTGGATTTGCGACGTGATCTGCTGGATGGCGGTCTTGCGGGCATCCGCTGTCACTTGGTTGATCAGCTTGCTCGTTTCCCAGGCGGTGACAACTGGCTGTCCCGCCGGTCCTCCGCCCGCGATTTCAGATTCGTTGACTGCCGTGACCAACCAATGCAACGGCCCATTTACCACGACGATCTGTCCACGTTGGACGTTTGCATAACTGCCGGGGGCAGTCGCGACGATCGGAACGGTTACCGTTGCCCCTAGGTGGCCCGGTAAGATGGCGGGGGCGCTTGTCTGGAAGTGCACGCCGCTGAACGTACTGACGTCGGTCCCCACTGGTATCGGCAGTTGGTCGGTCACCCGATTTTCGAAGGTGATGTAGCCAACTGCTCGTCCATCCATCGGATGATCCGGAAAGTTCACTGGGATTGTGCCCGATGAGGTGAGCGGCAGGTAGATTACCCGCGCGGGCAAGATTGCTTTGCTCGGATCGACGCTTTGAGCATCAGTCGAGGCGTGAATCTGCACCTTGCCGCTGAGCTGGTCAGTGAACGGCCGCACCGTGACGACTGCTTCCGGCACGGCGAGCACAATGATGGCGACCAGGCTGAGCACGAGCAGGATGGCCACTGCCAAGCGCATCGCGTAAGCGAGCGCAGGTTGGGCCTTGGCAAGGGCAATACGCCATGGTGGCAGATCGAGACCATTATCCATCTCCGGCTTTTCTGGTCGCGGAACCTCGGCTTGTGAGCCAAATGCCGCGATTCCCTCTTCCAGTGCTAGCTCGCGCAATCGCGCCCGTTGAGATACGATTGCAAGGGTGATCGACTCGAGCGTCGCGGCTCGAGCAAGTAAGCGAAAGGCGATCGGATTTTCGATCATTTCATTCTCGTCGGGAATGACGAGAACAACGCGTTGGCCACTCACTGCGCTGAGCTTCCCACGCAGTGACGACGGATCGTCGAATTCGTCGGCAACGATACAATGAACCGAATCTGAGACGATAGATTGGTGGGCGGTTGGTGCGACATTGAGGGCCACGTTTCCTCCCTTGAAATTCCCTCACTCCTTCCCCCCTCTCCCACTCGAGGAGGGAGAGGGGTGTCAGCTGCGGCCGATGGGGCAAGGGCTACCAGCCACCCGCTCGCATCAATGGCTCAGGTCGGCTCGAACGAGCGGCACGGTTTGCGCGAGCGCCTCGCCAAGCTTTTCCGGGAAGCGGCCACCGGCCTGAGCCAGATCGGATCGTCCACCGCCGCCGCCGCCAATCGTTGCGGCGAGCTTGCGAACCAGATTGCTCGCGTTGACCTTGACCCCTGGTGTCACCATCGCGACCAGACCAGGCTTGCCGTTGAACACGCCGCCCAGGACGATCACCGCGTGCGGAAGTCGCTCACGTAGCGCATCTCCGATGTCGCGTAGCGCCTCCTGATTGGGCGCTTCGACGGAAGCAGCGATGACCTTGACTCCATCGACCTCGACCACTCGGTGCAGAAGCTGATCGACCGTTCCGACCGCGAGCTGTCGCTGAAGCTGGGCAATCGTTCGGCGCTCTTCCTGTAATTCTTCTAGCAAAGCTTGTACCCGCGTCTCGATCTCGCCGCCCAAACGTTGGCTGACTCTTTCGAGCACAGCCAATCGATCGCGCACCGCCTGGTCAGCTCCCCGTCCGGTGAATGCCTCGATGCGGCGAACGCCAGCGCCAACACTCTCCTCCGAAGCAATAAAGAAGTAACCGATGTCACCGGTTCGATTGACGTGCGTTCCCCCACATAGCTCGCAACTGTAATCACCCAAGCAGACCATGCGAACCTGCTCGCCATATTTTTCGCCGAAAAGAGCCATCGCCCCGGCCGCCAACGCCTCTTGATAGGTCGTGATAGTGGTCTCTTTCGGTAGATTGAGACGAATCTCCTGGTTCACCCGCTCTTCTATCGCCCACAGCTCTTCGGGCGTGACCGGTCTAAAATGGGTGAAATCAAAGCGCAGGCGATCGGGAGCCACCAGAGAACCTGCCTGCTGAACGTGCGTGCCTAGCGTCTCGCGCAATGCCTTATGGAGGAGGTGCGTCGCGGAGTGGTTACGTGCGATGTCTTCGCGCCGCTGGCGGTCTACCTTCGCCTCGACGACGTCGCCGGAAAGCAGCGCTCCCTGGCTCATCCGGACCCGATGAACGATTAAATTGGGCACTGGTCGACGGGTGTCGAAAACCTCAGCTAGACCTCGCTCGTTTGCGATCGAGCCGGTGTCACCAACCTGACCACCGGCTTCGGCGTAAAACGGCGTTTCCCGCAGCACGATTTCGCCCTCATCGCCCGTCTCCATAGTCCCGACGAGCTGACCATTCACGATCATCCCGACGATCTGAGAAGTGGCATCAAGGCGTTCGTAGCCAAGAAACTCGACTTCGAGCGGCAGTTGGGAGTAAGCCTCAGCGTTCTGTCGCGGTCCCGAGGAGAACTTCGAGGCGGCCCGGGCGCGTTCGCGCTGCTGATTCATTGCCTTTTCGAATCCCTCGAGGTCGACCGTCAAGCCGGCCTCTTGAGCCAGCTCGACCGTCAGCTCCTTGGGGAAGCCGTAAGTATCGTACAAGCGAAAGACGTCTTCGCCGGATAACTGGTGAGCTCCGGTCTCGCGGGCCTTGGTGATTATCTGGTCAAGCACGCTCAGGCCGACAGTCAGCGTCTGAATAAAGCGGGTCTCTTCCATCTCGACAACCCGCAAAATGAACTCCTGGCGATGGCCTAGCTCCGGATAGGCGTGCCCCAACGTCTTGATGACAACCTGAACGGTCTCGGTCAGGAATGGGCGCTGGATTCCAAGCAATCGCCCGTGCCGCACGGCGCGACGGAGAATGCGTCGCAGAACGTAGCCGCGTCCTTCATTACTGGGCAAGACGCCATCGGCGACCAAAAAGGTCACAGCGCGACTATGGTCGCCGATCACGCGCAAGGAAAAGTCGACCGGGTCCGCCTTTCCGTAGGTCACGCCCGCGATTTCGGCCGCCCGCTCAAGAACCGGCATGAAGAGATCGGTTTCGTAAACAGTACGCTTGTTCTGGACCAGCATTGAGAGCCGTTCCAGTCCCATGCCGGTATCGATATTCTTACGTGGAAGCGGCGTAAGAGCCCCGGTCGCATCCCGATAATACTGCATGAAAACCAGGTTCCAGAATTCGAGGAACCGTGGGCAATCACAGCCAGGGCGGCAAGTTTCTCTGCCGCAGCCATACTCGGCCCCACGATCGTAGTAGATCTCCGAATCCGGTCCATTCGGACCGACTGGCCCAGCGGCCCACCAGTTGTCTTCCAGGCGGATGATACGCTCGGCCGGAACGCCCGCGATCTTCTGCCACGCTTGAAACGCTTCCTCGTCGTCGGGATAGATCGTCGGGTAAAGACGCTCGGCTGGAAATCCGAGACGCTTGGTCAAGAACTCCCATGCGAAGGCGATCGCGCCTTCCTTGAAGTAATCGCCGACCGAGAAGTTGCCAAGCATCTCGAAAAAGGTAAGATGCCTCTCATCACCCACCGCCTCAATGTCGACAGTTCGGAAGCATTTCTGCACCGACGCGAGTCGCGGCGCGGGAGGCACTGCCTCACCCAAAAAATAGGGCTTGATCTGTACCATGCCGGCGGTCGTCAGCAAGAGAGAAGGATCGCCTGAAGGCACGAGGGACGAGCTCGGCAGCACCAGATGGCCCTTTTCCTGAAAGAAGTTAAGAAATAGTTCGCGGATTTGTGCACCTGTCAGCATATTTGCATCCTCACTGATTGCGCTCGCCGCGTTCATGCTCGCTACTCGCTGAGCTCGGCAACCGCGTGCCCGTGGAATCACGTCCAAGGAGCCCTTGGGAAACGATGGCGGCGTTTACCACCCGGTAGACGTCCGCCAAGGGAACTCCGACACTGCGTGCAATGCGCAGACAATCTTCGTATTCCGGCGAGGCACGTCGCTCGCCAGCAAATTCCTTTACTTTTACCAGAATGTCGCCCCACGGCGTGCTAACGCGATCCTGCCAACGGTTGCTTTTCAGCCGTTTCGCGGTGTAGGTTCGAACCCCGAGGGTCGACGTTTCTCGCAAGACGAGGCTACCTAAATTGGCCATCGCGTCAAGCGGAGCGAGCACGGTGAGCTTCACTGCAGGACGGTTTTTTTTCATCTGAATTGGCGTAAAGAAGACGTCAAGCGCTCCGGCTGCCAGCAGGGTATCCAGGGTTGCTCCTAAGATTTCCGGTAGCTCGTCGTCGAGATTTGCTTCGATAACCCCTATCACATCCTCGGAATCTGAAACCCCGGCGACTTCAGTTTCGCCAATCCAAAGGCGTAGCACGTTCGGCCAAGGCAGCGTCTTCTGGCCAAATCCGTAGCCGACTTGCTCGAGTCGAATTTCGGGTTGTTCGAAACGCGCGAGCCCGGCTAGCAGCGCGGCTCCAGTTGGCGTGACGAGTTCGGTCGTCGCCGAGCTAGCACGGAGCGGCGCGTGGCAACGCGCGAGCAATGCTAAAGTCGCCGGCGCCGGAACCGGGAGCAAGCCGTGCGCCGTCTGAACCGTGCCTGAACCAGTTGGCAGCGCTGAGGCATAGAGGCGCTCCACGCCAAGGAACCGAAGACCCCAGACAACACCGACCACGTCAACGATCGCATCGACCGCGCCAACTTCGTGAAAATGGACGGCTTCGATCGGCACGCCGTGAATGGCGGCTTCTACTTCGCCAAGACTCCGAAAGATCTCGATCGCTTTGTCTTGGACGTCGGTCGGCAACTTACCTTGTCGAATGATCGCTTCGACGTCGCCGAGGTGACGGTGTGGCTCGGACGAGGGATCGCTGATCTTGACCCGCACCGACGTGCCGGTGATCCCCTGGCGAGTCACTCTTTCGCCGGTTAACTGATAGCCACTAACCGGCAAGCCGGCCAGCATGGTGCGTAACTGCTCGAGCGGCAAACCAGCGTCAACCAGCGCGCCAAGACACATATCACCGCTAATGCCCGAGAAGCAATCGGCAAAGGCGATCTTCACGTTGCGTATCTCTTTTATTGATCAAGAAGACATAAAAAACGACCACCGCCCGGCGGTGGTCGGCAACCTGGCGGCTTAGCTCTCCTAGGTTTTACGGGCACGGGCTACCCGATTGGCGATCAACGCTGCGGTAATCCCAGCGCCAATACCGTTATCGACGTTCACCACTGACAATCCGGGCGCGCAGGTTTGGAGCATACTCAGGAGCGCGGCTACACCTTGGCCGCCTATGCCGTAGCCAGTCGAAGTCGGTAACCCGATGACGGGAACGTCGACCAGTCCGGATACCACCGATGGTAATGCCCCGTCCATCCCCGCGGCGACCACGATCACGTCTACCTTCGATTCCAACATGGTGTGCAGTGGCGCAAAGAGACGGTGCAAGCCCGCTACTCCCACGTCGCCGACCAAAGTAACCCGGCAGCCCATTTCCTCGGCGATGATCTGCGCTTGCTCAGCGACCGGGAGGTCAGAAGTTCCCGCCGTGATAATACCAATCTGACCGCCTTCCGGTACCGTGCACTCTGGCTTCCGCAAGACAAGCATTTGCGCTCGCGACGAATGGCGCGGCGCGCAATGCGGAAATTCCGTGATTAATGCCTTTGCCTCGTCACGGCCGATACGACTGAAAATCGCTCGGCCGGTGCGCTCGACGAAGACGGCACACAAGGCGCGTAGCTGATCGAGATCTTTGCCGCTGGCGTAGATGACTTCCGGCACGCCGGTTCGACCCTCGCGGTTCAGATCCGGGCGGGCCTGACCATTAGCGACGGTGTCCTGCCTCTGGGCGGTTAGATCAGTAACTGCTGATACGAGATCGTTCAGGGGGGAATGACCCATGAGTCGCTACTCCTCTATCGGAATCTACCATGGTTGACCGGTGGATGCAAGTTGAGTAGACTTAGACATATGGTTTGCGTTGACTGGTTGGTCTACCCAGGAGAATCCGGTTGGTCGCCAGGCTTTTTCTCTGGCTGTTTATCAGTGCCATTTTGCTTATCCTCTTCATTTTTGCCCGGCGGCGCTTCCGGCAAGTTATGTGGATCGCCGGTCTTTCGATTGCCTCGGGCGTAATTCTCCGTTTGTTCAGCCTTGGCGGTAGCGATATCCACGAGCTCATTTCGGAAGGATATTTTATCGCGGCGATTGCTGCCTTCTATGGGATCGTTTGGCTGGGCGTACGTTACCTCGGTGGAGACGAACCCGCCAAGCCGCCTTCTCGTCCTAGAAAGCACTGACGCACCCGGAGAACGAAGGGGCAACGCGCGTTGACAGGCAAATGAGCGCATTTTTATAATGCGAGCGAATTTTTTCGCAACGAGAACGAAAGGCTGAAGGAACGTATGATCGTTATCATGGAGAAGCGCGCGACGCCGGAGCAGGTGCAGCACGTCGTCGCTCGGGTCGAGGAGCTAGGTTTCCGTGCGCACCTTTCGCGGGGCGAAGAACGCACGATCATTGGGGTGATTGGTGACGAACGGCCGCTATCCACCGAGGTTCTCGAGGTGCTCGAAGGCGTCGAGCGCGTCGTTCCGGTCCTTCAGCCGTTCAAGCTGGCTTCGCGGGATTTCAAGCCAGAAAACAGTGTCATTCGCATCGGCGACGTCAAGGTGGGCGGCGACGAGATTGTCGTCATGGCTGGCCCTTGCGCCGTGGAAAGCCGCGAGCAGATCTTTGAAACTGCCTGGGCAGTCAAAGAAGCCGGCGCCAAGGTTCTCCGCGGTGGTGCGTATAAGCCCCGGACTTCTCCGTACACGTTTCAGGGCTTGGGAATCGCCGGACTAGAGCTTCTGGGGGAAGTGCGCGAGACGGTAGGTATTCCAGTTGTCAGCGAAGTGATGTCGGTGACCGAGATTGACGTCATGAGTAGGTACGTCGATGTCTTCCAGACCGGTGCCCGCAACATGCAAAACTATAGCCTGCTCCAGGAAGTCGGCAAAGCCAGCTTACCAGTTCTGCTGAAGCGCGGCATGATGTGTACGATTCACGAATGGCTGATGTCGGCCGAGTACATCCTTTCGAACCGCAATTACAACGTTATCCTTTGCGAGCGGGGTATTCGCACCTTTGAGACGGCGACCCGCAATACCCTGGACATCAATGCCGTGCCGGTTGCCAAGCAGCTCACTCACCTGCCAGTGATCGTCGATCCCAGCCACGCGACCGGCAAGGCGAACCTGGTGGCGGCGGCGGCCAAGGCAGCAGTGGCGGCGGGGGCGGATGGTCTCATCATCGAGGTCCATCCGAATCCGGATCGTGCGCTTTCCGACGGCGCCCAGTCGATCAAGCCGGAAGCGCTTCAAAAGTTGATGGTTGAGCTCCGGCAAATCGCTCAAGCGATTGGTCGGCGGATTGCATAAGAGGGTAAAGCGGTGATTCTACGCTGGCTGACCGCGGGTGAATCGCATGGCCCTTGTCTGACTGGTATTGTCGAGGGCATGCCGGCTGGTGTGCCGCTCACCGCGGATGATCTCGGGCGTGACCTGTGGCGTCGCCAACAAGGTTACGGACGCGGCGGGCGGATGAAGATCGAATCCGACCACGCCGAGATCCTCGGGGGAGTCTGGCGAGGTAAGACGACCGGTGGACCGATTGCCCTGCGGATCGAGAACCGCGACTGGCCCAATTGGAAGGACAAAGAGTACGATCTGCCCCGCATGACCGTGCCCCGGCCCGGGCATGCGGATCTGGCCGGTGTCTATAAGTATGGCTTCGACGACATTCGCCCGGTGCTTGAGCGGGCCAGTGCTCGTGAGACGGCAATGCGGGTCGCGGTTGGCGGCGTCGCCAAGCAATTGCTAGCCGAATTTGGAATCACGATTCGCTCCCAGGTTCTGCGCATCGGCCAAGCGAAAGCGACGCCTGGTGACCTGAGCGACCCCGCGGTGGTCGAGCGCGTCGAAGCCTCGGTGGTTCGAGTTGCCGATCCGGAGAGCGAAGAGCGGCTGAAAGCGGCCGTCGATGCTGCGAAAGACCGGCGCGACACACTTGGCGGCGTGTTCGAAGTGGTAGCCTTTGGTGTCATGCCCGGGCTAGGTAGCCACGTCCAGTGGGATCGGAAATTAGATGGACGTCTCGCCCAAGCGGTCATGAGTATTCAGGCGATCAAGGCGGTGGCGATTGGCGATGGTTTTGTCGCGGGCGAACGTTACGGGACCGAAGCGCACGATGGGATAACCATGCGCAATGGCCGCGTCGAACGATTGACGAACCGTGCTGGAGGGCTCGAGGGTGGCATCACGAATGGCGAACCGGTCGTCGTCCGTGTGGTCAAGAAGCCGATCTCGACAACCGCCACTCCCCAGCCGACAGTAGATCTTGACACGCTCGAAGACGTACCGAGTCAATACGTTCGCTCTGATGTCTGCGCTGTGCCCGCTGCAGCGGTGATCGGCGAAGCAATGGTGGCGGTGGTTCTGGCAGACGCTTTGCTCGAAAAGTTCGGGTCGGACAGCATCGAGCAGATGCGGACCAATGTGAATGGCTTTCTGGAGTCAATCAAGACCTGGTGGCGGCCGAGTTCCGAGGCAGTGGAGAGCGCACACACTTAGCGGGTGCCTGGCGAGCGAGAGGAAGCAGATGTCACGCTCGGGCATTGAGGCCAAGATTCCCTGGCATGCCGTGCCGAGGCAGGTTCGGGAACGAGTCGCTCAAATGCTAGGATCCGACGTCGTCCGGGCGGCCCGCGTCTGGGGCGGCTACGGGCCGACGCCGACCTATCGCCTCACGCTAGCCGACCGCCGCCGTGCCTTCTTCAAGGCGGTGTACGCATCGTCCAACGAGGTCGCGCGCCGGGCATTCGCGCGCGAAGAGCGGATCTACCAAGACCTGGGCAAAATCATCGGTCCGTGGGCGCCCGCCTACTTCGGCTCCTTTCGTGAAGACGACTGGCACGCCATGCTGCTCGAAGACCTTGGTCCGAAGAGCGCGCCGCCCTGGACTCCTCACCTCGCCTGTGTCGTCGCGCGCTCTTTTGCCGAGTTTCACGCCGCGACTCTCGGTAAGCCGCTCCCGGAGTGGATCGAACGGAATCCGCGGCCTTTCGGCCCTCCCTGGGCGCAGGTTGCCATGGATTCGGACGGCCTCTGGCGAATCGCCGCGCTCGCGGGAGCAGAGGCCGATGCGGCGCTATACTGGCTTCGTGTAGCGCTGCCTCGCTTTCTGGATGTAGACGGTGCGGCGAAGTGCACAAATTCACGGGTCGCGCTCGTACACCTGGATGCACGCTCGGACAATCTACGGTGCGTCGCGGGACGGCTGCGACTTTTCGACTGGCCCGAGACGGCAGTCGCCGCTCCCGAGTACGACATCGCCGAGCTGGCGCAGAGCATCACCGTCGAAGGCGGTCCCGAGCCCGAGCAAGTTGTCGCCTGGTATGCCGAGCGACTTCCTGTCCGCTCTGATCTGCTCGATACTGCGGTCGTGTCGCTGGCTGGATTCTTCGCTCACCGTAGCTGGCAAGCGGAGGTCCGGGGACTGCCACGCCTCCGGCAGTTCCAGCGGCAGCAGCTCGTGGTCTGCCTGCGCTGGGCCGCGCGCCGCTTGGGGCTCTTGGAGCCGGCGTGGATTCACGGCATACCCGGCAGGATGCCTTCCCCCTAACCTTCTCCCAGAAAGAGAGTTCCAGACTGTGAGCCGATTTTCCTTTTGTCGTGATATAATTCTAGCGTAACGGCCGTGATTGCTCCCGTGAAACGATCTGGAAAGGGGGCCAGTCCGGCCGGTTCATTTTGAGTCAAGACTTCTTTTACGAGGTGAGGAAAGGAGGGAACGCCGATGAGCGAACTGATTGGAATCGACTCTCTTGAGCGCATGGCGCAACGCTATGACGAGCTCATGAATCTCATGGCTCAGCCGGACGTTCTCGCCGATCCCCAGCAGCTTCAAGTGCTCGCCCGCGAGCAATCTGCCTTAGAAGAGCTTGTTAGCCGTTATCGAAAATACCAGGATCTGCAGCGCCAGCTTGACGATGCGCGCAGGTTGCTGAAGGAAGGGGCAGAGCCGGACCTGGCTGAACTCGCTCGCGAAGAAATCACTTCCTTGGAGGCACAGCTCGACGCGCTGGCGAAAGAGGTCCGGGAGAAGCTTGTCCCCCACGATCCCAACGATGAGCGTGACGTGATCGTCGAGATTCGCGCCGGGGCGGGCGGAGACGAAGCCGCGCTCTTTGCTGGTGACCTTTTCCGCATGTACACCCGTTACGCTGAACGACAGCGTTGGGCGATCGAGGTGATCGATGCTCACGAAACAGGAATCGGTGGATTCAAGGAAATTGTCTTTGAAATTCGTGGCCGGGGCGCCTACTCCCGTCTAAAGTACGAGAGTGGTGTCCATCGGGTGCAGCGGATCCCGGTCACCGAGGCTAATGGTCGGATCCACACCTCGACCGCGACGGTCGCGGTTCTGCCCGAGGTCGACGAGGTGCAGGTTGCGATCAACCCGGACGATTTGCGTATTGACGTGTTCCGTTCCTCGGGCGCGGGTGGACAGAACGTCCAGAAAAACAGCACCGCGATCCGGATTACGCATTTGCCAACTGGCATGGTCGTCACTTGCCAGGACGAGCGCTCACAGCTCAAAAATAAGAACAAGGCGCTGGCGGTGCTGCGTGCTCGACTGTACGACATTGAGCAGACGAAGCAGGCCAAGGAGATCGAGGCATCACGACGATCGCAGGTCGGAAGTGGCGATCGTAGTGAAAAGATTCGAACTTACAACTTCCCGCAAGATCGTTTGACTGACCACCGGATCGGGCTGACCGTCCACCATCTCGAGGGAATTCTCGATGGTGAGATCGACGAAATCGTGGAGGCGCTCGCTGCTGCTGAGCGTTCGGAACGCGAAAATCGGGCCGACGAAGGCTTGATTGCATGAGAACCGTGAGCGAAGCGTTGCAAAACGCAAGCGAACAGCTCGAGCAGGCTGGCCTCGACGACTCCCGACTGGAAGCACGCCTGCTCCTCGCATACAGCCTCAATCGGTCCACTGTCTGGATCTTTCAGAATCCGGAGATGCCTTTAGCTCCGGAAGTGGACGAGCGCTTGACGTCGTTCATCAAGCAACGACTCAGCGGAGTACCACTTGCCTACCTACTCGGGACACGGGAATTTTATGGTCGATCGTTCCGGGTCGACGCTCGGGTACTGGTGCCCCGGCCAGAAACCGAAACGCTGCTCGAATCCGCGTTGGAGTTTGCCCGCGATGCTTGTGTTTCGAATGTTGTCGATGTCGGCACCGGTAGTGGCATCCTAGCAATTTCTTTGGCCTTGGAGCTTCCCCAGGCTCGGATATGGGCGGTCGATCGGTCTTCGGATGCTCTCGCCGTGGCGCGACAAAACGCGGCTGATCAAGGTGTCACCACGCGCGTAAACTTCTTAGCCGGCGATTTGCTCGCTCCAGTTCCTGTCCAGGCTGACTTGATCGTAGCCAATCTTCCGTACGTGCCAACGGATGAGATGCGACGACTGCAGCCAGAAGTGCGGCACGAGCCACGAATCGCCTTGGACGGTGGACCAGATGGTCTGGACTTGTACCGACGGCTGCTCTCGCAAGTGCCAGCGGTACTGCATCCGAGTGGGGCGCTTTTCCTCGAAATTGGCGATCAACAAGGCGCGGCAATGTCCCGGATTACCCAAGCAGCCCTGCCTGGCTTTCAGGTGCGGGTGCAGCGCGATCTGGAGGGCCGTGACCGGGTAGTTTCGGCAACCGCCAAACGGGAGTGAAAGTTCGGTGATGGATCAGACGGCGAGCGTTGCGCAACCGCACATTCGTCTGCTCGCCTGTGATATGGATGGTACTCTCTTTCGCAGTGACCTGAAGATCTCTCAACGGGTACGCGAAGCCATTCGCGAGGCCCAACGGGTCGGGGTGACAATAGTACTAGCAACCGGCCGCATGCCTGCAGCGGCGAAGCCATTTGTCGAGTTGCTCGGTTTGAACGGCCCGCAGATCTACTACAATGGAGCGCTTGTCCAGACCACTGAAGGGGAAACCCTCTTCCATATACCGATCGATCCACCAGTTGCCCAACAGGTCGTCCGTTACACACGTGCTACTCGAATGCATCTGAACGCCTACGTCGGAGATACGATCTACGTCGAAAGACTTTCCCCAGAGGCAGAATTTACCCGAAATCTTAACCGGGTCAACCCGGTCCTCGTCACTGACCTCGAAGCATTTCTCGTTCAAGCGCCAACCAAACTCGTAATTGTGCGCCTGCCATTAGTCGAGGAGGGTCTGATTGGTCGTTTGCGCAGCGCGTTTGGGGACGATTTGTCGGTGTCGAGCTCCGTTCCCCAGTACTGTGAGCTGATCAACCCGCGTGTCGACAAAGGCCAGGCACTGCAAGCGGTCGCCGAGCACCTTGGCCTGCCGATCGCGTCCGTCGCGGCGATCGGCGATGGGGAGAACGACGCGACCTTGCTCCAGGCGGCTGGCGTCGCATTTGCTATGGGCAACGCGACGCCGCACGTCAAGGCAATCGCCGATCACGTCGTCGGCTCGGTCGAAGAAGACGGGGTCGCCGAAGCGATCGAACGCTACGTGCTCGGCTGAGGTCACGAGCTAGTGTTCTGTCAGGGCGGGGTCTGGGGAGGCTCCAGCAAGCTTCTCACCTGGTAGGGGCGGGGGACCAACTCGAGATGGGCCCCTGGTTCTGAACTAGGGAAGGAGGTCAGAAGGATGAGCGCGAACGTCTTACCAGCGTATGCGGCCGTCGCGTTGGATCGCGCCGCTGAGGCTCTTCGGAATGGCGAATTGGTCATCGTGCCAACCGATACCGTCTACGGTGTCGCGGCCGCGCTCAGTCGGCCCGACGCGGTAGAAAAGATCTATCAGGCCAAAGGGCGCCGTCCAGACAAGCCGATCGCCTTACTGGTCGATCGATTGGAAGATGTCGAGCAGGTCGCTGTCCAGATCCCCGAGTGCGCTCGAATCCTGATGAAAGAATTCTGGCCCGGTGGCCTGACGATCGTTCTCCAGAGCAAGCCAAACGTTCCCGCGGCGGTAACCGCCGGTGGCCCGACGGTTGCCGTGCGCATGCCCAATCACCCAGTCCCACGAGGGCTCATTCGCCGCCTCGGTGAGCCACTCCCGACGACGAGCGCCAATCGCTCGAATCAGCCGAGTCCGGTCAACGTTGCTGAAGCCCTTCACGATCTCGGCTTCGCCGTCGCCATCGCGCTCGATGCTGGCCCCGCTCCGGGTGGCGTCGAGTCGACAGTCATCGACGTCACCGTTACACCACCGGTTGTCTATCGCGTCGGCGCGATCAGCGTGGATCAGATCGAGCGAGCATTAGGCAGACCAGTCGAAAGACCGAGAGTTTAGACGCAGGATAGCAGTAGGGCCGTAGCACGGCCCCTTGCGGGCCGCCGTTCTGGTCACGCATTGGGACTGCTCTGATCAGGTTGGGAAATCCCGCCCCGCCCAATTAATATTCCAACGTCACAATGTTTAGCGACGACGCAAGAGGCTGAAGGCCAAAAGGCCAACGAGCAGGAGACCACCCAGGCTGATGACAATAATCGCAGCGAGAGCGATGCTCAGCGAGCGGGTGGCTATGGCGGCGCGGTCTTCACGCACGACGGTAGGCTGAGTCGATGGTATCCTCGGTCTCGACACGGTTGCCGTTGCTGGTGGTGGACCGGTTGGGGCCACGAGGGTCGTAGGAATTACCAAAGGAGACGCTGCCTTCGCCGTCGGATGTGGGGGGATGACAACCGTGGCCGAGACCGTTTGGATTGGTGGCGGCGTTGGCATGGGGGACGGCAGGGCGGTGGGAATTGGCGTTGGTGTGCTTGGCGCGTACGAGTCCGGGCGGAAGTACTGCCGGTAGAGCTCGGAAAAATCCTTCCCAGCGACCTGTTCGGCGAGTAACAGGAAGTCCCGCGTTGTCGCGTTACCGCCACGGAACATTTCCACGTACCGCTTCCACATAGCGTAATAAGTGGTATCGCCCATCGCGACGCGCAAGTGATCGAGGAAGATTGCCGACTCGCGGTAGAGAAGGTCGAAGTACTCAGCATTGCTGCTGAAGTCAGCCTCGGTCGAGTCGACGGGTTTGGAACCGTAGGTCGCGAGGGCCTGCTGGTAGCCGATCTGGAGTTGCTTCCATTGAATCTCGTATGCCGATGGGTAGCGATCGTGGATGAACTGGTAACTTAGCTCGACGACCGGTCCTTCGTCGAGCCAGGGTTGACGGACGTGGTCGTTGCCGACGAGACCGTACAACCATTGGTGACCGGTTTCGTGAGCGACAAGGTAGGTGAGATAGTAACCAGGCGCAGTTGGCTGGTGGACATAGGGAGTGGCGACGTAGATCAGATTGGGATATTCCTGACCGACATCTGTCGAGGACTGACTTGGCGTCTCGGCAACGTCGAACGAAGGGTATCCGTACGGGCCTAAGTGATCCTCGTACCAGGCGAAGGACTGCTTCGCGTAGTCGAGCATCGCTTGGCCCCCTTTCTTATCTCGAGGTAGATAGTACGCGCTTATTGTTGTTTCGCCGACCTGAGCCTGACTCACCTCGTAATTCCGTGACATTGCCAGGGAAAAGTCACGTACCCCGTTGGCCTGAATCTCCCAGGTATCGCCCCGGTGACTTTGCAATACGCCGGTGTGGGCAACAACCAGGTGTGGATCGGCATGCAGACTGACAGTGTAGTCGGCGGTCTCGGTAAAGAAAGGATCACCGACCGGAGAGTAATGATGGCGATCCCAGCCATTGGGCAGATAGACGGCAAGGATGGGAAACCAGTTACCAAGAGTGAGCACCCCATCACTCAAGCCAAAGCGCAGGCTACCCGGGCTAGGTATCTTCAGCATGAATTGGAGATCGACCGTTGTCGACTGCTCTGCAGCTAGTGGTGTAGGAAGCGGGACGTCCATCACGACGTCGTCAAAGCTGGGCGCCACTGGCTTACCATCCACGACGGCGCTGTTGAATTGAAAGGCGCCGTAGGCGCGGGGAGTAACATTGAAGACGAGCGACGTCAGGGTTACGTGAGTGTGGTTCGTCGCCTCGACAGTTTCGCGTACCGCGACGGTTCGTCCGACGTCGTCGACTTGCAGATCTAAAGTGTAGTGGGCGCCCATGGTTGGTGCCCCATGGGATGGCGGTGTCTCCGCGCTTGCAGTAGTCGTGGTCGAAATCAGGGCCGACAGAAGCAAGGAAATGGTCATCAGAAATTTGAACGGGCCAGTGCATCTTCTGATCCGGGGCGCGGGGAAGGATCGACCACCCCATCGCGTGTGCGACCTGGGGGAGCCTGAGCAGGGCGAAGGATCAGTCTCTCTAGCTTCCTCACGTTTCAAGGGAAGGACATCTGATCGTCTCACCGATCCTTCGCGGTGCTCAGGATCACAGTCGCCAATCAACACTTCAGTCAGTGCCAGGAGAAGCATCCGTCAGGTCAGCAAAGCGCTCGAAGAAATCAGGAAATGTTTTCGCGACGCACGCGGGATTGGCGATTCGCAGCCCGGGCACGCGCAAACCGGTCACCGCGAAGCTCATAGCCATTCGATGGTCGTCGTAGGTTTCGATGGTCGCCGCCTTCAGCACAGATGGCTGGATCTCCCACCCGTCCGCCGTTTCCTGTACATTGCCACTCAGGCGCTTCAGTTCAGTCGTTACCGCTCGAAGACGATCGGTTTCTTTGAGACGGATGTGGCCGATTCCCCGGATCCGCACCGGGCTGTCAGCAAAGGGAGCGATCGCCGCCAGCGTTTGGGCCACGTCGGATAGCTCGCTCATGTCGACGTCGATGCCGTGAAGCTGATCAGGGCCGCGTAGCTCGATCCAATCAGCGGCCCAGGTTACCTGACAGCCCATTTTTTCGAGGATCTGGGCCAGGCGGAGGTCGCCCTGAGCGGAAGACTTGCCCAGTGAAGCGATGCGAACCCGTCCAGAGGTGATCGCGGCTGCAGCCAGGAAGTAAGACGCCGCGCTCGCGTCAGGTTCGACGGCATACTGGCGAGCGTGATACCGCTGCTGACCGGGCACATGAATGCGTTGATAGTTCTCAATGACCGCACTCGCGCCAAACACCCGCATGACGCTTGCCGTGAGGTCAACGTATGGTTTCGAGACAAGATCGCCTTCGATGATGAGCTCAATGCCCCGCCTGGTCATCGGTGCGACCATCATCAAGGCGCTGATGAATTGACTACTGATGTGGCCAGGGATGGTAACGGCACCACCAATCAGCCCGCGGCTGGTCACAAGCACCGGAGGGCAGCCGTTGTTCTCTTCACTGCGTGCGTCAACGCCGAGCTGTTGGAGTGCGTCTAAGAGGGGACCAATTGGCCGTTCGTGCATCCGTTTGACGCCGTCGATTCGATAGCGGCCGTTGCCCAGCGCAACGTAGGCGGTGAGAAATCGCGCAGCGGTGCCGGCGTTGCCGACAAAGAGGTTGGCCAGTTCGGCCGGAGGTGGACCGCCAATTCCCGCCACGCGAATCTCTTCAGCCTCGGGGTTTGCCTCGATCGAAATGCCCAGCGACTGAAGTGCGCCGATCATGTATCGCGTATCATCGCTGAAAAGCGCGTGGGATAGGATTGACTCACCGTTGGCAAGTGCGGCAACGAGGAGCGCACGGTTCGTGTAGCTCTTCGAACCGGGTAGGTGAATGTTGGCGTCAATCGGGCGCGTCGCGGGAACGATTTCCACGACCTCGACGGTCTTCATCGGTAGCTCCTTGGCAGCTCGTAGGGTACGGCCCCAACCTGCCAGGAAGCGTACCACCATTGGGTGGAGAGCGTCAATCGTGGTTAACTCAGCCTTAACTCTTTCCCCACGGTGCGGTGTTCCCTATCCCCGAGCCCATAAGGGAAGGAGTCAATGAAAGGAGTCAATGAGATGGAATTAGGATCCGAGTACCCGGCTGGAGCAAGCTGGGGTCCGAAATCTGATTTGCGCTTAACAAGCGGTCGACGCTCACCCCGGCGTTCTGGGCAATACCAAAGAGCGTATCGCCGGGCTGGACGGTGTACGTCTTCGGTGCGGGTGCGGCCGGGGTCTCGCTGCTCGGTATGCTCAACGTTTGTCCAGGGGCAAGGATATTCGGATCACTCAAGTTGTTGGCCGCGGCGAGACGATCGATGGCAACATCAAACTGCTGACTGATGCTGGACAAAGTATCGCCACTCTGGACAACGTAGCTGCGTGAGCTGGACGACGATGCCGTCGATTGGGAGATCGGAGCCGGGGTAGCGGGGGGTGCCGTGAGACGAAGATTTTGGCCGACGACAATTGCATTAGGATCGCCGAGTCCATTCCACGCGGCAAGCTGGTCGACAGCGATACCGAACTGAGTAGCAATGCCGCTGAGCGTATCCCCTGGCTGAACGGTGTACTGGGTTGCCGGTGCCGGACGTGAGCCGCGCGACGACGGGCTGGGGCGGCTCGTGATTGGATCCCCCGATGGTCCAGAAACAACTTGATAGGTGACCTGCACCCACATATCGTCGGGATTAGCAAGCTGCTTAAACGCTGCATACGATAAGTCGAGCGCTTGGCTAAAAGCACCGCGGTCTCGGACCTGGACGACAACCGATTGACCATTGAGTGGATTCGTCACTTTCAGCCAGGTTCCCATGGGGAAGATATTCGAGGCAGTGGTAGTCGGATCATACATGTTATACGTCTGACCGTTAAACATCGTGTTGCCTTGAAAGCCAGGGCCATACCAGGTTGCCCAACCCGAATCGGCGCTAGCGAGGCCGGGAAAAGCCAAGACGAGAGCGATCGTGAGTGCGAGTATCCCCGCCCGCAACTGGTGACGACGTCGCGTGAGCATTCCAAACCTCCTGCCGTCTGGTGAGTCCGGCCGACTCACGGGAGCCAGGCTACCATGCGGTAGGTGTCTCTGTCAAGGTTGGGGAATGCGGAATTCAAAATCCGAAAATCTAGATCTTCAGATTCTAGCTGGCGTGATCGGGGACGCGCCGCTTGAAGAAGACGACTACCCGGGGAGGGTTGCTCCCAGGCACTCCGAAGACCGTGACCATCTCCCAGCCGCGAGCGCCTCGCTCGGAGATTGTCTCGCGATGAGGGCTGCGTGGATCGCCAACCAAGCCATTCTCGAGATCGAGGTCAGCCCACGTGTATTCCCACCGGTCGGCCACCGCCGCCTCCTTATATACCAGCATACCAGCCACTCTCTGTGGTCGGCAAAAAGGGTGCCGGACTGGTCCAGGTTTTGCTACCCCCTGATTCCAGCTGTCAACGAGGAGTGATGACAGTGCCAGCACCGACGCGAGAAGCGCTCTTTCGGGTGCTGTCCACGGTAACGCGTGCCCTCGAACGCGAGCAGGTGCCATTTGTCGTCGGGGGTGGTCTGGCAGCCGAGGCTTATCATCTCCGCGAGACGATTAACGACATCGACCTGTTCGTCCGACCGGCCGACGCGCCGCGAGCGCTGAGGGCGCTCGCTGACGCGGGCTTCTATACCTGGATCGAGGACCCGCGCTGGCTGTACAAGGGCATATTAGACGGCGTAACCGTGGACATCATTTACGAGTCGACTGGCGTTGTGCACGTTGGCGATGAGACATTTCGACGCGCTCGCTGGATCGAATTCGATCATACGAGCGTACCGATCATGCCGCCGGAGGACCTTTTTGTGATGAAGGCCGCAGCGGCAACGCCGAGCGCGCCGAAACACTGGCTCGACGCGATCTCGCTCCTTGCCCATCAGGCGATGGATTGGCAGTATCTCGCGACGTTGGGCTCGCGTAACCCCCGCAAGGTATTGCAGGCCATTCTCCATGCCTACCAGGATGGGGTCCATGTGCCTAGCTTCGTCTTCGTTCAGCTCGCTCAAGATCTGGTCAAATAGCGCCGAAAGAGTGTCAGATAGCCGTCGATCATACGCTCAGTCGAAAAGTGGTTTTCCACCCGGGCACGACAGGTCGCTGGTGCGATCTCGTCTGCTCGCTCGACCGCGGTGACCATCCCCTCGACGTCGTCGACCAGAAAGCCAGTCACGCCGTCAACAATGATCTCCGGCGCCGCTCCCCGTCGGAAAGCGATTGGCGGCGTGCCACACGCCATCGATTCGGCGATAACCAGGCCGAAAGGTTCGTCCCAGCGGAGGGGAATCAACGTGGCCGCGGCACGTCCGATGAGGCGTGCTTTCTCCTCGCCTTCGATTGGACCAAGCCACTCGATTCGCCCGCCGAGGTGGGGGCGGACGTTTTGATCGAACCAGACTTGCTGGTCTTGGGGCGGCGATGGAGCGGCGAGAACCAGCCGCCTCCCCAAGCGCTGTGCGACCTCGATGGCGAGGTCGGCGCCCTTGTTGGGATGAAAGCGGCCCAGAAACAGCAGATAGTCATCGTGGGTTTCGCTGAGGGGAAGCCCGTCGACGTCGATGCCGTTGTAGACGCGACCGGCAATGTTGAGCTCGCCGAGCGTTTGGCGCTGGTGATCACTGATCGCGACGTAAGGGGCTCTGGGGTAAGCCTGAACGAGGGGGTGGATATAATGCAGAGTGGTCAGGAACGGCAAGTCGACCCGTTCGGCGAAGGCCGGCCCCGCGGCGAGACAGTGGTTATGGATCAGGTCGCAGTCCGCGACCTCGCGAATAGCATGTTCGACATGAATCAGCTCTGACTGATCGAACGTCTGAGCCAGGCGTGTATCCGGGAAGCTGCGACATTCGGCAACACGAGCAGTAGAACCCTCGCAAGCAAATAGACGAACGTAATGGCCGCGTTGCTGGAGACCCTCTGCTAGAATACCCGCGATGCGTTCGGAAGCCCCGTAGCCTCGTGGTGGAGTGGGTAGATGCGGCGTTGAAATGATTGCGATTCTCACCGTGCTCTGAGCCTTGCAGAAGTAGTTCAAAGAGGACAGCAATCCTTGTGCCGAGGCTGATGGGTAGCGCACGCGGATGGTCGGGAGGATGAACGGCACTGAACCTGCCAATCAAATTGAGCGTGGTCGTTGGTGGATGAATAAGGAAAGGTGATGCTGACTCGAACTGAGACGATGACCAGAGGAAGCACGATCCTGGCCTGCGAGAATGGGGACTTTGTTCAGCCGGCCGTGGGCCGCGTCCCGGCGGTCTTTCTCGACCGGGACGGAACGTTGATTGTCGACAAGCCGTATTTAGCCGTGCCCGACGACGTCGAGATCTTGCCGGGAGTCGTCGACGGGTTGCGGGCATTACAGGCGGCCGGATATCTCCTTGTCGTCGTGACCAATCAATCCGGGGTCGCACGCGGTTATTTTGACGTTGACGCGGTGATTCAGGTTCACGAACGTATCAAGGAGCTACTGACCCGGCACGATGTTAGCATCGCCGCTTTCTATTTCTGCCCCCACCACCTCGAAGGCACGGTCGAGCCGTGGATTCGCCGCTGTCCGTTCCGTAAGCCAGGACCGGGAATGCTCTGGCGCGCTGCCGCGGATTGGTCGATAGATCTCAAGCGGTCCTGGATGGTCGGAAACGCCCACCTCGATATCGCGGCAGGACGGGCTGCTGGCTGCCAGGGGATTCTCGTGGGAACTTTATCGGGAGTCGGATTTGCCGAAGCTGCCCGAGCAATCAGCGCACGAGCGCACGCGACGGTTCCGCGTGATTGGCCGTGAAGGGAAGATCTCACTCAACTCCTCGGGGCTAATCGCGACCGCGCCGGCTTTGCGCACGGCCAGGCCTGCTGCCGCGTTCGCCAAGCGCGCGGCCTCGGCAAACGAGAGACCGGCGGCGACGGACACCGCGAAAACGCTTGCCACGGTATCGCCAGCACCAGTGACGTCGGCAACGTCGCGACTGCTGGCCGGAAAGCTCAATGGTGCCGTCCCCGGTTGCAGGAGGGTCATGCCGTGCTCGCCTTGGGTAATGATCGCTGCCTCTAAGCCGAGCTGGTCGAAGAAGAATCGCTGGGCATCGAGCAACGAAGCGGTCGTGAATTCAGGAATGCCGAGGGCTTGGGCCGCTTCGAGTTGATTTGGGGTAATCGCCGTCGCACCAGTATAACGCGAATAGTCGGGACCTTTGGGATCGACGATCACTGGCTTCCCATCCTCACGACAGCGCCGAATCACTTCGGCGCAGATTGTGCGTGAGAGAACTCCCTTGGCGTAGTCAGAAAGAATGACCACATCAGCCGGCAAGCTAGCCGAAAAACGAGCGAGAATCAGCTCGACCTGCGCGGTGTCTAGCCAGTCAGTCACCTCGCGGTCGACTCGGACGATCTGTTGTCCCTGAGCAACGACTCGTGTCTTGACCGTGGTCGGAAGATTAGCCGAGGTCACCAATCTCCCGCAGTCGAGCCCGATTCCCTCGAGCACCGCGCGCAAACGCTCACCGTCCGGATCGACACCGATGCGGCCAATGATTGTCGTGGCGGCGCCAAGCCGGCGGACGTTGGCGGCGACGTTCGCCGCGCCGCCGGGGCGCTCAAAGGTGCGATCGACCTCGACAATGGGAACCGGCGCCTCGGGACTAATCCGCCGAACTCGGCCAGAAATGTATCGGTCGAGCATGAGGTCGCCGACGATGATAACTCGTAGTCCGGCGATCTGCCGGAGCAATTCTTCCGTGGCAAGAATCATCTCGCCGAGAAGAAGAGGCACAGGGCGTGCCAGGATCGTTCAGGCGCCGAAGCGGAAGGCGCGGCGCGCCCAGCGCGTCCACCGAGAAATAGGGGCGGGCCGCGCCACAACCGTGGAGGTTGAGATCACTGGCGCCTGCTGGACTGTCCCGGATCGGACGCGCTCGACCAGCTCGCGGGCAACCAGGCGTGATCGTGCGACAACTGTTCGCTCTTCGTCAATCCAATGCTTATCTTCCTTGTAGTCTAAGTGATAGGTGATCGTGTCCTCTTGACGAAGGCAGGTTCGGTTGAGCACTTCGAACAAAGCGGTTAGGAACGCGGTTTCCCAGACCTTCTGATCTGATTTGCGCTTGTCGAGCACGTCCACCGTCGTTTCATAATAGGCGAGAAGGACGCGGTGAACGAGCTCGTCCTGATAGATCAGCGACCCCGGTGAATATTGGGGTCGATTGGCCGGGCCAGCATCGAGGTTGGGCGAGTTTTTGCAGATCGGGCTGATGTAGCCATACGTGCCCTGGTTTTGCGCCGTGGCAACCAAATTTTTCAAAGCCACGGACGGCATGACGACGTCGTCGTCCATCAGGCAGAGATGTCGTCCGGGCAAAGCTTGGATAAGGCGCCTCTTACCAGCCGAAAAGGCGAGGTCAGACTCACCGGCAAAATCGTAATGGCAGAGGATTCCTCGATCGCCAGCCAGGCGAAGGGCAAACCGGACGTCTTCACGATTGATAACCGGACGCTCCGAGGTATCGACGACGTAGATGCGCACGGTTACCGTCTCTTGAAGCAAAAGGCTGGCGAGCACCATCCCCAGTGTCGCCTTTCCTTTCGTGAGAATACCGATATCGATACCGCCGTCCTCTGAATCCATCGGTTCGGCGTGATCGTTCTCTGTCAAAGTCTTGATTCCACTCTCCTATACTTGCGTGCTCGATTGATTCAGCCTGGGAGGGCAGTTTTCGTTCCAACTTTCATGTTGCCGAGGAGGGGTGACCGAGTGCTAGCGGCAACAGCCAATTGTCGCTTGCTCGAACTATACCAGAAGCGAGCGAGCCTCGCAATGGAACAGGAGGCCAATTTGACGTCATGCTTATTCACAGCGACACTATCATCAGAAGATGACAACTGTGATAAAATCTTCCGCCGTCGAGCACGAAGGAGACGAAGGATCGCATGGGTATTCTGGTCCAAAAATATGGAGGTAGCTCGCTCGCCTCGGCTGAGCGGATCCGCGCGGTCGCGGAGCGGGTCATTGCCAGTCATCGCGCCGATCAACCGATCGTCGTCGTGGTATCGGCGATGGGCGACACGACCGATGATCTCATTAAGCTCGCCCAGCAATTGGCAGATGAACCGGACGATCGCGAGCTAGATTTATTGCTCTCGACCGGGGAAACGATTTCTTGTACTCTGTTGGCGATGACTTTGCGTCATATGGGGCACGATGCGATTTCGTTGACCGGGGCGCAAGCCGGGATCAAGACGGACACAAGCTATAGTCGAGCGCGGATCGTCAGCGTGGATCCCTCACGCATCCAACGCGAGCTCGCGGCCGGACGCATCGTTGTGGTTGCTGGCTTTCAAGGGATCAACGAAGATTTCGACATAACGACGCTCGGTCGGGGCGGCTCGGATACGACGGCAGTCGCCTTGGCGGCGATCCTAAAATCGGATCTGTGCGAAATTTACACTGACGTCGACGGCGTTTATACGGCGGATCCGCGTATTGAGCCGCGCGCTCGCAAACTGACGGAGATTTCTTACGAAGAGATGCTCGAACTTGCCCACTACGGCGCCCGGGTCATGCATTCCCGGGCCGTTGAGCTGGGTAGCGTTTACGGCGTACCCATCGTCGTTCGATCGAGCTTTAATCAAAACCCTGGTACCCTTATTCACGGAGGAATGTCGATGGAGGTGCGCAACAAAGTCCGAGGTATCGCCCACGATACCGACGTTGCAAAAATTACCGTGCTCGGTGTCCCGGATCGCCCCGGAATCGCTTCGAGCCTCTTCCAACCGCTCGCTGAAGCGAACATCAATGTCGATGTGATCGTCCAGAATACCAGCATTCACGGTGTCACCGATCTCTCGTTTACGGTCAGTCGAACCGACGTCAACCGGGCAATGCGTATCGTGGAGCCAATCGCCCGCGAGATTCAGGCAGCCGACGTTGTCAGTGCATCCGATTTGGCCAAGGTCTCGATCGTCGGAACCGGCATGCAACATGCTCCTGGCTACGCCGCGCGTATGTTTAAGGCGCTCTCGGATCGCCAGATTAACATTGAGATGATCACGACCTCCGAGATTCGGATTACCTGTTTAATCGATGCTGCCCGCGTGGCAGATGCCGTGCAAGGTCTCCACGAGGCGTTCCGCCTCGACCAAGCAGATTTGTAACCCAAGGTAGTACGATGGTTACGAATCTGGTTACCGGGCAGGTCATCCGTTACGTCACCGAACGCGTGATCGAAAATCTGGCGCGTCAGGCCGGACGAAATCTTGGGGATGCGGGATCTGGTGTCTCTAATGGGTTGGTCGACATGGCGGTGACTGCCCAGATCAATGGTCGTCTCGGCGAGCTGAATGAAGGCCTGGAGCAAATCAGCGAGCGGATGGCGCAACTGGAAGCGAGACTCCACGAAGTCGAGGCGAAAACTGGTTGGCAGTACACCCTGCGGCTGACGGTCGGCATCGTCGTCGGTATTGCCGTTGGATTTGGTGCGGCCTCGCTTGGTCACTTGGCCGGATGGATCCCGTGATATGACGATCTGTGGTACAATATCTCAACGTGGCCGGGAAACGCGGGCGAATTGATGACTGAGGCTCCCTATTGGCTCGGATTCAATCTGATCCCGGGAGTGGGCCCGTCGAGATTTCGTCGGCTTCTGAGTCGGTTGGGGTCGGCCGAAGCGGCGTGGTGCGCTGACCGAGCAGACTTGGCCATGGCCGGACTGGATGCGAAGACGCTGGACGCGATCATCCATTGGCGTGCGCGGCTGAGCCTCGACCGGGAGATGGAGAAAGTCGAGAAGGCGGGGGTCAAGCTCGTAACGCTCGAGGACGACCGATACCCTCCCCTCCTAAAGCACACTGTCGATGCGCCTCCCCTACTGTACGTCCGGGGTGACTTGAAGCCCGGGGACGAGCTGTCGATTGCCGTGGTTGGTACGCGGCGCGCGACTCCCTACGGCTCGCAAGTATGCGAGCGGATTGTTTCGGAGGTGGCCGGTCGCGGGGTGACCATCGTCAGTGGCCTTGCTTGGGGAATCGATGCTATTGCCCATCGTACCGCGCTCGCGGCGGGTGGCCGGACTATTGCGGTTCTGGGCTGCGGTGTCGACGTGATCTATCCGTCGGACCACACCGCGCTCGCGCGCGATGTCGCGGCCAACGGGGCGCTGGTTTCAGAGTATCCGTTGGGGACTACGCCGGAACCCGGTAATTTCCCTGCTCGGAATCGAATCATCAGCGGAATGACCCGTGCCACCTTGGTCATCGAGGCCGGCGAGCGCAGCGGTGCCTTGATCACCGCTAACTTCGCTCTGGAACAGGGGCGTGACGTCTGGGCGGTGCCGGGGAGCGTCTTTGCCGCGAATTGTCTGGGAACCAACCGTCTGATCCAGCAGGGTGCTAAACTCATTGTTGATGCGAACGATGTGCTCGACGAGCTAAACGTCGCGAGCGTCGAACAACAGTTGGAGTTTCGGGCGCTAACGTCCGATGATCCCATCGAGCGATCCCTTCTCGCCATCCTGACCCGAGAACCCGTTCACATCGACGAAATCGTTCGTCAGGTGAATTTGCCAGCCGGCGCGGTCAGCGGCGCGTTGGCGCTGTTGGAACTAAAAGGGATCGCACGCCACGTTGGCGGCATGCACTATGTTGCGACTGGCCGCTGACGCCAAGGGAGGTTATAGGTCAACATGGCAAAAAAGAAGCTCGTGATCGTGGAGTCGCCCACCAAGGCGCGAACCGTTGGGCGGTTTCTTGGTCGCGATTACGTGGTCGAAGCTTCAATCGGACACATTCGCGACTTGCCGGCGAATCGTTTGGGAGTCGATGTTGCCCATGGCTTCGCGCCGCATTACGTTATTCCTGAGAAGAAGAAAGACATCGTCAAAAAACTGAAGAGCGAAGCCCGCGAAGCGGAGGACATCTATCTGGCAACTGACCCGGACCGTGAAGGTGAGGCCATCTCCTGGCACCTGGCCGAGGCGCTGAATCTCAAGGATTCCGAGAAGATCCATCGGGTCGAGTTCCACGAGATCACCAAAGAAGCGATCCTGCGGGCGTTCGCCGCGCCGCGATCAATTAACACCCATCTGGTCGAAGCCCAGCAGGCCCGTCGTATTCTCGATCGTCTTGTTGGTTACAATCTGAGCCCGCTGCTGCGTCGGAAAATTAGCAAGCGAGGGTTGTCGGCCGGACGAGTTCAGTCGGTCGCGGTACGGTTGGTCGTCGATCGCGAGCGCGAAATCGAAGCTTTTGTGCCAGTAGAATACTGGACGATCGACGTCGAGCTTTCGAAGCTTCGCGGCTCGGGCCGTGGGCGTGCTCGAACGTTCGTGGCATCGCTTGCCCAAGTGAACGGTAACAAGCCGGATCTGGTGAATGAGGAGGCTGCCAAGAGCGTTGTCGAAGGCCTTGAAAGGTCATCCTTCGAAGTCGCTGACGTTCGCCAGCGCGAGATCAATCGACAGCCGGCGGCGCCGTTTACGACGAGCACACTACAGCAGGAGGCATCGCGGAAGCTCGGGTTCAGCGCCAAGCGAACAATGGCGGTCGCTCAACAGCTCTACGAAGGGGTTGAGGTCGGCGTCGAGGGCAACGTCGGTCTGATTACCTACATGCGCACCGACTCGACGAACATCGCGGCGTCGGCTCAACAACAGACGCTTGACTTCATTCGCCGAACCTACGGGCCGGACTACGTTCCCGCCAGTCCGCGCGTTTTCAAAACCAAGGCGAAAGGGGCGCAAGAAGCGCACGAGGCGATTCGTCCGACATCGGTCGACCGCGTTCCTGATACCATCAAAGGGTACTTGAGCCAGGATCAGTACCGTCTCTATAAGCTGATCTGGCAGCGGATGGTCGCTAGCCAGATGGCCGCGGCCGTTTATGATAGTGTCACGGTGGACATTGTCGCCGGACCAGCGCCAGCCGATCGACCTTACTTGCTGCGCGCAACTGGCTCTACTCTAAAGTTCAAGGGGTTCACCGCGGTTTACACCGAGGGACACGACGAAGGTGACGAAACCGAGGACGAAAAGCAGCACCCATTGCCTCCGCTCCAGGTGGGAGAGCCGCTGAAGCGCGAAAAGATCGTTCCCGAGCAGCACTTTACTCAGCCGCCGCCTCGCTATACTGAAGCGACCTTGGTCAAGGCACTCGAGGAAAATGGAGTCGGACGTCCAAGCACGTATGCTCCGACCCTTTCAACGATTCAAGAGCGTGGTTACGTGGAGCGTAGTGGCCGCCAGTTAATTCCAACTGCCCTCGGTAAGCTGGTCACTGATTTGCTTGCCGAGCACTTCCCTGACATTATCGACGTGAAGTTCACGGCCGGAATGGAAGAACGGCTCGACGACATCGCCAGCCAGGGCGAGCCTTGGGTCCGCGTCCTCGAAGCTTTCTATGGGCCTTTCGAATCGACGATGCGGCAGGCCGAGCATGCGATTCCGGAGGTCTCAATTGAGCCGGAACCGGCCGGCGAGCTGTGTGAAAAGTGCGGCATGCCAATGGTCATCAAATTCGGCCGTTTTGGCAAGTTTATCGCTTGCAGCAACTACCCGACGTGTCGTAACGCAAAGTCATTTATGGTGAAAGTCGGGGTGAAGTGTCCCCAGTGCGGACAGGGCGATCTGGTGGAAAAGCGCACCCGACGGGGTCGTCTGTTCTACAGTTGCTCGGAATATCCGACCTGTGATTTTGCGATCTGGCAGCGTCCGCTGCCAACGCCGTGCCCGCAATGTGGTGGATTACTGACCGAAGCGGGAAAGACCGAAGCTAAGTGCCAACGCTGCGGGACGACAGTTTCTCGCACCGACGTCGTGGCCGAAGAGGCAGTGGCGGCGGGTAGTCATTAATCAATTGCACGAGTTCACTTGCGCGAGTGCGCCCCCGGTCGCGTAGAATATGGAAACCGGCGGTCAGAGGAGAACGGCATGAACTACCAGAGCCGGCTGCAAGCGGTCAGATCTCTCATGGCCGAACGTGGCTTCGATCTTCTGTTGGTCAGCCAACCCGATAATCGACGTTATCTAACCGGTTTCCCGGCCCGGGAGGCGATGGTCGGGGAAAGTGCTGGCTGGCTGGTTATCGGCCTGACGGTTGGTTACTTCGTCACGTCATTCCTCTACTACGACGCGGTTGCCGCGTCTGTCCACGACCTCGAGCCAGTTAAAGCGCAGCGGCGATTGACCGAGACGCTGGGCGAGCTGCTGAAGAAGCTCGCCGGCGGGATCATTGGCTTTGAAAGCTCCTGGGTAACCTACGACGTCTATCAGGAGCTCGCGAAGTCTCTCGAATCCAACCGCGTCCTGAAATCTTCTGCTGGCTTGATCGAGCACCTCCGGGAGGTGAAAGATACCGACGAGATGCAAATCATACAGCGGGCGATCGATCTGACCGACCGGGTCTATACCGCGATTGTTGGACAATTGCGGCCCGGCCAGACCGAGAAAGAGGTCGCCTGGGCGCTCGAACGAGCGCTTCGTGAAGGCGGTGCCGAGGGCATGGCGTTTGGCCCCTCGGTCGCCTTCGGCGTGAACAGCGCAGTGCCCCACCACGAGCCAACCAGCAACCCGCTGAATATGGGAGATCCGGTTTGGATCGACATGGGAGCGCGATTAGAAGGTTATTGCGCGGATTTAACGCGGAGTTTCGCTTTTGGAGAGGCGAGTGCCGAGTACCAGCACCTGTATGACGTCGTGCTCCGAGCGCAGCAAGCTGCGATCGCCGGAATGCACGCCGGCCTGGAAGGAAAGCAAGCCGACGCCCTGGCGCGAGAGATCATCGCCGCCGCCGGCTATGGTGGGGACTTTGGCCACGCGCTTGGCCACGGTGTTGGCTTGGCGATTCACGAAGCTCCCCGCGTGGGGCAGACAAGTGAGGTAAGGCTCCGGGCCGGCGAAGTAGTCACGGTCGAGCCGGGGATCTACCGAGCGGGCTGGGGCGGCATTCGGATTGAAGACGTCGTGGTCGTTCGACGATCCGGAGTCGACGTTCTGAGCTCGGCTCCGAAGCAGTTCGTCGTGAAGCCATCGTGACGAAGCAGATGCGCGCGCACGGGGGCTGAGCGGTGCAGATTTGGGGCGTTTCCGACGTTACCCACTACGTTAAGGATCTCGTTGAAAGCGATCCTTCATTGGGTGACCTCTGGGTGGCAGGCGAAATTTCCAACTTCAACGTCGCCATGTCTGGGCATGCGTATTTCACCCTCAAAGACGCGACCAGCCAGCTCAAGTGTGTGATGTTTCGTCAATTTCTCCAACGTCTTCGGAAACGCCCAGAAAACGGAGAGGTTGGGGTCGCCCGCGGACCAATCCGCGTCTACGAAGCCCAGGGCGTTTATCAGCTTTACGCGGAATTTCTGGCGCCAGCGGGCATGGGCGAGCTGCAGCTTCGGCTAGAAGAGCTGCGCCTGCGGCTGGAAGCGGAAGGGCTTTTTGAGCCGTCGCGCAAACGCCCCCTTCCCACGTGGCCGCACCGGGTCGGCGTTGTGACCTCGGCCACCGGGGCGGTCATCCACGACATACGCACCGTGATCGCCCGGCGATTCCCTCTCGTCGAGATCGTCTTGGCGCCCTCGCCGGTGCAAGGCGACGAGGCAGTCCCCGCCATTTGCCAGGCAATTGATGATTTGAACCACTTGGGCGACGTGGATGTTATCATCATTGCGCGTGGCGGTGGCTCGCGTGAAGATCTCTGGGCGTTCAACGCCGAGGCCGTGGCGCGAGCGATCTTCGGCTCGCGTGCGCCGGTCGTCTCAGCGATTGGCCACGAGACAGACACGACGATTGCCGATCTGGTTGCCGATCATCGTGCTCCGACGCCTTCGGCCGCCGCGGAAATGGTCGTGCCAGACGTCCGTGAAGTTCGTGCGCGACTCGCTGGGCTGGCGCGGAGGCTCGATCTACACGTCACGCTGACTCTCGATCAAGCCGTGGCTCGCGTAGACCAGGCGGCAGAGACCCTGGAGCGCCTTTCTCCGACCGAGCAATTGATCCGCTATCGATCCGAGTTAGGCGATTGTTTGAAGCGGGCGACGCTCGCGATCCAGCATGCCAGTGCGATCCGTCGCGAACAGGTGCGTGCCCGAGAGAGGCAGTTGTCATCTCTCAACCCTCATGCGGTTCTACGCCGCGGCTTTAGCGTTTGTTGGCGAGCCGATACCGGTGAGGTTGTTTCGAGTGTGGATCAGGTCGCCGGCGACGTGTCGGTTATCACCGAGGTTGCCGATGGCTCATTCAGCAGCATGGTCACCGGAACGAAGCCGAAATCTTGAATAACGACGTCGGGTAACAGAGTATGGGTGGAATGGAAGGGGCGGAACTCGGTGATCTTTCTTTCGAGGAGGCATTTTCTCGCTTGGAAGACGCGGTATTCAAGCTGGAAAATGGCGGTCTAACGATTGACGATATGGTCGCGCAGTTCTCCGAAGGCATGGCGCTGATTAAGATCTGCTATCAGAAGCTTGACGCCGCGCAAGCCAAGGTGAGCATGCTCCTGCGAGAAGCCGAAGCAGTTGCGCGGGTCGAGGCCGAAGCGGTTGCCGAGGACGAGGACAACGAAGAGTAGGACCCGCTAGACGTCAAGGCGAAGCCATCGCGTTGGCTGGGAAGAACTGCCAATCGCCGAGCGGCCAGTACGAAACCCACGCCTGACCGGTGATGTAGTACCAGGGCACCATGCCCCAGACGTGCGAATCGCTCGAGTCGTTACGGTTGTCGCCCAGGACAAAATATTCACCCGGCGGAACACGCTCGGCACTCATCGTATAATTGGGCGGCGCCATGATGTATGGCTCGTTGAGGGGATGATTATTCACGTAGACGCGGCCCTCTTGGATTTGCACGACATCTCCCGGTACGCCAATCACCCGCTTGATGAACTGACGACTGGGATCACGAGGGAATTGAAAGACGATGATATCCCCGCGTTGAGGCGGATGGAAGAGATAAACGCGACCATCGCTGTTATTGTTGCTGGCTGCCGCGGTGGGCACGATCTGATTGACCAGCCTGGCCGGGAGGGACCAGTAAACCGCCCGATCAACCAACAAGAATTCGTTGTTATGGAGCGTCGGCTCCATACTCGTCCCCTCAACCCGAAAATTCTTGACGATCGACTGTACGACAAAGAAGATCAGGGCGGTAAGAATGAGGGTTTCGAGAACGTCTCGGATCGCGGCTTTCATTGCGCGGTGCTCCACTCTAGTCCGTGCGCAGGCGCGTATCATCAGGACAGCAATAATCGCACACCGTCATTATAGTATAATGTGATTGCTCCTGCCAAGTCACGGCGGAGCCGCTTTAATCCGCGAAGGAGCCCGTTTGGTGGAAGAACAGAAGCCGCGTTATTTCATCGATGAACGTTGGTATACCGAGCATAATAAGTCGTTTCGCGCGGTGGCCTTGACTCGCCTATGCCCATCGTGTCGGAAAAAGATTGGAACCGAGACTCAAGAACGTGTCCCAACCGTCGACGCCCGTGGCCGCGTCGTCTTCGAAATGCGCTCTGTCCCTTTTGCGAGTAATCCATTGCCGGTAATTCGCAGTGATTGCTCGAAGCAGCGCGATTACATTACGCCCGAGACGCCGGTGGCGGAAGCCATTTTCCGGATCTTTCTTGCCAATGGTAACCAGCCCACTGACGTCGATGGGATCCGCGAGCAGTTGTCGAACTACATCGCTTTATCGTCTCGTCCCCACGGTTACTCGGCCGAGCTGATCAAGTCAATCATCGAACATGACCAGGTCTACGGTCTGCGCCGTTTCGAGCTAGAAGCTGCCTAATGGGGACTGGGAGCGCAAGCATCTTGCCTACCCCGTGGCGGGGGACGGGGTGGTTTGGCAATCTCCTTAAGCCTTTTCCCTGCCTCCTTCGGGGCGGCCTTCTTGGCCGTGCTCCCGCTTTGCCGGCCTCTTAGCTCCTGATCTCTCGCCACCAGTCTCCAGTCACGGTTGAGCCTTCGTTACCAGAGATTGATAAAGATCGAACGCGGTGCGCTGGAAGCAGACGAAGATAACCCGCTGCGGATTTTCGTAATTGGCCAGATGGCGCTGAACGACCTCGACGGCGATTCGCGCGGCTCGGTCCAAGGGAAAGCCGTAAGCTCCAGTGCTGATTGACGGAAAGGCAATCGCTTGAATGCCGTAAGGCACAGTCAAGAGAAGACAATTGCGGTAGCAAGCTGCCAGCAGCGAGTCTTCATTGTGCGTTCCACCGCGCCAAACCGGCCCGACGGTATGAATAACCCACCGCGCCGGCAAACGATAGCCATTCGTAATCCGGGCCTGCCCGGTTGGGCAGCCGCCCAATTTGCGGCATTCTTCCAACAGCTCGGGCCCTGCCACGCGGTGAATCGCTCCGTCGACACCACCGCCTCCCAGGAGAGAGCTATTGGCGGCGTTCACAATGGCATCGACGGCGAGTGTGGTGATGTCGGCCTGAATGACTTCAATTCTCGGTTCCACCTGCATTTCCTCGGGATCCGTGGAGTTCGTTGGAGCGGAT
>JAJPIK010000028.1 GCA_021324795.1 Chloroflexota bacterium
GACGTTACATTCAGTACCACGGCAATAGTAAACAAAAAAACCGCCATTAAGGCGGGGTGTTCGGCTGCCGGACTAGGATTCGAACCTAGGATCTTCTGATCCAGAGTTCGTGCCCGGGCCGGATCCAGTCATAGCGGGTCGGATTTTGGGCGACAAATCGCCAAATTTCGGACGGTTATCTCGGGAAATCCGGGGAAATTCGCGGTTGATTCCTGTCACTATTCCTGTCACCCGCGGCCTCCCGAACTTTTACCTCCCGCTTTCATTCGCGGGGGAGTGACCATTGGGAATCATCTACAGTCCGACGATAGACACGGATACCAGTTTATCGGGATGCGACCACTTTGATTTAAAGCGCGGCTGTTCGTCAGCATGATCGGGATGTGGTGCGAAGGAGAGACCTGATCGGCAGGCAGCGGGCGGCTCTGGCGAGGGCCGGGTTTCCGACCGGAATCGTCTGCTCGGACACGGTCACGTCCCGGTGCTTGTGGCCGCAGCCTGAAAAATTCTCGGTTTTTTGTCTGAAAATGGCGCGAGTTCTTGCTCTTTTGCGCCGTTCTCGAGCTATATATCAATGTATGAGAGGAATTCGTCCTCAACACCCAGCAAGATTCCCGCAGCCACCGCAGTGCGAGCCTGACGCCCCGCCGGGACGGGACCACGATGCAACCCCTCCCGCAGCGCCATCTCCGGACGCCGTCCCCCCCGCCGACTCGGAGACGCCGGACCAGCCCCGGCCGACCGAGATTGTCAGCGAGTGCGCCGGCGTGCGCCTGACGCTCTACGAGGTCTGCGAGATCCTCGACCTCAGCCCCCACCGCGTGCGTGCCCTCTTCTTGACCACTGCCGCCGCCCCGGATGACCGGCGGGAGCGCGGCGACGGGGGAGAGATCTGTCTGTGTGCGCTCATCGATCTCTTGCGCCAGTGCGCCTGGCGGTGCCGTCCGACGGTCCTGGAGCGGCTTCACGCGTTCGTCCATCGCGCGCTTCCCGACGACCGGTATCTCGCTCCGATCATCAGCGAGCTGAGTCTCGGCTACGTGCGCGAGTACCAGCGCCGCCGTCAGCGGGGGCGTCCGACCAGTTCACGCTGTCTCCTCCGTCCCCCCGGGTGAGAGCACAAAATGTGCAAGAAAATGCGACGACCTTTTCTCTCCGCCGTTGATTTCCGTATATAAATAATTCAGTGAGTCCGACCTCTCTTCTCCCACGCGCGACAGGTCCTGCTGACCCGACCCCCCGGCCGATCCGTGTCTACGGCGACGTCTACTTTGCCGCCCGCGCCCGGAAGCTCGCGGTCGACTGCGAAACGTGGCACATGCTGCGCTACCTCGACGCCCGGGGGGTCGGCTGGATCGACTATCAGACCGCGCTGGTGGGCCTGCAGCGGATCTTTGGCCTGAGTCTCTCGACCGCGTACCGGCGTTTGCACTATCGCCAGGACAACCCCTTCTGGCAGAGCGCCGGCGCGCGGCTCTACCTGCGGGGGATCGCGCCGGTCGCCCAGACGCTCGGCCTCGCTCGCCTGGAGCGGCCGGCCGAAGTGCCGCTCGAGACCTACCGGGGGATCGTCGGCCGTCGCAGCAGCGCGCTCAAGGCCTGGTTTGCCGCTCGCGCGGTGCACGGCCGCACGAATCCGGTGAGTCAGAAAATCATTGCCCAGGAGACCGGAGTCGCCCCCTCGACGCAGCGCCGCTACCGGTCGCGGGGCATCACGGTCATTCGCAACGTCAGGGTTGCTGACCATGACCCCTACCCCGATCAGCAGGGCCGGACCCGCTACGACCCCCGCCACCGCCGCTACCTGTTCCGCATTCCGCACTCCTACGCCGTGCCGGAGGCAACGCCGGCGGGCCGGTCAACGGTCAAGAAGATCAACCGTCACGTGCTCTCTCCAAGGGGGGGCCACCGTGGCGGGATCCGAAAGACCTACCTGCGCACGCCCGCCGGGGCGTCGCGACCGGCCACCGGCCCGCGTTTCATCCTCGCTCCTGACCAGTCACGGGCTGATTACCAGCGCTGGTACTATCACCCTCCCGTCCTCGGGAGGTGGCTGGCCATGGCCCCCAGCCCGGCCGCGCCGGAGGGTCCTCATTGATTCGGATTCTCACAAATGACTGCTCAGAACCTCGAGGAGGAAGATCGAAATGATCCAACTGGCTATTTCCGGCTGCTCTGGAGGAAGCGATCGACCGGACCGAATACTTGCTCATTCTCCTCCGTCGGTGGTTCAAAGTCCCGGGCGACCGTTCAGTCAAGGATGGTTCCTGCGGCCGGGACCTTGCGAGGGTCAACAGAGCCTGGGGCTTCGTTCTGCATCATTCCTGACCGACCGGCTGCTCTTAGAGCGAGTCTTAAAAAGGGTATGCAGGAGGTTGCCAGAAGCCGAGGATGCGAGCATGCTGGTCTTATTGGGAGGCCAAACAATGCTCGCATCCTCTGCACGATCAGACGCCACCCCGGTGGCTGGTCCAGGGACCCGTGACGACCCGACCGATGTCGACGACGCGACCTGGGAGTTGATCGCGCCCATCCTCGCCAAGCCGACCAACCGGGGACGGCCGCGGGTCCACGCCGATCGGGTCGTCTCCAACGCGGTCGTCTACGTTCTTCGAGGAGGGATCACCTGGCGGATGCTGCCCAAGACCGACCCGCCCTGGCAGACGGTCTCCAGCCGCTTTCGCACCTGGGCTGACGATGGCACCTGGCAGACGCTGACGGATACGCTCCGCGAGCGGCTCCGGCTCGAGTTGGGACGCGACCCGATGCCAATGGCGGGAGTCATCGACAGCCAGAGCGTGCCGACCGGTCCAGGCGGCGGCGCGGTTGGCGACGACGCGGCCAAGAAGGTGAAAGGTCGCAAGCGTCATCTGGTCGTCGACACCGAGGGGCTCCTGATCGGGGTGGTCGTCACGCCAGCGAGCGTCCAGGATCCGATCGGGGCCCCCGACGCGTTGGAGGAGGCAAAGGCTCACGCCCCGACGCTTCGCCACCTCTGGGCCGACGCCCGCGACCGGGGCAAGCTGATCGACTCGGCCAAGCAAAGCCGCGAACTCACGATCGAGATCGTCAGCCGGGAGGCGGGGCAGAAGGGATTCCAGGTTCTGCCGCGCCGCTGGGTCATCGAGCGCGGGGTGCCCTTTGGGCCGGCCTGGCTTGATCGCTTCCGCCGACTCGCTCGTGACTGGGAGGCGGCTTCCTGGTCGGCTTGTGCCTTCGTTCATATCGCAGCCTCGAACCTCATGGCTCGACGAATCGCTCGCTATCAACCGACGTAGGACGACTTTTAAGACTCGCTCTTACAACCTGGTGGCCGCAGCGCGCCATTCCCGGACTGGACGGGTTGGGTCGACTGCAGGCTCACTCCGTTTCTCGGTCCCCGGACGGGGGACAGTGGAGTGTCCCGCCACCGGGGGACAGTCCGCTACGACTGGCCCCTTCCGTGCAACGGGGGTCAGATGCTCTGGAGGACAGTGGACCAGGAGGTATTCTGCACGATTGCGACGTCGTTGGCCGCGAATCAGACACGGTCTCGGACTGGCCAGGCCAGCGCATCACTCCCAGGCGTGGCCAGGTTTCAAGGTATCGGGCTCTGGCGCTGTGCCGGGGCACGGTTGCGCCGGGGCGTGTCGGGTGAGGACCAAGAGTTTCCCTTGCATCCCTGCACCGATATCCGTGGCCAAAGGGGAGAGCCCCGGGGCCTGGACTTCCTGGGTTTGTGGCTCGACGCTGAGGGTGAGCGGATCCTCGGAGAGACCCTCGTCCCGGACCGGCTCGCGATCGTCCTGACGGCGCGAGAGCAACGTGGACTCGGGGACGCGGCATCGCGCACGGGGGAGTTGGGACGTGAGGGAGCACATGATGGGGCGGAAGCCGAGAATTGCCTCGTGCCGCGCGCTCTGGAACGGCTCTGGCACGCGAGGTTGCGAGCCATCGAGCGTGCCCAGGAGTGGCTGCGCCAGCATCAGATCGCGGTGAGTGCGGAGGATCGACGCGATATTCTCGCGCTCGACGAGGACCTCCCGGCGCTCTGGCACGCCGCGACGACAACCGCCGCCGATCGCAAGCAGATTCTCCGTCTCTTGATCGACTCGGTCATCCTCGATCAGCATCGCGAACAAGGGAAGGTTTGGTTCCAGATCAACTGGCAGGCTGGAGCGGTCAGCGAGCGCTGGCTGGTCCGACGGGTCCGTTCCTATCAGGACGACGCCCATCTCGACCTCGTCCAGCAGCGGATCCGGGAGTTGAACGCCGCGCAGCGGATGGACGATGAGATCGCGGCCATCCTCAATGACGAAGGTTTGCGGACCGCGCGAGGCGAGGCGTTCACCGGCCCCCTTGTGTGGCTATGACGCAAGAAGTGGGGGGATCGCCCCGATTCGGGTCAAAGCTACTCCGACCCATCCGATGCGTTGGGACGATGGCACCTATTCGGTCCACAGCGCTGCTGCGGTCCTTGGGGTCTACCTCGGGTCTATTTACCACTGGCTTCTCACGGGACGCTTCAAGGGTGTTCAGTTGGCCAAAGGGATGCCCTCGCAGATTCAGCTGACCGACGAGCAGATCAGCGAGTGACACGCGTACGTCGTGCAAGCAAGGCCGTCGAGGAGAAAGCCAGAATGAACACTTCGGCGACCCCCTCCTTGGCAACAGTGCGCTCGACCGGCTCGCCAACGCCAGCGACCAGACCAACATCGAGGGGACGAGCGACCGCGAACGCCAATCTCCCCACCGACGAAAGGAGTTGATGCTATGACCTAACCGTGCTACAACCATTCCAGCATCCGCCCTGGGTGGTCCAAAGACCTTGGTTACGGGTGGTCTAAAGATCTTGGTGAATGACAAATGGAGCTTTGCCGCGTTATCCGGGGCTGCAACATCTCCGAGGGGGCTTGCAGACATGTCAAGAACGAGGAGCGACTTCAGCGCACTTCAAGGCAGCCTCGATGAGCTGCGTGCAAACACGCTTCGGTGGGTGGCCGTCTTCGCTGTGCCGACGGAGATTGGCTTCCTGGTATTGGCCGCGCTTGACCTCGATCTCCGACAACGGCCTGGTATGTGGGCAATGGTCACGTGTATCGCGGGGACGGGCCTTCTTGTCCACCACCTCGCCCGCCGCGCACACCCGCTGGCTGCTCCCTCCTTCGTCGGTGGACTGCTCGCTACCATCTTGATCGTTTTGATTGTTTGTCCCGGCACTTACATGATCTACGCTCTCGCCCTGGTTAGTCTGGCAGCCGGGATCTTCTTGGAGGGCGTCGCGTGCGCAGGGGTATCAATTCTGACGGCAGCTCTCGCGGCTGCGATCACCCTCCGATCCGTCGGACCGTGGAGCCCCGCCGAGGCTGGGCCCCTCCTCGTCCTCATCGTGGCCTGTGGGCTCATGTCCTGGCTCGGCAGCCGCTCGGTTGGCTTAGCTCTCTACTGGTATGGATCGAGTTACCAGCACGCTCTGGAAACGGCCGAAGCTCTGCGTCAGCACCGGGCTGAACTGGTCCGGCTGTCGCAGCAGCTGACGATCGCGGTGAGTCGCCTGGAGGACGCAAACCACCAGCTCGATCGTGCCCGTCGCGAGGCGGAAGCCGCTCGGCGCCTTAAGACTGAGTTCGCAACTGCCATCAGCCACGAGCTGCGCACACCGCTCAATCTCGTCATCGGCTTCAGCGAGATGCTCCTCCGTGCCACTTCGAGCAGCGCACCACTTACACCGGCCCAGCTGTCCAGCGACATCGAGGCGATCCATCGGAACGCTAGCCACATTACGGACCTGATCAACGACGTACTCGATCTAAGTCGCATCGAGGCGCACCGCCTGGCACTTCGTAAACAACCGATGTTACTTCAGGACGTCGTCGCGGAGGCGGTCGAGGCAGTCCGTGGTCTGTTTGAGGTAGCTTCGCTGGACCTCCGCACCTGTCTTGCGCAGAACCTGCCGCCAATCAACGCCGACCCCGTGCGTATCCGCCAGGTGCTGATTAACCTCCTTGCCAACGCGGCCCGCCACACGGACGAGGGTATCGTCGAGGTAAAAGCCTGGCGCGAGGAGAATCAGGTGATCATCGCGGTCCGGGACACCGGTGTGGGTATCGCCGCAGAGGATCTGCCCTGGGTCTTTGAGGAATTTCGTCAGACCGGGGATCCCCGACGACGGCGTGGTGGTAGTGGAATTGGCCTTACGGTCTCGCGCTACTTCGTCGAGATGCACGGTGGGAATATCTGGGTTGAGAGCACTCCAGGTGTCGGCACCACCTTCTTCTTCACGCTGCCTCTCCAGGATCAGATTCTCTCTTCCGTGGCAACACCCGATCGGGATCGGCTTGTCTGTGCCGCCGCCCCACCGCGCGATCGAATTCTCGTCGTGACCCGACCGGACAGTGAACCGTATCGATTATTCCAGAGCTACCTTGACGGTTATGAAGTCGATGCCGCGGGAAGCCTGGAGGAGGCCACACGGTTTGCCACGACTGGGAACGTGCGTGCGCTCATCCTGCCCGAGCATCCCCCATCCCTGGATCTTGCACGCCCCGCGTCGATAACGCCTTCGTTGGGCAATCTTCCAGTCATCAGTTGCCCACTCCGCGCACCAGCTCAGCTCGCTGACCTGGGGGTTGCCGCTTACCTGGTGAAGCCAATCAGTCGAGAAGCACTCGTGGCAACGATCCGCCAGATGACCCGGCACGTCCGGACCGTCCTCGTGGTAGACGACGATCCTGACCTGTGCGATCTCCTCGCTCGAATCATCCGGCAGGAGTTTCGGGATTGCCACGTGCTGCAGGCTTCGGACGGGGTACAGGCGCAGGACGTCATGCGAACCAAGCGCCCGCAACTCGTGTTGCTCGATCTGATGATGGACGGATCGGATGGCTACGACGTGCTCGCAGCACGTCGCGATGACCCCGAGCTGCGAGCAATTCCGGTCATCGTCGTCTCCGCGCGCGGCGCGGAGGACGAAATGATCACGGCCGGTTCCCTCACCGTCTGGCGGCCGCGAGGACTGAGCGTGGCTGATGTGATGCGCTGCACCCGGGCCTGCATCGGGGCGATCCTCACTCCACCAGACACCAGCGATCCAGTGCCGCCAAAAGCTCCGGTCGGGTGATCGGCTTGGTCAGGAACTCCGCAACGCCGAGGGACACTGCGAGGGGCTGCTCTGGCAGGACCGAACACATGACGACGGGGATTGCGGCCGTGACCGACTCGGCCCGCAGCCGTTCCAGCAACTGCCAGCC
>JAJPIK010000073.1 GCA_021324795.1 Chloroflexota bacterium
ATTTTCGGCCCCCTGCCAATCCGACGATACGTCAGAGTAATCGTTGTCTCGTCGTCGGGAATTGGCTACGCGACTTCGGACTATTGGCCGAGGTTGCGAAGGCCAGCCTCACGCGCTTTCCGGATTTGCGCTTCCGCGTCGTCAGCGAGTCCCTGCAGGCCACGGTCTTAGATGGCCTGCCCAACGTGGACCGACTCCGTCGGCTCAGCGAAGCAGAGCTGCGCGCCGAGTACCAGACCGCCGCTTTCCTCTTTCATCCGGTCCTCGACTCGGTTGCGAATAATGCCGTGCTCGAAGCGCAAGCCTGCGGAACACCGCTGATCGCCACCGACGTGGGAGCCACGCGCGAATACGTCTCGCCAGCGGCCGGGCACCTTGTCCCCGGCGGTGATCCCGGCGCCGCGCTCGCGGCCATCGGGGTGCTGCTCGACGACATCAATAAACGGATCGCCTTTGGAGCCGCCGGGCGCGAGTGGGCGACCCGCTTCGATTGGAGACGTATCGCCGCCGAGACCGCCGAGATCTACCGCAGGGTCAATTCGTTTGATTGAGAAATCAGGAGCTTGGGATAGGTAGAGATTTCAAGGCATATATCCTTTTTAGCCTTGACCATGGGCGTTCTTGCCTGTACAATCGAAACAGGAGGTGACGAGCATGCAACCGTTACGCCTGGTGGGAGAAACGACGCTGACCGGCAAGAATCAGGTAAGCTTACCAGCTAATGGAGTGCGGCAGCTCCACTGGAATAAGGGAGACCGCTTGCTCGTCGAAACGATTGGCGATAACTTGATGGTCCTTATCCGACGCCCGCAGAATTGGACCGAAGCCTTCGCTGGTCAACTGACCGAGGTGTTCGGCAGTCATGACGAGGTGTTGCGCTGGCTTGAGGACGAGCGCCGCACTTGGGAGGAATAAGTCGGTGTCAACGACGGCGCTTGACACCGCTCTTGAACACGTCGGACGTATCCTCCTTGATACCAGTGCGTTGATCGCGTTTCACAACGGAGAAGAACAAACACACTACCTGGCTAAGCACCTTCTGGAACGCATCGAGAATACGCAGGATCCACTACACGGCTACTACTCGGTAGTCAGCGCGACCGAGATCCTCGTTCGACCAATCCGGACGGGAGTTGTTCAGTTCACATTTATCCATACGTTTCTCACATCCTTCCCGAATCTGAACGTCTTACCAGTCGATCTGCAGGTCGCGACGGCGGCGGCGACCTTGCGCGCCATCCGTAACATCCGCATTCCGGATGCGTTGATTATTGCCTCTGGTTTGTTGGCTGGTTGCGAGGCCATCGTAACCAACGACGAGCAATGGCAACGAAGGTTAGCACCCATATTCCACGAGTTTAGGTGGATCCACTTAGGCAACTTTCTTACCGAATAGCTATTTCGACTGGTCCGATTAGGACCGGCCAGATTTCGACGCGTGCGATCAAACTCAGCCACGCTGGCCAGCGCCTCGGCCTGATTATCCGGATCGTCTGCCATTTCGGCGAAGGCCGCGTCGATTTGCGTCGCGCCGCCGGCGGGCCAGCTTCTGACGGATGGCCTTGATCACCAATTATCGGCGGCTCTCCGCTCGTCCGTCGCGTATTTCCTGGTCAACCCTAATGGTTACTTCATTGGAAGGTATCCACAATCGTCAATGGCGAGTACCACACCTTCCGTTCTCCTCTGCAACAAATACTTTACCGTGCGCGGTGGTGCCGACCGGGTCTTCTTTGACACGTTGACGCTGCTCGAAAAACGGAAGCATCGGGTGATTCCGTTTTCGGTGCAGACACCGGATGCCCGGCCCACGCCGTACGCTCGGCATTTTGCCGCGAATCCACGCTGGGCGGCTACTCGCGCAAGCGGTGTCGCCGAGCGGCTCGCAGCCTTTGGCCAGGGTGTTTACAACCACGAAGTGGCAGAGGCGGTGCGGCGGGTCATCCGCGAGGAGAGGCCGGACATCGTGCACGTGCACAATTTGCATTACGAATTGACCCCGGCCGTGCTACGCGCCGCGCATCGAGCCGGTCTGCCAGTCGTCATGACGATTCACGACGTACGGGTGCTCTGTCCCAATGGCTACATGTTCACGCACGGCGCGATTTGTGAGCGCTGCCTGGGCGGGCGTTATTACCACGCCGTTTTCCAGCGCTGCATCCGAGATAGCATCCAAGGGAGCCTGCTTGGCGCTGCCTCGGCCTACTTCGCTGGGCTGATCGGCATTTGGGAAAGGGACGTCGACCTCTACCTCATTCCTGGCCGTTTTCACCTGAACAAATACGTCGCGGCGGGCTTCGACCCCAAGAAGCTGGTTCACCTGCCAAACTTCGTCGATGCATCGCTCTACCAACCGGCCCACGAGCCGGGTCAGTATCTGCTCTATCTTGGCTACGTCGTTCGCCAGAAAGGGATCCTAACTTTGATCGATGCGATGCGCCAACGACCGATGGTTCCTCTACGTATTGTCGGGACCGGACCGGGGCTTGACGAGGCCCGGCAACGTGTCGCCCACCATGGTCTGGCCGACGTGCATTTTGACGGATTCAAGAGCGGTGACGATCTCTGGGAGGCAATTCGCGGAGCGATTGCCGTCGTCATCCCGTCGGAGTGCTACGAAAACGCGCCGATGGCGATCCTCGAAAGCTATGCGCTCGGCAAGCCGGTGATCGGCGCCCGCAGTGGAGGCATTCCCGAGGCAATCGTCGACGGCGAGACCGGTTACCTGTTTGATCCAGGCAACGTCGACCAGCTTGCCGATCGGCTGCGGGCAATCAGCGGCGCCCCCAATCACGCTCACGCCATGGGCCAGCGGGGCCGGGCGTTGGTCGAAGCAAAATATTCACCCGAGGCGCACTATCAGCAGTTGATAGCCGCCTACCGGGAGGCGCAAACTAACCACGCGCGCCACGGAGGCAGCAAACAATGCTGAGCCGATCGTTTGCTTGGGTCGAGTCGCCCATTGGCCTTGACGTCGGCCGCATCCTCAAAACCGCGACGCCAGTCGTCGTGCTCGGTGCGCTGGCCGGCATCGTCATTGGCAGCATCACATCACTAAACGCTGTTTTTATCATCGCCACCATCGCGGCAGCCGCGGTGATAGTCTGGGCCCTCGCGGATCCGGGACGCGGATTTTACCTCGCCCTACTCCTCCTGCCTTTAGTCGAGCTCGCCAAGCGGCTGCTCTTTTTGGAACCTCAAGTGTCTCAGACCCAGTATTTGGCCGTCAAGGTTGTTCCTGACGTCATTATCCTAGTTGCTCTGATCAGCTATCTCCACAACGACCTGATCTATCGACGGCTACCAGTCGCTCCGACCTTTCTGGACAAGTTTGTGCTTATCTTTCTCATTTGGAACGTCGCCCAGGTCTTCAATCCCCAGAGCTCGCTCCTGATTGGTGCCGGCGGCTTCGACTATACTGGCGTCCCGATCGCGATGTATTTCCTCACCCGCTCGGTCGTCAGGTCTGCAAAGGAAGCGGCTCGAATTGGTTACGTTCTCCTCGCCACCGGCACCCTCTCCGCGCTTTACGGTCTGAAGCAGGAGTTTTGGGGCCTGGCGCCGTTCGAGCTCGACTGGCTGAATAGTGGACTAACCTCTCTCGGGCCAGCCTTTATCCAGAGCGCAGGCCTCCTCCGCGCATTTTCCACTTTCGCGAGCCACAAAGAATTCGGGTTTTACATGGTCACCTGTATTGGCTTTATCGCCTTTCTTCAAGTTCGTCATCGATGGCCCATACTTTTGGCCCCGCTTTTTCTGGCTGGACTGTTGGTGACCTGGGCACGCGACGCCTGGAGTTGCGGAGTCGGGCTACTCTTGATGCTTGCCTTCCTGGCTTTCAAACCAGGGCGATTGGCACAAATCATCGTGCTCATTGTCCTTTATGTGAGTCCGGTGCTCGTTCCGACCTTTGGCAACTCGCTCATCACAACACTCTCGGATGCGCAAACCAACGCGGCCAATCCGGCCCTTCAAGCAGCACTGATCGCGGGCACCTACGGCTCGCGGCTTGATGGTTGGCACGAATTCCTTACCAATCCCGGCGCTTTTCTGAATCCAATCGGCCATGGAATCGGGACTTTGTTCGTCGGCTCTCGATTTGGCGACCAGTTCACGCTCGGGGTTCTTCCTCACAGTGGTCCCCTTGAAATGGCCTACGAGCTTGGCCCGATCGGCTTGCTGATCTTCTTCACGCTCTGGGCATGCGCCTGGTTCATCTTGGTCGAAAAAAGCAAGACAGCTCCCGATCCTGAAACGAGGCGGGCGCTTATCGTCTTCCTAGCGATTCAATTTGGCATCCTGGTTCCGAACATGTTAATTGGCTACTCTTTTGTTCTCCATCC
>JAJPIK010000010.1 GCA_021324795.1 Chloroflexota bacterium
CGCCCAAAGCCCCGCGCCCGTTTCTTCCGCTCTTTGGCAGGAGGTTTGGGTTTGCTCACCGGCGGTTTGTTGCCGGGCATCCCGGACCTCCCCCCCGCGGTCAGCCGGTGCTCCAGCGCGGCGATCCGTTTCTGGAGATCCGCAATCGTGGCGTCCCGTTGCGCCAGGGTTGCCGGCAAATCGGCGATGAGTGCCAGCAACGCCTCACGGCTCGCCACAGCCAGATCCAGTTCATTCACGACGCTCAGGATACACAAATCGTCGCCGTCTGTCTCGGTGAACTCGTCCCCTCACCAGTGAACGTTTACGGTCACTCGTGTCACTTGACGACTAGGGGGCTGGCTGCTACAATGGACCAGCTAAGAGGGAGTTGAGGATTGGATGGAGATGGCTCGTTATCGCGTTCTCGTTTATGGCCTGGCAGCACTGGGTGGCCTAGTACTCTTGGTGGTGGCCCTGGTGGGAATCCTGACCATCTATCAACTTGTCCATCCTAGTATTAATCAAGCACTACTCGTGCCGTCCGGGGCATACACCGGTCAGAGTGGCTTGTTGGGAAACTCTATACCCAATCAGTCAGAGGAACAGAACCAATCTCTCCAACAGTGGCTCCACTCCTTACCCAATCAATCAGAGGAACAGAACCAATCTCTCCAACAGTGGCTCCACTCCTTACCCAATCAATCAGAGGAACAGAACCAATCTCTCCAACAGTGGCTCCACAGCATCCAAGAGGCACACCCGACCGCACCAGCCAATCCTTGGGCAAAGCCACAAGATCAACAAATCCGTGAGCTACAGTCAAGGGTATCGAGCCTTGAGCAGCGGAGACAAGGCCAAAATAGAGGCTGGCCATAAACTAGTAGGCCAGAAGAACCTGTCCGACCGATTGGCCCTTTGGGGGCACCTGCTCACCCATAAACAAGAAAGGCCCACCAATCTTGTCTGGCTGATGGGCCTTCAGTGATTCTGACTCAAGTGAAGTGCTGTTGTTCAATAGGAGACTAGCCCTCCTGTCTTCCCCTCATTGAGAAGTGGCTAGCGTATGCCTGGTCGGAAGCAGACTAGGAGGACCAAGGCTATTGCCGGGAGCACGGGAGCCTGCTATAATGCGGGAGCAAACTCCAGATGCCTGCCTCAGTTCAGGGGGAAGAGGGAGAACGGGTCGAGAGAGTTTGACAGCATCCTGACAGCACCATGTGCAGGGTCAAAAGGCCGGGAGCCTGGACGTACTGGGCTTCCTGGTGCGGAAGGAGAGACTCGAACTCTCACGCCTCGCGGCACGTGGTCCTAAGCCACGCGCGTCTGCCATTCCGCCACTTCCGCGTAGTAGTGAGTCTATTGTACGGCCCTTGAGACTTAACGTCAAATCGGGGTATTCGGCAATACCTCCCGCTCGTCGCCAAACGACCAATCGCTGAAGGTCTCGATCTCGACCTCCAGGTGGGGATCAGTTGGCGCGAGATACTTACTCGCGTGCAGGTCGACCAAGCGATTATCAGCTAGCCTCAACCCTTCGGCGATGACGTCGATCGCGAGCTTCAAGACGTCATCGAGGTCGCGGCGATGCGGAGTGACAAAGTAGGCGACGAGTGAGATGCTCCAATATCCTTGACGGCCGAGCGACAAAGCAGCAGAGTGCTCTGGTGTACCGTCGATGAGATCGAGCACCGGCAACGCGGCGCGGCGGAAGGCACGCGCCACCTCTGCCGATACCCGCCGTGTCCCCGTGCCTCGGCTGCTTTGCACGCGAACCGTTCGGTAAAGCGCGTTGGTGCTGGGTGGTAGCGCCAGACGAAAGCGAATTGGTTCGACCTTTGTCATCCGCTCTTGGATTAACGCGCCGCCAGTTTGCGCAGATCAACTTGCTCGTCGGCGAGGTCGGTGGGGGAGACCGTGACCGGCGTCCGCAGCAGCCGTCGGGCAGCGCTGACGTCCCGCGGGCGGTTCACCCCCAGGGCCGCGCGCAACTGGCCATCACGCAGGTAAAACGCCATGAATCGGCGTCCCGCGACGTCACCGCGGAAGACGACCCGGTCCTGGCCGGTCGCGTGGCCCACGTACTGTAAGGTCAGGTCGTACTGATCTGACCAAAAGAACAAGACCGGCGCGTAGGATTCGCCTTTGCCGAGCATGCTTTTGGCCGCCGCGACACCTTGATTCTGGGCGTTTTCATAGTGCTCGACGCGCAGTCGCTCGCCCAAGGTCGGGTGCCACCAATTAGCCACGTCGCCCGCCGCGTAGACACCTGGGAGATTCGTCGCGCAGACCTCGTTGACGAGAATACCGTTACTCATTGCAACCTCTGACCCTTCGAGCCAGCTCACGTCAGGTTGCACCCCGATGCCGACGACCGCGAGGTCGCAGGGGATGCGCTGGCCAGATGTCGTCACCACTTCCTCGATGCGACCGTGACCGCGGAATTCGGTGATGCCTTCGCCCAGGCGCAGGTCCACCCCGTGTTCACGATGAATCTCGGCGTAGATCTGTCCCACTGTATCGCCGAGCGCGCGTTGGAGCGGGACGGGTAGAACTTCGAGAACCGTCACCTCTGCCCCCAGAGTGCGCGCAGATGCTGCGACCTCGGCTCCGATGAAACCGGCGCCTACGACGACGACTCGCTGGGCTTGAGTGAGCGCCTGGCCAAGCTGCTGGGAATCGGCTAAGGTGCGCAGGTAATGAACGCCCGGTAAATCGACGCCCGGGGCGTTCAACCGGCGGACGGCAGCGCCCGTCGCGATCAATAGCTTGTCGTAATGGAGACGCTCGCCGGTGGCGAGGATGACTTCCCGCGTCCGAGGCTCCAAGGCACGGACCATTTGGCCAGTCCGGAGCTCGATCTGTTGCTCGACGTAATATTCGGGTGGGCGGAGGAAAATTTTCTCGACCGGACGCTCGTTGCGCAGGACGTCTTTCGACAAAGGTGGTCGCTCATAGGGACGCTCAGGCTCGCTGCCGATCAGGATGACGCGACCGTCGAAGCCTTCCTGGCGAAGCGTTTCGACGGCACGTCCGCCGGCCAGTCCCGCTCCGACGACGACATACGTTTCCGCTGCTGCCATGATCTTCCTTGTCTGCCCGAGTTCGGGTTGGGTACGTAAAGCATACAGGGGTTGCGGGGTACTGACAAGTAAGTCATTCTTCTTCGCGACCCGGTGCCTTGATGATGGCGACGGCGACGATGCCAATCAGTGCGAGGACGACAAGCGATGGCAGGAGGTTACTATTGCTCGACCGGTCGGCCATGACCACTGCCTGGTCGGCAAGGGTGAATCGTCCAGTGGAATCGGTCACGACGGTGGCCTGGGTCGGCGAGATCGCGGCCTCGTGCTGCCAGGAGCCCAACGCGCTCGTCCAAGCGACGATGGTGGGATTGGGCGAGGGAGTCGGTGTCAGGAAAAGCGGCACGGGCGCAACTGGATTAGCGTCGGTCAGGATGGTAGCGGGCTGAACGACTGCGCCGGCCGACGCTACCAGTGCGGACTGGGGAGCCGCCTCGGCCGAATTGTTCGAGATTGACCTGGCCGGCGCCGCGACAGCGGCGTTAAGCGGCTTCAGGCCACTCTTGCCATTTGGCGGAAGAAACGCCACGCCCTGCTGCTGGATGCTCGCGTTGTGCCAAGCTGTCATCAACTGATCAGGGGTGAGCAAGCGCCGATAACCATCATCGCCAGTGAAGGCCGGATCGTTGATCACGAAGCCTTTACTGGTGACCCCGACAATGACAATGTAATGATCGCTCTTGGACAGCGAGGTCGCATGGTCAGGCAGCGAAGCATAGTGGACCAGCGTGATGACCGGATGGCCATGGCGGATCTCGCGGATCACGTCTCCCATCGTCCATTGCCGGTCTTTGCCATTGGGCAAGGTCAGCCCCTCGGTGCGCAAGCCGGCTTGCTGAGCAATTTCGGCGAGGTAGCCAAGGGCAATCCCATCGTTGTAGCCGTAGGTTCCTTGAAGCTGATTGGCAATCGCCCGGATACGCTCGTTCGTAACGTCAAGGCCATAAGCCTGGAGGACCATGGCCAAGGAGGCTGGCCCGCAATTGGCGTACTGATACGGGCTGTCGTCGTACTGACTGCGGAAAGGGACGTTCAAGATGAAGCTTTCGCTATCACCCGAGCTGGTCTCTGGCTCCAATCCGTCGTAAGGTTGGAGAGATGAGGAGGCGGGGGGTAGCGGCGGAAGCGGCGTGCCAATCAATGACGTGAGTGAAACGGTCGCGGTCCCGGTCGCTGTTGGCACTGGCGTCCCGGTCGGAGTCGGAGTCGGAAGAGGCGTCCAGGTAAACGCCGGAGTGGGGGTCGCGGAGAAGGTTGGCGAGGCAGTCGGCGTGCTCGTGGGGATGGCGGTCAAAGAAGGGGTTGACGTTGGGCGGTTGGTCGGGCTACTGGTGAGGCTCGGGGTACCGGTGAAGGTCGGGCTGACGGTCAGTGTCGCGGTGATCGTGTCGGTTGCCGTGGCCGTTGCCGTCCCGGTCGGCGTGTCACTAGGAAGGGACGTGGCAGTATCAGTCGGCAGCGCCGTGCTTGTCGGGGTGGCAGGGCTCGTTGGAGTCGACGTGCTCGTCGCCGTGGCGACGCTGGTCGGGATCACCGTGTTCGTGGCCGTCGCGGTCTTCGTGGGAGCGGGGCTAGCGGTGGGCGTTGCCGTCGCGGTCGCCGCTGATACGGATGTCCCCAGCACAGTGGCGCTCGCCGTCGTCGTGACCGTCGGTGAGCTGGGCAGGTGCGGCACGGCGGTTGAGGTTGGTGTAGCGGTCGAAGTAGTGGCCGCGCTGCTGGTCGATTTGCCGGTTAGCGACGTAGCGGTTGGGGTCGGCGACCGTACGGGCGTTGCCGGGTTGGTCGGAACCGATGTTGGCCTCGGCGCTGTGGTCGGGGTGGCCGTCGGCAGCGTGCTGGCAAAAGCCGGTGCGGTGAAGAAGAAGGTCACTAGGACCATCAAGCCGAGGGCTTGTCGCGCACACCCAGCAATGCTTCGCCACCGTGAAATCGGGGCATGGGATATGCAGAAACGTAGCTGGCTCGTGTCGCAGTTCAACCCCAGCCTCTTACTTCCTCGCTCTCTAACCTTCAGGCCAGGAGCAAGAGTCAGACTGAAGATCCGCGCGGACTATCGCATATGTAAGGTTGGGCGCATCATTGGGGACAAGGCGGAGACGCTCCCGCCGCCACGTCTAACCAATTATTTCGTCAACGTCCATATACAATAAGACAGAGAACAGCCCGACGAATCCTTTTCGGCGTTACCTGGCAGTATAGCGTGCTTGCCATTCACGTCAAGCCCTTTCGCTCGTTTCTAATCTAGCCGATATCCGTTTTAGGACGAATTGGCTACGATACGGTACGGGACAGACGTTTTTACTTTTGGCCTGACTCTGCTTCTGACGGTGGTTCGGGTGGATGACTTCTGGTTCAAGGTCAGGTACTGACCGAGGTAGAGTTTGTCGACTACCGCGAGCGGAAGCGGCTTTCCTGCAGGTTCAGAAGATCGGACTGCTCATGGCCGAGGCGTGCCTCTTTTCCCCTCCTGACCTGGTGGTGTAGACTGGTGCTGACAAACGTCCGGAGAGGGTGAAGAGATGCCGGAATATAAGCAGATCATCTACGAGCAGCAAGGAGCAATCGCCCGCGTCATTATGAATCGCCCGCGCTATCGCAACGCCCAGTCGCGGCTCATGCGCGAGGAGATGGACGATGCCTTCCAGCGCGCCGCCAATGATGAGGAGGTCCGGGTGATCATCCTCGCCGGGGCAGGCGATCATTTTTCATCCGGCCACGACCTTGGCACGCCAGAAGAGCTCGCCGACCAGGAGCGTCGGCCCTGGCCGGAAGGAGTGCCGGGCCGGTTTCTCCGGGCATGGGAGCTCAACGTTGCCAACTCGCTCCGCTGGCGCGAGCTACCAAAGCCAACTATTGCTCAGGTGCAGGGGTACTGCATTTTTGGTGGGTGGATTATCGCTTCAGCCATGGACCTGATCATTGCTGCCGAGGATGCCAAGTTCCTGCCGGGTCATTTCCAGTACTTTTCGGTGCCCTGGGACCTCGGAATTCGCAAGACCAAGGAGATTCTCTTCCAGAACCGTTTTCTCAGCGCGGTCGAGGCTCACGAGCTTGGCTTTGTCAACCAGGTCGTGCCGCGTGACGAGCTCGAGGCCTACACTCAATCGTTGGCCGAGCGTATTGCCGAGACGGATCCTTTTCTCACTCGAATGATCAAGTTCTCAGCAAATCAGGCTCAGGATGCGATGGGGTTTCGCACCGCCGTACAAGGCGCGCTTTCGACATACATGGTGATCCAGCAAAGTGGAGTTATGGGACGAACCACCAAGGAATCGAGCGGAAAGCCGGCGCTCGGTCCAGTGGCCCGGGCGCTGGAGAAGCTCGATTCCTAGCGTAATTACACAATGCCGACTGCGCGCAGTTGCTCGATCTCGTCCGAGGTAATTCCCAGGGCGCCTAGAATCTCTGAATTATCCTGACCGAGTCCGGGTGCGGGACGGAGCGGTTGGCGCGGTGTCTCGCTCATACGGAACACCGGACCAAGGACGACTCGGTCGGCATGCGGGGTCTTAACCCGCTCCCAGAACCCACGCACCCGGAGGTGCTCATCCTCCCAGACGTCCGGGAGATTCATCACCTTTGAGATCACCGCCTTGTTCTTCTGGGCTTCTTGAACCACTTCGTCGACCGAGAGATGCTGCGCCGATTCTTGCAGCAAAGCCACGGCTTCTCGCCAATGCTTCTGTCGCTCCACGAGGGTCGAAAACCGGGGATCCGTCGCAAGCTCCTCCCGTTTGAAGGCGGCACAAATGGCTCCCCAGCGCTCGTTCGCAAAGACGACTGCCCAGCCATCCCGACAGTGGATGAGTCGAAGAACGTTGGGGTAACGCTCGCGCTGGAAGTAGGTGCCATTGTATTGGTACTGAGTCGCAAATGCCTGTCCCATCGCGGCCACGGCTTCGGCGACGCTGGCTTCGACATCCTGCCCTCTTCGGGTCGGGCCAGCGTCGAGCGTTTCCGAGTCGCGGGCATGGAGCGCTGCCAGAATCGTGATATACGCTGTGACCCCGGTTGCGTATTGGGTACGATGTCCCATCCCATACAATGGCTCACGGCCAAGCTCCCCGGTCGTGAACATCGTGCCACCTAATGCCTGGTGAATCAGCTCACTCCCCTGCCAATCAGCGCGTGGTCCGGTTTCGCCAAAATCACTCACCAGACAGGTGATCAACCGAGGATTGATCGCTCGAAAGGCTTCACGATCGAGTGATCGATCGGTAATGAGAATGTCAGCTTGCCTTGCCAGCATTCCAAGGATGCGGTGACCGGATGGCTGATGCCAATCGAGTGTGATTGACCGCTTGTCCGTATTCAGGTGCCAAAATAGGAGGGAATCAACGATCTCCCCCGCTTTAATCCTGAAGGGCGGGAGAGCACGAATTGCCGAGCCAGATGGTGGCTCGACGAGGATGACACTGGCTCCATAATCGGCCAGCAGACGGGAGCAAAATTGACCGGCAACAGATTCGCTGAGGTCCAAGACTCGTAGCCCGCCGAGGGCAGTCTCCTCACTCACTGGGCATCTCCATCCCAACCGATCTGGGGTAGCCGTGTGTGAATGCTTACGCGAGCCAGGTTTCCTCGAAATTCGGCTCCTTGTTCGCGTTGTATTTGAAGCCCTGCACGTTCGCCCGGAAGGCGAACATCCTGGGGACAGTAGCAATTGGCAGCACGAACGCCTGATCGCGGACGAATTGGGTAATCTGTTGGTAGATCTCCTGACGCTTAGCCGGGTCGCGCTCGTTTTTGCCCTCCAGGATGAGCTTCTTATACTCGTCGGACTTGAAGCGTGCCGGGTTCATGTTGGGATCAAAGGGTCGGGCGAGGAAAATGAGGGCCGGATCCTGATCGCCGAAGCCGTAGCCGTGGGCGGCCATGCCGGTGTAGCGACCAAAGCGGACGGTTTCGACGTAGCGGCTGGCCTCTTGATCGTCGATCGTCATCTTTACCCCGATCTTCGCTAAATCTGACTGGAAGGCCTGGCAGATCGTCGTCAGTTCGGGAAAAGACTCGGTCGAGCAAACCATTGAGGTCGAAAAGCCGTTGGGATAACCTGCATCGGCGATCATCCGCTTCGCCTTATCGAGGTTGAAATCGCCGGTGTCAAGCGCAGGGAAATAGCCAGGGGAGCCTTTTGGCCACATCGTATAGGCAGGTGTCGCAAAGCCGTAGAGGATGGTAGCGGCGAAGCGCTTTCGGTCAATCGCATAGTCCATCGCCTGGCGAACTTTCTGATCTGAAAACGGCTTGTCGACAGTGCTCGGCAGGAACTCGAAATTCCCGGCTGCTGGCAGGTTGATGACCTTGGTGCTACCGCTCGATAACTGCTTCGCCTGGTTGAGGGGGGGCTTGAAGATCGCTTGCACCGCTCCGGACTGGAGATTGATCACCAGACTGTTGGCGTCCGGAATGGCCTTAATGACATACTTGTCGAGCAGTGGATATCCCTGCCGCCAGTAGGTCGGGTTGCGGGTCAGGCTGATCTGGTCGCCGGGAGCGAGACTTTCCAGCTTGAATGGCCCGGTCCCGATCACCGCTTTTTTCAGGTCCGAGGATGGCTCAATCATCGGCACGCCGACCAGCAGCGAGAAGATTTCCGGTAAAGGTGTCGGGAACTTCAGGTCGAGGGTGTACTTGTCGGTCGCAGTGATCTTAACTCCCTGTAGCTCGCCGACGGCCTGGGCCAGGCTTTTCGGATTCTGGGCCCATTCGACGCTCCACTTTGCCTCCTCGGCGGTGAAGTCTTTGCCGTTGTGAAACTTCACGCCCTGGCGCAGCTTGAATGTGATGCCCAGACCGTCTTCCGCTGTCACCCAGGACTCGGCGAGGTCTGGCTGGGGTATGCCCTTTTCGTCGACTTGGACGAGCATGTTGAAGAACGCCTGGCGCAGGTTCGTGCTGTTGTCGTTCGATGGGTACGGATCAGTCGTCACGACCGGGGCTGTCTGCCCGAGGGTCAGTGTGCCACCCTTTTTCGGCTGAGCCGCAACTGGTGTCGTGGCGGCAATGGGCGCAACACCGTTGGCCTGGGTGGGCGCCGCGGTGGGGGCGCTACTGGCGCTGCTCGCCGACGAGACTGGAGCCGGAGTATTTGCTGGCTGGCGCGGGGCGCAAGCGGCGACGAGACTGGCCACGGCGGCAGCGGCGACGAGACGCGTGATGACGGAACGCCGCGATAAGCATTGGTCAGGCATTCTCATTCTCCTCTCTCGAAAATGACCACTTCAGCTCGCGTCGACGATCTCGTCAGCGATGACGCCGGCCGCTTCCAGCGCCTGAACCTCGGCCTCGGTCATCCCCAACAGATCGATCAAAATCTGCCGATTGTGCTGGCCAAAGCAGGGTGCAGCCGTGCGCATTGCGCCCGGCGTATCTTTGAGACGGAACCCGAGTCCGGAGTAGACGTGGCGACCGGCCTCGGGATGATCGAGCATCGCGAAGAAGCCACGTTCGATCAGGTGCGGATCCTCGGCGATATCCTTGCCCATCTGGACTGGTGCGGCCGGCACGCCATGCGATTGGAGCAGTTGGGCGATCTCGTGCTTATCGCGCTCGCGAGTCCAGGCGGTGATCGACTCGTCGAGCAATTCCTGGTTGCGCCAGCGCTCTGGGAGGGTAGCGAAGCGCGGATCGGTGGCCAGGTCAGGTCGCTGGATCACCCGACAGAGTGCTTGCCATTGCTCGTCAGTGGAGACGGCGATGGCAACCCACTCGTCTTCACCTCGACAGGGAAAGGCGTCGTGGGGAGCGTACCCCGGCCGATGGTTGCCGTCCGGCTGGAAGACTCTTCCATTCTCGGCGTAGTCGAGAAGAAATTCGCCAATCCAGTGCAGCGCCCCCTCACGCTGGGCGAGCTCGATGTACTGTCCCTTGCCGGTGCGGCGCCGATAGGCCAAGGCGGTGAGCACCGCGGCGGCCGCGTGCAAGCCACCAATCGGGTCAAGGTAAGCGATGCCGGTCAAGGTGGGGGTGCCGTCGCCGTAGCCCATCAACGCGGCCATTCCGGTCATGCCTTCCATGTTCGGACCGATCCCGAGGTGATGGGCCAGCGGGCCGTCATTGCCATAGGCCGGCATCTCGACCATGATGATGTCCGGACGGACCTGACAGAGGTCGCGGTAGCCGAGGCCGAGGCCTTCGAGGGCACGCGGCGAGAAATTGGCAATTGCCACGTCGCAGAGCTTGGCCAGGCGGAGAATGATCTCCCGCGCGCCGGGCCGCTTGAGGTTGATCCCAAGGGAAAGCTTATCGTGGTTCTGGGTGTTGAAGAAGACTGCGCGGTTGTAGGGGCGCGGACCAGGATCGAGGTTGGGATAGCGTGACGGATAGCCCCCCTTGGCTGCCCCCCGCCACATATCCCATTTGGTTGGCCCCTCGATCTTGATTACTTGAGCGCCGAGGTAAGCCAGGCCGCGGGTGGCAAAAGGGCCGGCCCAGGCCATAGTAAAGTCGAGGACGCGAACGTCTGCGAGTGGTAAAGTCATCTCATCCGTCTCCATCGGGCCCGATCAGGGTAGGTGACCGATCGGCTACATGGTGATGGGCGGCGACATTTTGGGACGCTTGCTCAGACGACGGTGGCAAGGATGCGAAGGGACGTAGCATAACCACCGGCCGTCTCAACTACGGTAGATCATAATCCAGAGATCAAACGTTTGTCAATCCATCGAATAAATTACTGAAATTGCACCATAAGAGTGTTCTACCGAGCGAGGGCTGTTATGGGAGTCCGATAGCGAGGGGAGAAAGACAAGGAGAGAGCTTTACAGAAGTGCGGCTCCCGC
>JAJPIK010000066.1 GCA_021324795.1 Chloroflexota bacterium
GCGGGAGCCGCACTTCTGTAAAGCTCTCTCCTTGTCTTTCTCCCCTCGCTATCGGACTCCCATAACAGCCCTCGCTCGGTAGAACACTCTTATGGTGCAATTTCAGGTGTCAATATTAGGCGTTGACAACCCCCGGGCACATTGCTATAGTATGGCCGGCGCGGGAATAGGTACTTTTTTATCCAGTGCGTTGGTATCCGGCGAGCTTTTACGGTCGGTCCAGCGCGCCATTCCGGCGCGCCGACACCACCGACCGTGAGGCGGTGGTAATTTTTTGTCCTCGCCCCCCAACGACCATTCGCGGTGAGGAGGCCTCCATGCTCACACAGGAAAAGATGGCCGAGCTGACCGATCGAGTCATCACCAGTCGCGCCTGGCGGTCATTTTTTCGACACGGCCCACCGGATACGCCCCGCAACCGGGCTTTGGCCGTGTTCTCCAATGTCTTTCTGCACCTCCATCCGGTCCGTGTCCCACGTCAGAGTTTGCGGATCACCTACACGTTCTGCTTGGGGGGCATCTCATTCTTCCTCTTTCTCATGCTCACGCTAACTGGCGTGCTTCTGATGTTCTACTATATCCCTTCGGTAACGTCTGCCTATGAGAATGTCAAGGATCTGGAAACCACGGTTACCTTTGGCATGCTCTTGCGGAACATGCATCGCTGGGCGGCGCACGGCATGGTGATGACAGTCTTCTTGCATATGATGCGGGTCTTTTATACCGGCGCCTACAAGCCACCGCGCGAGTTCAACTGGGTCATCGGCGTTGTTCTGCTTGTTCTCACCTTTCTTCTCAGTTTCACGGGCTACTTGCTTCCCTGGGATCAGTTGGCAATCTGGGCAATTACCGTCGGCACGAACATGGTTGGCTACACTCCGGTTCTGGGCAGCCAGATCCACTTCTTGCTGATTGGCGGCTTTGACGTTGGCCAGAACGCACTCTTGCGCTTCTACGTTTTGCACGTGATTGGCCTACCCCTGCTTGCCGCCGTCTTTATGGCAGTTCATTTCTGGCGTATTCGCAAGGATGGCGGGATCACCAGCCCGCTTTAAGGTCGAGCAAGCCGGCCGAGTGAGCCTGGCGGGCCATTCGGCAGCCGACGAAGGAGGTTGACGTGCTGCAAAAGGAAGCTTCAGGAGGAGCCGACCTCGAAGCGCAAAAGAAGCGGCTCGCCGCGCTGGTGCGGGAGTACGGCGCGCAGAAGGTTGAGCGAGAGCCATCGAATACTGTCTTGGTTTGGCCGAATCTGCTCGTGATCGAATTTCTCGCCGCGGCGATCATGACTTTCGGATTGGTAATCCTCTCCATTCTGATGAACTCACCGCTCGAAGACCACGCTAATCCCGATGTGACGCCTAATCCATCCAAGGCACCGTGGTACTTCTTGAATCTTCAGGAATTATTGCTCCACATGGATCCGTCGCTCGCTGGCGTGATCGTGCCGGGCCTGGCGATTCTCGCGCTGATGACGATTCCCTACGTCGATAACGTCGTCGGCGATACGGGCATCTGGTTCAGCACCCCAACCGGCAAAAAGTGTGCGCTCATCGCAACCGGTTTCGCTCTCATCTGTGTGCCGGTGATGATTCTCTTCGACAACTTCGTCGGAGTTCGTCCGACGATCGCTTCGATTCCGGGGGTGGATGCGATGGGCTTGACCGATCCGATCGCCGAGTTCGTCATTCCGATCGCGATCATGCTCGGTCTACCAGCGATCTTGGTCCAGTTGATTCGGCCATTGCAACCCAGCCGGCGTGACATTTTGATTGCTCTCTTTACCGGTTTTGTCGTGACCTATTTGATCTTGACGACGGTCGGCACAGCGTTCCGTGGCGAAGGGATGAAGCTCTACTGGCCATGGCAGATCGGTTTGCCGATCGAGTAAGAAGGTGGGGGCGGGGCGAGCGCGCGAGGGGTGATTGCCCCGTCGCTTTCACCTAGGCGCCCATGGTTGGGGCCTACGATGGTAGGCCTGGCGAGCGAGCAGGGAGTAGGAGATTATGTCAGTTCACGAAGCGACGTCCGAGGCCGGTGGGCATCAGCTTTCCCGCCGCGCGCTGATTCGCCTCGGATTGGGGGGGGTTCTCGGCCTCTTCCTCTTGGAAGTGCTTGGAACTTTCTTGTCGTTCTATACACCGCGTAAGTTTGGCGTGTTTGGGAGTAAGGTAACGCTAGGTGACCCGAAGACATTCGACCTGGCAAGTATCACCACTTTCGTCGAAGCCAAGCTATTCCTTTCGCACGTCCCGGAAGGCTTCTTGGCGATGTACTGGAAATGCCCACATCTGGGCTGCACGGTCCAGTGGCACCCCGAGGAACCATCGGAAGACAATCTGGCCAAGTCGGGCCGCTTTCATTGCCCGTGTCATGGCTCGATTTACGACCGTCACGGTCAGATCATCTCTGGCCCCGCACCGCGTCCGTTGGATATGTTCAAGCTGAGCTTATCGGGCGGTAAGCTCGTGGCCGACACCAGCGACATTACCCAGCGCAAGCATTGGGAGCCAGACCAGGCCTTTAAGGCCTGAATGGATCCAGCGAGGAGTTAGTGACATGGCGACCTTGATTGTGCTGGTAATGGTCCTGCTGGCCATTGCCGCTATGGCCCTCGGGGCAACGGTGGGGGTGCCCGGGGCCATCAAAGAGCCCCCCAGGCCCAAGCCGAAGCCAGCCCTGGCCACCGCTGGCGTGGGCGTTGGTGTCCTGTTACCCGAGCAGATGCAGCAGGAAGCGTTCTTCCGTGAGCAGCAGCGGGCGGCCGCTCTGCGCCTGCAAATGCCGTCAGTCGAGCCTGACGACAGCCCGGGCATGCAAATGAAGGTCATGACCGGCATCCTGGTCTCCGGGTTGATTATCTTAGCGCTCGGTGCGTACGCTCTCTGGGAGCCAACACGCGAAGCCGACGCAGCTCAGATCCAGCTCCACGAGAACGTCCTGCGCGGCGCGGCACTCTTCACCACCTATTGCGCCCGCTGCCACGGTCCGACCGGCACTGGTTTGATCGGTCCGAATCTGCACTTGCAGGAGTTCGCAGCGCGTTACAAGTGGAATACGAGCGATCCTTCCGATATGGCTAAGATGCGGACGTTAGTGATCCAGACGATCACCAATGGGCGTCCACCGACGCCTATGCCAGCCTGGGGACAGGAGAACGGGGGGCCGTTTAATGAGACTCAGATCAGCAACCTGGCTGATCTGATCATGACGAACGGCTGGCAGTACGTGGTACCGGCTCCGGGCGCGGCGACCGCGGCAGCGCCAACCCCTGCGCCGAACGCTCCACCTGGCCAGGCTTTGATGCAGAAGTATGGCTGTGGGGGTTGCCACACGATCGACGGTGTCGCCGGCATGACTGGCACAGTCGGTCCGAACCTGACTCACGTTGGGAGTGTCCCGAAGATTCCTGAATCGACCGGTAACCTGACCAATACCCCGGACAACCTGGCGAAGTGGATTTTCGACGCGCCAGCGGTGAAGCCAGGCGTGATCATGCCGAACTTCTCACAGCAAGGCATGAGCCAGGACGATGCGAAACAAATCGCTCAGTACCTGGAAACGCTGAAGTAGTTTACAGCGGGAACAAAAAGATCCCGCCCAGCCCGGGCGGGGTCTTTTTGTTCCCGCTGTTTTCTCTAGCGCGCGGCGTAGTTCGGCGCTTCTTTCGAGATGACTACGTCGTGGGGATGGCTTTCGCGCAGGCCGGCGTTAGTGATCCGGACGAAACGCGCCTTGCACTTCATCTCTTCGATCGAGCGCGCACCGACGTAGCCCATGCCCGCGCGCAGGCCGCCGATGAGCTGATAAACCAGATTTGACAGGGGACCCTTGTAAGAAACACGCCCCTCGATCCCCTCGGGAACCAGCTTAGCGTCGCTCTCGATGTCTTCCTGGCCGTAGCGGTCTTTGCTGAAGCCGCGCGCCTTCATCGCCCCGAGTGAGCCCATGCCTCGGTATTCCTTGAAGCGCTCGCCCTGGTAGAGGACAATATCTCCGGGACTTTCGTCGACGCCGGCTAGTAGGCTGCCGAGCATCACCACATCCGCACCGGCGCCGATCGCCTTGGCGATGTCACCGCTGTACTGAATGCCACCGTCAGCGATGATGGGAATATTCTGCTCTGCCGCTGCCTCGGCACACAGATGGATCGCAGTAAGCTGTGGAACGCCGGCTCCAGCAACGATCCGAGTCGTGCAGATCGCACTGGGACCAATACCGACCTTGATCGCGTCGGCGCCGGCGGCGATCAGGTCACGCACTCCCTCGGCTGTCGCCACGTTGCCGGCGATCACGTTGACCTCAAATGTCTCCTTTAACCGCCCGACCATTTCGATCACTGCCCGCGAATGCCCATGGGCAGTGTCGACGACGAGAACGTCGACACCGGCGTCGACGAGGGCCTGGGCACGGTCCATTGCATCGTGACCAACGCCCACGGCCGCACCAACGCGCAACCGACCGCGTTCATCTTTCGTCGCGAGCGGGTATTGGATCTTCTTTTGAATGTCCTTAACGGTGATGAGCCCTTTGAGACGGAAGTGATCGTCGACGACCGGCAGCTTCTCGACCTTATGGCGGTGAAGAATTTCCTTTGCCTGATCGAGGGTCGTGCCAACTGGAACCGTGACCAGGTTATCCTTGGTCATGAGTGCGCCGATCTCTTGATTCAAGTCTTCTTCGAATCGGATGTCTCGGTTAGTGAGAATGCCAACCAGTTTGCCGTCTTCGGTGATAGGCACGCCGGAGATGTGATATTTGGCCATGACGTCGAGCGCAAGCGTCAAACGATCGTGCGGTGACAGGGTGATTGGATCGACGATCATCCCTGATTCGGAGCGCTTGACCTTGTCGACCTCAGTTGCTTGGACGTCGATGGGCAGGTTCCGGTGAATGATGCCGATGCCCCCCTCACGAGCGAGTGAGATTGCCAGGCGAGCTTCGGTCACGGTATCCATGGCGGCGGAGACGATCGGGATGTTCAAGACGATGTCGCGGGTCAGATAGGTCGTGGTCGAAACGTCCTTGGGAAGGACCTCGGAGCGGGCGGGGACCAGTAAGACGTCATCAAAGGTTAACCCCTCCGGGCCAAATTTTGGGTCCATGTGTCGCAGACCTCCCGTGGATTCGCCACCATTCTTTGAGAAAGATTGTACGCGATAGCCGCGATAAACGCCAGTAGAATAGCATTAAGCTGAAATTGCACCATAAGAATCAGGCAGCCGAGGAGAGGCCATAGCGTCGTCTCACTTGAGCCGGGTCTTCTCGGAAACACAGCCGGGGGACAGCACCCAGCAGGA
>JAJPIK010000058.1 GCA_021324795.1 Chloroflexota bacterium
AGCGGGGCGCTGGTGCCCCTCTTCCTGCTGGACGTGGCGGTGCGGCGGCTGCGGTTCTCGCCAGCGGATCTGGGACCGGTGTTCGCGGGGCTGCGGGTGCGCTGGCAGGGGCCGACCGGACGGGCAGCGGTGTTAGCGGGACGGCTGGTGGCAGCGCGCCAGGTTGCACGCAACACTCCTAAACCTGCACCGCGTCCCGCGACCCTCGGCCGGCCCCGAGCCACGTCCGCGCCGGTGCACCCCGCTCCCCTCCCGCACCCTCCCACTCCACCGCGCCCCGCTCCCGCCCGGGTGCCAGTCGTGACCAGCGGTCCTACCAGTAATCGTCTGCTCGCCGCCAAGCGACGCGCTAGCTCGCGAACGTGAGATCGGGCATTCTTCTTGCTTTTCTTCACGGCAAGAGACCAGTCACCGACGGCCGGTGGTTCGGAATTCTGATCATGCGAGCGAGAATAATGAAGCACTTGTGGGCCTTGGGCTTGAGTCTGATTGTCTCTTGGATGGTTACCGTCGGCCTTCCGACCCTAGCAGAAGCGGCGAATTGCCAGTTCACCGGGGGCTTTCGCACGCTCCACGATCTCATTCCGAATATTGTCGGCAACTGCCTGGATAACGAGCGCTACAACGGGCAGACCGGTGACGGTTATCAGGACACCACCGGGCCGACCGGAAAAGGCGGTCTCCTGTACTGGCAAAAAGCAGATAATCTGACTTACTTCACCGATGGTTATCACACCTGGGTGCTTGGTCCCTATGGGCTGCAGGAGCGACTAAACACCCAGCGATTTCCCTGGGAGCCGCTCCCAAGACCAGCCACCGGAGCTGCCCCGGGAGCTGGGCAATCGCGCAACTGGGCTGGCTACGTCGCCACTAGCGGTACCTTTACCGCAGTGATGGGCACCTGGACCGTGCCCGAGCCCACTGCTGGGCCGACTATTAGCGGTGAGGCAACCTGGGTCGGGATCGGTGGTGTCAGCAGCTCCGACCTGATTCAAGCTGGTACCGATGAATTCGTCGTTCCCTCCGGGCAGGTCGAAGCGAACGCCTGGATCGAGACTCTGCCGCTGCCCGCCCAGATTGTCCCACTCACGGTCAGCCCGGGGGACTCGGTGAGCATCTCGATCACTCAGCAAGCCGACGGGAGCTGGCTGGTTCAATTGACCGATAACACCACCGGCCAGGGAAATCAGCAAACCATCGTCTATAATTCGTCGCTGTCCTCGGCCGAATGGATCGCGGAAGATCCGGTTCGGGGGCGTCGGCTCCTTCCCCTCGAGAACTTTGGCACCGTCCAGCTTACGAACGGCACCACCCTGGTGAATGGCACTCACGCGACGATTGCTCAGGCTGGCGGAACCCCGGTGACCATGCTGGGCCCCTTGGGTGAGATCCTGGCCGTGCCTTCGGCGTTGGGTAGCGACGGTGCCAGCTTCACTGTCACCCGTGGCGCTCCGGTAGTAAGCGTGCCGCCTCTGCCACTGCCTGGTTTCGTGCTGGTGCCATAGGATTTCTTGACGCTCGGCTATTTTATTGTAGACTGGAGACAAAGCTCAGCAGAGCGAGGTATCCTTCGGAGCGGTATCCTTCGGAAAGGAGAAGCGGCTGCCCTCCGTAGACAACCGTGGCGTCAAGATCCACTATGCTGCCCCATGTCCAAGCCTTTCTGGCCAAGGTGGGCCAATAGGAGCAACGACCGATGAAGATCAATCCCAAGCCCAGCGCTCGCGAGCTTCGCCAGAAGCTCACGAGCGAGCAGTATGCCGTCACCCAGCAAGCAGCGACCGAGCCCCCGTTCCACAACGCCTACTGGAATAACCACGAGCCCGGCATTTACGTCGACGTCGTCTCCGGCGAGCCGCTCTTTAGCTCGCTCGAAAAGTACGATTCCGGTTGCGGCTGGCCCAGCTTCTACCAGCCGCTCGAACCAGCAAACCTCGAAACCCGGGAAGACCGCAGTCATGGGATGATCCGTACTGAGGTCCGCTCGAAGCACGCCGACTCCCACCTGGGCCACGTCTTCGATGACGGCCCAGCGCCGACCGGCTTGCGCTACTGCATCAACTCGGCGGCGCTCCGGTTCATTCCGGTCGATAAGCTCGAGGAAGAAGGCTACGGGGAGTATCTGCGGCTGTTTCAGAAGACCGGATGACGAGATCGACAGTAACATGCGGGTGTTGCAGGCGGACAAAGGTGAAAGCAGGTGGACACGATGGCTGCTGACGAAGGCAGCGACAAGGTGCTAATGGACCAGAAACTGAACAAGCCCCTGATCGATGCCTGGCTGGTCTTCACCCCGTCATCCGCCGACGGGGTGAAGGATCTCTAACCACTCGCTGGCCGCTCAGAAATGACACCTCTGCCCAAGGGCGGCGGTGGGACTAGTCGCCGGTCGCGGCAAACCAGGAGCCAGTGGGCGAAGTAACAAAGATAAGCGGAGCGATACAGGGGCTTGGGAGAGTGATCTGGGTCTCGATCTCTGCATCTCCGGTCATGGTCGCTGGGAAAAGGCCTGTGCTGACGTTGACAGTTGTTGGACTCCCGTTACTGATGCTGAGACAGCTCACGATGGCCTTGAAGTCCGCGACGGGGTTGGTGCCCGCCCTTGGCCCGGCGGCCAGAACCAGACCACGCACGTGCACCTCCAGATGCCCGTTTGCCTGGAGCTCGCCATTGCCGTTCTCGATCTTCCAGGGGAGCCCACCGCCGTTGATACCCCGGATGGGATTGGCGGTGCCGACGTACGGTCCCGTGACGGCGACCATGGTGTCAAACTCCAGGATCGTTTTTCCTTTTCCAGCGGCTACCGGCACCTGGGCGACGAGGCTAACCGCGAGGCTGAGCGCGAGAATGAAAGCCGCTATTTTCACTTTCAGGATTCGCATGGCTAACTTCCTCCTAACAACGCGGTCCGCATAAGAAGATCTGTCGTTCAGCACGTCAGCGTCAAGAGACGCTTGTCCGGTTACGTCGACCTCCTTTCCTTGTCCTTGCCTGAATCAGCGAAAAACGCTGGCCAATCTCCAAGCAGCCAGGCAATTTCGCCATTCGCTCTTCCCAAGCGGCAGCAGGAATGGCGAAATTTAAGATATAGTGTAACGCGATTAGGTAGAGACAGGGTTGTGTTATCGTGGATGTAACATTGAGATCGCTGGGGGCAATCCCTGATCGCGGTCGTAGTTGGTCCAGATAGCGCACGGTAGATCGCGGAAACGTGACCAGATGCAGCCCCTGCTATTTCCGTGATCCACGGTAAACTACCGGTTGATCAGAAAAATAGCGCTCCCGGTCAATTGCGAGTAGACTAAAATTGCAAAGTGAAACCCCTCGATCCCTCGAGAGGGATCGGTCGCGCTAGCGACTCTTTCCGCGTAAGCAAGTGGTTTTCATCGCGGGTTTACCTATTTTGGTCTGGCTTGCGTGGAGCGGCAAGATACCAATGTCTCTTCGCCCGGGGCGGCTCGTCCGCGCTACGTCTTTGCTCGTCGCGTTCAGTCTCTTTACCGCCTGTGTATCCGCGAGCACGGCATCCGCCGTCGGATTTTCCACCACGACGTCGACCGACGTTGCGCTGGCTGCGTCCACGACCGGATTGGACAAGATTCAGCACTTCGTTTTCATCATGCAGGAGAATCATAGCTTCGACTCGTACTTCGGAACCTACCCGGGCGCCGATGGCCTGCCCGCCGGCGTTTGTGTCCCCAGTCCCCATGGCGACTGCATTGCTCCCTACCACAACTCGAACCCAGTGAACCATGGCGGACCGCATGATTGGGCCAACGCGCACGCAGACATCGACAACGGTCAAATGGACGGCTTCGTCACGCAAGCCTACCAAGGGATGAGCAGACAAGGCATTTCCTGTTCTCTCATCCAGGCAAAGTGCGCGCCAGGTCGTGATCCGCGCGATGTGATGGGCTATCACGACTATCACGAGATTCCCAACTACTGGAACTATGCCCACCTCTACGTCCTCCAGGATCGGATGTTCTCCTCGGTCCCGTCCTACACCTTGCCCAACCGCCTCTACTCTCTCGCCGCGCAAAGCGGTGGTCTGCTCCGCCTGAACCAGCCTAAGCCGAAGAGCCTCGATTTTCCGGAGATTACCGAGCTTCTCACGAGCAAGGGGATCGATTGGAAGTACTATGTCACCGTAGGCAAGCAAATCGACCTCCGGAACGGCCATGTTGTCGCCCCGGGCTCGACGCTCGTCCCGCTTCCGGATCAATTCAGCTACTATAACCCGCTGCCGGCCTTCGCGCAGGTCTTGAATGATCCGCATGAGCGCTCGCGGCTGGTCGAGACGTCACAGTTCTACGTCGATGCCGAGACCGGACATCTGCCTGCAGTGAGTTGGGTGGTGCCCAACGACGTGGTGAGCGAACATCCGCCGTCTGACATCCGGGTTGGCGAGGCTTACGTCACCGGTCTGGTCGACGCAGTGATGGAAGGGCCGGATTGGGACTCGACCGCGATCTTCATCTCCTACGACGAGTGGGGTGGCTTCTACGACCACGTTGTGCCGCCCACGGTTGATGGCGTCCAGCTCGGCCTGCGCGTCCCCGGACTCGTCATCAGCCCGTATGCTAAGGAAGGGTACGTCGATCACCACGTCTACTCTCCGGCATCCTGGCTGCGCATTGTCGAGGAGCGCTTCGGCCTCGCGCCGATGACCGCGCGGGATGCGACCGCCAACGACATGCTCGATGCCTTTGACTTTAGCCAGAACCCGCGTCCACCGGTCATCCTGGCCCCGACACTCCAGGGCTCGCCCTACCCGCAGCCGCTGCAGGTGATCACCTGGAACCAGGGCCTGACGGCGAGCTGGCAAGCGCGCCAACTCACCACGTTCACCGAAGCAGAGACAAACCTCACGAGGAAGCTGACCGAAGTGGCCGGTCAGCTCGTGCGTCTGGCTGGATTAGTGAGAGGAATGCCGTAGGGGTAGGCAAGGGGGGGCTTGCTATCACCGGTGCGAATCTGACCTTCGGTTGGTATCCTTACCACCGGCTATCCATGATGAGCGATGAACCCAACCGTTGCGGACCGCCGACGTGGGCGAGCGCGGCGTCGAGCTCGGCGTGGGTGAATGGCTTGGGAAGGTACGGGGCGCCGATGCCCTGGGCCCACTGCTGGGCATCGTGATCTCCGGACATCACAATCGTCGGCACATGCATCCCACGTGCGGACAATTCGTGCGCGAATTGGCGGCCGTCCATTTCAGGCATAATCAGGTCGAGCAGGATAAAGGAGGGGGGATCCTGTTCGACCTCACGCAGCCCCTCGGCTCCGTTCGACGCCCCGGCGACGTCATAGCCATTCTCGGTCAAGAAAGCCTGCAGAAGCTGGCGGACCCCCGGCTGGTCATCAATGACGAGTACACGCTTGGTCTCCATGCTGCCTCCTCAAAGAGCGCTCCAGGCATCGTTTTCAACGACGATACTAGCCTAGAACGCGAACGCCCTTCCGTCCAGATCCGCACCTGGCCTTTCCTTCCCACCGCAGACGAGCAGATTGGTCTAGGACCTCTGTACCCCCCAAATCCGCGACTGCCAGGAGCTATGCCCCCTCCCCACTCGTAAAACGCTCCGGACGGAAAGCCTTTGCCGGGATCGGTGGCTCCTCCCCAAAGATCAGGGCACTGAGCAGGGTGGTGGTGCCAGGGAGCGGGCCGATTCCGTGGGGGCCGTGCCCGGTGCAGATGAAGAGGCCGCTGGCCTGGCCGGGACCGATCAGCGGAATGCCGTCGGGGGAGATCGGGCGAAAGCCAGTCCACATCTCCTGAATCGGCCGGTCGGCAAGGGCGGGGACCATCCGGATCGCCCGAGTGAGCAAGCCAGCAACCCCGCCGGCAGTCAAGCTGGTGTCCCAGCCGGCGAACTCGCGAGTGGCCCCCACGATAATTCGTCCGTCGGCGCGCGGGACGAGGTAGGGATCGCCCGAGGCGAGGATCACCTGACGCAGGTTAACCGGACCGCCATCGAGGGCGAGAATCTGACCACGCTGGGGGACGATCGGCAGGCGTGGCTGGCAGCCGGCAAGCTGGCTTGACCACGCTCCCGCTGCCGCCACCACGAGGTCGGCTGACAGGTGATCATCGACGAGTTCGACGCCCCGCACTCGGCCGCTCGCGACGACGACGGTCCGGACCTCGGCTCCGGTGCGGATCTCAACGCCCTGTCGTCGGTTCGAGATCTCGAGCGCTTTGCAGAGTCGACGATTGTCGACGTTGCCGCCCGGGCGCCAGAGCGCGCTCTGGATCGACGGTGAAAGGACCGGCTCGGCCTCACGCAGAGCTTGCACCGGGAGGAGCTGGCCGGTTGGGACCAATCCGGCGCGGATCAGGCACGCCAAGCTCTCTGCTTCCGCGTCGTCTAAGGCCGGGATGAGGCAGCCGGATTCGCGGAATTCGGGATCCATCCCCGATTCCGCCTGGAGCGCCTCGACAAAGGTCGGCCAGAGTTGGCGACTGAGCACGTCGAGCTGAAAGTTGGCGTCATCAGGTCGACCAATCGGGTCGCTAACGATGCCGGCCGACGCCCAGGAGGCAGCGCGGCCCGGTTGATTGCGCTCGAGTAAGATGACAGAAAGCCCTCGGCGGCGTAGCTCGCGGGCGATGGCGAGACCCACTGCCCCGCCGCCAATGACGATCGCTTCGGCCATCTGATACGTCTCTCCCTCACTCGCGGTTTCTTCCGTCCATTGATCATACACCTAGTTACGCCGTTTGAGGGGAAGAGGGGGAATTCCCCTTTCTCTGTGCACCGGATCATAGCAATTCCGAACGGGTGGGCGCCCTTCCAGGCGGACTTGACTTACGGAGGCTTAGTTGTATACTGGATTCTACGCAGTCGTGCAGAACCCCGATTGGGCTAGGATGTCGCAAGCAGAGTTGCTTCGCTAAGCTGACACGGCTCTGCGGTCCGCGTGGTCATCGCGAAGGCGTCCCTCCCCAAAGGGGCTCGCGTTAAAGGCGTGATTCACCTTGCAGAAGGAGGATGCCCGTGACCAAAACGAACCAGCAGCCAGATGAGTCGATGTCCCCCGAGTACCTGCTCACCCGGCGGGAGTTGTTGCCTTTGATCGGCACTGCCGCCGCGGTCGCCGCTCTGGGCTCCGTGTCGTTGGCGAGCGCGGCGGATGATCCACCGTCCAGTGGCAAGAAGCCAGAAGCCCAAAGGCGGTTTGTCTACGTCGGAACGTATACCGCACCCAACACAGCGCCCGGCGGCACGCAGCCGAGCACGGCTCTTGGCATCTACGTTTTTACGCTGGATCCCGAGACCGGCGGATTGACTTCGGTTCAGATCGTGAAGGATATTCCCAACCCCTCGTGGGTCACGCTCAACCCTCAAAAGCGTTTTCTGTACGCTATCAGCGAGGTGTCAACCTGGAAGGGCGTGAACAACAGCGGCGGACTGACGGCCTATTCAGTTGACCAAACGACGGGGAAGCTGACCGTTCTCAACGACCAACCCACGATGGGAGCGATCCCAGCCTTTGTATCGGTGGAGCCTACCGGGAAATATGCCTTGGTTGCCAACTACATCGGGGCGAACTTTACGGTGCTTCCGATTCGATCAGATGGTTCGCTGAGCCCGGCAACCGACGTGTTTGCTGTCACCGGGACGGGGCCGAACCCACAGCGCCAGGAGGCACCGCACCCGCACCAGATTCAATTCGATCCCGCGGCCAAGTTCGTCTTCGGGAACGATCTGGGTACTGACAAGGTCTGGACCTGGACGCTTGACTATACAGCGGGAAAGCTTGTCCCCAATGGCCCTCAGTTCGTTCCTCCGCCCCCTCCCTACGCGCAGGTTGCGGGTGGGTCGGGGCCTCGGCATACGGCCTTCCACCCAAGTGGCAAGTTCGCTTACGTGATTAGCGAGATGGCGTCCTCGATCACCGCTTTTTCCTATGATGTCACGCGCGGGACCATGATCTGGCTGCAGACTGTTTCCACGCTGCCTCCCAATTTCACCGGCATGAGCACCTGCGCTGAGATCGTGGTGCACCCAAGCGGGAAGTTCATCTACGGCTCAAACCGCGGGCACAACAGTATCGTTGGCTTCGCGATTGACCAGAGCACGGGGAAGCTGGACCTCATCGGGTGGACGTCGACCCAGGGGAGCATTCCACGCAGCTTCAACATTGACCCGTCGGGGACACTCTTGCTCGCCGCCAACCAGAACTCGAACACTATCGTTCCCTTCCGCATCAATCAGGAGACGGGCAAGCTCACGGCAACGGGGCGTGTGACCAACACACCAACCCCGGTCTGTATCCAGTTTGGCCTCACCGTACCCTAAAACCTTCCCTTTGCCAATGCTACCGCTGCAGATTGACATCCCGTGGAGCGAAGAATCTCAGCCAACTGGCTGAGATTCTTCGCTCCTATTGGGAGTGACCATGATTGTGGATTTCATATTTATAATATTTATAGAGGAAGGTTTCAACATTTCGCCCTATAAACCAACTAAAAAGAGGTATCAATACGCGAGAGCGCCCAATTGACCTAGTCGGCTGGCCGTCAGATAATTTGCAGGGATTAACGGTTAGGAGGTCTCATGCTTCAGTTCACCTGGGCCAGCCGCTCCACGTTCCTTCATTCCCTGACGCTCATCGCCTGTCTCGTTCTGCTCCTGCCGGGTAGCGTCTTCGCCGCGAACGATACCGCGGATACCGCGATCAAGCTCGACGCCGCGAAGAATAGCGCGGGCGGCTCGTTGATCGGTAGCACTGGCGGTGTCTATCGCTATTACCACTTCCTCTACCAGGGCGGGAATGTCCAGGTTTTGGTCACTATGACTTTTCAGCCCGGGTTCGGTAAAGTCGGTCCCCGGCAGGTTGGCTTTAACGTCTACGGGCCAAACAATCTGATCTGGGTTGGCTCACCATTGGGTACCAGTCAGGATGTGAGCACGGTGCAAGTCCCTGTCGCCAGCTCCGCGCCATTCGACGCCCTCGTCCAGGTCTTCAACTACACACCCGGGATCCAGGTCAGTTACAATCTCTGGGTCTCCGGTCTGGTTGGCGGCAGCCAGAGTGGACCAGTGGTGACGAATAATGCGACCCCCAACACTGCGGCGGTGATAACGACAGATAATGTCTTGATCGACGGCACGCTCATTGGGAAATGGGGAGGGACTTTCCAGTATTTCACGCTTTCGAATCCCGGCCACGGCGTGCCCCTGGCGGTGACTTTCAACGCGTCGCCTCTTTACAACGGTCAGGGCTATGCCTATGGCTTCAACCTCTATCGCGATGATCCCAACAGTCAGGTCACGCTCGCGGCGACGTCGGCTCCAATTTCCCAGGACGCGAGTAGCATTACCTTTGGCGCCTCGGTGTCTCAGGATGCACCGGCGATCTATCAGCTCCAGATCTACAGTTATTGGCCAGGTGTTCCGGTGAGCTACCATTTGAGGATCACTGGCCTTGGCGGACCGATTCCTGTCAAAAACGGGGGACATAGTTGAGGAAGCATGACAGTTTGCGGTACCTGCCGTTTTCGCAATCCGGCGCCAACTGCCGTTGAGGAGCGCCTACGCCTGCAGATCCTTGAACTGTCGGAAACTCAGGTTCTGCTCCGCTCAGCTTATCGCTGCTGAGCGTGCCGTTTCTCCGGTCCGGTGGGCTGAAGATCGCCTCTGATCTCGCCCTGCTCCGGAGCTTCCAGGCCATCAAGCCACCCGAGGAACGACGCCCGCGACGTTAGTTCAGCCGTTGAGCCGTTGCCACCGTTCTTCGATTCGGGCGAGCTTCCAGATGGCGAAAGACACCAGCCAGGTAATGACGAACAGTCCGACGATAGCGTAGCCGATCGAGCCAAGATCAAAGTTTCCGATGAAGTCCCAAAAGGGACCGGAGAGATTCAGCCGATCCTGGACGATGCTCAAGAGCTCGATCGTTCCGATGATCAGGGCGACCGCGACCGACAGGCCAGTGACAGTGATGTTGTAGTAGATTTTGCGGACTGGATTAGAAAACGCCCAGCCATAGGCCTTGCTCATGAAGGCCCCGTCCGCGGTGTCCATCATCGACATGCCCGCGGCAAAAATCAGGGGAAGACAGACGACCGCGTAGAAGGGGAGGCCGGTTGATGCCGCGCCGGCGGCGAGCGCGAGCAGCGCGACCTCGCTCGCCGTGTCAAACCCCAGTCCAAAGAGGAAGCCGACCGGGTACATCTGCCAGCTCCTGGTGACAGTCCGCGAAAGGCGTCCGAAGAAGCGATTCATGAAGCCCCGGGCTTGAAGTTGCGCCTCTAGCCGCTCCTCATCGTACGTTCCCTGGCGCATCTCACGGAACACCCGAATGACGTCGATGAGGATAACGATATTGAGGATACCAATCAGGTAGAGGAAGGAACCGGAAACCAGCGTGCCAATCAAACCGCCAAAGCTCTTGAGCGTCGAGCCCTCGCTGGTCACTTGGGCCGCGACCTGCTGGGCGGCGAAAGCGAGCGCCATGGCCAGCGCCAGAACCACGGTTGAATGACCCAGCGAAAAGAAGAAGCCAACACCAAGCGGCCGCTGCCCTTCCGCCATGAGCTTCCGAGTCGTGTTGTCAATTGCCGAGATGTGGTCGGCGTCGAAGGCATGCCGCAATCCGAAGAGGTAAGCAGTAAATCCCACCCCGACGCCAAGCGCGGCGGGGTACTTGGGCGCGACGAGAAAGATCAGGGTACCCCAACCGAGGACGTGGAGAAGAACGACGACGAGGTAGAAGCCGCCGAGTCGCCGTATCTCACTTCTCGTCAAAGCGGGGGACAGATGCTCTGAGAGATCCTTCTGAACTTGCAACATCGCCGTCACTGCTCCTCAATACGGAAATGCACGAGCCTCAACGAGGCGTGCCTCCTCGACCCCTCGAGTCAAGCTTGCTCATTATACGAAGGAGTGCTCCTAATTGCAACACTTTGCAATAAGCTATGATCCGGTCATCGTCCGATTGCTATGGCGTAACCATTGCGCATTCAGAGCGACGATGACGGTACTCGCGGACATGAGCAGTGCACCAATCGCGGGAGTCAAGATGATTCCTCGCCCGGCCAGCACTCCGGCGGCAATGGGCATGGCAACGACGTTATAACCGGTTGCCCAGGCGAGATTTTGAATCATCTTCTGATAGCTCGCCCGGCTGAGTCGAATGACCCGGACAACGTCTCTCGGGTCATTTCGCACGAGGATGATGCCGGCGCTTTCGATCGCCACGTCGGTCCCGGCGCCAATGGCGATCCCAACGTCAGCCGTCGCCAAGGCTGGCGCATCGTTGATCCCATCACCGACCATGGCGACTTTGAAGCCACGTGCCTGTAGCTCTCGGATCTTGTCGACCTTTTGCCGGGGTAGTACTTCGGCGAAATACTCGTCGATCCCGAGCTCACGGGAAACCCACGCGGCCACGGCGGCGCTGTCGCCGGTTAGCATGGCAACTTGGATCCCCATGGCTTTCAACTGCGCCACCGCCTCTCGAGATTCGTCGCGAATGACGTCGGCGAGGGCAAAAGCTGCGCTTGGCTCACCATTGCGCACCAGGTAGACGACGGTCTTTCCTTGCTTGTCCCAGCGATCCACCATTGTAAGCAGGTTGTCAGGTAAGCTCAGGCCGAGCATTTCGAGCAGGTGAGGGCCACCGACCAGAACTTCATTCCCGTCGATCCAACCACGAACCCCCTGACCGGGTAGGGCCTCGAACTCTTTCACCGCCGGTGGGGTGATACCCCGCACCTTGGCTGCGCTCCGCAGGGCGCGGGCGATTGTGTGCTCCGATTCTCCCTCGACGGCCGCCGCCAAGGCGAGTGCCGTCTGCTCATTCAGTCCAGCAGTCGTGATCAGTCCTACCACGCCCTGTTCGCCCTTGGTCAAGGTGCCGGTCTTGTCGAAGACGATGACGTCGACACTCCGGGCTTCTTCGAGCTGCAGCCGATCTCGAACCAGGATACCGTTCCGAGCAGCGAGGCTGGTTGTGATCGCCACGACCAGCGGTATCGCCAGGCCCAGCGCGTGGGGGCAAGCGATGACGAGAACGGTAACCGTCCGTTCGATGGCAAAGCTCAGCGGAGCTCCGATGGCGAGCCAACCCAGCAAAGTGAGCGTGCCGGCGCCAATGGCGATGATGGTCAGCCAAAAGGCAGCGCGATTCGCGAGGACTTCGCTGCGTGAACGGGACTGCTGGGCCTCTTCGACTAATCGCATAATGCCGGCTAGCGTCGTTTGGTCCCCTACCCTTGTCACCCGGACCCGGAGTGCGCCGTCGCCATTGACCGTGCCACCGATGACCGAATCGCCCGGTCGCTTGTCCACCGGTCGTGATTCGCCGGTGACCATCGCCTCGTTCACCCATGATTCTCCGCTGATGACCACCCCGTCGGCGGGGATCCGTCCACCGGGTCGAATGAGAATGAGGTCACCGACTTTCAGATCGCCGACCGGGATCTCCTCGGTCGTGCTATCGACGATACGCTCGGCGGTATCCGGAAGGAGACGTGCCAGCTCGGCAAGGGCGTTACTGGCGCGCCCGACTGCGCTCAGCTCAATCCAGTGTCCGAGCAGCATGACGTCGATCAACGTCGCTAGCTCCCAGTAGAGCGTCATGCCCGAGCCGAGGAGCGCGGTCGCGATACTGTAACCGTAGGCAACGACGATCGCGAGAGAGACAAGGGTCATCATGCCGACGGTACCGCGCTGGATCTCGGCCAGAGCACCTTGGAGAAAGATGCTCCCGCCGTAGACGAAGATCATCGTGCTCAAGAGGAGGGGGACGAACTGGTTGCGAAGGGCGAGTGGGAGAGGGAAGTGAAAGAGATCCTGGATCGGAGAAGCGTAGAGCAGAATCGGGATCGTTAGAGCCAGGCAAATCCAGAACCGCCGTTGGAAGACGGCAAGGTCGTGTCCGGCGTGCCTTCTCGGTGCGCCGTGGGGCTCGGTAAAAGTCGAATCGTGATGCATCGTGGCCTTGTTTCTTCCCTGCCTCTTTCGATCTCTCGCTTCATCGCAGGGGCTAGATAAATGCAAGGTGTGGTCCGTGCCCTGCTCAGTCAAGGTCAGCTTGGTTGGTCTGGCCCTCGTGGCGGAGACTGCTCAGGAAATCTGCCGCCACGGTTGTCAGGAGTTCTTGGCTTTTCCCGAGGTTAGATTCGTCCGTGGGACTGACGCGGTTTCGAATGACGACAACTCTTCCAGAGATGGTACCAGATCTGGCCAGAATGGCCCCCATCACTTCTGTCCGCGCGATCTTCAAGAGAATTTAGCTAGTCGTTAATACATCTTGGCGCTCTGACATTTACTATCGTTGGCACAGGCCTCCTCTTTATCAATTCTCAACTTACGCCATCGGAGAACGTCAATGTCCCACACGAAATGCCTCTACCACGCCAAGGTCTCATTGGTTCTTGGATGCTTGATCTTCTCGCTCGTTGGGCTGCTGTTACCGGTCAGTGCGCTCGCAGCCGATCTCGATAGCGCAACGACGATCGATTCCTCGGCAGTAGGTCAGATTGCTTCTTCCCCGGAGTTCGCCGTCGAGTTTCCCAGCTCGGGTGCGATCGGCTTCGACGTGTCCTATCCTCAGTGCCAGGCGTCGCTAACGTCCAATCCCCCAGCCAGCACCACTGCCTATCAGTTCGCCGTCATCGGGATCACTGGCGGAAGAGCGATGACTCGCAATCGTTGCCTGGGAGCTGAGTACCAAGTCGCGGCCGGGCAAGGACTGCCGATTTCGTTTTATCTGAACGTGAATTACCCTCGTGGTGCAGCCGTCGCGTACGGTCAGGACGGGCCGCTCGGAACGTGCGACAATTTTGATGAGCAGTGCATCTCCTACACGTATGGCTGGAATACCGCCCAGGATGCTTACCAGAACGCTCAACAGACCCTGCAGTCCCTAAACGTCTCGGATATGCCAAGTATTTGGTGGCTCGATGTCGAGATCGCCAACTACTGGTCACCCGACCCGTCGCTCAATGACCGGGTGATTCAAGGGGCGATCGACTTCTTCCAACAGAGTGTCGGCAACGTAACGGTCGGCATTTATTCGGTTCGTTCAGATTGGAACCGGATCGCCGGTGCTTCCTTCCAACCCGGCGTCCCAGCCTGGGTAGCTGGCGCGCGCAGCCTGAACGGAGCAGGCCAGCTCTGCGCGCAACCTTCGTTTACCGGCGGCCCGGTTGCCCTGGTGCAGTACGCTAACAAGCAGTTCGACGTGGATTACGTCTGTTAGCCGAGTCTTGACTCTTCCCGTCGGCAAGTGTAGGCTTGCGCTGGCTGATCGGCGGTTGAATGGCCGGTTCAGTGGTGGTCTACCGAGAGAAGAAGCGTGCGTTGCCCGAACTGTCAGACGGAGAATCCGCCGACCGCGAACTTTTGCGCCAATTGCGGGGCGAAACTGCCGCGGGTATGTCCCCAGTGCGGCGCTCCGATCACTCCTCCTGGCCGCTTTTGTGCCTCCTGCGGGACACCCTTAACCGGGGGAGCGAGCGCCCCGACTCGCCCCCCACCGGTGACTCTCGAGGAAAAGTTTTCGTCTTTCCAGCAAAGCTTGCCCGCCGCCTTCCGTGAGCAATTGCTCGCCCCGGCCGAGGGCGAAAATCGGATCATCACGATTCTTTTCGCCGATCTCTCTGCCTCGGTGAAGACGATCGCCGAGCTCCAGCCAGAGGACGCGGCGAGCCTGGTCAACCGGGTTCTCCAGGCGATGGTGGATGCGATTCTCAAGTACGAAGGGCGAATCAATCGAATGCTCGGTGATGGCGTGCTCGCCTTCTTCGGCATGTCGCAGGCGCACGAGAACGATCCCGAGCGAGCAATTCACGCTGCACTCGAGCTGCGTGAGGCGGTGCAGACGCTTGGGCTGAACGTGACGGCGGGGATCAACACCGGCGAAGTGTACCTGGGGAACGTCGGCCCGGAGCAGCATCACGAGTTTACTGCGCTGGGCGCGACGATCAATCTCGCGAGTCGACTGCAAGCGAAAGCTGAACCGGGGCAGATTCTCGTCGGCGAGGTAACCTATCGCCAGACCCATCGTGCTTTTGAGTTCGTACCTCACGTCATGGACGTGAAAGGGTTAGCCGAGCCGATCACTGCCTACGAAGTGGTGCGACCGCTGGCTCGCCCGGACAAAGTGCGCGGGCTCGAAGGGTTGCAGGCAGATTTGATCGGACGAGACAGCGAGCTTGCCAAGCTGCGGGAGGCGCTCGCCGAGGTGCAGCAAGGACGCGGCCAGGTCGTCAACTTGATCGGCGAAGCCGGCCTGGGAAAATCACGACTGGTGGCCGAGCTCAAGCACCACGCGCTGAACGTCGAGGGACTGGTCTGGCTCGAAGGGCGTTGCCTCGAGTTCACCAGTGGAGTGAGCTACTGGCCATTTCTGGATGCGCTGCGCGAGTATCTTGGTTGGCGGCTCGAGGACGATGAGCGTAGTCGCGCCGATCGCCTCATCAAGGTCATAGAAAGCTTGGCTGACCGCGGCGCGCTGAACAGGGCGCGGGCCGAGGAGATACTGCCCTTCCTCGCCAATCTTCTGTCGATTCAGATTGGAGGCGAGCAGTACCGCTGGGTGCAGCGCCTAACCCCGGAGCAACTTAAGCATCAAACCTTTCTCGCCCTGGTCGATCTGATCGTGGCGCTTGCCCACCACGCTCCGCTCGTTCTCATCCTCGAGGATCTTCACTGGACGGATAGTCATTCGGTCGACGTGATCTCGTTGCTGATGGACTCGCTCCGCCTGGCCTCGCTGCTGCTGGTGTGCGTCTATCGCCCGGAGCGAGACCAGCGCTGCTGGCAGCTCGGCACAATTGCCACCCGCAAGTGCCCGGAGCGTTATACCGAGATCGTGCTGCGTGAGCTGACCCCTGCCCAGGGTCGCCGCCTGATCGAATCGCTCTTACGGATCGACCACTTGCCAGACACGGTCAAGGGAATGATCATCGAGAAAGCGCAGGGAAACCCTTTCTTTGTCGAAGAGGTGATTCGCTCGCTGATCGACGCCGGTCTCGTCTATCAGGAAGCAGACCGCTGGCAGGTGCGCCAGGAGGTCGCCGGCGTGGCTGTGCCGGCAACGATCCAGGCGGTGATTCTCAGTCGGGTGGATCGGCTCGAGGACGAGACCAAGCGGATTCTTCAGAGTGCGGCGGTGATCGGCCGACTCTTCGGGCGCCGTCTGCTCGGCTACGTAGTCCGGCAAGAGCGTGGATTAGAGCATGCCCTCGAAGAGCTAGAGGATCGGGAGCTGATCTACCAGGAGCGGGTGATTCCCGAGGAGGAATTCTCGTTCCGGCACGTGCTCACCCAGGAGACGGTCTACCAGGGAATCCTGCGGCGGCGGCGGATGCAGTTTCACCGGCTGGTGGCGGAAGGAATCGAGGGGCTCTACCGGGAGAACCTCGACGCGTATTACGAACAGCTCGCCTACCACTATGGAAGGAGCGGGGTTATGGACAAGACAATTGACTATTTGATCAAGTCCGCCCAGAAGGCCCATCGCGCCTATGCCAACGATGAGGCGCTGAGCTACTATCAGCAAGCGCTCAAGCAACTGGAAGCGATGGGAGCGGACCAGGTCGAACCATCCATGGAAATCGCGGTTTATCATGGTCTGGGGCTCGTTCACCACCGAGCCGGACGACCTGGTGAAGCCGAGCAGCAGCTTCGGCGAGCGATTAGCCGGAGGAAAGTGCGCGGCCTATCTCACGACGAGCTAGCGCGGGTGTACGCATCCCTGGGACAAATGCTCTACTGGCAAATGCGCCACGACGACGTTCAGGCAGTCGCCCAAGAGGGGCTTGCTTTGCTCAGCGATGAAGCGCCAACCGTGGAGAAGATCGTTCTCCTCTACCTGCATGGCAGCTCCCTCGCCCTCAGTGGGGACCATCGAAAGCGTCTCGAGCTTCTCGAGCCCCATCTCGCTTCTCTTGAGAGCTTGTCGTATTCCGAAAGCCTGCGGCTGGTTTTCTTCCACCTCACGCTTGATCTTGGCTCTTACAAGCGAGTTGACGAGGCATTACACCTGGTCGAGGTTTTCGAACGCAAGGCAAGCGCCGCCCATGATCTCCAGGGACTGGGCTATGCCGAGGCCGGGCGTGCCTGGCTTGCCTTTGTGCAGGGACGTTTGCCGGAGGCGGTGCTCCACGAGCAGCGAGGGATCGAGCATTTCCTGAAGGTTGGCGAGGTCAGCGACACCGCTCTCACTCTCCTCATGGAAGCGTGGGTGCACCTGCGTTCGGGTGATCTTGACGCGGCAGAAAGGGTGGCGGCGCGGGCCCGCACCATGGTCGAGGGTGCTGGCCTCGCCTATCACCTGGGCTGGGCTCACGCACTCCTTGGCATCGTTGCGCTCGGTCGACGCCAGCCCGACCAAGCAGCCGCGGCATTCGAAGCGATGCGTGGCGTGGCCGCCAGGATGGGGGGGCACTGGCTTGGTGCAATCGCCTATTATCAGGGGCGCGCGGCACTGGCGCAGGGGAAGCACGCCGACGCGGCGAAGCGATTCAGCGAAGCATTATCCTTTCCACGGCATCGCGGTTTTCAGACCACCATTCGAACGATTTCGATCTCGCCCGAGCCGATTCTGAGTAGCCTGGACGAGGCGATGGCGGATGCCGTGCAATTCCGGGAATTCTGCGCGAGCTTTCGTGGCGCCCACCCCGAGGCCGTCGAGGTGAGCCTGACCAGACACGGTGTTCGTCTCGGGCAATGGTACCTCGAGCCAGCAACGATGCGAGATTTCCCGCGTCAAGTAGTACACGAAGAGTTTCGCCAACCCTTGAGCTCCGACTGGACCTGGCGTGACCCATCTGGCGATTGCTCTGCCCTGACCGGTGCCGGCCTCGAGATCCGGGCCGCGAATGGCCGCGATCTCTGGGAAGCAAACCTCAGCGCGCCTCGCGTCGTCCGGGCGGTATCGGGCGACTTCGCCGCGCAAACGGTCTCTGGACCAGCCAGGGCCGATCGGCCCGGCATTGGCGGGCTAATCCTTTGGAAAGATGAGCGGAACTATGTCGTGCTCGAACGCGGCCGCTGGGGTGCATCAGACGTTTGTTTACGCGCCTGCCTGAAGAACGAGGATCAGGTCATTGGGCGCGGGCGCCTGGTTTCCGACCAGCTCACACTGCGCCTCGAGCGGGTGGGGAACCAAGTCACCGGGCTCTGCAGCAATGACGGCGTTCACTGGCAGCGAGTTGGCTTGGTCGATCTCTCGGTCGCGGATCCGGTCGAGGTCGGCATCCACGCGATCGGCGAGATCGACCGGAGCATTGACAATGGAGCATTCCCCGAAGGGACAGCCATGCGCTTTGCAGTGTTTGAAGAGTATTTGGGTCTCTAATCCCTTCCGCGCGGCTCTGGTGGGGAGGAAGATGGAGTGCTTCGCCAGCCGCCGCAGGCTGGCGAAGCACTCCATCTGATGAATTCTCAATGTAAGGAAATTGTCGCACGACTTACGTGGCGTAGGATTAGAAGAAAGACTCTCGTTGTCAATAGATTCGCTTACGCAGTCCGTCTGGACTTAGGATCGTCACTATGCCACGTTGGCAGTCGATCAGCCCCTGGCTAGCATAATAGCTGAGCCAGCGGTTAGTTGATTCTCGGGTCGCGCCGATCATCTCGGCTAGTTCGCTCTGGGTGACCCGGATGGCCTGGGACCGTCTGTCGACGTTTTCTCCCCCCTGGGCCCGGGCGAGATCTAAGAGTGCCCGGGCTAGGCGCCCCGGAACGTCGAGAAAAGCCACGTCGAGGGCTTGCTGGGTGGTATGACGAAGCTTCCGACTGACCAGCGCGAGCAGGTGTATCGCTACCGACGGATGTTCTGCCAGGAAACGCAGAAAATCGTCGCGGCGCAAGAGGAAGAGAGAGCAGGCTTCTTGAGCGACGGCGTTAGCCGAGCGCGGCTCGCCATCCAGCAAGGCGAGCTCACCAAAGCATTCGCCGGGGCCGAATCGGTTGAGGACGAGCTCACGGCCATCGGCGGTGCTGGCGATGGCCGCGACGCGACCGGTCTCGACGATGTAGAGGCTCTGGCCAGGATCTCCTTGGGCGAAGATCACCTGTCCCTTGGCGTAGTGTCGTCGTTGGAAGCACGCCGACAGGCCCTCTAGCTCCTCCTTGGCCAAGTCCGCAAAGAAGCTCACCCGAGCCAGCGTAGCGGTCTTGAGCATTGGGATCTCCCCTCCCCGAAGAGCAGTCACCTGGCCAGCATGTATCTGAAGTGAATGCAATTCTAGCATGCGAATGGCTGGTTGCGAAGGTATCGACCCGTGGAAGTAGGTGGTGGAGGTATGTGATTGAGGTCACCTTCACTCTGTAACCGACGTCATCCAAGCGGTGAACCCGTTCGTCCTATTGTGGAGCCACCAAAAGACGGTTCCGGGTCATCGGACAGAACCCAACACGTCGATGGGAAAAGATGTCGGAGGTAGGAACATGTTTGCGTCTAGTCAGCTAGCATTGTTTGCCCTCGTCCACGCTTCGAAGTCAAGGCGACGTCAGCCATGGTACGATGCGACGGGACCCAGGGATGTCGCGCTGGCGAACGGCGATATCGACTTCGACTCACTCACCTTTGGCGACCGACTCCTCTGGGAGGTGTGGCTGAATTCGCCAGCGCTGTCAACGATCAGTATGGCCGACGAGGTGGGACTGCCCGCCCTCTTGAGCGACGCAGGGGCAACTGCGAGCGATTTGGTCGAGCATCTCTGGTGTGATTTAGCTTCAATTGAAGCGATCCTCAGCGTGCTTTACTCGCTCGGTGTTCTCTTAAAAGACGAAAGGCGCTTTTATCTGAGTGATACCGCGCGCAAGTATCTTCTACCCGACAGTCCATTCTATTGTGGTCAGATTCTTAAGCTCTGTCGCATCGTGCCCTTTACCTTCTACGTCCCAGCCAGTGAGACTGATTCGACCAAGCGGCCCAGCATCTCCGACGAAGAGGTCGGTTCCTTGCTGAACCCCGGCTGGTCGGGTGAAAGCTCGGCGCTCGCCCTGGCTCGGGCGGCGACGGGACTTATGTACGCGCACTCCTTCCCCGAGACGATCATGGTCGCCCGTCGGGGAGATTTTCGGTCGGTGCGTCGATTGCTCGACGTGGCAGGCGGATCGGGTTGCTTCGGGGTCAGCCTAGCGCAATGCTATCCAAATCTGCACAGTACCGTTCTCGAGCTGCCCTTCGTTTGTGAGATCACCCGCGACTACGTCGGTCTGATTGGGCTCTCCAACCGGGTTGCCGTTGAAGCCGGTGATGCCTTTGCCGAGCCATGGCCCGAGGGCCATGACGCGGTCTTCCTGAGCAATCTCTTTCACGATTGGTCCATTGATTCTCTGGGTTTACTCATTGGGAAGGGTTTTGCATCCTTGCCCAGCGGTGGCCGAATCTACGTCCACGTGCTACTCCTCAAAGGGGCATCCGATACTCAGTTGTCTCCGACCAGCTTGCCCGCCGGTCCCATGATCTCTCGCGAAAGCCGGCGGCTTTCCACGAGCGAGCTGACCCGCATTCTCATCGACGCTGGCTTTGTCGATATCAAGGTTACGTCGACCAACGACAATCACCTGCTGCTCAGTGCAGTGAAGTGCTGATGGCTGTCTGCCAGGAATGTCGCGGCTCGTAGCCCAGGAGTCGTCGGGCCTTCTCGATGCCGTAGACCGTTGCCAGGCCAGAGAGCGAGTGTGCGAGTGGGGCGAGCTCGGGCAGAAATTCGGGAATCAGCGCGCTCGCTGGCCGGGTCGCGTGGACGATCGCCGCGTTCACGTTGAAAGGGTGGTTGCCAGGGCCAAGCTCGTCCAGGTGCTCAAGGGCGAGGCGGGCAGCAAGGGCAACGTCGCGCGAATCGACGTGACCCCAGAGGCCATTCGCACCGTTCGCGTCGCGAGGCTGGCCGCGGGTCGCCCACTCGTCCGGGCCGATGACGAGCGATGGCCGGAGGGAGGCGACCTGAAGGCCAAACTCACGGCTGGCGAGCTCGAAGATCTCTTCGCCCACCCACTTCGAGAGGGCATAGGCGTTCTCTGGATGTGGCCCGAGCGACTCGTCGACGGGAAGCGTGGTGATTCGTCCGTTACGTGCCTGCCAGCCCAGGCCGTAGATCGTCACTGAGCTGGCATAGACGACGCGCCGAATTCCCAGCGCCTTGCACGCGGCGGCGACGTTGGCGCAGGCGGCGGTATTGTTCACGAACACGTGCTCGGCCGGGTGGTGAGCCAGGCTCGGATACGCGCCGAGATGGATCACCGCGTCGGCGCCGGCCAGGGCGGCATACACACTACCGGCGTTCGACAGATCCACGAACAGTCGTCGCTCGGCCATCTCCTCGGCTGGCAGCACTCGATCCAGCGACCAGACGGTGTAATCAGCGGCGTTCTTCAGCTCATTCAGGACGGCGCGGCCAACGCGACCAGCCGCGCCAGTGACGGCGACTTTCATGTTTGTTCCTCCAGGTGCAATTTCTTTTCCCGTCCCCAGCGTGGCGACTCACTGAACAAAACCACCGCCAGCCCAATGAGCAGGCCACGCCCGACCGTTGCCACCGCAAGAATGCGTTGGAAGGTCACCGAACTCTCGAAGGAGGCCGGTATATCGAACCGGTAGTGACCATCACAGCTAAAGAGTTCGTCACCGAGCGCATGGACGGAGAAGGGAAGCGTGAAAGTATCATTAATCGACAATCTGACGAATAAACTCGTCGATGCGCTGGTTGGCTTGGTCGGCAAGCGGGTAGGCATAGCCAACGAAGCCATGGACGCCGCCTGGGTAGATCGCGAGCTCAGCCTGATTACCCGCGGCGAGCCACCGACTGGCCATGAATAGTGAATCGTCGAGCAACGGGTCGAGAGTCCCGACGGTAAAGAGCGCTGGTGGGAGACCAGACAGGTCGGCGAAAAGAGGCGAGACGTCTGGATCGCGGTACCGGTCGGCGGGGACGTATTGTTCGACGAACCACCGGATGACTGGAGTCGGCAGTGGCAGGCCGGGGTCGCCAAAGTTGGCCGCGCTAGGAGTGAGCGTGAAATCGTACATTCCGTAGATCAGGTTTGCCCCGGCGAATCCGCGAAAGCCGTGGCGGTCGCGCATCCGCAGCAGGGTGACGACCGAGAGGTGGGCTCCCGCCGAATCACCGCCAATGATCAGCCGATCGCTGCCGAATTCGCTCCGTGCACGCTCGGCGAGCCAGAAGGCGACGGTTTCGCAATCGTCGGGACCGGCCGGGTAGGGGTCCTCCGGAGCCAGTCGGTAGTCGACGCTCACCACCGCCACGTGGAGGTTTCGGGCAATTGCCTCGTTGCGCTGGTCTGCGTGGTGTGCGCGGCCGAGTACCCAGCCACCGCCGTGAATGTGCAGGTAAACGCCCTTGACCTCGTCGGGAACGAAGACTCGCACTGGCACGTCCTGAGTCTGGCCATGGATGACGCGCGGGATGGCCATATCCGAAAGGACGATTGGTCCGGTAACCGAACGCCCGGCCTCGCGGTCGGCGCGCGTCTGGCTCGGAGGCTGAGTGTTGGCCGCGGGAATCGTCTTCAAGGTCTCGACAAGCTGACGGTTGAAAGCAATCGTGTCGGCGCTTATCGCTGCTTCTTTGAAGAGATCGCCATCAATGGACAGAGTCCCTGGCATAAGTCATGAATCTCCTACTGAAATCTCCTACTGAAATTGGGAATCGACGCATGCGACCCCACGGTCGCGCTGAGTCTAACACCCGGTGTCGATCGGCGACAACTGGGGGGATGGTTTGACCCGGATGGCTGGTTCCGATACAATAAGCACAGCAAATTATTCGAAGGTGGCTTGGCATTGAGGTCAGTTCTGAGTGTCAAAGCGATCCTTCCTACCACCGAGCTTCCCCCCAACGTCTGGCGACTCCTGGCGGTGCGGACTCTCCGCAGCTTTAGCCAGGGCTACCTGAACGTCGTTGCTCCACTCTATCTGATATCGCTCGGCATGTCGCCGGCCGGGCTCGGCCTCCTCTTCACCACCTCTTTTTTGTTGGGGGCTGGGCTCACACTGGCGACCGGTATCTCTGCCGATCGTATTGGTCGGAAGCCATTCCTGATCGCCTTCACGGTCTTAATGTTCGCCTGGGGCGCGCTGTACGCGAGCACGACCTTTCTGCCGGTGCTCCTCATGATAAGTGCAATCGCTGGAATTGATCGCGGTGGTGGAAGTAGTGGCGGCGGTCAAAGTGGGCCCTTCCAGCCGGCTGAGTCGGCAATTCTGGCTGATCTTGTGCCGCCCAGCCAGCGGCACGAAGTTTTCTCCCTGAATTCGTTTCTCGGAGCGGCAGCCGCGGCGGCAGGAACGGCGGTGAGTGGCCTGCCAGTCTGGTTTGGTGGGCTGCACCTGGGCAACCTGAACGGCGACCGACTGCTCTTCGCCTGCACTGCGGCGATCGGACTGGCGTCACTGGCCCTATTTTCGGGCCTGCCCGAGCCACCTCGACGGAAGCGCGAAAAGCGCCAAGGTATTCTCACCAAGCCCTCGGCTCAGCTCGTCCTTCGGCAATCGCTCGCATCGGCCTGCAACGCGGTCGGCAGTGGGATGGTCGGTACAATGCTTGTCGTCTGGTTCAATGTGCGCTTCCACGTCGGCGCGGCGTCGATCGGACCGATGCTGACGATAAGCTACGTCTTGACCGCGTTGAGCTTTTTCGCGGCCGCGGCGGTGGCCCGTCGGATCGGCTCGGTTCGGCTGATCGTGATGAGTCGGTTGATGGTCGCGGCGGTGGTCGTGGCGATGGCGTTTGCGCCAACCTTCCTCATCGCTGCCTGTCTGAATGTCTTCAGACAGGTATTCTCCCAGATGATTACGCCGGTCCGCCAATCGTTCACGATGGGGCTCTTTCCTACTGAAGAACGCGCCTCGGTCTCCGGACTGACCGGAGTGGTCCGTCGGGTCGGCGCGGCGGTGAGTCCTTCGCTCACCGGTGCGATGTTGTCCGAAGGCACCCTCGAGCTGCCGTTCTTCATCAGCGGTCTTCTCCAGGTCGCCAGCGCCGCGATGTACTTCTGGTTTTTCAGTCACCTGGACGACCGCCCGTTTCCGGCCCAGGCTACCGAAAGCACGCCATTATCGGTGGGGCGGATCGAGGGGTAGACCGGATCAAGCCGTCCTCCTCCTCATCTTCGAGCTCCCCCGCTTCCGCTTTGAAGTTTGAAGAAGGAAGGAGACCCGATGGGGCGATGAGTAGGGACCTTGTCAGAACTGTTGAATCCTGCGAACATAGCCTCACTTGAGCGTTGGTGGAAAAGGCGATGGCGCAGCGTGACGAAAAGGACCTTGCCGAGCAATTACGCGTATTCCCGCTGAGTCCTGATGGGCGGGTGGCGCCGGACGACCGGCGGGTTCGCGACGTTCGCCGACTCGATCAACCCTGCGCGCTGCCGACATTTGAGTCACTCGCAGGGTGGCAGCGTCGGGCGGCGATGTTGCGGCAGCGCATCCTGGTTAGCGCCGGCCTCTGGCCCATGCCCGAACGCATACCGATCAATGCCCAGATCTTTGGACGAATCGAGCGGGGCGATTACACCGTCGAAAAGGTCTACTTTGAAAGCTTCCCGGGCTTCCTGGTAACCGGGAACCTCTATCGTCCGCTTGGTCGCTCTGGTCCCTTTCCCGCCGTTCTTGCGCCGCACGGCCACTGGCAGCGCGGACGCCTCCAACACGACGAGCGCACCTCGGCGCCGGCCCGCTGCATCAGCTTCGCCCGCCAGGGGTACGTCGCCTTCAGCTATGATATGGTTGGCTACGTCGACAGCACCCAGATTCCGCACCGCTTCGGGGGACCGATCGAAGCGCTCTGGGGGATCGGTCCATTGGGACTGCAGCTCTGGAATAGCTTGCGGACGGTGGACTTTCTCGTCTCGCTTTCCGACGTGGATCCGGAACGGCTTGGCTGCACCGGCGAGTCCGGAGGGGGAACGCAGAGTTTCTTGCTCACGGCGATCGACGACCGGATCAAAGTGGTCTCGCCAGTCAACATGGTCTCAGCGCACATGCAGGGTGGCTGCGCTTGCGAGAATGCGCCGGGCTTGCGCCTCGACGCGACCAACGTCGAGCTCGCTGCGCTGGCCGCACCACGGCCGATGTTGCTTGTGAGTTGCACCGGTGACTGGACCCGGAATACCCCATCGGTCGAATTTCCCGCGATTCGCGCGATCTACCAGCTTTTTGGTGCCGAGGACCGGCTGAGCTGGGTGCAGATCGAAGCCGGGCACAATTTTAACCGGGCGAGCCGCGAGGCGGTGTATGCTTTTTTCGGTCGCTGGCTCGGCAACGTCCCGGCGCTCGAGGCCCGCGAGCGTCCATTGACGGTCGAGTCGGACGAGAATCTTCGCGTTTTTCCCGATGGCGAGCAGCCATCGGGCGCGCTCGACCTGGCTGGCCTGAAGCGGCAATGGATCCGTCGCTGCGACGAAATGCTGGCTGGTCTTTGGCCAGGGGACGCGGCCGGCCTCGAGCGCTTTCGCGCGACCTACCTGCCGGCCTGGCAGCATATGCTTGCCGCTGACTGGCCGACGCTAGTGAATGCCGAGGATGCGGGAACGGTACACCGGGCAGGCTTCGACGTCGAGCGGCTACGACTTGGCCGACCGGGCCAGGGGGATCAGTTTCCCGCGCTATTCATCCGTCCGTCAGGGTGGGACGGCCAAAAAGTGGTGCTGGCGGTGCATTCGGCGGGTAAGGCCGCGTTGCTAGTGGGTTTGGATACGGACTCCCCGTCTGTCCCTCCAGCTAAGGGCGATGGGGCTAGTCGTGGAGCGGAATGGTTCGCAACGGAGTCCATCCTCGCGGTGCTCCTGAGCCACGGCTATGCCGTGCTGACCGCCGACATCTTCTTGACCGGTGAGTACCACGCCCCCTGGGGACAAAACGGCCGCGATCAGAGCGCTCGCTTCTTCACGACCTACAACCGAACCGATCTCGCGTTGCGCATTCAGGACATTCTCACCACCCTTGCCTACGCTCGTGAGCGCGCTGACCACTTCGACGTGCCGCTGATCGGCCTGGGCGAAGCCGGGCTCTGGTGCTTACTGGCCCGTCCCCTCGTACCCGCTCCACCCTCGCTCGTCGCCGACGCCGGTCAGTTCACCTGGACCGACGATCAGAGCTACGCGAGATGTCTTTTCTTGCCCGGTTTGCGCCGGCTAGGCGATTTTCGCACCGCCCTGGCCTTGGCGGCTCCATCGCGGACTCTGATCGTCAACACCGGCCCGGCGTTTCCGATCGCCGAGACCAAAGCCCTTTACCACTCCGTCGGCCAGTCTGCTCGATTGGCAATCGACGAGGAGCGAGTGGACGCTCAAGCAATCGTGAGGTGGCTAGAGGGCTGGAATATGGACATTAATGGGTGAAGCCGGCATGGGGCAATACGTCATTCGTCGCTTGCTCATGATGATTCCGGTCGTCGTGATCGTCAGCATGATTGCATTTTCTTTGCTCTACCTTCTTCCCGGCGACCCCGCCCTGGCGATTCTTGGCTCCGAACTCGCCGGTGATCAAGCGCTCTACGCGCAGCTTCGCGCTCAGCTTGGCCTCAACGACCCGCTCTACGTTCAGTACGTCCGCTGGCTCGGCCAGGTCCTCCATGGTAATCTGGGAACGTCGGTGCAGACACGTGAGCCCGTGCTCGCCATGATCTTGCTCAGTATTCCCGTCACTGCCGAGCTTGCGCTCCTGTCGCTGATCTTGGCGATCGCCATTGGCTTGTCGGCCGCCGTTGTCTCGGCACTTCGCCCGGGTACAGCCTTGGACGTGGTCGTTTCCGTGTTCTCACTCGCTGGCCTCGCAATGCCGGTCTTTTGGTTGGGGATCCTCCTCATTTATGCCTTTTCGATCGGACTTCACCTCTTGCCGCCGACCGGCTACACACCTCCTGCTCAGGGCCTGGGCCTCAATCTCGAAATGATGGTCATGCCGGCTCTGACGATTGGCACCGGCCAGGGAGCGATCATCATGCGTCAGGCGCGCGCGGCGTTGCTCGAGGTGCTCGAGCAAGATTACATTCGCACGGCCCGGGCGAAAGGGGTGACTGAGAAAGCAGTCATCTACCGTCACGCGCTGAAAAACGCGATGATTCCCGTTGCAACCATCATCGGCCTGCAGGTTGGCAATCTCTTGGCAGGATCAGTCATCACCGAAAGTATCTTTGCCTTGCCCGGGGTTGGCCGGCTGATCGTCAATGCGATCTTCTTGCGCGACTATCCCACGGCCCAGGGCGCGGTCTTGCTCGTGGCGATCGTTGTCTTGATAGTCAACTTTCTCACCGACATTTTTTACGCGTATCTCGATCCACGGATTCGCTATGCTTAGCCCGGATTGTTCACCGGGACTGGTGGAGAGGATTCGGTCGCGCGAGTCCTTGCGCCCCACGCGACTGGGCCACGAGGCGAAAGAGGGCTAATAATCCGGGTTAGGGTAGCCTGCTGCGCTATAGGACACTCAGGTTGCCGAGGGAAAGCCCTGGTTAGCCGCGTCGAGATAGACGCGGGTCGAGCGCGACCCGGAGGGCATCGCCAAGAAAATTGAAAGACAGGACGGTCAAGAAGATGGCGAGGCCCGGAAAGATCGACAGCCAGGGCGCGACCTGCATGTACTGGTAACCGGTCTGAAGCATCGAGCCCCAGCTTGCCGTGGGAGGTTGGACGCCCACGCCCAGGAATGAGAGTGATGCCTCACTGATGATGGCCCCGCCGACCAAGAGGGTCGCCTGAACGATGAGCGGAGCGGTGACGTTGGGCCAGACGTGCTGAAGGATTGTTCGGAGCGGGCCCGCCCCCAGCGCCCGAGAGGCGATTACGTAATCGCGCTCGCGCACCGAAAGGACCTGAGCACGGGTCAGCCGTGCGAAAACCGGTGTCCCAACCACCCCAATCGCGATCATCACCTTGGTGATTCCGGGACCGAGCGCAGCGGTGATCGCGAGGGCGAGGATCAAGCCCGGGAAGGCTTGAACAGCATCCATCACTCGCATCAGGACGTCATCTAAGGCACCACCCCAATAGCCGGCGACGAGGCCAATCGCCACGCCAGCGACCAGCGCGATGCCGACGGCGATGATGCCGACCTCGAGTGAAACCCGTGAGCCATAAATGATGCGCGAAAGGACATCCCGCCCAAGGTCATCGGTGCCGAGGAGGTGCTGCCAGCTTGGGGCTTTGGTAAAAGCCGAGTAATCTTGGAGGTTCGGGTCGTAGGGCGCGATGATTCCGGCGAACACCGCGGCGAAAACCACGACGAGCACAATGGCTAGACTCGCCCCGGCCAGCCGCGTCTGCAAGATACTTCGCAGAAGACGGACGATACCCCAGTCAATTGGCCTTGGAGGAGCGAACAGTTCTTGCTCGCCCAGATTCTCGTTGGTACTTTCCATTGGCCTGGTTAGCTTTTCCAGAGTTGCTCTTCTTGCCACTCCTCGCCCCAAAGAGCAGGAACATTATTGACCCGCTTGTTATAGACGTAGTTCCACGGCTGCATCCAGATGTACCCCCACCACGCCGTGTTGTACATGTCGGTTTGGCAGGTCTCGTACTGCTTCTGACGGAAGGCGGCGTCGTAACTCGACCGCGCCGTCGTCAGGCAGGACTCGACCTCCGGTACCGAGGCGCGGCTGTAGGCGGCGGGGCCACTCGCGGCCCAGGCGAGCGTAAAGAGTGGATCAGGGTCGTAAGTGGTGCCGGTCCGCTGGGTCGCCATTTCGAAGTCGTTCTGCTCGCGAACCTTTTGAACCCACGCGGTTCGTTCCAACGATTCGACGTTTGTCTTGATGCCAACATCGCCCAGCATTTGCTGCAGCATCTGCGCTTGTTGAACGTCGAGCTGGCGAGAAATCACGGTGAGGCGAATCGAGAGACCATTGGGGTAGCCAGCGTCTTTGACAAGCTGCTTCGCCTTTGCGGGGTCGTAATTGTAGTAGGGGACCGAATCGGAGTAGCCAAGCTGCCCCGGATTCAGGTCGTACTTCAACGGCACGCCGATCCCTTGCCCTAGCGCTTGCGCGATCGCGTCTCGGTTGATCGCATATTGTACCGCCTGACGAAGCTTGAGGTTGTTGCCAAACGGTGGCTTCAAGGCATTGAAAACGAAGCGATAGCGATTGCCCATCCAAGAAACTTGATCATACACCAGGCTGGACGTTGACTTGACCTTCGGAATGTCGGTCGCGCGGATCAGTTCGGTGAAATCGGAAGTCCCGGACAGCATCTGGAGACTGCGGACGGAATCGTCAGGAATAAACTTATAAATAATCTGGTCCAGATACGGCAAAGGCTGACCGTCGACCCCTTTCTTCCAGTACTTGTCCCAGCGTTTGACGACGAGCTGATTCCCCGGCTGCCAACTGACGAAGGAGAAGGGGCCGGTCCCGACCGCCTGGCGGGAGAGACCATCGGCTCCGAGCTTATCGAAAGCGGCTTTCGACACGATCCCGGTGGTTGCTTCGGCATCGCTCAATGCTGCCAGAAGTCCGCCATCAGGGTACTTGAGATTCACCCGAACGGTGTAGTCGTCGATGACGTCGGCCGGCTTGCTCGGGTCGATGGCTTCCAGCGCAACCTTCGCAATCGACTTGGGGTAGTTGACCATCTGCTCGATGTTCCACTTGACCACGTCCGCGTTGAGGGGACTCCCGTCGTGAAAGGTTACCCCCTGGCGCAGCTTAAAGGTCGCCGAATTACCAGATAATTCCCACGATTCCGCGAGCTCGGGTTCGGGGCCAAATTGCCCATTCGATCCCCGTCGCCAGCCCACCAGCCAGTCGTAGCACGGCATTGCCGTCGGACCGGTTGTCACGACTGGCCACATGGTCACAAAGTCGTTCTGGACGACGACGTTGAGTGTGCCACCACGCTTGGGCGTCCCGCTCACCGTCGCGCCGGCCGCCACGGCGGCCGGCGCAGTAGTTGCCACGGGCTGCGCTGTCGATGCTGTTTGGGGCGTCGATGCTGCCATGGCCGCCGGTTGCGCCGCGCTCGTCGGTTGGCTGGTTGGAGCGCTTGCACTGGTCAGTTGGGGAGCGGGCGTGGGAGGAGAAGAGGCAGATTGACTGCACGCCGCGAGCAGGAGTGATGCGATGCCGGTTGCGCCGGCGATTTGGACGAGTCGTCGGCGTGTTACGACCGCGGAAAGCTTACCTCGTTCAGACATGGATACCCAACCCTCCTCATGCGAATACCGGTGTACTTTCGACAAGGCAAATCTGCAGGGTGGAATGTGGTGGTCCGAAACTACGGAAACGTGACGGCCAGGATTGCTCATCGGCTCGATCATCGCAATGGCCAATTGGACAAGACGATCGGGAAAGAACCCGTCCGATTATAGCAACGAGCATAAGCTTTGTATATTTCGTTTGCCTGGTTGTATTGTAACCGGTAACTTGCCTTCATGTTCTCGTAGGACAGCCATGGTAACATAGGCTCCAACGTCACGAAGATCGGGAGGCTTGATCATGCGGCTGGCAGCGCTCGGATTCTCGCACGAGACGAACACTTTCGCGCCAACTCCGACGGATCTCGCAGAGTTCGAGGCGAGCGGGATCGCCCGAGGGGATGAGATCGTCCGCCGGCACCGGGGTGCCCACAGCACGATGGCTGGCTTCCTCGAGGCCAGTGAAAAGCTCGGCTTCGAGATCGTACCGCTGATCTTTGCTCAGACCGAGCCGAGCGGGATGATCACCAAGCGAGCCTTTGATCAGATCGTCGGCGAGATGCTCGACTTGCTTCGGCGACACGGTCCTTGGGATGGCGTGCTGTTAGCGAACCACGGCGCCGCGGTGTCCGAGGAGTATTCCGACGTTGACGGCGAGATCGCCGCGCGGGTGCGAGCGCTGGTCGGTCCAAAGGTGCCGATTGGGATCTCCCTCGATCTGCACGGCAACTTGACCCAGAGGATGGTCGAGAACGTCACCGTCACCACTCTCTACCGAACCAATCCGCACCTGGATCCGGCCCCCCGAGCGTTCGAATGTGCCGAGATCGTCGTCCGGACGATCAAGGGAGAGGTAGATCCGGTTCAAGCGCTTGAGACGCCACCGCTGGTGATCAACATCGTCAAGCAGTTCACCGGCGAAGAGCCGATGAAAAGCGTGATGGCAGACTGTGCTGCCGTGCTGGCCCGTCCTGGGATCCTGACCGCTGGCGTCGCCGAGGGCTATCCGTATGCCGACGTCCCGGAAATGGGAATGTCGTTTCTCGCCGTCCACGACGGCGATCCGACCGCGGCGCGCGACGCCGCGCGCTGGCTGGCCCGGCGGGCCTGGGAGCGCCGGGCGGATTTCGTCGGCGAGGTGCCATCGCCGAGCGAGGCCTTGAAAATGGCGGCCAATGCTCCAAAAGGACCGGTCGTCTTAATGGACGTCGGTGACAACATCGGCGGTGGCAGCCCGGCCGATTCGACGATCCTCCTCGCCGAGGCCAAGCGCCAGGGTGTTCGCCGCTACCTTCAGACGCTCTACGATCCGGAAGCGGTCGCGACCTGCGTCGCAGCGGGCGTTGGCGCTGATCTGACGCTGCGAGTTGGCGCCAAAACCGATCGTTTGCACGGTGAACCGGTCGAAGTCACCGGACACGTTCGACTGATCTCGGACGGACGATTCGAAGAGCGGCGACCGATCCACGGCGGTGGCCGCTACTTCAATGGTGGCACGACTGTCGTCTTGGAAACAGCCGACGAGCATACGCTCGTCCTGACGAGCCGCCGCATCGGCAACACCAGTATCGAGCAGATGTATTCGCTCGGTATTCGTCCGGAGGAAAAGCAGGTGGTGGTCGCCAAAGGTGTCGTCTCCCCGCGCCCCGCCTATGAGCCGATCGCGGCGCAAATCATCCTCGTCAACACGCCGGGCGTCACCACTGCCGACCTCTCGTTCTTTGCCTACCATCACCGACGCCGGCCGTTGTTTCCATTCGAGCCGGAAGCGAGATACGAGTAAGGAGAAATCCCAGTGCCCACTGATCTTCGCGCCCCGAATATCCTACTGGTGATGGCCGACCAGCTCATCCCGATGCTCACCGGGGCCTACGGCCACCCTGTCGTGCAAACGCCGAACCTGAATGTCCTTGCCGCTCAAGGCGTGCGGTTTGACGCGGCCTATACGCCGGTGCCGGTGTGCGCGCCGGCCCGCGCCTGCATGCTCAGCGGCACCTATGCTTCGACTAACCGCGCGTACGATAACGCGGCCCTCTTCGCCGCCGACATCCCGACCGTGGCTCACTACCTGACTCGGGCCGGCTACGACTGTGTACTCAGCGGCAAGATGCACTTCGTCGGTCCCGATCAGCTCCACGGTTTTCAGCGCCGGCTCACCACTGACATTTATCCCGAAGAGTTTAGCTGGGTGAAGCGCCGTGCCCCCTGGACGATCGCTCGGGATCCCGAGCTGTTTGATCCGAAGGCTGGCCGGGGCAATCACGCCCAGGGCTACGTCGGTTCGGGCGTGCACGTCGACCGCTGGCATCACCACCTGGCTTATGATGAAGAAGCGCATTTCCGTGGCCGCGAGTACCTCCGAGCGATGGGGGCGGAGCGCCGGCACCGGCCAAACGAGACGCCACCGTTTTTCCTCTGCGTCTCTTACCACCACCCGCACGATCCCTTCTGGCCACCACGAGACCTGTGGGACCTTTACGAAGGAGCGCCGATCCCAATTCCCGAGTTTCCGGCCAACCTGGAGGCGACCTACAGCGCGATGGACCGTTGGCAGAACGCTCAGCACGGCGTTCACCGCTACCCCGAACTGAAAGATCCCGATAGCCTGCGCCGGGTCCGTCGTGCCTACTACGCGATGGTGACCTACATCGATCGCAAGCTCGGCGAAATTGTCGATACCCTCAAGTCGCAAGGGTTGTGGGAGAACACGGTCGTCGTCTTCACCAGCGATCACGGCGATATGCTCTGTGAAAAGGGCATGGTCCAAAAGCGCAGCTTCTACGATTTCTCTAGCCGGGTGCCGCTGATCATCCGTTTCCCGGACGAGCGCTACGCCGGCACGGTATGCCAAGAACCGGTTTCGCTGATCGACCTTCCGGCCACGTTCATGGACCTGGCCGGCGTTCCCGACGAGCAACGTCTCCCGATGGACGGCACGAGCCTGCTGCCGCTGCTCGAGGCGCCGAATAGCCAAGCGGGCCGAACCGTCTTTTCGGAGATGCACGTCGAAGACGTGCCAGTACCCTGCTTCATGGTTCGCCGTGGCGACTACAAGTACGTCCACATTCACGGGGTCGATCAGCAGCTTTTCAACTTGAAGGAAGACCCCGACGAGTGGCAGAACCTGGCGGGCAATCCGGTCTACCGACAGGTGGAAGCCGAGCTCCGCGGCGCACTGCTCGAACGGTTCAATCCGGAGAAGATCGATGCCGACATCAAAGCCAGCCTCCAGCGCCGCCTGGTCATCGAAGACGCCATGGCCCGCAACGGGACGCGGTGGGACTACACGCCGCCGTTCGACGCGAATCGGGACGCGTTAGAGCAATACTTGAAATAAGGAGTGTTGTCCACACGTGCGAACGCTATCCTTTTTCTGAGGCTGCGCCAGCAATCGGTGGGGCTCCCTCATCCCGAGTTTCTGACTGCTCGCCCGGGCAACGCCCCGGTGTGCTGGCCGTCGGCCAGGACGCGTTTGCCGTTGATCCAGACGTCGCGGACGCCGACCGAGAGCTGGTGCGGGTCTTCGAACGTCGCGCGATCGGCGATCGTGGCTGGATCGAAGACAACGACGTCGGCGAAGAAGCCTTGGCGAAGCTGGCCACGCTGGCGCAGGCCGAGGCGGTCGGCGACCGCCGAGCTCATCTTCCGGATAGCATCCTCCAGCGGGAGAACCCCTTCCTCGCGAACGTACTTGCCGAGGACGCGCGGATAGGTCCCGTAGGCGCGGGGATGGACCGGGCCGCGCGGCTTGGCCCAGGCCGGGTCGACGCCGCCGGCGTCGGTCGAGATTTTGATCCAGGGCTGGCGGAGCTGCGGGGCGAGATTGTCCTCGCTGATCAGGAAATAGATCGTGCTGATCCGCTGGCGCTCGGCCAGGATCAGGTCGCAGGCCGCGTCGAGCCAGTCCTGGCCGCGCATGGCCGCGATCTCGCTCAGCCGCTTGCCGACGTAGACCTGGTGCTCGGGGCGCTGAAACCCGATCGGCATGATGATCTCGGGATCTGCCCGCTCGGCCCGTGGCTCGCGCAAGACATCGGCCCGGATCCGCGCTCGAGTGGCCGGGTCCGCCAGATTGTCGTAGAGCTTCCCACGTTCAAACGCCCAGCCGGGCAGCACAGCGCTGAGACCAGTGCCCGAGGCAGTATAGGGATACATGTTCGCGGCGACGTCGATCCCCGCGGCGCGGGCGCGCTCGATCCGCTCGATCGCTTCTGGCATTTTGCGCCAGTTGGCACGGCCAATCGCCTTGAGGTGATAGATCTCGACTGGCAGGCTCGCCCGCCGGCCGATCTCGAAGATCTCGTCGAGCGCCTCGAAAAGTCGCGCCCCCTCGTCGCGGATGTGGCTGATGTAGCGGCCACCGTGGCGGGCGACGATCCGGCCGACCTCGACGATCTCGTCGGTCTGAACAAAAGACTCTGGCGGATAGATCAGCGCGTAGGAGACGCCGAAGGCTCCGTCTTCCATCGCCTCGGAGGTCACCCGCCGCATGATCGCCAGCTCGTCGGGGGTGGCCGGCCCAGGGTCCATTCCCTTGGCAAACGAGCGAAGCGTTCCCCCTCCCAGGAAGGAGCCGACGTTCGGCGAGACGCCCCGGCTGATCATCGCGCTTAGCCAATCGTCGAAACGCCGCCAGCCGCGGGCGAGCTCATACCAGGCGGGGATGTCGTAGCTGCGAAAGTCGTCGGGCAGCGGCGAGTCACGCCGTCCGCCGAAGGGGGCCGGGGTCCAGACCTCGCCCATGATCTCGGTAGTGACCCCCTGGGTGATCTTCGAGAGGCAGCGGCCGTCGACCATCAAGGGAATGATCGAATGGCTCTGAATGTCGATGAAGCCCGGGCAGACTACCCGGCCGGTGGCATCGACGACCTCAGGTACCCCCTCGGTCGCGAGCCGTCCCGGCGGCGCGATCTCGCCAATCCGGTCTCCTTCGAGCGCCACGTCGCCATAAAACCAGGGATTGCCGGTGCCATCTACCACCCGCGCCCCGCGGATCAAGACGTCGATCGCCATGAGACATTCCCCCCTTCTCCTGAAAGGCTCAATGCGCCCGAAGCGGCAGACGATTGCGATCCGAAGCGAGCGCTGCTGGGATTGTATACGATCAGGAGGCTGGAGCGGAAGGCAAACTTTACAATAGTTGACAGCCGGACGTGCCGAGGGATACGCTGAGCCTAATTTCAGGACGGAGGTGCTCGATGGAGACAGGCTTTGTTCAAGCTGGAGCGACGCGGCTTCAGTGTTTCGCGAGTGGCTATGGCCCCGAGACCGTCGTTTTCGTGCATGGCTATACGGCTTCCGGCCGGATCTGGCGCCTGGTTCAGGAAGCGCTCGATCCGACCCGCTTTCGCACGATTGCCTTGAGTAATCGGGGCGCTGGGGATTCGGACCGATCGCCGCGCGAAGAGGACTATACCGTCGAAGCGTTCGCCGCCGACCTGTTCGGCGCCGTCCATACCCTCGGTCTGACCGACTTTACCCTCGTCGGTCACTCCATGGGTGGAGCTACCGTTACCCAGTATGCCCTGGCGCATCAGGATACCCTCAAGGCGCTGGTGCTTCTCGATCCGGCTCCGCTCGACGCTCGGACGCGAAACAATCCGGCCGTCGGAGGCGAGCGGCGCCAGGAAATTTCGGATCTCGACAACGCGCGAGCGCCAGCCGATTTTCTCCAGGCTCTCCAGGCCGACGTCGATCGCAATCCCCCGGAGCGGTTGAGTGGTGGCCGCAAATCGATGAGCCACCTTCGCCTGCGTGAGCGTCTGCCCGACCTCAAGCTACCGGTGCTGGTGGTGGGGGGAGATCGGGATGAACTGGTTGGGGTCGATAATATCCTGCGCGAGTACCTTGCCCTACCCGCCCCACTCCGCTCGCTCCAGATCTTTCACGGCGTCGGCCATTCGCCCAACAAGAGCGTTCCCGGTGAGCTCGCTGGAGTGCTGGATCGCTTCATCAGTGAGACCGTGCCGCGGGTGAGAACAATAGCATTGTGAATAGCATTGTGATTGGAGATACATCGAGGATGAAAGTCGTACGAATCAGCGAATTGCCGGTTGCCATCGGGTCGAGTGAGATGTTCATTGGGTTGGCCGAGCGACAGGTCATCGTGGACCAAGAGACCTCGAGCCAGGTGCGGGTCGCGCTGGTGACGTTCAAGGATGGGGCGGTCAACCGCATGCATACCCACGATGTCGATCAGATCCTGGTGATTACCGCAGGGGAAGGAATTGTCCAGGCAGAAGGAAAGCCCGAGCAGCAGGTCAAGGCGGGCGACGTGGCAATCATCCCGGCCGGCGAGCGGCATTGGCACGGCGCCGCGCCGGGCAAGACGATGAGCCACCTGACCATCACGACGCCACGGAAGGCGGAGGGTTAAGAAACAGCCGACATTTTGGCGTCCACATCAGCTCAGATACGATATGGCTAATTCGACAGTCGCGGGTCAGCACTGATCGAGGATGGGTAGGAGGTGCAGCGTTGCGTCGACGAATTGCCATCAACGGATTCGGTCGGATCGGGCGTCTGACGTTCCGGAGCATCATGGAGCGTCACCCCGACGAGCTCGAGATCGTTGCGATCAACGATCCGGCCGGTGCCCACACCGATGCTCTGCTCTTGGAGTATGATTCGAACTACGGGCGTTTCCCCGGCGAGATTATCAGCCATGCGGGCCATCTGCACGTCAACGGACAGCGAGTGCGCGTCTTTCGCGATCGGGACTGGCACAAGCTGCCGTGGCGTGACCTCGGCGTACATACCGTCTTGGAGTGCTCCGGACGCGGCGTCACCCGGACGACCGCCCAGATTCACCTGGAGCAAGGGGCAAAGCAGGTTATCATCTCTGCTCCGGCGAAAGGTGATGACGTGACGCTGGTCCTGGGCGTCAATGAGGTAGACTATCAGCCCGGCCTTCATACGGTCATCTCCAACGGCTCCTGCACGACCAACTGCCTGGCCCCGGTGACGCTGGTTCTCAAAGAGGCTTTTGGGTTGAAATGGGGATTGCTGAGCACGGTGCACAGCTACACGAACTCGCAACACATTCACGATCGCGGGACACCGGATGCCCGGGAGAGCCGGGCCGGCGCGGTCAATATCATCCCCACGACGACCGGCGCGGCTAAGACACTTCCGCGCATCATTCCCTCGCTGGCCGGCGCCTTCGACGGTTTGGCCTACCGTGTTCCCACGCCAACGGTTTCGCTCGTTGACTTCGTTGGTGAGACCGAGCGGCCGATCAGCGTCGAAGCAGTCAACGGAGCGTTCCGCGAGGCGGCACAGGGACGCTTGAAGGGAATCCTGGCCTACACCGAGAGACCTTTGGTCTCGATGGATTTCCGAGGAGATCCTCACTCGGCAACGGTCGATGGCCTCTGTACGCTCGTGCTCGAGCAGCGGATCGTTAAAGTTGTCGCCTGGTATGACAACGAGTGGGGCTATGCTTGTCGACTGGGCGATTTGACTGCCTACGTGGCAGGACGCGACGCCGAGGCCGGAATCACGCCGGTCGAGCTGCCGCTGCCGGAGACCGAGGAAGGCGGCGAGGAAGAGGAGGAGACCGAGACGATCGTTCCGGCACTCTGAGCAGTGCACCTGTCCAGTCCGAGTCCCAGGTCATGCCGAGCGGAGCGAAGTATCTCTTCCGTCGGAGCGTAGAGATACTTCGCTCAAAGGTAAACCTCCGCGGAGGAGTGAGAGCGGCCTACCGCGCGGCTTAGAGCGAGCCCGGAGGTTCCGATCGGGGCGAGGGAGCCGGCGCGGCGGGATTGCGTCCTTTGAAGACGTCGAACAGGAACCAAAGTGACGGTAGGACCAGGGCAAGACCGACCGGCACACTGGCCAGGATAAAGCGCAGCGTCGGAATTGGCGCGGCCGATCCATCCAAGGTGACGTCGGGGTAGACGAGGTAGGGACGGAGTGCCAGTGCCCAGCCGACAAGGAGGACGATAACCTGCCCGACCGCGCAAACGCGCGCCAGTCGGTAGCGTCGCCGGTAGGTTGCCGCGAACGAGGCAGGTGCCAGGAGGATTCCCGCGCCGACGAACATGGCGGCCCAGCCGACCACCAGATTGTTCCAAAGATGCGGCGCTTCAAACCGCGTTAGTACGAGAGTGATCGCGGCAAGGATTCCTGCCACGAACCAGGTTTGCAAAGCACGCTCACGGAAGTCATCCTGGAGCCGCCCCTCGGTCTCGAGAGTGAGGTAGACCGCGGCCAAATAGGCGCAAACGGCTAGTGCGAGCAGGCCAGTTGCCAGGGGAAAGGGGGCGAGCCAGGCCCAGGTCGCGCCGGGGGCAACCGTGCCCTGAACAACGCGGATCTGACCAGCGGATACTGTTCCAAGCGATGCGCCGAGAAGCAGCGGTGTAATGACGCTGGCCGCGCCAAACGTGGCGCCCCAGGCGAGCGGTGTGTGGCCCGCTGCTCGGCCGTGGGCGCTAAAGACGAAGGACGCACCGCGGAGGACGATTCCGGCCAGCACCAGATGGAATGGCCAGTAGAGCGCGATACTGAGCACGGCGAAGGCGAAGGGAAAGGCAGTGAAGAGCAGGACGATCAGGAAGATCAGCCAGACGTGGTTTGCTTCCCAGACCGGACCGATCGAACGGGCGATGGCGTCGCGTTGGGCGTGGGCCCGTGGTCCAGTCGCGAGGATATCCCAGACACCGCCCCCAAAGTCGGCACCTCCCAGGACGGCATACGCCAGCAGCGCGAGTAAGCTGACCAGTGCCGCGAGGTTGACGAGTAGCTCAGGCGACATGGTGCGGAGCCTCGGCTTCGCCAGTCGGTTCAGACTCGCCGTGCGCCAAGCGTCGCAGCAAAAAGACGAGGGCGACGAGTAGACCGACATAGAGCACGATGAAGCCGGCCAGTGTCAGGTCTACCCCGGCGACCGGAGTGGCGGCGTCGCGTGTGCGCATGACACCGTAGATGATCCATGGTTGCCGCCCGACTTCGGTCACGACCCAGCCCGATTCGAGAGCGAGAAAACCGAACGGCGAGGAGATGACGAGGGTGCGCAGGAGCCAGCGTCGGTCGGTCCAACTGCTCCCTCGCCGCCGACTCCAGGCCCAATGGCTCCAGAACCAGAGGGCGACGCCGACCATCCAGAAACCGAGTCCCACCATGATTTGAAACGCCAGGTGGACGACGACGACGGGTGGCCAATCGGTGCGGGGAAAGGCGTCCAGACCGAGCACGCGGGCATTCGGATTTCCCGCGGCGAGGTAGCTGAGCCCGCCGGGGATCTCGATCGCGCCGGTGGTCGTGCTGGTTGCCGGATTGGGAATTCCGCCAATACGCAACGGGGCGCCGCGCTCGGTGTGGAACTGTGCCTCCATGGCGGCGAGCTTGGTCGGTTGGGCTTCGTACAGGCGTTTGCCCAAGAGATCTCCGAGCACCGGTTGGGCGAGCGCGGCCGGAGCGGCGAGAACCAGGGCAATCACGATCGCCAGACGGTTGTAGTGCGCTCGGCGTGAGCCGGGTTGAAGCAACAGTGCGAGCGCGTATATTCCGGCGGTGGCAAATCCGACGGCCTGATAGGTCGAAAGCGTGGAATGGGCGGTCATCCGAAAGAAGGCCGGATTGAGGATCGCCGCGACCGGGTCGACGTCGAGCAAAGCTCCATTCGGCCCGAGACGAAAACCACTCGGCGCCTGCATCCAGGAATCGGTTGCGAGAACGATTATGCCCGAGAAGGCGCCGCCCAGGACGACCGGCCAGCCACACAGCCAGTGGATGCGTGGCGAGAGGCGATCCCAGCCATACAGGTACAGGCCAATGAAGATCGCCTCGATGAAGAAGGCATACCCCTCCATCGCGAAAGCCGGTCCGATCAGCGGTCCGGCCAGCGCCATGAATCGCGGCCAGAGCAGGCCAAGCTCGAACGAGAGGGCAGTTCCCGAAACAGCACCAATCGCGAACAGGACGCCCGTTGCCTTCGCCCAGGTCCTGGCCAGACGCAGTGCATCGGGGTCACCGTTATGGAGCCAGCGTCCCTCGGCCAGGACCATCATGAGGGGCAGCGCCATGCCGGCCGCGGCGAAGATCATGTGGAAGCCCAACGAGAAAGCCATTTGGGTCCGGGCGGCGGACAGCGGATCCATCGGCGAATCCTCCAGCTCTGGTCAGGTCGGTGCCCTGACGGCGGTCAAAGTCCGGATCATTCTGCTGTCGGCCGGCTGACTTATGCGCACTTGCTCAATGATAACCGCCCCTCTGATCGTGGTCAAAGTCCAAGGCCATTCTGCCATCGACCGACCGGCAGTTTCCATTCCAACGAACGGCGATTCCCCAAACAGTGCACGATACACCTTGTATTATTGACTTGATCGAAGCCGGGGACTAGACTCACCAGGGAAGCATGTGTGGGGGAAAGATGAGGCGATTCCTCATTCTCGTGAAACGGGGAATGACCAGCTTAAAAGGCGCAGTGGTCATCGCGGTAGGTATCGCAGTCGTGACGATTGGTCTAGCGATCACCACGACCACCGCTACCAGCGATGCCACGGCTTCCCCTCTGATAGATCTGCTCACCGTCGACGGCGCGATCGATCCGATCGTCGGGCAGTACGTCAGTCGCGGCTTAGACCAGGCGGCGCACGATGGCGCGAGCCTTGTGCTACTGGAGCTGAATACCCCTGGCGGCCTTGATTCGGCCATGCGTCAGATCACCGGCCAGATGCTCACCTCGCCGGTGCCGATCGTCGTTTACGTGACGCCTAATGGTGCCCGCGCTGGTTCAGCGGGAGTCTTTCTGATGATGGCGGCCGACGTGGCGGCGATGGCGCCAGGAACCAACGTCGGCGCGGCGCACCCGGTCGGATCGAGCGGTAATCTCCAGGGTGACGAGCGGGATAAAGTGACGAATGACGCCGCCGCCTACATCCGCATGCTTGCTACCACCCGCCACCACAACGCCGACTGGGCTGAACAAGCGGTCCGCCAGAGCGTCGCGCTCACCGCCGACGAGGCGAAGCAGCAGGGAGTGATCGACCTGATCGCGAGCAGCCGGGCTGATCTTCTCAATCAATTGCAGGGTCGGTCGGTGTCGCGCGGTGGACAAGCGATTCCACTCCAAACCAAAGACGCGGTGATTTCCCCGATTGCGATGACTCTGGCCGAGCAGCTTCTTCATGCTATTGACGATCCAAACGTCGCCTATTTGCTCCTGACGATCGGAAGCTGGGCCCTCCTGGCCGAGCTCTTCCATCCTGGCAGCGTGGTGCCGGGCGTCGTCGGACTGCTTTGTCTCGCTCTTGCCCTGACCGCTTTGCAGAGCCTGCCCTTGAATGGGACCGGTCTGGCTTTGATCGTCGTCGCCCTCGGGCTTTTCGTCGTCGACCTAAAGGCTCCCTCGCACGGCGTTCTCACCGTGGCGGGCTTGGTGACCTTCGTCGTTGGGTCGCTGATGCTCTTTTCACCGGTGCCTCTCTATACGCCCGATCAACTGACGCTCGAGGTGAGCCCGGTGCTGGTCGGGGGAATCGGGATCGTCCTGGTCGCGTTTTTCGCGTTTGCGATGCGGAGGGCGTTGACGGCGCGCCGTCAGCCGGCGTTGGCGATCGGCGCGCCGCGCCCCGGGGCGCTTGGCGTGGCTACGACCTCGCTCGCACCGTCCGGAACCGTCCGGGTTCAGGGCGAAAGCTGGAGTGCCACGACGAGCGGCGAGACGATTCTGGCCGGGGATCCGGTCCTCGTGGTCGCGCGGAAAGGTGTTCACTTAATCGTTCGCGGCTCGCCCAAAGGAGGCTAACCGATGCTCACGTCGCTGATCGTTCTGATTCTGGTCGTCGTTCTGCTGGCGGTCCTCTGGTATCTCTCGGTGCGGGTCGTCCGAGAGTACCAGCGATTGGTTCTCTTCCGTCTGGGACACTGTGTCGGTGAACGCGGTCCAGGCGTCGTCTTTCTCATTCCGATCGCCGATCAGGCGGTGCGGATCGATCTACGGGAGCAATTTCTGACGATTCCCCACCAGACTTGTATCACCAAGGACAACGCGCCGATCGCGATCGACTTCCTGATCTACTGGCAGGTGCTCGATCCGGTCGCCAGCGTGAACCACGTCGCGAACTTTGCCGGGGCCTCTCAGGGGCTAGCGACGACGACGCTGCGCGCGGTAGTGGGTGACATCATGCTCGACGACGTTTTGGCCCAACGCGAGCGGATCAATCAGGTGCTTCGCTCAAAGATGGACGAAGTGACCGAGCGTTGGGGCGTCAGGATCACGACCGTCGAGATTCGCGAGATCGTTCCCCCGAAGGACGTTCAGGAAGCGATGAACCGGCAGATGAGCGCCGAGCGTACCCGCCGGGCGACGGTCACCGAGGCCGAGGGCAAGCGCCAGGCGCTGATTACCGTCGCCGAGGGCGAAAAGCAATCGGCGATTCTCCAGGCCGAGGGGCGACGACAATCGACCATCCTGACTGCCGAAGGCGAGCGCCAGGCGAGAATCCTCCAGGCCGAGGGCTATGCGCTCGCGCTGGGGACAATCAACAACGTCGCTCAGACCGTCGACACTCGTACGATGAGCTTGCAGTATCTGGATGCCTTCAAACAGGTGGGCGTATCCGATTCGACGAAGATCGTCGTGCCGATGGAGATTGTCGAGATGCTCCGACCGCTCGGCGAGATGATCCAGCGGGCGACGGGAGCTCCGGTAGAGGTGAGCGCTGTCAACGGTGAGGCGGTGGTTGCCAAGGCAGGGGTCACCTTGCCTAATTGAGCAGCGAGAGCTGAAATTGCACCATAAGAGTGTTCTACCGAGCGAGGGCTGTTATGGGAGTCCGATAGCGAGGGGAGAAAGACAAGGAGAGAGCTTTACAGAAGTGCGGCTCCCGC
>JAJPIK010000100.1 GCA_021324795.1 Chloroflexota bacterium
ACAGCTCCCGATCCTGAAACGAGGCGGGCGCTTATCGTCTTCCTAGCGATTCAATTTGGCATCCTGGTTCCGAACATGTTAATTGGCTACTCTTTTGTTCTCCATCCCGCAGTGGTTTATTTCTGGGTCACACTTGGCTGCGCGGTATCGTTGGCCTCCTCGACCACCAGCAGCCAAGTACGCCAAGCTACTGATGTCCTTTCTCAGCACCGCGAAGTAGCACGAGCCGAGGCACAATGAGCAAAGAGGATCGGTTGATCAGTAAGGGCCTTCGATCACTCACATTACTCAAGGACCCGTGGGTAACGGCTCTTCTCGCGGTGGCCACCGCGATACGCATCCCTGCCCTCACACGCAGCTTTTATGGCGACGAGTATTACGCGATCCTGCTCGCACATCAGCCGGTCTCGAGGATCTTGACGCAGCAGAGCGAAGATACTCAGCCCCCTCTCTATTTTCTGTTGCTACACTTTTGGACAAAGTTGTTCCCCGGCGAGGCAGGTGCTAGGTCGTTATCACTCGTTTTTGGACTCCTGTCACTCGTCTTCGCTTATCTCTTGGTCCGCGAGCTCTTCGGGCGAAGGGTGGGCTTGGCCAGCCTGGCCCTATTAGCTATCTCACCATTTCATCTGGAGTTCTCGCTCGAAGTCCGGATGTACTCCTTGGCGCTGCTCTGCGCGACCGCAGCAGCCTACTACACTGTTCTCCTCGCACGCCGACCGTCGGTCTTCTTTTTCACCGGTTACGTTCTCGCGGCCGGGATGGGTTTTTACGCGCATCTGTATACGAGTCTGTTCTTCGCCGTCAACACCCTCGCCTTTTTGATCTTGGCCCCACGGACTAGAGATCAGTTCGTTCGCTGGGGAACCGCTCAGATCGCAGCGCTTGCCCTTCTGATTCCCTGGAGCTTCCAGCTTTATTCTCAAATCAATTCAGCGTTGGATGCTCATTTAGAGCGAGCATTCAGCGCCACGAGTGCGATTCCCAAGATCGCGGCGGCCTTCAGTCTTGGCTACACCGCTTTCGGCGTAACCGAAGACCAGATCTCCAAACCGATTAGCCGCACCGACTTAATCCAGAACGCGCCGGTCATTCTGACAGCTTTGTTTGCCTTCGGGATCATTTTGTTGCTTGGCATCAAACAGCTTCGTCGTGAGCCAAAAGGCTTAGCGGTCATTTTGGGATATCTAACCCTACCGGTGTTCGGAGCCTACGCGGCGGCCTACGTCGATGTGATTCCAGCACTGCGCGAAAAATATTTGATTGAAGCAATCACCGCATATTACGCACTCCTCGGCGCAGGGCTGGCGACTGCCTGGCGTCGTGGATGGACCCTTGCACCCGCCGCGGTACTTCTTGGTTTGTACGCGTATTCGCTCGGCAATTACTACTTTGCCCCGCAGAGCTACGGACGATCCGAAGATTGGCGTGGCCTCTCAACGTACCTTGCCCAGAATATCCGGCCCGGCGATACCATCGTAACGTACGATAGCTTTGGCAATTGGTACCTTGGCTATTACAATCCGACCTTGAACCAGCGAGTCCTCCCAATCGTCGACAAATGGTACAACCGTCAGATTAGCGAGACAGAGATTGAACGTCGTCTGCAACCCATGTCCGCCGACTACACACGTATCTGGTTCATCGACTTTGTCTCACAGCGGGCCGAGTTCGATGAGGCAGGCTTGGTACCACGATGGCTCGACATTCACTTGCATCAGGCTCAGGTCGTGGTCTTTACCCATCGCCTCTCGCTGGTTCTCTATACGCACGACCAGACATTGGCTTTGAGCAGTACTCCTCTTAAAGACGCCCCCTCTCCTCAAATGAAGCAGTGATACTGATTGTTGGGGGTCAGCTTAGCTCGCAGCGTACAGTCGCCTCAGAAATCGAACCAGCAGTGGCATCCGGGTGATCAGACAAGGCCAAAGCAGCCGATGGCGTCAGTTCCTGGTCCATCCGCCCAAAATGCCGCGACGTGTCATGCTAAGCCCTTCGCTTCGCTCAAGGGGAACTCCGCGAAGCATCTCCTGGTGCGTGCCATTGGAGATGCTTCGCTATCGCTCAGCACGACATGCGACACGGACTCGGCGGATGCACCAGTTAGGCTGATCCTCATGACTCTACTGGCTATCCGTCCCGTAGGGCTCTCGCTGCCATCACGTCCGTGCCCTTGCCGCGTCAGGAGATACGATCAAGTGAACACAGGTTTCACTTTAATGCAATCAGAAGAGAACTGAACGAGATGCGCACGCTCTCGCTGACCTTCGACGTGCTGGCGCTGGCCGGGGCGGGACTGGCATTCCTGCTTCCCCAGCGGTTCCCGATGATTCTCTGGCTACCGATCGGGCTAGTCTGGCTACTTTCGATTGGCGCCTGTTGGCCTGATCCCAATGCACGCGCCGCCGGAATCATCGGTGCTGCCATCGCCGCGACAGCGACCCTTGGCCTGGTTGTTTCGTCAGATCCAGCGCTCAGCGCTGGGAAGTTCGCCGGGATTATCTTTAGTGCCCTCCTCTTTTGGTCGATCGTCACTCATTGGGACGAAAAGCATTACCTCGACCTTACAGCGGATGTTATCGCACTCCTGTCCATGGGGGTCGCCGCGGTTGGGATCGTTGGCACCGCCTGGTTTCCCAGCAAAATTGCCCGGCTCACACCGATCTATCAGCATCTCCCCCATTTGTTGCCCACGATCACCAGTTCTTTTGGCACGCCTCAACCTGGAATTCAGCCAAATGAGCTGGGAGGTACACTCGCATTGCTCTTGCCAGCGACTTTCACTTTTACCTTGTTCACCTCATCCGGATTACGTCGCCGCTTCTACAGTTTCGCGACCATCCTTGGAATCGCCGTCGCCTTGCTCAGTCAGTCGCGAGCATCGCTGACCGGAATTGCTCTCGCTATCTTGTTCACAGTGGCGCTCCGCCTCGGAAAGACCCGTTGGCTGATTCTGGGTCTTCCTCCCCTCTTGGTCGGCGCGGTCCTCCTGTTCGGAATCCAGGGAATCGAGCACCGATATCTCTCGATTGATCAAGCGACCGGTAGCTCGACGTTAGGTCGTCTTGAAGTCTGGCAGCGGGCAGTACATCTGATTGCTGACTTCCCGTATACGGGAATCGGGCTAAACACCTTCCCGAATAAAATCGATCTCTTGTATCCGGTTTATTCGACCGGTGACCAGATCTTTATACCACACGCCCACGATCTTTATCTCCAAACGGCATTAGACCTTGGCATTGCCGGACTGATCATCTTCCTGGCAATCACGGGATTGGCGCTGATTGGCATCTTCCGGGCCTGGCCAGTCGCCCTGGCTAACCAACGCGTCCTGATCGCCGGCTTGGGAGCCGGGCTCACCGCTTTCCTAACGTCCCAGACGCTCGACGCGGTATCACTCGGCGCTAAGCCGTCACCGGTGCTCTTCGCGTTTCTTGGCCTAGCAGTCGCGGTTGGCAGCGAGCTAGGTCCACCACCCACTCTCTGGGCGGTTGGAACGACTACCGCGCTTGCCGTTGCATTGCTTGGTGGACCGTTCTTGCTTGGCGATGGAGCTCCCGTTCAGGCAATGACGATCAATCGACTCAACCTCGCAATCGTGGCGGATGGTGGCTCAGCAAACATATCGCCCAACGGCGTGGCGGGGTTACGTCATGACGCGACCCGTCTCCGTCCTATTCTCGACGGTGAAGGCAACCGCTCTGGACCACTTCTCTACGCGCTCGCTCGGACGGAGCAGCAGGCGAAGCTGGACGATGATGCCCTGGGGGACTTTACCCGGGCTTCCGATCCGGCACGATACACAAGTAGCTCGGATCCGCGTCTCTTCGAGGCCCGTGCTCAGGAGGGCCTACTACTGATCGCTCATGGCAAGTCCGACGACGGAGTCGAGGCTCTCCAGTCGGCACTTACTCTGATCAGTCCGGCAATCATTCCGCAGGATCGCGCCCGCTTACATATCGTGGTCGGCCAAACGGTTTGGCAACAGCACAGAGATCTCGCCGGTCTGGAATCCAATTTCGACGCGGCCGTTCAACTCGATCCTTCGGTCCACTGGCCTTATCATCAACTGATTACGATGGCACTCGATCGCAAGGATTTGCTCTCGGCCCAGCGCTGGGTCACTCGCCTCGAAAGCGTGAGTCCCGGAGATACCTGGACCTACTTTTTCGCTGGCCGAGTTGCCTATGAATCAAACAACCGACAAGCTGCGCTCCAGGCATTCGCGGCCTCAATCCGGGCCGATCCAAACAACGAACAGCCCGAGTTCTGGGCGGGCGTCACTGACCAAAGCCTCGGGCGCTGGCCGGATGCCGTGGCGCATTTTCAGCGGGCGATTGCGATCAATCCGAAAAACCCCAGTTACCAGCAATACCTCGACAACTCGCTGCGCCACCTTGGAGCCACCGGTGAGTCGTCGAACCGACCGGGCTGATCCGTGGGTCAAATAACGTCACTTCTCGGATACGAAGGGATGACGATCAGTTGACGAAGAACCATCTAAGTTACCTCCTCACATTTGCCCTGGCATTGGTCTTACGACTCGGCTTCGCTTTTACCAGCGCCAACCAGGCTGACTCCCGAGTCGCCGACGTCCGCGAATTTCAAGCGCTTGCGCTGGGGTTAGTCACCCGTGGTCAGTATGCCCTGGTCAGCAGCGGCCAGCCCGTGGCTTCGAAGATGCCCCTCTGGCCTCTGCTGTTGTCGCTCTTCTATCGCGTTTTTGGACCGGCCAGTGTACGACCAGAGCAGCTCTTCCTCTGCCTCGTCGGCGCCTTGACCTGCGTCGCAATCGTCCGCCTGACCCCCGAGGTATTCAGTAACCGTCCCGGCCTAGCGCTGACCGCGGGAATCATCGCGGCGATCGATCCCTACACGATCGAATGGAGTGGCTACCTGCTATCCGAGACGCTGTACGTTTTTTTGACGGTTGTCTTGCTCCTCGCGATCTCGCGGGCGGTGGCCCGATCGGCAAGTCGTTCGATCCTGCTCGGCGCACTCGCGCTCGGGCTGGGTATGCTCGCGCACCCCACGGCGATGATCTATAGCGGCGCGCTCATCACCTGGCGCTTCTTTTGTCGTAGCTTGAGCTGGCCTCGTCTGTTGACGATGATCGTCGGCGCTCTCATCATCCTCTCGCCTTGGCTCGTGCGAAACTTCCTGACCTTTCATGCGCTGATTCCCGCGACAACCCAGGGTGGGGCAATGTTGATTGGCAATTATAATCCATGGGCGCTGTCGGATCCGAACGCACGAGGTACCTGGCAAGCGGTATCACTCGGTACGTTCCTGCAGGCCACTGGCGGCGACCCTCGTCAAGCGACTGGCCTCGACGACGTCGCTTACGACCACCTGGCACGCCAGGCTGCGCTCAAGTGGATCATGAGTCATCCCAGAACTTCTGGCCAACTGGCGATTTGGAAAATGGTCTATTTGTGGCTTCGCTGGCCAGACCGCGGCCTGGGCAAGTGGCTTGGCTATCTCGCCTATCTGGTATTGCTGGCGGCGGCGGTGCTCGGAGTGATTCGAGCTCGTCCACTTTCCCCGATTGCCCAACTCATCCTCTGGTGCGCTTTCTGGTCGACCCTGCTGGCAGTCGTGAGTGGGGGTGAGGGCCGCTACCGCGCCCAGCTCGAGCCACTGATTGCTCTCTTCGCCGCGGGCGGATTCGCTTGGATCTACGAAGCGCTACAAGCTCGGCTGTACGCTTCACCTAACGCGGCGCCACGGCGTCTGGAACACCCCACCTGACGTCGCCTCTCACGTGAATTCCTAATGGCGATCGTTCAAAAAAGCGCTCGGGTGACTGTAATCTGAATCGCGATGTTCATCTTGGCTGGAGGGAAGTCGCATCCATGGCAACGTTCACGACGTCGATGCCGTCCGATTGCCCGCGAGCAAACGTGCTGGGTATTGGGATCGATCCGCTTGACCTCGAACGAGCAGTCGACCTGACTATCGCCTGGATTGAACAATCGGAGCCACGTACCCGTTACGCCTGCTTCTGTACGGTGAACACCATCATGGAATGCCAGCAGAATGAGCGCTTCCGCGCGGTGGTCAATGCCGCCGATCTGGCGGCACCCGATGGCATGCCCCTGGTCTGGCTGGCGCGCGCTCAGGGGTTTAGCCACACCGGACGCGTCTACGGTCCGGATTTCCTGCTGCGCTTTTTCGAACGCACCGGCTCGCGCTACCGGCACTTCTTCTACGGCGGTGCGCCCGGGGTTGCCGAGGTGCTCGTGCAACGCCTCGGCCAGCGCTTCGGCCCACTGAACGTCGTCGGGACGCTCTCGCCACCGTACGGGACTCTGACCCCCGAGCAAGACGCGGCGATCGTCGCGACGCTGAACACCGCCCGTCCCGACGTGATCTGGGTCGGGCTCAGTACACCCAAGCAAGACTACTGGGCCGCCGATCACGCGGCGCGATTGAACGCCAAGCTGATCTTCGCGGTCGGCGCCGCCTTCGACTTTCATTCCGGCAGAGTCAAACAGGCCCCGCCTTGGATGCAGCGGAATGGCCTGGAATGGCTGTTTCGCTTGACCCAGGAGCCGCGCCGCCTCTGGCGACGCTATCTGCTCTATAATCCGCGCTTCGTCGCGAGCGTTTTTATGCAGCTCGTGGGACTGCGACGCTATCCACTTGGCGGAAGGGAGGGCTCGGCGTGATCCAACGAATGCGCTGGCCGGCCTGGGTCGTCGACGCCCTGCTCGTCGTTTTGTCGCTGGGAGCCGCTGACCAGCTTCGGCTCCACATCGACGTCGGCGAGCGCCTGGGCAGCATCCAGACCCAGCTCGTCTTGCCGGCCGTCTATCCTCTGCTGGTCACCCTCTGGTGGGCAGTCGCTTACGCGGTCGGGGTGTACGACCGCCGCACTGTGCATTTCCTCCAGGCCCGCTTTTCAGCCTGGGCAGTCATGCCCTATGGCGCGGCCTTACTCGTCTACTTGCTCGATCGCGAGATTCCTCGCCTCCTTTTCCTCTACCTCGGCGTCGTCAGCTTGATCTTGCTCGTTGGCCTGGCGCCGCTGCTCAACCCGCCGGTCTCGCCGCCGCGCTCGCGGGTGGCGCTCCTCGGCGCCGGCCCCTCGCTTACCGCTCTCGCTCACAGTGTTCAGTGCGCGGATCCCCAGGCAATCGTCGTCGGCTACGTCATTGATGGTCCCCTGGCCGCGGTGAGCTCCAACTCGCTGCCAGTGCTCGGCACGACCGCTCAGGCGTTGAAAGTGGTCGAAGAGCACGCGATCGATCGCGTGATCCTGGTCACATCGCGGCCGCCTCGGCGCGATCTGATCGAGCTAGCGGTCCAGCTCCGGCTGAAGAACGTGACGGTCGAGCTGACCAGCGATATCTGGGATCTCACATTCGGGGCACGCGCGGTGGAAGAAGTAGGGAACACCCCCTTGATTCGGGTCAACGAATCGCCACTCAGCCCGCTCGAGCGACGACTAAAGCGACTGTTCGATCTGGTCATCGCAGTGCCCCTCTTGGTGATCTCGCTGCCATTTCTCGGCTTGATCGCCCTGGCAATCGTGATCGATTCACCGTCCTCGCCAATCTTTCGGCAGTACCGGGTCGGCGAGAATGGGCGGCTTTTTCAGATCATCAAGTTCCGGACGATGGTACCCGACGCCGAAAAGCTGCAAGAGGCGCTGGCGACGCCCGAGAACGGTGTGATCGTCCATAAGCGACGGGGAGATCCCCGGGTCACACGCATCGGACAGATCCTGCGTCGCACCAGCCTGGACGAGCTTCCCCAGCTTTTCAACGTCGTCCAAGGCAACATGAGCCTGGTCGGCCCCCGCCCGGAGATGCCCTGGTTAGTCGGCTTTTATGAGCCATGGCAGTTCCAGCGCTTTACGGTTCCGCAGGGCATGACTGGTTGGTGGCAGGTCAACGGTCGTGGCGATCGGCCCATGCACCTGCACACTGAGGACGATCTTTACTACATCAAGCATTACTCGCTCTTCCTCGACGTGAAGATTATCCTCCAGACGATCAAAGTCGTTCTCCTCGGCCGCGGCGCCTACTAGAGCGAGAGAGCGCGTTTCTCAGCTCTCCCTTTATCTGTTACTATCTCCTCCAGGTGAATACCATTCCCCAAAGCGCGGCCGACTCGGCCGCTGACTCGGAGCAAGAGTGTGCGCATTACCGACGTTCAAACCTTCCATTTGACGGCCAAGCTCGATAAACCGTTCGCCTGGTCACTCCGCTGGACGGATACACGCAGTGCGGTGCTAGTGAAGATTACTACCGACGAGGGGATCGTTGGCTGGGGCGAAGCCGGCAGCAGTGGTGCCCCGGCAATCGCCACGGTCATCACCAGCCAATACCGCCCGCTCCTCCTCGGACGTGATCCGTTCGACGTCGAGATCATCTGGGAAGAGCTTTACGCGCTCACCCGCGACGCCGGTCAGAAAGGCACCGCGATCGACGCGATCAGCGGCGTCGACATCGCCCTCTGGGACATCATCGGCAAAGCGGTCGGCAAGCCGATCCATAAGCTCCTGGGTGGCTGCGCTCGCTCGCGGGTTACGGTCTACGCCACCGGTCTTTACTACTATGATCAGGATCCACGAGCGGTCGCCGCGCGCGTCGAGGAAGCTTGCCACTATCGCGAGCAAGGGTACCGGGCCATGAAGATGAAGATCGGTGGCCTGTCAATCGCGGATGACCTCTTCCACGTCCGGGCAATCCGAGACGCGATCGGCCCGGACGTCCCCCTGATGGTCGACGCGAATCATGGTTACAATGCCTACACGGCGATTCGGATAGGGCGGCGGCTCGAAGAGCTTGACGTGCTCTGGCTCGAGGAGCCAGTCGTGCCGGAAGACCTCGACGGCTATCTCCGAGTCAAAAGCGCGCTAGATCTGGCGATCGCCGGCGGTGAATGCGAATATACCCGGTTTGGCTTTCTACCGCTCGTCGAACGACGCGCCGTGGATATCGTTCAGCCCGATCTGGGACGAGTTGGCGGACTGAGCGAGGCCAAGAAGATCGCCAGTCTGGCTAACGCGGCGCAGATTGCGTGTATCCCTCATGTCTGGGGCACCGGAATCATCGTCGCCGCGGCGCTGCAGTTGATCGCGACCTTGCCCAACTGCCCTCCGGTGCGGAATCCCCAGTCGATCTGGCACGAGCCGGTTCTCGAGTTCGACCGCACACCCAATCCACTGCGCGGTCGGGTTGCACCGGAGCCTGAGCTCGACGCCGAGGGCGCAATCGCTGTCCCGCCCGGCCCCGGCCTTGGCATCGAGGTCGACGAAGACGCGGTCCGACATTTCGGACGCGAGGTCATCTGGTGATCCGAAAAGCTAGTGCGCGGTGACCTGTACGAAAGTTAGGCCATTCCGCCCACACCCTGGCCAGGTATTTGCTCCACCCTGCTGGAGCAATGGCACAGCAGATACACCTCTCACGGGGCCAAGCGCCCACCCACACTCAAAGCGCTTCTCCGATCTCCTTGCATGCAGACCGATTCCTGGTATGCATCGGAATCGTGATGCTGGTGCTCGTCGGCTTGTACGACGAGTTGCTGCCGCGTCTCGATGGATCGGCCGATCCAGCGTTTGTTCGGACCGGCCCCTGGGCGTTTGACCTGCCATTGCCCGCTTTCGTCACGAATAGCGGGGGCGCGCCAATCTTTCTGTCGCTCGTCCTGCTCAGCGCAATCGCCACGGCGTACGTCGTCGGCCTTGGCGTCATCCATCGACTCCCCGGAGACCGTCGGACGCTGCTCATCGTCCTTGGCTTCAGCGTTCTTGCCAGTGTTATCATGCTCGTGTCGCCGCCCAGCCGTAACGCCGACCTCGATTACTACGCCTTCGAAGGGCGAATGATCATTCGCGACGGCCAGAATCCCTACGCCGTGCCGGCTCGAGCGCTCGCCGACGACGCCTGGTTTCCGGTCCTCAGCCCGACCTGGCGTGCTCTAACGACCGGCTATGGCCCTGCTTGGCTGGCTATCGCCAGTGGGGTCGACGTCGTGACCGACCATGGCGGTGGACTATCAGACCTCGCCCGGACTTTGACCGGCTTCCGTCTTCTCTTTGTCGTGCTTGGCTCCTTCAACGCGCTGTTCATCTGGTCAATCCTCGGCATCATCGCACCGGAACGGCGGCTGACCGGAACGATTGCCTACGTCTGGAATCCGGTCGTCCTCCTCATCGGAGTCGAGCACAACGACACGGCGATGCTCTTCCTCGCCCTCCTGGGCATCTGGCTGGAGGTGCATGGACGACCTGCCCTCGCAATCGTCGCCCTTACCCTCTCAGCTTTGTTGAAGTACCTGACCGGACCGTTATTGATCGCCTATCTGGTGTGGCGCTGGCGCTCGGCCGGCCGACGTCGCACTCTAGTCCTTGCCATTCTCGCCGCGGTGACGACCGGTCTTGTCTTCCTCCCCTTTGATCCGATTGTCTTTCTGAGCCATCTCCCGACCTACTTGCACCAATCCGGAAGACTCGACCACATCGAGCAAGCTTCCTTTTTGCTCGTCGCGATGGTCGTGATCGGCAGCCTAATCGCGCTGAGCTGGCCCCGCCAGCTCAATCAGGTCTTCAGCGTGGCAACGCTCGTCCTGTTCGCTTACCTGGCTGAGCTATCTCGCGACTGGTTCCCGTGGTACGTGGTCAGCGTCCTCGGAATATCTACTCTACCAGGCGGTTGGTGGCTTGGCGCCGCGGCAACGTCGGGCGTGACCTGGATACTTGGGTTACATCAAGGGACCGCCTACCTGGCCGGTCTCGCTCAGTCCAGTCTCGGCTTGGCTCCGAGTCTGACAGTCGCGTTGACCTTCTTCGGGCCGGCCGTGCTCGCGTGCCTCGTCGGCATGACCAGTTATCACCCCTTTTGGCGAGCACGCCCCCTTCGCGGCCTCGCTATCGGCATCGGTCTCATCGCAATGGTCGCGGTAGCCCTGCCGATCCTCGTCGACTGGTCAAGTCCGCCGATCGTCGCTGACCTGGGCGGTGGACTCTGGCCAGGACCGGAAATCTTTGGCACCGCGCTTGAATGGGACGACTGGTCCTGGAACACCCACGTCACCCAGATCGGTACGCCTATCGGCCCAGCCGGACCACGCTCGCTTTGCCTGACCTTCCAGTCGGCCGGTGGCGCTTTCTACGCCCACCACCCGCATTTTGCTACTGGCGACTATCAAGCCCTGACCTTTCTCTTGGGTCCACCAGGGCAGTCTTCGCCCCCGCTCATCCTATCGGTTCGCGACACGGCAGGTCAAACGCTCGGTACCGTTTCCCTTGCCCTCTACCAGAGCCATGCCCAATATCACGACGGTTGGCAGGAAGTGAAGGTGCCCTTGAGCGACCTTCACGCCGAGGAGACCGTGGTCACCGGCGTCCTCCTCCAAAGTGCCAGCCCACCTCCCACCCCCACGGTCTGCATCCAACAGCTCGCCTTTCGCTAGGTGAGACTTACGAGCCTACCGACGATTGCGAGCCCAGGGTCACAGTAAGCGTCAATTGTTGAGTACCCCGCGCAATTGACAGAGTGACTTTGTCTCCTGGCTTGTGCGCTTGCAGGACGCGATAGATCTCGCTTTCATCACGAAGGGCATGCCCATCGACCGCGGTGATCACATCGTTCACTTGCACCCCAGCCTGTGCAGCTGGCCCAGTCGGATCTATCTGGGTAACGATCATGCCTGGCTTATCCGGAAAGCCAAACCGCGCGGCGATGGCCGGGCTATTCGGGTAAACGGCGATGCCAAGATAGGGGTAGGTGACGTGGCCAGTTTTGATCAGCTCATCGGCGATTGGCTTCGCCGTGTTGATCGCGATCGCGAAGCCGACGGCCTGAGCGGGCACTCCCGGCTCGGCCTGAGTCGCGGCCAAGGTGTTGATGCCGACCACCTGCCCTTGAAGATTAACCAGCGGACCGCCCGAGTTCCCCGGGTTGATCGGCGCATCGGTCTGGATGGCGTCGAAAAGAAATGGCCCCGGAGCATTGCCCTGGCTCGGTTCCTGGACTGTTCGCCCCAAGGCACTCACCACGCCGGCCGTCACGGTTGGTCCTCCCTCGAGCGCTAGGGCATTACCGATCGCGACCACCCATTGGCCGACGACGAGCTTCGAAGAGTCGCCTAAGGGCACGACCGGCAGATTACTCCCTTGAATCTGAATAACCGCGAGGTCGCTGCGGGGATCTCGCCCAATCAGTCTGGCCGGGAAGCTTCGACCATCCGGCAGGCTCACCGTTAGCCCCTGGGCGCCAGCAACGACGTGGTTATTGGTGAGAATATGACCCGCCTGATCAATAATCACCCCTGACCCAACGCCCTGTGGTACCTGGATCGCTTGATTAAGCTGGTTTAGAGTAAGCAGCTCGTTAGTAATCTGCACGACCCCCGGACTCACCTTCGCGGCGACGTCAGCGATAGGACCGGCACCGGTGGCCGAGATCGGCAACGCATCGGCTGGTGAAGCCCGGTTCGTGGTGGTTGAAGCAGTTGCCGCCGACGGTGTCGTGACGGCAGTCGCCACCGCGGTTGGTGTCGAGGACGCGGTCGTCGGTGCGGCCATGCTCACCTGACAGCCGGTCAGGATCAAAACTAACATGGCGGAGAGAAGGAAACGGCTGAACATCGTTGCTTTAGATCGACTTTTCACGTCGACTTTCCCTCGGAATATTGAGTGGATAAGACTGCTACACAAAATTAAATCATAATGCCTAGCTAATGGGGAAATTGCCGGAATTAGGGTGGCGTCGGGAAGATGGGCACTGCCACCCGTCCCCGACGCCACCGGCTAGCGGATCGCCAGACTTGCCCACGGAAAGGATCGCCCCCCTTACCGGGGAAAGCTTCACTTCTTGCAGGCCAATCACTTCGTTGTGACCTTGATCGCCTGGGCCCGTGCGTGTGCCACTTTCGGCAGGGTGATGGTCAGGATCCCGTGCTCGTAGTTCGCATGGGCATTGGCCGCGTCGACCTCGGTCGGAAGCTGGATCTGGTACTCGTTCTGACCACCGATCGACTCCCAGATCGGGGTTGCCTTCTCCGGCGCCTGGACTGCTGACTCGCTGGTACAGGTCAGCACATTCCCCTCAACCGTGCAACTGATTGAGTTCGGCTTGACGCCGGGCATGGCCAACTGAACGATGTAGCTATCCCCGGCCTCGTAGAGATTGCTCCCGTCGCTGCTGGCCGGGAACATCTCATCAAGCAGAGAAGGCATCAGGAAGCTCTCGTCGAAGAGGCGACTCAGCATCTGGCGCAGCGGCACGACTTCGCCACCTGAACGCCGCGCAGCCGCCACGGATTGTCGATGATTCTTGCGAGCAATTGGTAGTCGGACCATTAGTCTTACCTCCTGTTCCGCAGTGTGAAACCGCCGGTGAGTCCCGGGAGCGATCAGAGCTCTACCTCTACCTTGCGACCTGTGCCCTGCAAGGCGTACTTGCCTGGGACTTACCGGCCAGCCCCTCACACCTATAAAAGTACTCATGCAGAGTTGGTAGCGCGTCAGAACGCCGCAAGAGGATGAGCAGAAGTACGCTAACCGGGTGCAGGAGCGATCGTTAGACCAGACCTTTGGATTATAGATTGCTTCCCCCTGCTCCTTCGAGCTATCCTGACGCGCGGGATCAAAAGTCGAGGGAACAGGTGTGAAGACTCTATAGAGCACGCACGTCTTGAAAAATGCGCTACAATAACCCCACCAGGCGCAGTGTGGGGCAAGTTCAACGGCGAGCAATCTGTCTGTATATATTCGGGCTGGGGCGATTTATCTGCCAAAGCATCGTTAAGGAGTCTGTGGAAGCCTCGTTAACGAGCAGGATAGCAGAATCTGGACGACACATGTTCCTGCTCAAGGGAGCGCGATACGCTCTTCCGCCAGGGTAAAAGGGAGGATAGTCGTCGTGGGACTGTCAACACAGGGGGTAGATGCCACCGTCTCAGCCCCCCGGACCGCCAAGGGCGACAAGCCTTTCGAAGCCATTCAGGAAGGGATTTCTTGCTTCGATTTTGCCCACTACACTCAGACCACGCACAGTCTGCTCGCCAATCAGGCACCCATGGCGCGTTCAACAAAACCTCCCGTGATGGTCGTCGACGACGACCCGGCGATCCTCGACATCGTCAGTGATATCCTCGAATCCGAAGGGTTCGCGGTTGAGAAGGCAACAAACGGTGCCGAGGCGCTACGCGAGGTCGAACGGATCCGGCCCGCGGTCATTCTTCTCGACATGCGCATGCCCGTTATGGACGGCTGGACATTCGCCAAAGAACTCAAGAAGCGCGGTATGCACTTTCCCATTCTCGTCATGACTGCCGCGCAGAATGCCCGCCGCTGGGCCGAAGAAATCGGAGCAGACGGATACCTCGCCAAGCCTTTCGATCTCTTAGATCTTCTTCAGGCGATCGGGCGCTATTACCCTCCTGCAAGCTAGGCCGCTGGCACAACTGCGCGGGCTCGCGCTGGTCAATGCACCGGATTCCCCACTACTCAACAAGCCACGAGCAAGCCATTCACTACCAGCAAGACGACGATGAGACAAGTGCCTCTTCAATCGGCATAATTTCTGAAATTGCACCATAAGAGTGTTCTACCGAGCGAGGGCTGTTATGGGAGTCCGATAGCGAGGGGAGAAAGACAAGGAGAGAGCTTTACAGAAGTGCGGCTCCCGC
>JAJPIK010000096.1 GCA_021324795.1 Chloroflexota bacterium
GGCGCCATGGGTGTTGTTGGAATAGCGGGTGGGGGCACCCGCAATGGCCCGGCCCGCTCCGGATATGCCCCCTGGGGCGGGAATAGCCGATCGCCAGGCAGGGGAGCCGTACTTGAACCCGGTGGCGCCCAAGAAACGTCGATGTGCGGGAAACCCGACTTGCTCAGGTAGCGAATCTTAATATCATGGAGTCCCTCGGTGAGATTCACCGCCCCTTCAACATAGCCATTCGAAGCATGACTATTGTCGACGATCAGACGATTGTCGAGGTAGATCCAGGAAGCATCGATCGACTGACTACTAAAACGGTACAAACCGGTCGTGGGAATATCGATCTTGCCATCCCACTCGACGGTGAAAGGCTGGGGAATCGGCAGGAAGTGATAATAGGAAGAGATGATTGGATTGATCTGCTCCAGGCGTGGCGTACCCGACCAATTCGTTCCCGCGTAGTACTTACCCAAAAGGCCGCGGTTGTCGGCCGGCGGATGGAACAGGTCGGTGCTAGGTACCGGAGCCAGTAGTTGGCCGGGCGGTTGCCAGAGCAAACTCACCGGGCCCCGATCGGTCATCGGCGCGTTCACTTCGATTGAATGCAGTCCCTGTGCCAATTCGATCGAGGTCTCCCCACCTCCCTTCAATAGATCGTTTTGATCCAGGCGCACCGAGGCGTCCGGTGGCGCGTTGAACTTGAATCGATAGGTACCAAACTCCGGTGCCAGGATCACACCTTGCCAATTGGCAAGAAAGGGAATTGGCAAGGGCGCTTGCTTCGACCAATCGTTGTCGATCGTCCGATCGATACGACGAAGCCGAGCATTCGCAGGCGTTGCTGACTGGCCGGCATAATAGATCGCGTTCAGCCCCTCCAGTGCTTCAATCTGTGTCTCCGGTATGATCACACTGTACATGTCGATCGGGCTTTTACGATTGACTTGAAATGTTTGGACACTAGCCGATGGATAGAGGCGACGAATCAAATCGACCGATTCGGCATCCGGAACGTCGAGGAAGATTGCCACGTTGCGAGTATCGCGCAAAGGCAAGCTGACCGCGGGATTGAATGGATTCTCGACCTTGATTTGGGGATCGAGAAACTGAATGCTAGGCTGTCCGATAAAAGTCGGCGACATATAGACGTCGTAATCGTCACCCAGTCGCTTCATCGTTTCAGCAAGCAAGGTTGGGCCAATCGAGAATGCCGCCCAAGAAGCATTATCCTGCGCTTGAATCTCGAAGTAGCGGATATAGTCCATCCGCGTGACCACGGCGAGTAGGACGATCGAGGCGAGCGAGCCAATTGTAAAACGTGCCACTCCCAGTTTCCCAATCGGAACCCGAACTACGCCCAACCCTAGTTCGGCGAGGCGAGTCCATAGGAAGCCGATCGGCAAGGCCGCCAGTATAGCGGCGTAAAGGCTATCGTCAATCGTCCGCAACGACTGAGGTGCTTCGAAGTCGACTGACAGAATGCCTCCGGACAGCAGGATGACAATGGCAAGAAGGAGTAGCATGAAGTTAGAGCGACGCCAGAACCGCAGCGAAATGACCAACCCCAAGACAAAGAGGCCACCGCTTATTGGATCGAGCTCCGGCCAACTGCTCAAGTTGTGACGCCCATTGCTATCGCCTTGATAATTGAACATCAAAACATGTTTGACCACGTTTTGTTCTAATGGCTGAAAATTGTGGGTTCGCTGCGCTTCACCCAGGATCGAGACCTGCCCAATTCGGCTGCCATATTCTGACGGGTGCAAAATCGCAAACTGAATCAAAGGCGATGCCGTGATTAACAACGCAAGAGTAAACAGGGCCAATCCGGTGAGCGACGCTTTGAGAAAGGCAGCCCCCTCGGTTACCAGTCGAAACAGGAGGTAGAGAGCGATGACGATGGCGAGGAAGTAGCTCGTGTAATAGGAATTCGCGGCCAGCCCCAGGAAAACGCCCGCCAACACGTAATTAAAGTAGCGCTGGGTTCGCAAAGCCTTGACCAGAAAATAGACCGCCAAAGCGTCATAGGTTACCGCCCAAATGCCATCTAGATTCATCCGGCTGAAATTGACGTGCCATGGAGAAACCGCCAGCAGCGCCGCGGCCGCCAATCCAACACGCCAACCGAACAGCTCTCGGGCCAAGAGATAGGCGCCGAAGACTCCAACAAGACCGATCGTAATTGAAAGGATCCGGATTGAAAAAATCGAGGGTCCGAAGATGAGGAAGGATAATGCCTCCCAATAGAGCCGCAATGCCGCGGTAGGGGAAATACCGGTTAGCCAGATCGGTCGGAAACCAGGGTCAGACAAGATTCTCTCGGCCGCGAGTCCTTGCTGGGCCTCGTCAAACCATAGCCCCTGGGGCAAGATGTTGATTGCATAGGCGCGGAAAAACAAGGCGACGAGCATGACCACGGCAAGCGCTACCAACTCGAAACGAGGGCGGTAAAACGTTAGCGAGCGCTCACTTGGGTGATCGAGCATATAGCCGAGCACGATTACGAGGATGACACTGGCGACATAAAGGAGCCAGGCTAGGTTGAGTTGCCAGTTACGCGCGAATAGGTTCAGTGCCAATAAATTGGCAAACAGTGTCGCGACGGCAATCCAAATCACGTGCTCTCGAACAGTAAGCCAGTTCGGCGATCGCCACTCGCCTGACTTGACTGATGGTACAACCTCCGGTCCGGGAGCGACCGCCAGGTAAATCAGCACTGCGGCCACGGCGAACAAGCCAATCGCGAGAGTAACATCGACCGGTTGACCGACGGTCCATCGGTAGAGAATGCCCTCGGCTGCGACCGCCAACGTGACCGCTGCGAACCCTTGGACCAGTCCCCGCATATGGCGACGCCGCAGCTTGATCGGATTCTCCATTTTTCCTACCCGCTGAAATCGGGTCAGCCGTTCGACGCCGGCATTGTAAGATTCGCTCTGCATTTTAGCAACGCTATAGGTGTTAGCTGTCATTCCAGCGGTGTAATCGTCGTCCCATCTAGGCGATAAAAGCTGCGTCCGGGATAATCGGCCTCGAGCTCGTGGTCTTTCTCGATGCCCAGATCTCGCGCGAAGATAACGTCTCCTTGAAGCAGCGGATCATTCGCCGAGAAGACCATGCCGTATTCCCACCAGGCGTACCACGGACCAACGTCCGCGAACACGACGGCGTGATGGATTCCCGCCGCCTGAACAGCATCGAGCTTGGAGTGATTGACGTAGTTGTAGCCGTGGTAGAGTTCCCACTGGCCGGGGAAGTAGTAGAGAAAATTGAAGGCGATCAATGCGGCAAGTCCCACCAGAATGCCGGTGCGGGCCAGGGGAAGTCGCATCGTCTGGCTACCCTTTGCGACCAATCGCGCACCATGCTCGGTCAGGGAGAATGCCTCCTGAACTCCGCGCGCCGTCAGAATGAGCAGACTGCCAAATCCTTCGTAATAGAAGCGCGGCCCATACATAATCCCATCCGCCCACCAGCACGCGTAGCCGAGAACCAGGCAGGCAAAGCTCGCCGCGAGCAGCCAATCCCAGGTCCGCGCCCGCCCACTGACGAAAGGCAGCATCGCCAGAGACAAGGTTAAGAAGGTTGGCCAGCCAAAGGCATGCTCGAGTAGCTCTTGGAGATTGCGACTAACGTTGGGAAAGGCGTCGACAGGATAAAACCCAAAAGGACCGTGATCTGGACCAAATCCCACCTGATCGAATGGCCACCAGAGCTGCTGAGTGGGATAAAACGGATTGCCCGTGAAATAGGCATTGTAGACGCCGAAGACAATAACAAAAGGGAGGGCGCCAACGACAATCGGGACGTAACGCCGTAGTCCGAGGTCAGGTTTGCGGGCAACCTCCACCGTGGCGTAGATGCCGAAGGGGAGTGCCACCATCAAAACGGTGAACGGGCGTATCAAGAAGCCCATGCCGAGGACGAGGCCAGTCAGCAGGCCCGGCCAAACCGCCCCATGACAACGTGTCGTGCGCCAAAAGCCCCAGATGAAGAGCATGCTGAAGAGGAAGCCGCTCGCGTGCGACATCATCGAGCCAGACAGAAAGAGCCAGAAGGGCGAGAGCAGGCCAAGGAGCGCCGCCAGCACCCCAAGCCAAGGATGGTAGATTTCGCGACCGATCCGATAAACGACAAACAGTGTCAATGCACCGCAGATCGGACTGACAATCCATGGCACCCCGGCCAGCACTCCCAGGGCCAGCAGTATTGGCCAGCCGGGCGGATACTTGCCAAACCAGCGGCCGTGATACATGACGATGAATTCATGGGTGAAGAATTCGGGATGGGGAGGCGTCGGCACCCAGAGTCGTCCTATCGCGTAGGTTTTGGCCTGGAACAGATAGGCGACCGAGTCCTGCACGTGGGGCATCCGCTGCAACACGACGTCGGCCACGTACAATCCCGCCGCGAACCCTAAGCCGGCGATGACCACTGCTGCGCTGTGAGCAACGTCATCTGACCGAAGGGAAACCGGAATCTTCATTCGCCGACGACCGATTGTCACCGCTTCGACCACTCCGAGCACAAGCGCCAGACAGATGAACAGCCACGCCCCCGGGTAGCCCCCCAACACGAGGCGCAGCGTGTCTTTCACTTCGGAGGGTATATCCTTGGCGAAGGCTCGGTAATCAGAGTGAGCAACCGGCCCTTTCCACTGGCCATTTTCGACCACGTACCAATCGACGTCGCGGTCTTCTGGTCGGAAGTAGAAAAGCAGGCCATTCGCACCATCCGGTGAAAGCACGAGGATACCAGCGGCGTTGCGAGGGCGCAGCAAGTCAGCGGTGATTTGGTATGCGTGCCAATCTGACGATCCAATGGTAAGGAGACCAGGGATTGCCGTTGCTTGGCCGCCAAAGGGATGATGAAACCAATCGCCCAGACGTGAAATCCTTTCACTCGCAATGTTGGAGGAGGCTGACGAATAGAGTATTTGACCGTCGCTCCCGATCACTCGGATGTTCGCCCAAGCGCTCTCGGCGGCAAGGCGATAGAGGCCGTCGCTCAGGCCGGGGGATGGTAGCTGCCCAGTTGTCTCAGTCGGCCAGGAGATCGGGGCATGTGCGTCGGCTCCCTGAAGAAAGAAGCCAATCTTGCCGGTTCCGGCTCCGTCGAACGGTGCGGTCACGGTAGTTCCTCCCACCCTACCAGATACTTCGCCGTTGGCTACGATCACTCGAACCGAAAGCCGTTCACTTGCCGCCCAGAGTAATGCGACGACAATGAGTAGATTAGCAACGATGAGGAGAACGAGGTTACGTTGCAATAAGGTTCCTGTGGCTTGGCTCGGGGAACAGCGACGGCTTTGCCGTGGCAAAGCCGTCGCTGTTCCCCGAGCCATCCTTTTCATTACTGCTGCGGCGGAAACTTCAGCACCCGGTTGTTTGCACTATCGGTGACGTAGACGTTTCCAGTCGCGTCGACCGCGATGCCCGTCGGCATATGGAAGGACGTTAGATCGCTACCAAGCTTACCCCAGTCGGCCACCAACTGCCCGGATGACGTGAATTCGACGACCCGGTTATTATGTGGATCAGTGACGTAGACATTGCCCTGCCCATCCACCGCGAGGTAAGGCTTATCGGTGACCGCCTGACTATCCCAGCCGACGATCGGCCAGGACGTGATCGGCTTGAAGTCGGGACCAAACTTTTCAATACGCTGGTTCCAAGTGTCCGCCACGTAGAAATTTCCGGCCTGGTCTACACCGATGCCGACTGGCTCGTCAAAGAAACCGAGCCCCGAGCCAGCACTCCCGAAGCTGCCCAGGAATTGGCCATTCGGGTCAAATTTCTCAACCCGCTTATTCCCAGTATCCGTAACGTAGAGGTTCCCCCGACTATCGAAGGCGATCGCCCGGGGTCCGAAGAACTGGCCGGGGCCACTTTCTGGCTGGCCGACCGGCTGGCTCCCCCAGGAGCGAATGAACTTACCGGTCGCATCGAATTCTTGGATCCGGTGATTCCAGGTGTCGGCAACGTAGACCTGACCACTCTGATTAACCGCGATTCCCCACGGCTCGTTGAACTGCCCATCACCGGTTCCTTTCGTACCCCAAGTGCGGATGAACTGGCCGCTGGAGCTGAACTCCTCGATACGGTTATTCAGAGCATCAGCCACGTAGAGGTCACCGTTCGGTCCGATGGCGATCCCTTTCGGCCCATTGAATTGGCCTTGGCCGGCTCCAGCCGTACCAATCACCACGCTTGCCGAGACAACCCGCGCTTTCTGCGTGTAAACCGAGTCATCAACCGTCTGTGAAGCCGCTTGAGGCGCTACCCAAGCACCATCTGCTAGATCACGGCGGACGAACATCACGAAATCAGTCGAACCGAGTGGATCTGGCGGCTTCCGATAGAGCAAGAATTGCCAGAGGTTCGACCGAGTCTGCGGATCCAGCAAGCCGCTGACGATCGAGCCCGGCGTCAGGTTGCGATAGTCCTCCGGGAACCACCAGCGCAAACGATAGCGTTGGCTGACGTATTTCGAGCCTAACAACTGCGCGACCTGGTTGGCCCGGTCGTTGTCGTAGCCAACGAGGACGACTGGAGCATCCGGTTGAGGATTACCATCCCCGATGTATACTTTCGACGTGTAATCCCGCAAGTACCACTCGAATGGCCAGGAAACTCCCGAGTCGTAATTGACCTCCAGCTTGTCGACGCCTTGGCCCGACCGATAGGCGATCTCGTTGATCTGCTGCATCACCCGGCCGACGTCAGGTGCAGTCTGGGTGTAGACCAGCATCTCTACGGGAACGTCGCCATGGTAGTAGGTCACTTGCCAGGCGGTGCGGAGTGAAAACGGCACCAGAATCACGACCACCGTCAAACCCACGATCTTCCAACCAAGCTTACCGCCAAGCTTCGACCAATAGTGGGTGGTCGCATAGACCAGCGCAGCGAAGAGCGCGACCATCGCGACCCATTGGAAAAACTGGTGCTGCTGGACAATCGGCGAGCCGGCAGCAAGCGGAGATCCTTCGCCAACCAGAGTCGCCCCGGTGAGAACAGCCAACCCCAAAGCCAACGCTAGGAATATCCCCCCCTCCTCGGCCACCATTTTCCAATTGACGCTGTCGATGAGCTTACCCAGCGTCACCGCTGCCAGTAAGCAAAACGGCAACGCCATCTCAATGACCATCCAAGGCATCTTCTCGGAGGCCCAGCCCCAGAGAACCAAGCTCATGACGCACCAATAGATCAGGAAATCAGTGAACAGGGTTCGGTGGCGGAGCCAGTAGATTGCTCCGCCAAGCCCAACGCCGACGGCAAGAAATTCGTAAATCGGCAAGAGCACCAGGTAATAGAACCAGGGCTGGCCTCCACGCGCCACGCCTTGCTGGTCGATCCAATAGCGGAGCGAGCCAAAAACGCCCGAGCTAAAGCCATTTGGATTGCTCAGGAAGGTCGTGTAGAGCAAAAGGAAGATTGCCCAAAAAGCTATTGCCGATCGGATCCATACCTGGCGGTTCCAGCGCACGCCGATCGCCGCGCCGAGAGTAAAAAGCACCGCGAATGCAACGCCGAAAACCACATCGATCGTCGACTCGCTCCCCCCCTTGAGCACAAAGTAAGGAACCGCACTGAACAGAGGCAGGATCAAGGTTCCGAGCAGAACAAATAAATCGGTCGACGGAACCTTGGCCCGCTTTCCTTGGAGGATGACCGAGAATACGTCCTCTCGGCTCAGTGCGAAGAAGAATAGCAGGAGAATCGCCATGAGGAAGTAGGTATCTTCCTTGTCTGAAAAAGCCAGACTGGTTGCAACCACGGCGAGATAGAGGTAGCGATCCTTCTGCTCGGAGAAATAACGGAACGTCGCAATCACCAACAGCAGCATGAAGAAGATCTGGTAGATGTCGTGGCGAATAAACCGCGAATAATAAAGAATTGTCGGCGACACCGCGAGAAGTGCCGCGGCGGCGATCGCACCCGTCCGCCCAAGCCGATCTCGCAAGAAATACGGCAGACCGACCAGGATAGTGCCAAACAAGGCAGGTGCTACCCGTGCCGTGGCATCGGTCACTCCCAAAAGGAAGTAGACCAGAGCGTTCAGCTCAAAGAGAAACGGCCCATGCATCATCGGGTCGTGGACATAGCCCTTCCCAATGTACAGGTAGTAGGAGTACACCGCGTGTAGGCTCTCATCGTGATGAAGCATGCGCGAGCCGAGATCCCAGAAGCGCAGCAATCCGGCCAGGAGCGTAATCGCCACGAAGACGACGACCTCACGGTCGATCGGTATCGCTGCGCTCAGCGGTCGAGCCCAAAAGCGCTCTTCTTGCGGCGCTTCGATCGGTCGGTCTAACACTGCCATCGCTACTTCCTCCCGGTCACGGTCGCGCGAGTTGCGTCTTAACGTAGACCTTTACAAAGGTGCTTTGCGGATCAGCCGTTTGGTGGTAGATCCACCAACGCCACCAATCAAAAAAACTCGGGCGCGGCAAAGGCGCGCTCAATGAATACTCGAACAATTCGCCCACGTAGGGTCCCTTGGGCGCTTTATCGTTTGCCGCGACCACGGCAATTCCTGGGGAATCGTTGCCAGCCTGGACAACGTTGATGTTGATGCTCGCGCTGGCACGAACGTCACTCGGACGAGTCAGATACCAGACGATCGGTTGAGCGAAGGTTGGTGCCACGTCCACGACTGAATTGACATTGCGCCCTTCGAGCTGCTGGGCGATCTCCAGCTCGTCGAGAATCGTGATCGAATCGCTCGCTAACGTGCGTACGTCTGATGACGTAACCGTGCCAGTGAAATATTCGGCTGGATTGAGCTGGCCGCCCGGATTCAACAGCATCGCCGCGTGCACGCTAAATCCAAATAAGGCGATGATCCCAACGCCAGCCAAAGATCTGTACGCGCTTCTCCAGCTATACCAGAACGCAAATGCGATGATGAACGCGACAATTGCCATCGGCGGGATCGCGCCAACCCAATCAGGTACGTTTGGCTGGGGCAGAGTAACATTTCCCAAAGCGATCAGGCTGGTTGCAATCAACGGTAAGACACCGGCCGCGAAAACCAGGAACTCCCTACGCTCTTCCCGACCGCTCAACACCATGACAACCTCGTCGATTGCGCGCCCTCCCAAAAACCCAAGCGGCACAACCACCAGGACGATCCAGATCGGATCCTGGCCATTGCTCAGGAAAAGAATCAGAAAGCCCAGTGCTGCCCACCAAGCCCAAAAAACGTCAAGTAACCGCCTCTTCCGGAAGCCAATCACTGCGCCGACGATGCCAAAGACCAGCGCAAAGGGCTCGTAGCCAATCAGCAGAGCAGGATACAACCAGAATGGGTGCGAGCCCAGGTCACCGAAACTCATGACTTGGGCCGCGAGTGGTCCAGCCAGCGAGTTACCTAAGCCTTCGAGATGCGTTCCGAAGCCGGTCGCGATGAGGCCATAAGTCAGTACAACGACGAGTGTCAGCGATTTGAGCATCTTGGCCGTCGGTAACAGATCTCTCAAGACCAACGAACGGGGAACCGGCAACCAGCCAAATCCAAACTCGAATCCCAATACCGGCGCTTCCGCTAGCGTGCCTCGCGATTGCCGCCAGATTCGGTAAACCACGAGCGCAGCAAACGTCAGCGCGATCAAAGCGAGGGCGTCTCCGGGGGGGCCAGCCATCAAGAGCAGCACACCGGCTACCGCGCCAAGATAGAGGCCTGATTCTTGGCGCGGCCCGAGAGAACGACTTATCGCGAGCACAGAGGTCAATCCGAGACCAACTGCCAGCATACTGGGATCGACCGAGCGCGACGCGAACACCAATGATGGCGAAACGGCGAGAATCGTCGCAGCAGCAAGAGCCCCGATCCGTCCAATTTGTCGACGGAGGAGGAACGGACTCATCGCGACGAGCCAGCCAGACCAGACGGAGACGCTCCGCGCCACCGCGTCGGTCGCGCCAAGCACCAGGAACAAAAGGGCGTTCAGGTAAATAAAAAGAGGTGCTGGCTCAATGACCACCCCATGCTGATGGACGATCCGCCAGGAATCGAGCGCGAGGACACTCTCGGCTGGCTGGAGTGGATTCCCATCGACATTCAGTAACCGAATCGCCAAAGAGATCGCGGCAACGCCGATCCAGGCAGCTAGCTCGCTGACGAAGCGCCAGTCCGGCGTTGACCTGACGTCGACGCGGGCCAATCGCTCGGTACGGAGCACGCCTCCAGGAGGAGCCACCGCGCCGTTTCGGGTTGATGCTCCGGGCCGCGTCGGCGCCGGTAGCTTTCGTTTCGGAGGAGCCACTAGTTTTCCTCGCGCACTTTGTAGATAGTCACCGCTGGATTCTTATAGACCACGTCCATGAACTGGCCGAACTTATCGAGTCCGGCCTGAGCCTGCGGAAATGCTTGGCGCTCAAGGGGACCAACGTAAACGTAGGTCGCGTGGTACTTCGCTAAGAGATCCCGGGCAACTGTTAGGTTCGCGGTCGTGTAGATCGTATTGATGTCATTTTTCCGCTCTTGCTCGACACCGACGATTGACGCGCCTCGCCACTGAATCTCGTGAAAGTCCCAGCCAAGAATCGTGGGCAGGCCAGTCATCCACGAGACTTCATCGAAAGCACTGTAGGAACCTCCGGTCGCCTCGACGATTGTCGGCGTGCCTTGCACATTTTGCTGCAGCCATTGAATGCCGGCATAATCGTCCGGATTAGAGCGAGCATAATAGGCCAACCCATCCAGGGTGGGTAAATTAGTAAAGCCATTCGAGCGCGATTCGAGCGCGGCGGGGACGTAGACAAAGGCCGCGGCAATCAGAACGGCAACCACTCCGCCCCAGAGACGCGCCGACCAGGTCGCCACGCTGCGTACGCCCGTCTTAGCAGTGCCTTCCCGCTTACCGAAAGCGTTCGCCCCGACGATGTAGACCGCGTAGGCAGCCACTACTGACAGCATCGCCCACGACTGGTAATAGAGTTTGAAGACGGTGTTCATCCGATTACCAAACGAGTCCTGGATGTACACCAACTCGGTTCCACATAGGAGCAACGCGGCGGTAAAAAGCAGCACCAACGCGAAAATATGCTCGGTTGGCCAAGTAGCCGCGGTCGAGCCACCGGCCACTTCGACTGGCCGATCGCCATCCTGTCCCGTGGAGGCCGCTTCAGTCCCCAAACTCCGCCACGACATGACTCCACCGACTGGTTCGTCCGTTAACACTCGATCCACGGCAACCGAGCCAACTAGATAGCGAAGAATCAGCGCCAATGCCGCCATCATCAGGGGGATCATCACCGTCAGCACCGGTGCGTTGATCATCAGTCCAGTCGCCGCGACAATCAGAATCAAGCCCCAGCTAACTGGACTCCGAGTCCAGGCTGGCCCGGTCGCTTGCCAGATTCGCGCCGGTAAGAGCGAGCGCCCGAAAACCAGCTCGGCCATCACCCAACTGACGGTCACAATCAGAAACGGCCCCCAGAAGATCAGAAAATGCTGGAGGTGACTGTGTACATTGACAATGCCCAACAGGCCATTGGCCTGGGAACGGAAGGTCACGTAGAACGGCCAGTAGAGCAAGACGCCAATAACCAGCGCCACGACTCCGAAAACGATCGACTGCTTGAGCCATTCGAGGTCAAACTTCGGGCGATCCAGGTAACGACGCACTGCGAAGGCACAAAGGAGGACAAAAAGATAGGTCAGAATGTCCCAAGCATTCAACAGGAACATCGCCCCGAACAGAAACGCGATGAATCCCCACTCGGCCAGATGGAAGCGCCAGTTTTCGAGCGAGAAACCTTCGACCGCGCGGAGAAAGCTCAGGGCAAACCCCATGCAGACAAAGGCAAAAGGCAAAGCCAGAACGTGGGGATGGAGATCACCAAGCAGAAAACTGAAGAAGGGGAATTCGTTAATCGTATTGTAGCTCTGGGGTAGCGGCGCCCCCGGCGGGTAGTCGGCAATCACCCGGGAAGCACGAAACCACCACCAATTGTCCTGCTGATCGTTAGGATACCAGTGAGCGCTAAGATAGGGGTGATTCAAGCCGATGATCGCGATGGATTGCCAGAACGACGATGAGCCGAAGCCGTGGGCGTGCAAGAGTTCGAGAAAACCTTCCCAGTTGCCCAACAGAACTGTGAAAAGGGCGCCAACACCTCCGGCTAGCCAGGCCGGCCAGCTTCGCTGACTCGCGGCCACTCCAAGCTCGACGTGTCGTAACCGCTGCGCTCCGACCGCGAGGGCGTAGGTCAGAGCAAACGCCCCGGTGACGGTGAGCGCGAACAACGTGGCAATCGCCAGATTAAAGGCAACCGAGGGCAGCACACCGGAAAGCTCGGTCACTGCCGCGACCATGACGTATCCGAGGTAGTAATAGCTAATCGAATTCCCCGAGAGCCATGGGTCGGCCGGCGGGAACTGACTGCTGCGGACAATACTGTTCAGGAAGGCAAATTCCATGGGCTTCTCGGTAGCTGCGATGTCGGGGAAGAAAGCCCGGCAGGCTGCCCAAAAGAGAAATGCTCCCAGGAATAAGCCTTCGACAACGTAGACCCACGTTCGTTGATTGCGGAAAAGGGCACGCACGTCATCAACCGAGCGTCGGAGGCCAAGCCAACCGGCGAGCGCTAGACCTAACACGATCAAAAAGACGGTAGCCCCACTATTCGACCAGAAGCCAAAAATGGCGCCGAACCAGAGGAGGACCGCCACGCTGAGCATTCCCAACGGCCGAGCGAACGCAAAGCCACGATCCGGCAGGTTCCGGAAGAACCGCGCGGCAAAGGGAAGCGCCGCGGCGCCCATGAGTTGGATGACGACGTACCATTGGATCAGATCAAGCATTGTCGGTTTATCCTATGACCTGATAGATCCGAACGCCGTCACGATCGTAGACCACCTTGAGGGTTTTACCAACCATGCTATCAAATTTTTCACGAGCGGTCGGATAAAACGCCTGCTCGAGCTGACCATCGATGATGTAGGTGACGTCGTATTGATGCAGCAACGCCATGGTTTGAGACACCGAGGGGCCGGAATACATCTGCTGGACGTCCTGCAGCCGGTTATCGACCTCGTACTGGAAACCCCAGCGTTGTTGCTTCTGGTGCCAATCCCAACCAATGACCGTCGGCAAGCCGGTATAAATCGAGAATCGCGATCCCCATCGGTAAAGGGGGCGGTTTCCCTCGAGAATCGTCGGCGTGCCGTCGACGTTGTCTTGCAGCCATTCGATCGCCTCTTTATCGGTTTCTAGCTGCAAGGCTTTACCGTCGTCGACGTAGACTGCCCCATTCATGTAGGCCGTGCCATCGAGCGTAGGAGCCAAAGCCGTGCTGAATCGGTCAGAAACGCGGGAGATCGTTCCGAAGACCGGATAGACGAGCGTCATCGCGAAAAGCGCCACCAACGCGGTTGCCCAGAGCCGACGCAGGAAAGAATCGCGCAGCGAGAGCAGGCGCCGCGCGTAACGGATGACGACAACGGCGCTGGCAATTCCCCAAAGTACCCAAACCTGCTCGTAGAACTAGAAGACGGTGTTCATCCGACCGACGTCACCATCGATCGCCAGTTGCTCGGTACCGATGCCAAGCGCCAAACCGGTTGCGAAGAGGAAGACGACGAAACAATCCTCCGGATCGCGGTGTCGATGGAAGCCAATCGCCAAAGCCACCGCCAGGAGCACGACCAGGATCCCGGTCAGCGCCATTCCCAGGGCAAAGCAAGCGGCCGCCACCAACAGAACGAGTCCAGCGCCATAGAGAATCGCGATTTCGCGACGATCCCACCGGCGTACCAGCGCCCGCTGCAGCTCGACGACCCGAGGCAGTAGCTCCCAATTCCGCGCATACAAGATCGCCGAGCGGACTACTCCGAATCGGCCATAGAGCGCATAGCCCTCGATCACGAAATAGGACACCATGATCGCGAGGAAAAGGCCGTGAATTGCAAAGTAACCGCTGACGTCCGACTTGTCCGGAATCGGATGAACGCCCGAGTAGAACGATTGGAAGCTCGCGTAAAATGGCAGGAACAGCACTCGACTGAGAATCACCACCGCGACCAGACGAATCATAGCAGTAACCAGACCGCGGACAGTTGGTCGAGCAGCCAAGTACCAGGGCATTGCTAGAGTGAGAGCGACGAGCCCCAGGTAAGTCGGGTAGTCCCAGGAATTAATCGGGAACAGCGCTCCGACCGTCAAACCAAGCAAGACCGTCGCAGCAACGTTACTCCACGACACCTGCCGTAAGCGCTCGTCGAGCCAACGCAGCCGCCACGGAAAGCCCGTTCGCTCCACCGGCGGCTGTCCGACCACGGCTCCCTCTTCCGGAGGCCGCACGGCCGGCAGGAAAGAGAGTGTCCCCCGGGATTTGACGATGTTGATGCAAAACACAATCGCTAGTACGGTGAATGGTAAGCCGATCAGGTGCGCGTGCAGATCGGCAAATAAGAAGGTGAAATACGGGAACTCGTTGATCGTCCCGTTGAGAACGCGGGTGCTTGCCCAAAACCAATCCGGCGCGATGACGAGAGGCCGCGCTCCGGTGATAACGTCGACCGCGCCGACGAAAAACGCGATCACCGGGCCAATCAGCGGAGTCGCGTTTGGCGATATCGAGGAAGTGCTGATCAATTGCTGAGCCAACTGGCCAAAGCCAGCAAGATTGCCAATCACGCAGACCATCAAGCCAGCGAGCACGCCCCCGGCCACGGTTGACCTCTTCGGTATCCCCTCACCCCGGTGAATCAAGGCGACCGCGGCCGAGAACACGCCACCAACCGTCAAGGCAAAGAGCATCGGAACAACCAGGTTATAGGAGGTCGTTGGCAAAACGCCAGAGAGCTTGGTTAGCGTCCCGACAATAATCTGCCCAAAGTAGTAGTAATTCAGGTAGCCGCCGGCGAACCAGGGATCGTAGGGCGGAAAGATCGGGCTGCGCGCCGCCGCCGTGAAATAGGCCAGATCCATTGGCTTCTCACCGCCCAGGGTGGGATGCCAGAGGTCTGGATCAAGACTCCGGATGTACACGTCAGAGAAGAAAGCGAGCCAGAAAACAGCTTCCTCGACCAGGATGAGACCACGTCGCTCCCGGACGAAGGTCATAATCTGATCACGTTGGAGATGTCCAAGCACGGCAGCAGCGACGAGGAAGACAGCAAAGATCGCCAGGGTGGCCAGACGGGTTGCCTGGACGATTCCCAAGCTCACGATGATCCAGATCAGCCAGACTCCGACGAGCACGCCAAGTGTCTTCGAAACGAGGTATCCCCGATCCGGGAGAAATCGGAACACCGGAAATCCGAGCGGCACTCCGGCGAGCCCGACCAAAGTAATCAGGATGATCCACACCAGAAGTGGAACTTGATTGAAGACGTCCTGCCGGTTAAAGATGTCGCGGAACGTCCCACCAGTTTCGACGATCGCCTTTTGGGCCGGTGTCAGCAGTAACGACTTATTATTGTTTTGAACACCAGTTAGCGCCACTTCGCTCGGCTGAGGCGGCGGTCCAATCAGGGTGCGAAGCTGATCGGGACTGAGTTGTTGGACTTTCTGGAAAATCAGGACTTTCTGGTGGTCGTAGACCGAGAAGCTCTCATCGGCATGACCAAGATTGATCGTGATCGGCGCCGGGCGCTGCCGCTGGAGCAGTGCCGGGGTTGGCAAGCCAGGATCGTTTGTCGTGTCGTCGACAAAGGCGATGCCGAGCAAGTTCGGGTAGCGATCGAACGCCGCGACGAGCTTGAAGCCGAGTTTTTCGCCAAAGAGATCCTCGTAGTAGCGCCGCGACATCGGATACCGGGCGGGAATGCGCGGCACCGTTCCGTACAATCGGTTACTAAAAAACACGACGTAGTCGGCCGCTTCGAGATTATTGACAATCGTGTTCAGCTTCGCGGCATTATCATCGTCATACATCGGCATCGTGACAATCTTGAAGCCGTGGCTGTCAGCGGTGTCAATGCCGGTTGGACTGACAATCGGCACCGGCATACCTTCTTCCCAATGCTCGGTCGCGATCGTCGCCCCCCGGGGTGCGTGCTGGTAAAGCCAGAGGGACCCCTCGACCGGCGTCGTCGGCGAGGCTAACATATTGTCATAGGCCAGGCTGTAGAACACCGAGAATACCAGGACGATCGCGATGAGCGCCCGACTAAAGCGGACCGGCCAGGGCCCAACGAGGAAGCGCTGCAAGACCGGCCAGCGTTCGAGCCAGGAAGGCGGAGAATTTACCCCGACGAGGTCACCGTCCTCGAACTCGCTCCAAACGAACCGCGCCACGTCGATCGGCGTTCGAACCGGCCCAGGTTCGTCGACTTCGACGAACCAATCCAGGGAAAGTCCCTTGAGCTGGGCGAAGCGCAAGCTTTCCTCATCGATCGTAGTCTCAATCTGCGATGCGGACTTCGCTGCTGATATCGACGGCAGCGGGCCATTCGCGGCATCTTCCCAGCTACTCGGGGTCTCTTCTTGATTGCTTTCTGATACCTTTCCCCCTTCCCCGGCAAGCCGAGCTACCAGGTGATAGCCATTCTCGCCAACGGCTTGCTCTTCAGCCGAGATGACCGGGGAGCTAGCCCAATCGAGTGTTTCCGAGCTCTCCTCACTCGTCGCGAGCACCTCCAGATCCCCTTCGAGACATGCTAGATCGTCGAGATCCCACTCCTCCATGGACATTTCCGAGACACTTGCACGTGCATAAGCGTCGTCGACGTCCGTCCTGCCCCCAACTTCGACCGCGGGGACAAGCGCCGGCTGCCAAGGTGCCACCGTGGGCATGCACTCTCCGGCCTGATTAACCTCGCCCCGCCAACTTCGGACTATGTCCAGCAAGCGAATCAGTGCAAACGCGGCGAAGAGCCCAAGGAGCGGGGTAATCGGCAGAAGATAACGCATGAACTTCGCGTAAAAGTCACCCGTGATCGCGAAGTACGGCAGAACGTAGGACAGCAGGAGAATCTCGCCGGGACCGGGATGATCAATCGTCCGCCAGAGCAGGTAAACCAGACCGATGAACATCGAAATGCCCAGCGGAATACCAACGCCAAAAAGCAGCAGGTTCTGGATGAAGTAAAGGTAGGGTGGTCGTCCAAAGTACTGACGCGTGTACGGGAGGTCAGCGAGACCGCGAACCATATCCCCTTGTTCGGTGAAACCCTGAACAAACCTCCGGAAGTCGATGATCGCGTACGGCTCGGCAATGACGAAGACAATCGCCGCGAGCACGAGTGTCCCCACGAGCGGAGGAATGGCTCGGATCACGCTCTCCAGATTTGGCCAACGCAGCGCGGGCCGATCATTGGCACAGGTGACGCATTGCCGAATCAGGTGAGATAACACGACCGGCGCAAGGACCGGTGCTGCGCTTGCCTTCGTCGCCAGGGCGAGACCGGTGAAGATCCCAGCCCAAACTGCCGAATTCCGCTTCCCCGCTCGGGCATATTCAACCGATGCACATACCGCGGCGACAACGAGACAAGTCATGATCGTATCGGTCGCGTAGAAGTGAGAAAGCTGGATATCAATCACCGAAAAGGTGACGAAAATTGCGCCGAGCAAAGCAACACGCCGACTGAAAAGCTGGCGACCGAGGCGGTAGACAAGGTAAACCGAACCAGTATCGAACAGCGCCGAGATCGGACGTCCGATCAACCGTAAATTGCCGAGATCATTGAACTGGTCGAAGAAGTGGAGTCCGGGGAGCAGATGGCCGATCCAGACCAGAATCGCCGCCACCAGGCGGAGGAGATAGAAGGAGAAAGTTCCGTAGGAAAAGCCTTGCGGATCGAGCGTGCTCTGCGGAGTGAGTAATTGACTCAGGTTGAGGGGCCAGCTCAAAGAAAGACTGGCGGTCGTCATGAGAATGTAGCGCTCGTCCGGGTGGTAGAGGTGGCCGTCATCCCAGTTGATCTGGAACACGCGCAACGCAAACGCCACCAGGAGAAGTCCAACCACCGCCAGACATTCGCCGTGGCGACGCACAAAGCTTCTCACGTCGTCAACCGGCCGTGCCGCCAAGGCGTCCTCCCGTCGTGATCTTCTGAATTCTAACACGGCCGAAAATCGCCCGGCAATTTTTTATCCATTTTCGCCGACTTGGCCAGGCATGGTAGCATGGATGAAGTTATTATACGATACTCGGTCATTGGAACTGTATTCAATGAACAACGAATTCGACATCGCTGCTTACAACAAGGCCCTCGTCGAAGCGCTACGCTCGCCAAACCTGGCCGACCTGCGCGCTTTTGCCGAAACGTGGGGCAACAAGCTCGGAAACCGAGGGCTCCGCCAACTCGCCCAGGCGAACGAAGCCGTTCTCGAGCGTCGCCGCTGGCTGATGATTCGCGATCGTCCGGACCTAGCCGACCTTCATCCGGCCGCCGAACGTTGGCTGGCCAGTCATCCCGCTATCTCGAACGAGAAATGACCACGGAATTACAGGTGGTCCATTATCACCAGAGCAGATGAAGTTGCCAGACAGCCCTCATCCTAACCCTTTCCTAGATGGGGAGGGGAATTTATTAGATGAAAACCATCTGAACGGCGACCTCAATCAGAACGCCAGCGAGTCTACCGAGGATGAAAATTACGAGCCAGGCGAAACAGTCTCCCGCCCGATGGGAATCGCTTGCATGCTCCTTCTCTTGTTCTTCGTCCTCATTTCCTGCGGGTTCGTCATCTCGGTCCTGAGCGCACATCATTAAGGGTTTCTACTGACATCAAGTGCCGAAGTTGGCGCGCCTTGGGCGCCCACTTCGGCACTTGATGTCATAGCCAATATCGTCAAAACCACTCTTTAGGTGACGATCTCGCCTGGCTTGATCTGATAAACGGTCAAACCGGGCACATCAGCCGTGAGCTTACAGAGACGGTCGGGTGTGCCACTCAGAGCGGGAAACGTTCCCCAATGGGACGGAATCACGTGCTTTGCACCAAGCATCCGGACTGCGCTAGCTGCCTCGTAGGGGGACATCGTATAAAGATCCCCAATCGGCAGGATAGCGACGTCGGGTCGATAAAGCTCACCAATCAGCCGCATATCGCCAAAGACATTGGTATCTCCAGCGAAGTAGATCCGAGTGCCGTTCTCGACTTCAACCACGTAGCCAACTGCCTCACCGCCATAGACGATCGACCCGTCGTCCTCGGTAATTCCGCAGCTATGATCGGCGTGCACCATCGTGATCCGAACCCCGGCGACTTCGCGCGTTCCACCTTTGTTCATATCGGCGGTATTGGTAATGCCTTTCCGCCCCAGCCAGTTGCACAGTTCGAAGATACCCACGGTCGTGGCTCCCGACTGCTTGGCAATTGCGACTGCGTCATAGATATGGTCGAAGTGTCCATGGGTAATCAGCACGGCATCGAGCGCCCCAACCGATTTGAGCTCGGCGGGACAGGCCGGATTGTTCATCACCCATGGATCGATTAGTAGGTTTTTGCTCTCCGGCGTTCGGAGCTTAAACGTCCCATGTCCGAGCCACTGAATCGCCAAGTCACGGTTGATCGCCATTGGCAACACCTCCTAATTGAAGTTAACTCATCGCCGCGTCCATCTGACGCAGTACCTGCACCCGGTGACGCTCCCGTAGGAAGAGCGGCGAGCCGCAGGCCGGGCACTTGTCGAGATGAGAAATCTTGTCGAGATACTCCGCGACCGTCTTAACGAGCTCACCATGGCTCCAAGTCAGCGGAGAGACACTCAACGGCGTTCCGTCGTACGGATTCACCTGCTCGGCAAGCACCCCACTCGGCAAGGCCCGTTCGGCAACCCAGATAAGTATTTTTAGCGCGGGCTCGAGCTCGTCTTTGCTGTTTGCCCGAGCAATGTACCAGCGCGCGAGCCAGAGCGTACAGACGAACCATGGGTTGCCGGGAATCTTGGCCACGTCGTGACTCACTTGCTGGTAATAATCATTTTCGTAGCGTGCCATGCCGCCGATGTCCGTCTTGATCGAGAGCCGGTCACGAGTGCTTTCCATGGTTTTGACGATACGGGGATCGTTTGCCGAGTACATACCGGTCAGAAAAAGCCCCGCCACGCTTGAGTCATAGGTCCAGTCGACCTCAAAACCACCATCATCGCGCGGCATGATCCGGCGGACGAAGCGGCCAGCCGACTCCTGCCAAAGATACTGGTCGGCGCCCGCCTTGATTTCCGCCGCGGCCTGCATAAACTGATCGCGCAGCTCGATCTCGCCGAACGCCTCGGCAAATGCGGCAGCTCCGACCAGTCCGGCATAGACACAGCCGACGGTCCAAGCATGAATGCCTCTTCGCTCTTCCCAGAGATCCCAGCTCGGCTGAGGAAGGCCGGTGCGCGGGTCACGATAGGACGCCAAGAAGCTTCCGGCGCGGACGATCAGGTCGCGGTACAACGGCTTGATGAACTCGACTTCGCCGAAGTGCTCGAAAAAGGACCAGAGTGCCCAGAGAACTAACCCGGTCTCATCTTCCTGGATTGGCAGCTCTCGCCGCCCATTGGCATACCACGGATGCCACGAACTGGCCAAGCTTCCGTCGGGGTTGTACTTGTGCAAGTAATATCCTTCGCGGGTCAGCAGTCTCTGGCAAAATGTGAGAAAGTCGCGTGCCGTGGCCGAATGGCCGGCCATGATCATCGCCAGAGTAACCAGCGCGCCGTCGCGCGGCCAGACGTAGGAATAGGTATCGCGACTGAACTGGGTAATATCAAAATCGTTTGCTGCCAGGATACCGCCATCGACGTCCATCTGAGTCCGGAGAATCAAGAGACTCCGCCGGTAGAGATCAATGACCGGGTGAGGAAGATCGTCGAATTCAGGGCAGTCGTGGTCGGCCCAGAGCCGCCAGTAGTGCCCCGTACGATCCAAATAGCTCGCTGGACCTCGATCAAGAACACGCCGATTGATGTCAGTAACACCTTCAAAGTCCTCGGCGACGGCAATCCAATAGAATAATTCGCCAAATCCGGACGGTTCCAGCTTCAGATGCAAAGCAATTGTCGAGTCGACCGATCCCTGGGCAATTGGGTTTCCGCTGAGGAGGCCATCTTCAGCATCACGCCAAGTCCCTTCGAAGCCGGCGCGCTCTTTCTGGCCGGTCGCGAACTGATCGAGACCGTGATCATTGGAATCTCGGCAGCCGTTGATCAGAAACCAACGTCGGTCTTTGTAGTGGAACACGACTTTGCGCTGCGGCTCGTAATAAGCAGTATCACCGACATCATTGCCATAGATGTGAAAGTCGTGATGAAAGAAAAAGCGCACCTCGAGCGGCTGAGAGCTTTCGCTCGTAACGCTCAGACGACGAAGGTAGAGATTCTCGTGAAAGTCGACCGCGTCATAGCTGACGACTGCGATCGGCAAGTCGGGATGTTTGAGGGAGACCTTCGTCACGAGCGTATCGCGCTCGTAGACCAATTCGCGACGCCACTTCGGATCATCGATCCAACGGAAGGTTCCGTTGACCCAGACTCCGAATCGAAACGGATGCCCGTCCGAATGGTTCTCTTTGCCAACGTGCGGGAAGTAAAGATCGCGTAGACGATAAGAGGCATCAAAGTTGATCAGCAGGGATCCATTACTCAAAGGGAGGTCGCGTGGCATGTGATTACTCCTGGAGAATCTGACGTCGAATCCTCAAAGCTTCGCCCACGCTCCACGCCTGGGCAATGCAGCCGTTAGGTTGATGGGGAGGATCGCCGTCGAAGATCTCGCAGATCGTCCCCAAGCCAGGTAGTCGATCGTCGCGAATCAGATCGTCGAGCCAAGATCGAAGGCGGCGAACATCACGTCCCGCGCGACGACACGCTTCGGCATAGGGACCAAAGAGCCAGGGCCAGACAGTGCCTTGGTGATAGGCCCCGTCTCGATGCCGCTGGTCGCCAGCATACCGTCCGACGTACCCTGGTGACTCCGGTGCGAGCGTTCGTAGACCATAGGGAGTCACCAATTCGCGATTGACGCAGTCCAAGACCGACTCCCAGTGGCGAGGATCAAGTGTCGGATAAATCAGACCAATGGCAAAGATCTGATTCGGCCGCAGCGAGGAATCGTCACCGTTTTCGCCGTCGACGACGTCATAGAGATACCCACCTTGGGCATACCAGAAGCGATCGTTGAAACTGGCGTACGCCCAATCCGCGTTTTCCCGATAATGGCGGTAGGATTTGCCCAACCGCCGACTCCAGCCTTCCATGAGACGTAACGCGTTATACCAGAGGGCATTTACTTCAACCGGCTTGCCGGATCGCGGCGTCACAACCCAACCGTCAACCGCCGCATCCATCCAGGTGAGATGCTCCCCCGGGACACCAGCCGCGAGAAGGCCGTCGTCCTGATCGGCCATGATGCCAAATCGCGTCCCTTGTTGATACCAGTGAATGATGCTCTCGAGCGTGGGGTAGAGTTCGGCCAGCAAGCCATCGTCACGCGAGGACTCGAGGTAGTGCTCGAGCGCCTGGAAATACCAAAGCGCCGCGTCAACCGTGTTAAATCGGGGGGCGGCGTCGCCGTCCGGGAGGCAGTTAGGAAGCATGCCGTGATCGACGAAATTGGCATAACGCCTGAGCAGGTCCGCGGCTTCAGCTAACCGACCAGTTGCCAATAGCACCCCGGGCAATGCGATGACCGCATCGCGTCCCCATTCTCCGAACCAGTGATAACCGGCCATGATTCCCGTTATCGGTTGGGCTCGGCTTGCCTCGGGCAGCGGTGCCTGGACGACAAACTGATCGGCCGCGACGATCAAATCACGCAGATCGGGGTCGACACTCACGCCAAGACTTGCCCACAGCTTGCGCTGCCTTCCGCGACGACGAGCTAACGCCTCACTCAAATCCGAGGGCATCTTGTCCCACTCTTCGGCGCTCGCTTGGATCACCACCTCGGCGCCGGGCGCTACCTCGATGACGATGACCCCCGGGTTGTAGAGATCTTCGAGATGGTCGAGACCACGCTCGCGTTCACGACGGTGGAGATACCGCCAGTACCAGACTCCGGTATGGAAGAAGCGAGCTCCTAGAGGAATTCGCAGGCGCACCGGTACCGCCGAGTCGAATGCTCGGATCTCTAGCCCGTCGTCGCGTTCGTGCACCGCGAAGACCCAATCCGGCATACCGGTCGTTTCGTGATGGAAATCACGATAGGTGGTGAAGAGATTGAGTCGCAACGTGATTGGTTGAGAGTCCTCGGACAGCGCATATTGCAGGTATGTCGTATTCTGTCCGTGCTCCATCCAGATCGTTTTCATTAATCCGGCGCCAGGCAGACCAAAACGAAGCGAGGGAATACCATCCTCAACGCGACATTCTTCAAGATGAATGTAGCCATGGGGATTAATCGTCCCATCGTGAAACTCGTTGGCCCCTAGATAGAACGTCCGGTCTTCGACAACGACTTCTTCGTCGATTCGTGACAGCATCACCGTGCGTTTCGTGAGCTGACCAAGAGCGGCGACGAGCAAGCCATGATAGCGGCGGGTGTTCACCCCGGCCACGGTGCAGGAAGCGTATCCGCCAATACCATTGGTGACCAGCCACTCACGCTGGAGCGCGGCGTCAAGGGTGCGACACGTCTCGCGACCGACAACTATCATCTGGTCTCCCGTCCTTGGCCGCTCCCGCGATTGGGGTCTCCAGTCCCATCCCTCACGGCCCGCGGCCAGCTTCTCAGCCATTTTACTCGCAACTTTCTAAAAAGTCTGCAAACTGACGAGGTTAACCTGATACTCCAACCGCACTCATCACCTCAGACCAAGCGCCCCACGGAAGCGAGGAATCCCAACCCGTCGACCGAGATGCCCTCCCTCTCCGCCTGAGATTCCTCACTTCCGGACGCTCGGCCCAGAATAGGCTCAGCTCTCCTATCGCTCAGAAAGACAACCCGCGGCAGTAGGACTACGAGCGCGCAGCCCATTCCCAAGCACGGCTCGGCAGGAGACGCCTGAGGTTATCGGTAGTCACGCTGGCCACGTCCTCCAGCAATATTCCTCGAAGCTCGGCCACTTCTCGTGCGATCACGACGACGTCCGACGGCTCAGTCGACCGTCCAGGCAACGGATAGCTGTCGGTTTCCAAAACGAGACGATCGAGCGGAAGGCGCGTGATCGCTTGGCGCAAGACGCCATTCTCCGGACGCGTGACCGGCTTACCAACCGAAATCGTCAGGCCCAACGCGAGATATCTCCTCGCGGCGGCCTCATCGCCGACGAAATAATGGACGATGCCTCCGTGAGCAAGGCCATTCCGCGCCAAGAGGTCAAGCGCCGGGTCGATATCGCCGCGCAGGTGAAGATTCACCGGTAAGGCAAGTCGATTCGCGAGTGCGAGCTGGCCTTGAAACGCCATCATCTGGCGATCAAGCGGCACTTCGCTATCAAGGGTGTCAATGCCAATCTCGCCAATACAGCCGACACTTGGATCACTGGCTAACCTCACCAATTCCGCGAGATGGCCCGGCGCGTAATCGTCTGGTACATAGGCGGGATGGAAGCCAATTGCAGTGATAATCCCCCAATACTGGTATGCAATCTGAATAGTTCGGCGCGCACTCGCCAGATCGACGCTGACACCGACCAATGGCGCAACATCCGCCCGGCGTGCTCGCTCGATGATCGGTGCAGGCTCGGCATACCAATCAAGATGGACATGAGAGTCGGCTAAGGCCATCACCATAACCCAATACAGGCTATTCCAACCCCAGATCTGCTGCCACTCCCCGCATCGCTTCCAATACATTCGCGATGTGCTCGTCGAGACTCAGACCAAGTAGCGCCGCCCCGGCAGTGATGTCTTCGCGGCGCACCGCTCGGGCGAACGCCTTGTCCTTCATCTTCTTTTTGACCGAGGACACATCGACGTCGTGCAGGCTTTTGCTCGGGCGAACCAACGCGACGGCGATGATGAAACCACTGAGCTCGTCGACCGCCGGAAGGCACTTATCCATCCAGCTCTTACGCTCGAGATTCAGATATTCGGCGTGCGCCTGAATCGTATAGATGACATCTTCCGGCACGCCTGCCTCGCGCAAGATCGGTGCGCCGGCGGCCGGGTGCTGCTCAGCGTTAGGATGGATCTCCCAATCGAAGTCATGGAGTAAGCCGGCCAGGCCCCACTGATCCGGGTCGCCACCGTAACGGACGGCGTAAAAGCGCATCGCTGCTTCCACGGCTAGACAGTGCTTGATCAGACCATCGCCTTTCACGTATTCGGTCAATAACTGGTATGCACGATCCCGATCCAAGAGATACCTCCTGATAGGTTAATGCCCCGAGAGAGTAGTGGCTTGGGGGTGTCCCCGATGCTGCATTAACGTGTTGAAGATTTACTTAAAGAAAATACGAAGCTCATCACCGACTAATTTTGCCTCGGCGACTTCCAGCCCGGCCAGCGCGCGCGGCAGCGCAACGTTCCGCCGCTGGTTGCCAACCTGCACAACAAGCTCATCACCGGCTTGTCGCAAGTCGATAGCATCCTTCGATACCAGGGGCAACAGCAACGAAAGAATGTGACGACCATCTTCCTTCAGGACGGTCTGGACTCGCCCGGGATACAGAACCGCCGATGGATCCTGAGCACGGAAGAGCTGGTCAGCCAACTGACTGAGCATGCGTGTCCCGACAATTTCTTCAGCAAAAAGCGGTGCCCGCAAGATCGGTAGCGGTGCGAAACACTCCTCGATAAGCTGCCAGTTCCGATCCTGAATCGCCTTCCATTGATCGAAGTAGTGGTCTTGAATCGTCGCTGGAAACAGGCGGTTGACCACGACGGCATCCACACTATAACCATAGAGATTCAGATAGGTAAACGTTCGCTGTGACTCTTTGACGACCATCTTTTCGGGATTAACCACCAACCGCACGGTAGATCGCGTCGGATCGGTGAGGATCTCATGCATGGCATCCAGCTCGCTAAAGATGTGCTGGATCGAATCAAAGAGTTCATCATCGGGCAAAGGCATGTCGGTAAATGGCCGGAGCATCGGGCGAATGAACTGATACGCCTTCCGCTGGATCGGAAAGATATTTTTCAGCCACCAGCGAGACATCTCGGGGAAGCTCAAAAGGCGAAGTGTTTCGCCCGTTGGCGCACAGTCGATGACTACCACGTCGAATTCTTTCTGCTGGTCGTAGCGCGTAATCAAGAGCAAGCTGGAAAGCTCCTCCATGCCCGGAAAGAGAGCCATCTCTTCGGCAACGATCTCGTTGAGGCCGCGCCAAGCGAAAACACCCAGCAAGTACTTTTGAATCGTGCCCCAGTGCATGCGGATCTCGTGATAAACGTCGACTTCTTGACCCCACAAGAGGGGAGCAATCTCCCTCGGCTCTGGGCCGATTGGCACGTCGAATGAGTCAGCGAGGCTATGGGCGGCATCAGTTGAGATCACCAGCGTCCGCTGGCCCTGCTGCGCACAGCGCAACGCCGTCGCGGCCGCGACGCTCGTCTTGCCGACTCCACCTTTTCCCGTATAAAGAATCGTTCTCATCGCGAGACTCCCCTTGACTGAGACTGACGATGCTAGTGTGCCAGATGCGTTTTGGGCTCAGTAGCAAAAAACCCCCCTGGCCACTCGGGCTCGGGGGGATTCCGCTCACTGACTGAACAACAGACTGAGAAACGGAGCGAAGAAAAGAGGCTACACGAGCCTTACTTATCGAGCTTGCCTAAATCGTCAAGATTTAAAGTGTTGATAAAGTCACGAAACACTGACAGTTTCTTGAGCTCTTCCTCGCGTACTGGTTCCGTGCTTTCGTGCGCCGCCTCTGCATCGGTAGACGCGGATTCGCTGTCGAGCGCCACCCCAGCTTTTTCCAGCACCGAATCCTCGGCATAAATCGGGGCTTGGATCCGAACCGCCAACGCAATCGCATCGCTCGGTCGTGAATCGATCTCCACGTGGCGGCCGTCAATATCAATGTTCACTCGAGCATAGAACACGTCGTCGGCAAGGTCATTCACGACGACACGTGTCACCTTTGCCCCGAGCTCGCTGATTACCGTCTTGAGCAGATCGTGAGTTTGCGGTCGCGGAACCGGGACACTCTGGAGCTGAATGACGATGGCGTCGGCTTCACTGTTGCCGATCCAAATGGGAAGGTAGCGTTCCGATCCTTTTTCTTTGAGAACGACAACGCGCTGGTAGGTCTGGAGATTGACCCGAACGCTTTCCACAACCATTTCGACCAGCATGGTAGTTCTCCTCTCCGCGGACCCTATGTATCATGGCTCTCATGTCTTCGCTGGGATGCGCACGTTATGTGCCAGATTCCCCAGCTCGTTCGCCGTTAGCCTGCCAACCTGTTCCCCATCATTCGCTTAGACGATAGACCATTCGGAAACTTGGCAAAAGAAGATCGACAGAGACTTAACTGCAGTGCGTCACCGGCAACAGTAAGTATAGGAATGGTCAAGTCCTTTGTCAAGCCGCCCCGATCGCGACAGGGCCCGCTCGTGCTATAATGCGGGCATGCTGCTCGCAATTGACGTTGGCAATACGAACATCGTGCTCGGCGGTTATGAAGGAGAGAAGCTCATCGCCAGTTGGCGCGTGAATACCGATCCGGCCCGGATGCCGGATGAATACGCCGTTCTCATCGATAATCTGCTTGGTTATGCCAACCGGTCACTCAAAGACGTAGCCGCGTTCGTTCTCAGCAGTGTTGTGCCAGCACTTACTACGACCTTTGAAGAGCTTGCCCACCAGTATTGCCGCTGCCAGCCGGTTATCGTCGGGCCGGGTATCCGCACCGGAATCAAGATCTTGTATGAGAACCCGCGCGAAGTCGGGGCAGACCGCATTGCCAATGCCGTCGCCGCGTTCCAACGCTACGGTGGTCCGGCCATCGTGATCGACTTCGGCACCGCCACGACATTCGATGCCCTTTCGGCTGATGCCGAGTACCTGGGCGGCGCGATCGCCCCTGGTTTGACCATTGCCGCAGACGCTCTTTTCCAGCGCGCCGCTCGACTCTATCGCGTCGAGCTCAAGCGCCCCAAACAAGCAATCGGCAGAAATACCGGTGCGAGTGTTCAGGCCGGCATCATTTATGGTTACATCGGCTTAATCGAAGGGCTCGTGAATCGTTTCCGTCAAGAGATGGGGGCAGCTAAGGTCATTGCCACCGGTGGTCTCGCCGCCGTGATCGCCCAGGAAACGGCCATCATCGACGTGACCGATCCGCTCCTCACTCTCGACGGCCTGCGCCTGATTTATGACATGAATCAGCCGGCAGCGATACGTCAGTCAGAAATCGGCCGGCAACCCTCACCTTAACCCTCTCTATAGAGAGAGTTTCCGGGTAAAGTCGATGGGCGCTGCAAACAGTCATTCGCCTGGCTCTGTCTTGACCGGGAAGCGCATCGTCCTGGGCGTCTCCGGCAGCATCGCCGCGTTCAAAGCTGTCGCCCTGGCGAGCGAGCTCGTCAAAGCCGGCGCGGTGGTCGACGTGGTCATGACTCCGGCTGCGACCCGTTTTGTTCAACCGCTTAGCTTTGAAGCCATTACCCATCGACCGGTGGTCAGTGATCTCTTTGCCGATCAGGGACGGTCAATCGCTCACGTTTCGCTTGGCGTAGATGCCAATGTCCTCGTCGTGGCGCCAGCAACCGCCGATTGCCTGGCTGGACTTGCCCTCGGATTTGGTCACGACGCTCTCCTAGCCACCGCATTGAGCAGCCGTGCTCCTTTGCTGCTCGCACCGGCCATGGAGACGCTGATGTACGAGCATCCGGCCACCCAGCAAAATCTGGAAACGCTTCGTCGCCGCGGGGCCATCGTCATCGAACCAGCCCACGGTCGACTGGCTTCCGGTCGTTCCGGCCGTGGGCGCATGGCCGAGCCGGTTCAGATCGTCGAAGCGCTGCGTACCATCCTCGGGCGGACGCGAGATTTAGCTGACCGAAGGATCGTGGTTACCGCGGGTGGCACGCGCGAGCCAATCGATCCGGTTCGTTTCATTGGCAACCACTCGTCCGGCAAGATGGGGGTGGCGATTGCTGAAGCAGCGCGGGATCGCGGCGCGCGGGTGCTTTTGATCGTCGGCGCCGTGAGCGTGCCTCTCCCGCCTGGCGTCGAAGTGCAGCAGGTGACCACGACGCTTGACCTGAAAGCAGCCGTAGAAGCGGCGATCCGGGATGCCGACGTGCTGGTGATGGCCGCGGCGGTCGCGGATTTCCGGGTCGAGCAGGTCGCTTCCGACAAGATCAAGCGCACTGGAGACGAGTTCACGCTTCATCTCATCCCCAATCCGGACATTCTCGCCTCGATCGCCGCGGCGCCGCTCGTCAAAGTTGGCTTCGCCGCCGAAACCCACGACCTCCTGACGAACGCTCAGCAAAAGCTCGTCAAGAAGAATGTCGACCTGATCGTCGCCAACGACGTAACCGCTCCTGGCTCCGGTTTCGGTACCGACACGAACCAGGTGAGCTTCATCGATCGGGATGGGATTGAAGATTTGCCCCTCCTCAGCAAGCGTGAAGTGGCCGATCGCTTACTTGATCGAGTTTTGCAATTGCTCCGCCAGCGTTCCTCGGAAATTCCCTCTCTCGTTGGACGCGAGTCAGGGTGAGGGCAACCTGCCGATTTCATCTGCCATGGTGGCCTATTAGGCCATGCATGATGCAGTGGTCACGGCAGAATCTCTAAAGATCGTGTTTGACACTCCATGGACTGAGTGCTAAACTTGCGGCCGAGTTGAGGGGGCCATCTCCCTTTATCTCGCTAGGCTCTGGTCCGAAGCATGTGCCCGAAACGGTGTTTCAGGAACGGTTCGCCACGATCGAGCAAACGCCGACGGCATCTTCGGACTCCCTGGCTCCCATTTTCGATTCCATTCGACGATCGGGCAAGGAGGAGTATCGTGACCACCAGGTCGTGTCCACCCATGCGGAAGTGGACTCGTCGAAGCATCCTCGGAATAGGGGCATCCCTCGCCGCGGTAGGCTTGCTCGCCGCTTGCAGCAGTCCACCCGCCACGCCGACGAGCGCCCCGCCTACGCCAACGACCGCGCCGGCGCCAACCCAGGCGCCCGCGCCAACAACCGCTCCGGCGGCGACCACTGCCGCCGCTCTGACAACTGCGCCAACGCCAGCCGCCGCACAAGCTCCGGTCGCCGTCGTCACCAGCGCCGCGGGCAGCACTAGTGCCTCCTCGAAGGATACGATCACCATCGCTCGTGGGGGAAACCTCCGCACGATCGACCCGCACGGCGTCGTTGGCTTATACGAAGGCGAACTGCTGCGCCACATCTATGAGCCCCTGGTTCGTTTCAAACCGGGCACGCTGACTCCAGAAGGTGTTCTGGCGGAAAAATGGGAGCAGTCGGCCGACGGGCTAACCTGGACGTTCCACATGCGCCAGGGAATCAAGTTCCAGAACGGCGAAGACGTGACCGCCAACGCCCTGAAGGCAACCTACGACCGCATCTTCAAACAGACGACGGGCAACTCGTACAACCAGATCCAAGGGAAAATGGATCCGAGTGGGATCAAAGTCATCGACCCCTACACCGTGTCGTTCACAATGAAGTTTGCTTTCCCGACCATTGCCTTGGTGCCACCAGCCTTCGAATCGGTTATCTCGCCCAAGGCAATGCAAGATGATCCGGACCACTTCTGGGAAAAGCCAGGTGCCGGCTCGGGTCCATGGCAGGTGGTGAGCTGGAGCCGCGATGGCTTTGCCGGCGTTCGCAATGACAACTACCGCGACCCGAAAGTTGCCTTGATCAAAAATCTCAAATACCGGGTGATTCTCGAACCGGCGACGAAGGTCGCGGCGCTGAAGAACGGCGAAGTCGACGTGATCGATCAGGTGCCCATCGAGGAAGTCAGCGGGATGCAGGCGAGCGGCAAGTTCCAGATCATCGACGCCAAGACTACGGACGGGATGCACCTCAATCTGAATTGTGGCAAGCTGCCATTCAGCAAGGACGAGGCGCGCGAGGCAGCTCAGTACGCAGTGGACCGCGAGGCTCTGGTTAAGGACGTCCTTGGCGGCTCCGGCCAGGTCATCTCCCAGCCTGCTCCCGAGGGCTTCCTTGGCTACAATCCGAATTTGAAGCCATTCCCGTACGATCCCGCCAAGTCGAAGCAACTCCTTCAACAGGCTGGCTTGACCCTTCCGGTGAAAATCCAACTGATTTCGCCCGACTCGTGGTTCCCCAAAAACGTCGAGATCGTTCAGGCGATCGCCGGGCAAATGAATCAGGCCGGGTTCGACGTTGATTTGAAAGTTATGGAGGGCGGCGCTTTTACCGCGGCCCGCCGTTCAAGCTCGTACGACGCTGCGTTCATGCAGCTTGGCTACGGTGTCGATCCCGACCCCAACGTTTACTCCGGCCGAATCATCGACGATTATTGGGGCAGCCAGTTCGATAAGCTACCGATGTCCAAGCCGATCTTCCAGATGATTATAGCCGCGCGCACCGAGCGAGATCCTAAGAAACGTGATCAGCTCTACCAACAGATCGAAGCCGCGCTCCACGACAAGGGTCCGCGGGTTTTGCTCTATCGCAACGTCTACATCTGGGGTCTACTTCCCCGAGTCAAGAATATGACCTTCTGGGAGTCGACCTACGACATCTTCGGCGCGTCGATCGAGGGATAGCTACGGGCCGTTACATTCAGCAACGTCTCGCCCAGGCGCTGCTCGTGATCTTTGGGATCACGTTGGTTGTCTTCTTCCTGGCGCGGCTCACTCCGGGCGATCCGGTTGACCTGATGCTGCCAGAAGATGCTCTGCCGGAGCAGCGTGTTGCCATGCGAGAAGCGCTTGGGCTTGATAAGCCGCTGCCCATTCAGTACGCCATCTTCCTCACCAATGCACTGCACGGCAATTTCGGCCAGTCACTTTATTACAAGCAGCCGGTCTTTCAGATCATCCTGGAAAACCTGCCCCGCACCATCGAGTTGACCGTCGCCGCGATGCTCGTGTCGTTGCTCGTCGCCATCCCGATTGGCGTTCTTTCGGCAATCCGGCGCGACACGGTTTGGGACTACGTCGGCACACTCATCGCCTTGCTCGGCCAGTCGATTCCTGGCTATTTTCTGGGGATTATCCTGATCCTGACGCTATCGGTCGATCTGCACCTCTTCCCCTCGTCGGGTTACGCGTCACCGAAGTATCTCGTTTTACCCGCCCTGACTCTCGCCGCTGCCTTGATGGCGATCGTGATGAGGCTAACCCGATCGGCCATGCTCGACGTGCTCGGCGAGGATTACATCCGTACGGCGAGAGCCAAGGGATTGGCTGAGCAGATGGTCATCATACGCCACGCGCTGAAGAATACTTTGATTCCACTCGTGACAGTTATCGGCTTACAGCTCGGACAATTGCTCTCGGGCGCGGTGATCATCGAAACCGTTTTCGGCTGGTCGGGAGTTGGACTGGTCATCGTCCAGGCAATTGGCGCGCGTGACTACCCGGTGGTCCAGGCAAGTGTGCTCTTCATCTCGGTCATCTTCGTGTTCACGAATCTTGCCGTCGATCTCTTGTATGCGTATCTCGACCCAAGGATCCGTTATGGCTGAAACGGTGACGAAGCGCCAAGATCTCAACGTCCCTTTCCCGCATCCGGCGCGCTCGCGGGCGCGCAGTTTCTGGTACCGCTTCTGGCGGAGTCGACGCGCCGTGTTTGGTTGCGCAGTGATTTTAGCTGCGATCTTCATTGCTATCTTTGCCGGCGTGCTCTCGCCAGATAATCCAGACGCGCTTGCTCTTGCCTTTGCCAAGAAACCACCGATGGCTATCGATCCCAAGGGTGGGATACACTGGCTCGGGACCGATCCACTTGGACGCGACATTCTTTCGCGCATCTTTTATGGCGGGAGAGTCTCGCTTACCGTGGGCGTAGTTGCTGTTGCAATTGCCGGGAGCATTGGCGTGCCCCTCGGGTTGATTTCGGGCTACCGGGGGGGCTTTGTCGACTCGCTCATTATGCGTCTGGCCGACATCCAACTCGCCATCCCAGGCCTGTTGCTCGCGATTGCCTTGATCTCGGTCGTCGGATCGAGCCTGATCACGGTGATCGTCATTCTCGGCTTCACTGGCTGGGTCGGCTACGCGCGCATCGTCCGTGGCCAGGTTCTTTCACTCAAAGAGCAGCCGTTCATCGAGGCAGCTCGCTCGGTTGGCATGCCTGACGTTCGAATCTTGCTCCATCACATCTTGCCGAACGTTTGGACCCCGGTCATCGTCGTCGCCACTCAGCAGGTCGGAGGAGTGATTATCGCGGAGTCGTCTTTGACCTTCCTGGGAATTGGCGTCCCCCGGACGACGCCCACCTGGGGAACGATGATCTCGGACGGCCGCAATTACCTGGATGTTGCCCCCTGGATCGCCACGGCACCGGGTATCGCCCTGACCGTGATCGTCCTCGCCGTTTACTTCTTCGGCGATGGCCTCCGAGACATTCTGGACCCGAAGCTGCGCCTTTGAAGACTCGCATCGGCACATAAAATGCGGCAAAACCTCCGTCAATTGACGCAAACCACAATTGCCCGGAGGTTGCCGTGGCCACCCGTGTTGGCATCAATGGCTTGGGCCGGATCGGCTCACTCGTTCTCCGAGCCGGTCTCGATTATCCGGATCTGCAGTTCGTTGCTGTAAACGACCTGACCGATCCCGCAATGCTCGCCTACCTCTTCGAGTTCAACTCAGTTCACGGTGCATTCGATGGGACCGTCGAGGCGGAGAAGGATGCGCTGATTGTCGACGGTGAGCGGATTCAGGTTTTCCGCGAGAAGGACCCGGCCCAAATTCCCTGGCGAGATGTCGGAGTCGACATCGTGATCGAGTCGACGGGCGTCTTCGAGTCTATGACGGCGGCGTCTAAACACCTGCAAGGCGGGGCGAAGAAGGTGATCATTACCGCGCCCGCTAAGGACGTCCCGACGCTGATCGTTATGGGCGTCAACGAGGACACCTACGATCCCCAGAAAGAAGATATCATCTGCATGGGCTCCTGTACCACCTACGCCTTGTCTGCAGTGCTGAAGGTGATGAATGACAAATTTGGGGTCAAACGGGCGATGGTGAACACTACCCACGCCTACACGAACTCCCAAACCTTACTGGACAAGCCGGTCGCCAATAACCCACGCCGCAGCCGGGCGGCTGCGGTCAACATCGTCCCGACGACGACGGGCGCCGTCCGAGCGGTTACCAAGGTCCTTCCCGAGATGGAGGACAAGATCGACGGGATCGCGGTCCGCGTGCCGGTGCCTGATGGTTCGCTACTCGACCTTACCTGCATCGTCAGTCGCGAGGTCACCGTTGACGAAGTCAACAAAGCTTTCGAGGAAGCAGCGCAGTCAGAACGGCTTTCACCCTACCTGGCGGCGGTCGCTAAGCCAATCGTCTCGACCGACATCATTGGCGTCGATCAGTCGTCGGTTGTCGACCTGACCTTGACCATGGTCAACGGCGAACTGGTCAAGGTCTTTAGCTGGTACGACAACGAATGGAGCTTCGCGCTCCGAGTGAACGACGTCGCCAGCTACGTTGCCGAGAAAATGTCGGCCCCGGTGGGACCCCATCCGGGGAGTCAGCCAGCGCAAACAGGCTGAGCTAACTCACCGATCAAACGGCAGTTCGTCCCGCTTCTCTTGGAAGCGGGACGAACTGCCCCGCCGATCAGGAAAATCCTCATTGAAAACTGCTTCAAACTTCAAAATGGTGTGCGCCCTCGCACCTTACCATCCTCCCGCGCTACTTTTTGCCACCAGCGGCAGGTACACGTTCCGCGACACCGGCGGCTGATTCCCGTTCGCCCAGACGTACCCGAGCGCCATTCCCACGGGCACGGTCACCGTCTGGCCGTTCGAGCCGGTCAGGGTAATCGCGCCACTAGCCGCGGTATCGGGGGCGATTGTACTTGGATCTCCGGTGACGGTGATTGTCGCTGGGGTGCTGCCGCTCGACGCACTCAGGCTGATCCACGGCACGTTGGCGCTCGCCGTCCAGGTGAGTGAGCCGCCGCCGGCGTTGCCGATAATCAATTGGGCGGTCTGCTTGGTCGTGACGCCATCGGCGACGTGCCAAACGATCTGGGTCGGACCGACCGAAAGGGTTGGCCCGGGTAGGCTGAGATCGTCGCCCACGGTGATCGTGACCGAGGTCTGCGCCTGGAGCCCGGCGCTGTCGGTCGCGGTGAGTGTGATCACGCTTTGACCGACCGGTAAATTACTCAACGTCACGAGGGAGCCGGTGCCCAATGAGCCGCTCTTGTCACTGCTCCAGGCGAGCCCGGAGGGAGCGACGCCGCTATCCTGGAAATCGTCCGCCTCACCAGCGAGATTGATGATCTGCCCGTAGCGGAATTGCGCCCCGTTACCCGGCGTGATGATGTGCGGCTGCGGTGGCTTGTTCGCCATCGTGAACAGCGGGCTATCCGCCTGGCCGGTCTGGACTCCCGCCGTCGCGATGACCCGGAAGAGGCTCGTCGTCCCACCACCCAGGCGTGAGGTATCGATCTGAACGGAGCTCGAGGTGAGATTACCCTGGATTGGCTGGAAGGTCGCGCCACCGTCGCGGCTGTAAAGCACGTCGAATGACATCGGTCCGCCCCCCGGCACGCTTGCATTCCAGCGTAGGGTGACCGTCCCCGAGACCGGGTTCGGCGCCCCCTGGAGGGCTACACCGCTCACGGTCGGCGGACTCGTTCCTACCGGGATGCTCGTCAAGACGGCTCCGTCCGACACCCGAACAACGCGCACCAAGGCAGTTCCTGAGACAAACGGCACGACCTGGCCGAAGCCAAGAAGCGCTGGGTCGGTCGCGTTCAAAGTGAAGGGGGTAAAGGGATAGTCGGCGAGCACCGTCCCGCTTCCGTTGAGCAGACGAATGCTGTACGGGCCCGGATTCCGCGTCGGAATGCTGGCGACGCTGGGCAGGCGACGGACGTGATTGAGGATCGCGGTCGGAACGTTCGGATAGATGACGCCGAAGGCGGTCAGCCAGTCGCCGGGGTTCGACTGGACCGTGGAGCGAGCCGGCGACGGCGGGTTAGCGATCATGTAATTGTACATGCCGGTGTAGGTGTAGTCGCTGATCCAGATGTTGCTGCAATAGCTCATCACGTCGAACCAGGACGCACCCGGGTAGACCGCCATCGGCAGGTTGATCGAGGGATCTGGATCGCCCACGTCGAAACCTTCCAGCGTGCTACCACCGGGACTGCTATCGGATGGTCCGATCTGACCACCGGTGTACGGATAGTTGGGGTCGCTCGCGGAGTTTTTACAGGTTGCCGCGCTGGCCGACGGGTGAGCGCGGCCGACGGCGTGGCCGATCTCGTGTCCGGCGTACCAGTCGGCATAGGAGCCGTCGTAGTCCCAGCCCCAGTTCCCGCTACCGGTCGGACCCGCCGCGTTCTTTGAATCGTCCTGGCCACGGGGGAAGTCACCGGCGGCGTCAGAGATCATGCCATAGTAGACCGTGTTCGCGCTCGCGCCATTCTCGGTTCGTAGCGCGCCGAGCTGATTGATCACATAGCCACTCGCGCAAAGGTTACCCTGACCGTTACAGCTAGGATCCGTTTGGTTCACCCGCGAGCCAAGCTGATCGTCGCCAATGAACCAGAGATTCGTGCGCAGCCCAGGTCCCGGATCGCTGAAGTACCCCGGCTGACTGGCGAGTGGATAGACCCGGCGAAGCCAGGAATAGGTTTGCAAGATGTCCTTGACAAAGCGAGGGTAAAAGGTTTGGTTGTTCAGAACGTACCCGTAGGCGATGAACTGAACCTGGAGCCGCGGCGAGGGCTGGAAGTTAAAAGGACCGGCGTTGACCTGGTTATTCGCATAGGATTGTTGAAGAGGTAGCTGGTAAGGATTGAGAACTCCACACAGGGATAAGTTGCTGATCTCGGTCCACGACCAGGGCAGCTCGAAGAGAAAGCTCTGGTTGATGTCATCGCGGTTCGGCGACGGTTGCACTGTTAGCGAGGTTCCGACCGGATTGATCGGCACCAACGGGCCGTATGGGGTACTCGCGCAGCCATCGGCCGAGCCGTAGAGATAGGCGGTCACCCCCGGAACCGCCGGTCCGTCAGATTGTACGTACATGCGAACCATTGTCCGGCGATCCTGAATCAGCGGGACGCTGTTGTCGAGTCTCTGAACGCCCTGGGTTACTTCGAGTCCGGTGGCACGCATGTTGGTCATTGGCAGTGCCGAGGCGTTATTCGGCAGCCGGTAAGCAGCGTTACCATCGTTGGAGCCGTTGGCATCGGTCCAGAACAGATAGGTGCCATCCGTCATCAGCCCAGTGATTGCGTACGGCCCAGTCGTAGTCGAGGTGGTATAGATCGCCGTTTGCTGGCCATTATTCGAGCTTGATCGCAACGCTCGGAATACAACGTCGTAATACGAAGAGAAGCACGGCGACGGGCTACAAGGGATTGTATGGCTCGCAAAGAAGTAAAGGTAGCTATCATCGCTAATCAGATCATAGACCGGGTCCGAGGTCGTATAGAGCGTCTGCAGGCCGGAGTTGGAATCGTTATTGTAAACGGAGATCGTTGTTCCCTGGGCAATGAAGACATTGTTGGTATAGACGCAGCCAAACTTGATACTGCAGAAGAGGAGAAGCGATCCCTCGGGATAGTACGCGGTAACGCCGCTGTTCGCCAATTTTATTGCTGAGTTAGCCGAGCCCAGAGTGTGCCGCCAGAGTGTGCCGCTGTCGGTCCAATAGAGATAAGTTCCGTCGGAGGAGATGTTGGCCGCGTTCGTATCATTTGTAGAGTAGAGGATGTTGTAGTTAAACGGGCCAGACTTTGGAACGTAGCCGACAGTGCCGAATGGCCCGCTCTGGTCGGCACCGTACGCGATAATATAGACGTTGTTGGCATCCTCCCCGAGGAAGAAAGGCTGCTGTGTCGGATCCCAGCCGTTCGAAACGAAATTATAGACAAGCTGAGGCTGGTCGCCGACGTTCGCATCGACCGAGAGGCGCTCCAGTCCAGTATCGTCGACCCAGTAGACGTAGCTGGCGTCCGCGACGAGATTCGACCGAAAGTGGTAGGGATTACAGGTCCCTGACGGGCGCGACTGGTTCGAGTAGAAGATCTGGCGGACGAATCCGCCGAGTGTCGAGCCGCTTGTCAGAACTTCTGGATCGCTCGCAGCAGATGGTCCAATCGTCGCTGAAGCAGGGGCACTGGCACCCAACTCCGGCCCCTTGATGATTGGGGGACAGTAGGCCAGGGTGTGCCAGATGATCTTGTTCTGGGTCGTCGGCTGCACGAGCGTGAAATCGTTCACGCCGCTCGCCACAAGCGTCGCGGGGGTATCCTGAGCCATCAACCGGGCGTTGACGCGATCGGCGCCCGGGTCGGCCAGCGTGGTCGGTTGCGATGCACCGACGACGCTGAAGACGATGAGACCCACGGCAAAGGCCAGCGGTAGGCGGCGAGGCCCCCGAGTCAAGGTCGTACGTAGCCACCTCGACAACATCTGCGCCTCCTCGACGAGCTCGCATCTTCGTTCAGGGCAGCCCAAGTAAGGGGCTACCCGTTGTGCGGCTGTGATGCTACCACGATGAATGAGGAGAAATCAAGAGTGTAGTGCTCGGTCCCCGAGCACTACACCGAGTCGGGACGCGAGGCGCTTTCCATGCCATCCGGCGCCGGAGAATTCAACTCTTCGCCGCCAGCATCCGGCGGCTTGGCGGCCGGTGGCCGATTCGGAATCATGCTCTTGTGTGGACGAATTCTACTCAGCGGACATTTTTGGTAATCGCCGAGAGTCTCATCACAATAGCCGAGCCGATATTGACCGCACTTCGGCTGAATGAACTTCTTTAGCTCGGGAACAGCTTTCCCAACCTCACCACGCACCTTTGCCCAAAAGTGACGAATTTCCCACTGAGCTCGAGTGCAAAGACGCTGGTCGGCAATGTGGAGGATCTCTTCGAAATTCACGGTGAACTGGATATTCGTGGCAGCGCTGTGCGGGAGAACGTAGCGCGCATCCTCGCCGGGAATCCCGGCCGCCAGCGCATCCTGGTAGAGTTGAGCGGCCTGCGCCATCAGGGTAACATAGCGATCGACCATCCCGGCCTTGACCCAGGTCGATGGAATGATGTAGGGAAAATCGGCTCCCTTGAACTCGACGTAGCGCTGGCTCTGCTGATCGAAGACGATTCCCACGTGATGGCGAACGAACTGGTGGGAGGTGATCCGCGACATGCCGCTCAAGCCGAAAGTGAAGTTTACCTGCTGCTTTGGCGAACCATGTCCGGTCGGCAGCCAACGCTCGAGAAACTCGAGCATCGCTTCCCGACTGATCTTTCCTTCTTCGATCCGCCGACGAATGACGTGTGGCGGTAAGCTCGAGTAGCAGGTCCGGTAGGCGACATAGATTACTGCCAGCGGATCCTTCGGGTAATCGAGCAGCTTGACGGTCGGGAATACCTCTGCCATCGCCATCACCTTATTTCAACGGGACGAGATCGGAATCCGTAACTCAGCCAGACGGCCTCACCCCCAGCCGACACGGAAACACGCCAGCCACATGTCGGCTCGCTGCAGACCAGCATACGTCGGGACGCCGCTGCGCGGCCTTGGAAAACCATAGCAGCAGCACCCGCTCCGTTTAGACACAATCGGGACAATAGAACGGGCAGACAGGGAGCGCC
>JAJPIK010000014.1 GCA_021324795.1 Chloroflexota bacterium
AAATCCCGCGCGACCCTCCCGGCCCGCTCGGGATTCCTCTGGCCCCGTGCGAACGCCCCTGCCTCCGCACTTCCTTCAGTATACCCCCTCTCCCCCTTTTTGTCAAATCCGCGACCGTGGAAATTCTCTTGAATTTTGCTCCACCAGTACCCCCGCTTGCTCACCCTCGCAAAAGGCGAGGAGGTCTTCGATGTTGGGGATCGAGATCTCTTTGCGACTCACGTGCAGCAAGCCAACTGCCTCGAACTGATGCAGCGCCATAGTGGTAAACGGGCGTGTTGCGCTAACCAGATGGCTGATTTCCTCATGAGTCAGGCCTGGTCGGATCACGACGCCGCTCGGGGTCAGTTCGCCCACCTCATTTGCCATTCTGACGAGCAGGTGTCCGATGCGAGCAGGTGTCTGCAAGGTGCTCATGTATTCGGCAAGGTCATGGAATTGGAGAAGGCGACCAGCCAGTAGCTCGAGTGAACTGAGGGCGAGTTGATTGTCGGTCGCAATCGCGCGCAAAAACTTCTGCACCGGACAGACCCAGATTCGTGAGGCAACGATTGTTTCGGCAAACGTGGTATGGGGTACGCCGATCACCGCCTCGGCTATCGCAATCGGATCACCGGGAAATACAAGTGAAATCGTAAACTCTCCGCCCTTGGCGTCGGAGCGAAAGACTTTGGCCATGCCACTTTCGACAGCGTACAGGTATTTCGTGGAATCCTGAAAGTGATAGACTGGTGTGCGTGGCGCAAGATCACGCGGTATGCCGTGCTCCAGGATGAAGCGGTAGACGCGAGATCGACCGTCACTGGCGGCTGGCGGTAAGCGCAAGTAGGGCCGCGACTTGTTGATCTCCATCTTTGTCCTCGACGCCAGAATATCCACAAAATGTCCACTAATAAACAGACCGAGGATACTCTCAACTCAATAATAAGCGCAAGCGACGAGTTGTAGTTGATCTCCGAGCAAGGCACGTCCGAGCTCGGCGACCTTCACCTCGGGGTTGCAGTACCTGGATACACTCCGATCAATAACATTTAATGAAGGAGGTGATTATGACCAGTCAGCGCGAGCCAGTTGGCATAGTAGGATTGGGGGCAATGGGTCTTCCAGTCACGCGCCGGCTTTGCTCTCTCGAATATCCAGTCTACGTCTACGATCTCAGCTCGAAGGCGGTCGACAACGCAGTCAGCTATGGGGCGACCGCGGTTCCCTCACCACACGCTCTCCTCGAAACCGTGAACACCGTCCTGACTGTGCTACCCACCGCGAAGGAAGTCGAGCAAGTCTATTTTGGCCGCGACGGGCTGTGCCCGGGCGAACGCGCGCCAGTTCGACCGTTTACGGTGCTCGACCTGAGCACAATTGATCCGATCGACTCGACGAATTTTACCAAACGACTCGCCGCGCTTGGCGTGGCGCGTCTCGACACGCCGGTCGGCCGCTCGACACGTGATGCTCTGACTGGCAATCTTCTGGTCATGGTGGGTGGCGATGTCGATCTCTTCGCCAAATACGAGTCCCTCCTCGCCGATCTTGGCAAGCCGGTTGTTTACTGTGGAGAGGCCGGGATGGGGTCGGCCATGAAATTAGTCAATAATATGCTCAGCATTACCACGGTAGTGGCGACTGGGGAAGCGCTGTTTCTTGGACTGACGGCCGGCCTCACTTTACCGAAGATGCTCGAGGTTCTCTGCCAGACTGCCGCTCGCAACGGTCATCTCCTCGGCACTCTGCAAGCCTCATTGTTCCAAGGAAACACGACCCCAGGATTCAAAGTCGAGCTCGCGCACAAAGATCTTGGACTGGCAACCAATTTTGCGAATACTCTGCGCTTGCCAGTGCCGCTGGCTGCCGCGGCGCGGGAACGTTATTCGGAGGCCCAGCGGCGTGGTCTATCCCACGAAGACTCGTCGGCGGTTCTGAAACTCTTCGAAGACCTGACCGGTCTTCAGGTGCGGCTGCCGCCGGACTGATCTGCGATATAATGCGGGCCGCTGGAGATTCTCCGGTGGCTCCTCCTGCGTGCGCGGCATATCCACCTGTCCGATCCGAGACTTGGCTTTGCACAAAGCGGACTACTGGTCCCCTTCTCTACCCCTTTATGGCTCCGCCGAGCAGCCCCTGCACGAGGTACTTCCGCGTCACAAAACCGAATATCAACACCGGTAGAAGGACCAGGACTGAACCAGCGGCAATACGCCCCCATTCGGCCCCTTCGTAGGCCATGAAGTTCACAATCGCTAACGGCGCGGTACGCGCCGCGTTGCGAGTCATGACAAGCGCGAACAGGAACTCGTTCCAGGAGAAGAGGAAACAGAGAACCGCGGTCGCCGCGATCCCCGGACCGGAGACTGGTAAGACGATATGGACAAATGACTGCCCGACCGTGGCGCCATCGACCCGCGCCGCCTCTTCAAGCGAGCGCGGCACTTCGTCGAAAAATGCCTGCATCGTCCAGATGACGAGCGCCAAGGTGAACAAGGTATAGAGAATAATCAGGCTTGCCCAGGTGTCGAGCAGTCCCACTGTCTTGTAGATCATAAAGAACGGGATGACGTAGGTCATCGCCGGAGTCATCCGCACGACGAGAATCCAGACGAGCGTGGCGTTTTTACCGCGAAAGCCCTGGCGAGAAAAGGCATACGCGGCGGGTACCCCGAGGAGCAAGGAAAGTGAGACCGAGCCAAGCGCAACGACAATGCTATTTCCGAAGTACCGCGCGAAGTCGGTATTCTGCAAGAGATCGACGTAGTTCACGAAGGTGGGCTTGAAGATGAGCAGCGGCGGCGTCGCGAAAGCCTGGAGCTGGGTCTTGAGCGAAAGCGAAAGGAGCCAGAGGAGCGGAGCTAAGGCCAGAATGAGCCAGATCAGCGTAGCCCCGGAAAGCACAAAATCAACCCAGAATCGTCTTTTGATCATGGTTCTCTCATTCCACCTCGACGGCCCGAAGTTTGAACCGGAGAAATGCCACACTGATTCCAGCAATCAAGACGAACAAGGCTAGCGCCAAAGCGGAGGCATAGCCGATGTCGAGGTAGGTGAAGCCGGTCGTATAGGCATAATAGTTCAAGGGTTCGGTAGCGCGACCTGGGCCTCCACCGGTCAGAATGAAGATGACCGGAAAGATACCGAGTGCGTCGATGATGCGGAACAGCAAGGCAACCAGGAGCACCGGCACTAATTGGGGAAAGGTGATGAATTGGAATGTTTGGGTGGAACTTGCCCCGTCTACCCGTGCGGCTTCGAATGGCTCCTCCGGCATTGACTCGAGGGCCGCGAGTACCAAGAGCATGACGAAAGGAGTGTTCTCCCAGATTGCCACCATGCAGATTGATACGATTGCCCAGAAAGGCGTTTCGAGCCAGTTGGGACCAGCAATGCCGATAAGGCCCAGAAAGAAATTCAATCCGCCCAGGTTAGGGATGAAGAGAATCTTCCAGATGAGGCCGGCAATCACCGGGGGAATAACCATGGGGGCGATAAAGAGTGATCGGCTGATCCGAACAATCGGCTGCTTATTATAAAGCAAAAGAGCCAATGCCAGGCCAAGCAGCATTTGCGCGCCAACCGGTACTAGAATGAAAATGACCGCGACCACGATTGAGTTCCAAAAGACCGGATCGGCGGCCATGCGCTGAAAGTTCGCTAGTCCAGCGAAGCCCGAGAGGAAAGGCTGCGTTAGATTGAGATTCTGCAGGCTCAGGTAAATCGTCGTGCACAAAGGAATGATCGACAGCGTCCCCAACACGACTAAGGAAGGAATCAGAAACCAGAAATACGTGGCACGCTCCTCCCGTCTGAGGCGACGGGAGGAGCGTGCCTGCTGATTCGCGGAGAGAACAGTCGCGCTCCTCATTCAGGACCGAACCTCGGCTTACTAGCTTTTGTAATAACCGGCTTTTTGGAAGAGTGCGGTCATGTCCTTTTCAAGGTCGTGCATCGCCTGGTCTGGAGTCTTCTGGCCGGTAACCGCCTCGTTGAGTGCGACGGCGAGGTTATCGCCGAGCTGAGGCCACTCGGGAATCGTCGGGCGATATTGAGCATTTGCTTGCGCGATCGATTGATTGAATGCATCCAACAGGTTCTGGCCGCCATAGGTGAAGGCTTTCACGAAGGACGGATCCTTCCATACTGACTGGCGAGTGACCGCGACATTGCCAGCCTTCGCGGAACCTTTCAAAAAGACCGAGCGACTCACCGCCCATTGCATGAACAGCCAGCCCGCTTCCTTCTGTTTTGAGCTGACCGGTAGAGACCAATTGTGTCCAGAAAACGGCGGAAATCGGCCGGCCGGCCCCTTGGGGACGAGCTTAAGACCGGTTTGGTCGGCAAACTTCGACTTGGCCGGGTTGAGGAATTGCGCAGCAAGAGGGGCTCCTTCGATTGCCATCGCCGCTTTACCTTGAGTGAAGGCCAGAATGACGTCGTCAAACGTAGCGGTAGCTTCGTTGGGAATGCCGTAATGGCTCAACAGATCTGCCCAGTAGGCACAGGCTTTGATCCCCTCGGGACTATCTAGCGTGGGATGCATATCGGTGGGGAAGCTCTTGAACCACTGGGCCCCGTAGCCGAGGTAAAAGATCGGGAAGGGCCAGGAGGCGCCGGCTTGATCGCGGTTATCGCGGATGGCGAAAGCGCTCAGGTCTTTACTGTTGATCTTCTTAGCGGCCGCCATGAGATCGTCGAACGTGTCCGGCGGGTTGAGTCCATTTTTCTGAAGGATATCTTTCCGATAGTAGAAGAGCTGGGTGCCAACAAAGGTAGGGAGGCCGTATTGCTGCTTGTTCCACTGGCCACTCTCCCAAGGCGCTTGGAGGAAATCTGCCACGTCCAGCGCATCCTTGTCGGTGAGCTTGGGGTTATTGAGATACGGCTCGAGTGGCTCGATCCATTTTGCTTGAGCATATTGGGGAATCAAGCCACCGTCGGCATACGCAACATCATAGGCCCCGGTGCCCGCAGCAAGCTCAACCGCGACTTTCTTGACCATGTCCGCTTCCGAGAATACGTCGAGCTTGACGGTGATGCCGGTCAGGCTCTTAAAGTCGTCGAGCTGCGCTTTGATCGCGTCGTTGTAGGGGAAGTTGAAGCTGATGACATTCAACGTGGCACCATTGTACGGCTTGGCGGCGGCTTGGATCGCCTTGAGCTGCGGATCCAAACCGCCAACTGCGGACGTGGTCGGCGCCCCAGTCGCGGCTGGCGCCGGCGCCGAAGCAGCAGTAGACGACGCGGCGGCTTGTGGCGGCGGCGTCGGTTGCACCGTTGGCTTGGCAGGAACGGTCGTTGGCGCCAGCGCCGCGGTTGGTGCAGCGGGCGGGCTCGAGCAGGCCGCGGCGAGCACGGTCGAAGTTGAAATCATCACCAATCCAGCAAGTCGTAAGAAGGCTCGTCGCGAGAGAAAGCAGTCCATCACAATCTCCTCCCAGTCCTTGGAGTGGATTATACCCAGGAGCTTAAGATCAGCGAGTAGTGGTGTCGGTATACTATTGAACGAAATCTCGGATGATCTGTTGAAGAAGCCAAAGCTCCAGAGTGGTGAATCCCAGCACGGTTGAAGACGGAACTCTTGCCCGAGCTCTTGGCGTATCCCGTCGCTCTGGAGCTGGACCTTCATGCGGTGTGATACAGGAGAGCAACATCGTCCTTCCTTTTTTCGAGGTAGAATTATCTACGCAAGTGCAAGATCGGGAGACATCCGAATATGAATCAAACAACCTCGGGCATTCACTTCGCGGTCGGCAATGCAATCTTCGGTGACCTCGAAGTTAGCCATCTTGATCTCCTCGCGGAGTTTGGCTTTCCGGGCATCGAGCCCTACCGAAACTGGCTCGGGCCCTTTTTGCGTGAGCCGCGGGCCCTGAAAGATCTGCTCGACGAGCGGGAAATCGCGTTGATCACCTGCTCGAATGGCGGGGCCGGCCAGTCCATGCAGTTCATCGACCCACGTCACCGTCAGCAAACCATCGACGATCACGTTGCCTTCGCCCGCGATTTCCTCACTGTCTTCGGGTGCCGTCATTTTAAGATCAACATGGGCTCACGGCCGCCCGGTGGCCCGAGCGATGAAGACCTGAAGGCAATCGCCACGACGGTCGAAGAGATCGGCAAACGAACCGCGGATCTGGGTATCTTGATCGCACCTCACCCGCACATTTGGGGGCCGGTCGAGCGACCGCACGAGATCGCTCGCCTGATGGAACTCACCGATCCCCGCTACGTTGGTCTGATCGTCGATACTGGGCAAATCAACCTCGGTGGTGGTGACCCGGTCGCGACGATCGCGACCTATTACGACCGAATTCCGGCGCTCCATTGGAAGGATACGCGCGCGGAGTACCGCGGCTACACCGGTCCGACGCCAACTCGGGAACAGCATCAGCAGGCTATCCTCTATAAGGACCTTGGTACCGGCGGGGTCGACTTTCCGGCCATTTGGAAGCTGCTGCGCGAGCGAAATTATCAGTCGTGGATTACCCTCGATTTGGATCCGCCCCGAACAAATGAAGGCGAAGGCAGCCCTGCCGAGAAGCTCGCGATCAACCGGCGTTACCTGCGGGAAACGCTCGGTGTGGAACAATTGTGACGGATACCCACGATTGAGGCGCGTTCGTGGAGACCGTTGACTGCTACCGGCCAAGGCAGGGAATGAAGGAGGAGGCAGACATGGGTGAACCATACGTCAGGCTCCAGCAACCTTTAGTGCGGCGGAACGGTGAACTGACGCCGGTCGGTTGGGAGGAGGCGCTTGATCAGGCAGCGAGCGGATTTCGCGCCGCCGTGGCACGACATGGGCCCAGGACCTTCGGCTTGTTCTCCTGCTCCAAGGCAACGAACGAGGTTAACTATCTAGCGCAAAAGTTCGCGCGCCAGGTTATCGGCTGCAACAACGTCGACTCCTGCAACCGCACCTGACACGCGCCGAGTGTCGTCGGTCTGACGACAGTTTTCGGCGCGGGCGGTGGCACTAGCTCGTATCGCGAGCTGGAGGAGACCGACGTCATCATCTTATGGGGGTCGAACGCCCGCGAAACGCATCCGATCTTCTTCCACCACGTGCTCAAAGGGATCCATAACGGGGCAAGACTCTACGCGGTCGATCCTCGGCGGACGAGCTCGGCGCAGTGGGCCGACCTCTGGTTAGGGCTCGACGTCGGAACGGACATCGTCCTGGCGAACGCGATCGGGCGCGAGATCATCGCCGCCGGGCTGGAAAACCGGACGTTCATCGAGCACGCCACGACTGGCTTCGCCGCCTACCGCGAGCACGTCCAAAGATTTACCCTCGAATACGCCGAGCACGAGACCGGCGTGCCGCGAGAGGCGATCCGCGAACTGGCCTACACCTATGCGCGCGCGGACCGTGCCGAGCTGTGCTGGACGCTCGGCATCACCGAGCATCATAACGCCGTCGACAACGTCCTTGCCCTGATCAACCTGGCGCTACTGACCGGTCACGTGGGGCGCTACGGGTCCGGGCTCAATCCCCTCCGTGGCCAAAACAACGTCCAGGGCGGCGGTGACATGGGCGCCCTTCCGAACCGGCTGCCGGGGGGACAAGACGTCGAGGACGCCGCGACACGCGCGCCGTTCGAGCGGGTCTACGGAGTGAAGATTCCGCCGAAGCGCGGCTGGCACCTGAGCGAGATGTTCGAGGCCATGGAGCGGGGTGAGCTGACTGCGCTCTACGTGATTGGCGAGAACCCGGCCCAGTCGGAAGCCGACACTCAGAAGGCAATGCGTTGCCTCGCCGGGCTGGAGCATCTGGTGGTCCAGGATATCTTCCTGACCAAGACGGCCGAGCTCGCCAATGTGGTCCTCCCGGCGGCGGCTACCTGGTGCGAGTCGGAGGGGACAGTGACAAGCTCGGAACGTCGGGTGCAGCGCGTGCGCAAAGCGCTCGATCCTCCGCCCGGCGCCCGCGACGACATCGAGATTCTCGCCGAACTGGCGCGCCGCCTGGGTCACGATTGGGGCAAGCCAACCGCCGAGCAAGCCTGGGACGAGCTGCGCAGCCTGTCTCCCTGGCATCGCGGGATGAGCTATCGCCGCCTGGAGGAGTTGAATGGTCTCCAGTGGCCCTGCCCGGACGAGAATCATCCCGGCACGCCGTTCCTACACGGACGCCTCTGGCAAGAGCCGATCGAGGGCCCGCCCGCGCCATTCCACGCGGTCGCCTACGAGCCACCGGTCGATCGGCTCAGCGACGAGTTTCCGATTCGCCTCACGACCGGCCGCCGATTGGATTCCTTCAACACCGGCGTCCAGTCCGGCCGCTATCCCTCACCACTCCGGCGCGGCGAAACCCTCGACATTCATCCCGAGGATGGGCAGCGGCTCGGGATTGCCAACGGGGAACGGGTACGCGTGGTCTCGCGGCGCGGCGCGGTCGAGGTACCGGTGCGCTACGACGAAAACCTGCGCCCGGGTCTCGCCTTCATGACTTTGCATTTCCAAGACGACGTCGCGACCAATCTCCTGACGATCGATGCGACCGATCCCAAATCCGGGACTGCCGAGTTCAAGGCGAGCGCGATCCGCATCGAAAAGCTGGTGGCCCCGACCGGGCCGAACGCGGCACAGCGCGCGGCGACCCAGGTCGCCGCGCGGGAGGACTAGGTGGACATTCACTTCATTCCCGGCGCCTTTCCGACACCTTTGGAGCGAGCCGCAGTAGATGCCGTCCTCGCCCAGGAGACGCCGGGCCGAGGCCCGCTGGAATCGGGAAGCGCGCCCGATGGCCGAATCCGGCGGGGTGGGCGGGAAGCCCGAGAGCGGCGGCATCTCCTCTTACCCGCGCTGCGTGCCCTGCAGGGCCAGGTCGGCTACGTGAGCCACGGCGGACTGAACTACGTCTGCCAGCAGCTGAGCCTTGCTCCGGCCGACGCCTACGGGGTCGCCAGCTTCTACGCCCTGCTTTCGACTGAGCCCCGCCCGCCTCGTGTAGCTCACGTCTGCGACGACCTCGCCTGCCGGCTGAACGGTGGTGTGGAGTTGTGCCAAGCGCTCGCCCAGCACCTTGGCCCGGCCGGGGAGCCGGCGCTCGACGGTCAGGCGATCTGGCTAGCGAGTCCGTGTCTTGGTCAGTGCGAGCGCGCTCCAGCGGTATTCATCCAGCGGGCCGGGGAGCCCCAAGTCGAGGCAACGCTCGCCCCGGCCGACGTTGGTGCGGTTGTCGCCGCGTTGGAGGCCTCTCACCCCCTCACCTCCTACTCCTCTCTCGCTGGTAGCCGGAGAGTGGTAGGGGGTGAGGGCTCCCCTGCTGCACCGCAGACGCAGGGGGCCGACTTTGCGCGGCTGCGCCTGCTCCGGCACGTCGGGCGGGTCGATCCGGAAAGTCTTGACGATTACCGGGCGCATGGCGGCTACTCGGCACTACGGGCGTCGATCCAACTCGGCCCCGAGGGAATTATCCGGGAGGTCCTCGACTCGCGCTTGCTGGGACGGGGTGGCGCGGCGTTCCCTACCGGTCGGAAATGGCAGGACGTGGCGCGAGCACCGAACCGCCCCCACTATCTGGTCTGCAACGCGGACGAGTCCGAGCCCGGCACCTTCAAGGATCGGGTGCTGCTAGAGGAGGATCCGTTTGCTATCGTCGAAGCGATGACCATCGCCGGTTTCGCGACCGGTTGCGAGCGCGGCTATCTCTACATCCGCGGCGAGTACCCCCTCGCTCGGACGCGATTGGTGAACGCGGTCAACCAGGCCCGACACCGGGGTTTCCTCGGCGACGATATCCTCGGAAAAGGCGTTCGCTTCGACATCGAGATCCGCTCTGGCGCTGGCGCCTACATCTGCGGCGAGGAGACAGCGCTTTTCAATTCAATCGAAGGCTTCCGGGGCGAGCCGAGGAACAAGCCGCCGTTTCCGACCCAGGCTGGCCTCTTCGGCAAGCCAACCGTCGTCGACAACGTCGAGACGCTCGCGAACGTCCTGGAGATCATGCGGGACGGCGGTCTCGCCTACGCCCGGATCGGCACCGAGCGCTCGACCGGGACCAAGCTGTTCTGCGTGTCCGGGTGTGTCACCCGGCCAGGCGTGTACGAAGTGCCCTTCGGCGCCACCTTGCGCGAGGTTCTGAATCTGGCGGGCGGGCCCCGCGAGGGTAGAGCTTTGTATACGGTCCTATTGGGCGGCGCCGCCGGGAGCTTCGTCACGCCAGAGGAATTCGACGTGCCGCTGACCTTCGAAGGCGTGCGCGCCATCGGAGCGTCCCTCGGTTCCGGCGTGGTGATGGCGTTTGACGATCAAGTCAATCTGACTGATATAATCCTGCGGATTGCCGCTTTCTTCCGAGATGAATCCTGTGGCCAATGTGTCCCCTGTCGGGTCGGAACCCAACGCCAGGAGGAGGCAGTACGCCGATTAGCCGCCAACCTGCCGCTGGATTCCCGCTCGGCCGAGCTTGAGCGGCTGCGCGAGATCGCCCAGGTGATGGGCGACGCCTCGATCTGCGGACCCGGCCAGACGGCATCTTCCGCGGTCGTATCGGCGATTCGGAAGCTGGGCCTATTCAACGGAGTGGAGTGACCAGTGATCAGTAGCCAGTGATCAGGAGCCTGGTTACCAATTTCAGGGGGAGGCAACATGTCCTCGACTCGCTCGTTACAAGCGGAACGTACCGTCGACCTGACAATCGATGGACAGTCGGTCAGCGTCCCGGAAGGAGCAACGGTTCTCCAGGCATGTCAGGCGCTGGGGATCAACGTCCCAACTCTCTGCTATTTAGAGACGCTGACGCCAGTGAACGTCTGCCGGGTATGCGTCGTCGAGCTCGAGGGATCGCGCGTTCTCGTGCCGGCCTGCTCGCGTAAAGCCGAGCCGAACATGGTGGTCAAGACCGACAGCGAACGAGTGCGGCTGAGTCGCCGGCTCGTTCTCGAATTTCTCGCCTCCTCGGTCGATCTCTCGGCCGCCCCCGCTCGGGTCCAGGGCTACCTGGAGCGCTACGGCGCGCAGCCGGAGCGGTTCGGTCCGCCGGCGCCGCCCAGTCTCGACGGTCAGCGCGATCACCTGCACGCCGGCCACCATCAGCCCGTCGACAACGGCTTCGCCGCGCGGGTTGCCCAGCCGGTCAAGCTGGACAATGAGCTATACGTGCGTGACTACGCGAAGTGCATTCTTTGTTACAAGTGCGTCGAGGCCTGTGGAGCCGACGCCCAGAACACTTTCGCGATCGGGGTCGCCGGACGCGGCTTTGACGCGCGGATCTCCACCGAGTTCGCCGCACCGCTCCCGGAGTCGGCGTGCGTCTACTGTGGCAACTGCATCGGCGTCTGCCCGACCGGCGCTTTGCTGCCCCGGAGTGAATATGAGCTGCGCCAGGCCGGCACTTGGGACGAAGCGAAGCAGACCCAGACCGAGACGATCTGCCCCTACTGCGGCGTTGGCTGTACCCTCCAGCTCCACGTCCAGGACAATCGGATCGTCAAAGTCACCTCGCCGCTTGACCACGACGTTACTCGCGGCCACCTCTGTATCAAAGGGCGCTTCGGCTGGCAATTCGTTCAAACCCGGAGAAAACGTGATCCCCAGTAACCACGGTAACGCTTCTGAATTTGGCCGTGTCTGGCTCGAGCCGGACGGGCCGATCGTCGCCGGCTCGCAGGGCCGCTGGTTCTTTATCATGGACCGACCGCGACGAACTGGACGCCATCTGGCAGGAACCACCCGGCCGAAATGAGCGCCTGGTCTGGTACTATCTCCGAGTTCGGCAGGTCAACCGAGAGATGGCCTGGGCATCGCCGGTGTGGCTGTCAATGCCAAAGTGATCCTCTGGTCACTCGCCGGGCATCGGCACGTCGCCGATCGCGATTCGGACCGCTCGGATAACCCGACGCAGGAGCGACTCCGGCACACGCTCTCCTAAAGGCCCCTCGTCCAGGAAATCCAA
>JAJPIK010000076.1 GCA_021324795.1 Chloroflexota bacterium
GACCATCAAAAGGCAATTGACGCTCTTGCTACTCATTTCGCTCTGCACCTGTCACGACGGCAGCGAAACGCTCCCCCTGCGGCCCAAGATCGTGTCCCCGATCCGAGGGTAGAGATTGATCTCGAGTTAGCAGCCCATGAAGTCGCCCTCGCGGAATGCACCAACGCGGACCTTCTCGAGATCCTTGCGGGGGCGATTCGCACCCTGCAGAAGCTAGGGGGCGGTCACCAGGTCTTTTTCGACCTCAACGTCCCGGATACGCTGTCGCCGGTGGCAATCGATCCTATCACCCTCCGCCAGCTGCTCCTCCATTTCCTGACCTACGCCATCGAAATGAAGAGGTCCGGAACGATTAGAATTGATGCGGCGAATCGACCGACGGGAATTTCCTTGTCGGTGGTGCTGGAGTCCTCGCGCGATCCACGCACCCGAACCTCCGCGGGCGTGAAGACAGGGAAAGGGATAACCGATCTGTGGGAGATGGGGCGACGTTTGCTGGAAAGTCATGGGGGAGCAGTAGAGTTGGTCAGCCGGGGTTCGGAGGCTGCCCAAATCTCGATTCTCCTTCCGCCCCTGCGGCAAACGACGGTTCTGGTGATCGACGACAACCCGGATGTCGTCGAACTTTTCCGACGATTCCTGCGGGGTGAACCGTACCAGCTCCTTCAGGCGACAACCGGGGCAACCGCCCTTCAGCTTGCCGAGGCGGTGCACCCCGACATTATCATTCTGGACGTGGTGATGCCATCACAGGATGGCTGGGACATCCTCGCGAGCCTCCAATCCGCCCTGAGACAGGAAGAGACGCCGGTGATCATCTGCTCCGTCCTAGCCGAGCGTGCACTTGCCTATACGCTCGGAGCCGCCGACTTCCTTGCCAAACCTGTCACGCGGCAGGCACTGCTGTCGGCGCTGGAGCGCTGGTCACCGGTGTCGCGAGGGAGTCGAGACCGACCTTGAGCAACCGCATCGCTTCCGCGACGGTCAAGCCCCCTTCGCGTTTGATGTTGAGTTCGTCGACCAAGATGCTTTCGCGGTGAATGCCCGCCGCCGTCATAACGAAAATCGGAATAGCGCAGAGTTGAGGATCCTGACGCATCATCTCGATAACTTGGTAACCATCCACTCCGGGTAAACGCAAGTCCAGTAAGACACAGTCAGGCTGATTCTGGCGCATGAGCGCGAGCGCCTCGCTACCGTCGGCAGCTGTTATAACTTGATATTGGCGACTGATCGACTTGACCATTCGCGTGAGGAGCAGGAGAATTTCGGGATCATCGTCGACAATTAAGACCTTGGTCGGCTTCTTCGGTGCACAGCCGTGTCGTCGTAGGGTCATCCGTAGGTGATCGCGGGTTATTGGCTTGACAAGGTAATCAGTGACTCCGAGATGAGCAATCGCCCGTTGCCCAGTCTGCAGCGAACACGAAAACACCGGAAGGCGCCAAAGTCGCGGCGATTCGGCGGATAGCTTACGCCAAAACTCTCGATCCCCCTCGGACCCGACGACGACTGCCTGCAACACGTCAGCGATAGTGCCATCGTCGTGCCGATGCAGGTCCGCGAGAGTCACGACGTGGTAATCGTCCAGATAACGGGCGACCACCCGCTCCAACTCTTTGGATTCGTCGACGACCAAGACCAGACGTTCAGCCTTCCCTCGTACGCGTCGGCCAAGACGATCGTCCCACGACGGCACAGCACCAGGTCTGATTGTCGAGCTATCCACCGGGAGGTGAAGCGCGAAGGTTGTACCACGCCCGATCTCGCTCTCGACAGAGATAGAGCCACCGTGCATCTCGGCGAAGCGTTTGCTCACGGCCAGGCCGAGACCGCTCCCACCGGATCGCGGGGAGACACTACTCACCTGCCGGAACTCGTCGAATATGTAAGGTAGTTCCTCGGGAGGAATACCTGGTCCCGTGTCTGCGACCAATACCACGACACCCGCCTCATCCCGACGAACTCTGATCGTCACTCCCCCTTGGTCGGTGAAGCGAGCCGCATTCGCGAGCAGGTTGATCAGGATCTGGCGAATGCGCGTGGCATCCACGAATACCAGGGGCAGATCGTTGTCCATCTGGACTTCCAGCATCAGCCCACGATTCCGAAAGAGCGAAGATACTGGACCCGTGGCCTGCATGATGACATCGCCCAAGGATACCCACTCGCGACGAAGTGCCATCCGATCGGCATCAATCTGACTCAAATCAAGGATATCGTCGACAAGCGTCGAGATGTGGACCGCGTTGCGGTAAATCGCCTCGAGATCATTGCGGTAGTTCGGTGGCAGGGATTTTCCATACGCCTTGACTGGCGACAAGACCATCATCTCGCAGAACCCGATGATCAGGTTGAGAGGAGTGCGCAACTCGTGGCTGACGGCTGCCGCGAACTGCTCCTTTAATTGTCGGGCCTGATGTGCCGCGCGGCGTGCTTGGTCCAGTTCGAGATTGAGCTGTTCCAGAAGATAGTTGGACTCACCGAGGTTCTTGCTCAATCTCGCCAACTCTGCCTGGCGTTCTCGCGCCTCTTGGACAAGCGCCAGCTCCTGAAGATAGCTACTCGATGCCCACGCGAGAGCTGTTCGGGTTGGCCGCGAGATCAACCAAGAGATGAAGAGAGCGACTGAACCGAGGAGAATGGCATTCGTGGCAAGCTCAACAGACAGCGTTGGCATTCCGTGTCCGGCCGCGATTAGCAGCAGCCCGAACGCAAGCACAGTATGTACCGCGCCCCAGCGCCAGCCGAACAGTGCGCAGGTGATGAGGACTACGATGGAGAACCAGGGTGACACGAGATCAGAGCGGAGAATGCAGACGGCGAGGCCAAAGACGGCAGTCAATCCGACAACGAGACAAACAGCTGCGAATGTTGCTCCGTACCGATAGCTCCAAGTGGCACACCCGGCAACTCCCACTAACGCCACGACAACCGCGAACAATTCCTCGTCCACCCGATTGAACCCGATTGCCGAAACGGCGAGCAAACCGATAGACAGGACCGGAACGGCGTCGATAGCTACCCGAACAGTCTGTGCATAGAGATCGCGCAGACCGACGGCATCGTACGCCCCATCACGCGAGACGGACTGATTTTCCATGTTCGCTCCCCCGAGGAGACCATCCGGCCCCAGGCCCGCGTTCCTCGCTGATCAAACCACAACTCGTCAAGTCCATTTCGGAACCCCAGTGGCGATTGTAGCAACGCTGAAGCGCGATGGATAGCGCCAATGGATGAACGTCAGGAGCATCGATTTTAGCTGGTATCGAGACGACGTTCGTTGAGGCGAAGGGCGGCAAGGATGCGGGAGCGGTTGTGGTGCCAAGCATCGGCGTGGTCGAGGAGGATAGCGACGACCTCACCGCCAGTGAGGAGGGCATAGGCGTGACCCACGTCAACCGCCAGCTCGACTTCCGGAACAATGGCGTGGGGTAAAGAGGCGAGCGGGCCCTTGGCTCGGGTCTGCCAGCGGAACAGGCTCAGCAAGAGGTCGGCAACAAGCGCGAAATGGACCAGCGCTTGGGCGACCTCGGCGCAGGGGCGGCTGATTGTTGACGTTCCAACAGCGGGCCAGAGCCATGGAACATACTTCGGCGTCCCACCGTCGGCGTTGTTCACGATCAAAGTTGGCCCCGTTCGGAACGGCACGAGGGCTGACGTCGGCTTGGTCGACGATTTCGCCGCTGGGAGAGCAATCCCGGACCACTAGACCGGTCAATGGAATCGTGCAAGCATCCCACCCTTCGATCTACAGGAAGCGGGCGACCCGACGACGGGAAGACGGATCCCGATGGTTTTGAGTGGGGGCACGTCTTTTCAAACGGTGGGGGGGCAGGCGGCTCAGGCCAACCAGGTCGGCATCGGCGGGCCTATCCTCCTTGCGGCCGATGATGAGGTCGGTCCCCAAACCGGCTTGCCCGGTGAGCCAGGCGCCATCGCGGAAGCCCCGATCGATCAACAAGAGGGCCAAATCCTGGGGGTCAGGACCTCCCGAGCGCGCGCTACTAACTGCCGTCCGAAAGAGATGTCGTCGGTTCCTTCGCCTGTTTCGGGAGCAGAGCTCCACAAGATTGGCACGGCGACGGAGCCGAGAGGGACCGAGAGGAGGCATCTCACGAAGCGGGCAGCCGGCAGACCTAAACGTCCCGGCGGAGCGGCGACGGTCATGCAATCCATCGCGGAGACGCCGTGCCGAAACACCGGGGGAGACCGCCGCTGGAGGTGGCCCCGGAAGGCGAGTTGCTGCGCGAGCAAGGTCTCCGGAGAAACCGCCACGCAAAAGTCGCCCAGCGCCTCGGCGGTGAAGGGATGCGGACCGGTGCTCGGGTCAAACCCCTGGGCAATCGGCGGACAGTGAACCCCACCAGACACCGGATAAACGGAGAGCGGACGAGCACCCCCGCGATCTCGGCCAGGTGGAAGCGGAAGAGAGGAAGGGAGAGGAGGGTCCCGTCGAAGACAAGGGCCAGGATACGCCCCCGGGCTCGCGGGTCGGGGAAACCACCGAATTGGTCCAAGATCCGGTGGCCGTGGAGAAACTCGGCGAAGTCGTCGAGAAACGTGCGGGCGGCCGGGAGGATCACCTCGTCGCAACCTAGCAACGACCGCCTCACGGTTCTCCTCGCAGACCACCCACCGGTCACGCTTCGCGGTCGGACGCGTGACTGATCCCTCCTCACGAGAGATGACCATAATACGTTACTCGTCCCGAGCCAGCAGCCCTGGCGCCTAAATTCGATGCTCCTGATTCATCTCCGGGAATGGGCCCACTGGAAATCGCCGGGCAATCGCTCCAGATCGCCGTCGGCGACGACCACCGCCTCGCAAGTTGGCTCGATGCCCTCGAAACCTAACCCGGGCCGGCCCATGCCGTGCTGGATGTCGTCACAACGCGATTGCCCCCAACAAAGCACGCGACCCACCAGCATCGCCGTTTGCATCAGGTCGGCCACACGGTTTGCAACCGCGTCTCTCAAAAGGATGGGCGTCAGGCTTGTGCCCGAACAACCGAGGGGGCATAGCTGTGCTGCTTTCCGGGCCGGAGTGGTTGGCGCCAGGGATGGTCTGGAGCGGGCCGTCGAACGCCTGGCGCGGTGAGTTCCCCGGTGCCCGGCACCCGCTTGCCTGCTGACCCCGACGGGAGCTCCCGCGTCGGTGGCGGAACCGCCACGCTCGCGGCGTCCCGCTTCCGCCGGGCCTCAGCGGCATGGCGCTCGGCTCGCCATTGGCACGGCCGGTCACGGGCCACCCGCCGAAGACCCGTATGGATGCCCGGCCAGGTCTCGTCCCACCGGTTGCTGCAGGCGATCGCGCGCAAGGCGACCAGGGGGTTGACATGGTCCGGCGCCCAATGCCTCCCCGCGCCCTTCAGTCGCGCTTCCACCACCAGCTTGGTGGCACTCTCGACCAGGCCGCTCCAAATCGGGTAACCGGCCGCCTCACACTCCGCGGACCGAATCTGCTCCCGCCGCGCTTCCCGATAGGTAGGCAAGGGGCCCGCGCGCCTCCTCCCGCGCGTCGTCGGCCACCCCGGACGGCGCGATCTGTGTCCGCAGTTCGTCAAGCACCCGTTCGGGGTCCCCATGCCGCAACTCGGACAGCCAGACGTCTAAGCAACCACTCAACGCCGCCGTTCCGGTTCCGAAGAGCGCCTGCCCCGCGTGTGCCCGGTGCTCGCTCCCATGCCCCCAATCCAGAATCCGCACCGCCTCGGGACGATGATCATCCAGGAAGCGTTGCTGCCACTCCACCCCATCGACAATCCCCAACACCGTGCCCGCCATCCCCCGGCGGTGGGTTTCGAGGCTCGCCAGGTGCGAGAAGGTATGGTGATCGGCCCAACGGGAGACATCGGAAAGGTCGCGGGTGGGGACGGCGAAGTGGTCCTGCTCCCAGACCCGCTCGCCGACGGTCCCAATCGCCACCGTCTTCACTTCGGTCCACTCCCCACCCACCAACGGAACCATTGCGCCGTCGACGCTGACTTGCTGCAACGGCGGGCCGGGCGGCAGCAGCGTCGGGGCATCGGGGGACCCCCGACCAGCCGCTCCACCTCGGCCGTTGGTCGGCCACCAGCGCCGTCCCGGCTCCCTCCGTCCAGCGGCGGGCGGTCGCCTCACTGGCGATGACTCCGGTGAACCGTCCCAGCATCCGCGCGGCCACCGCGAAGGGCATCCAGGTTCCCAAATGCCCCAGGTCTTCGACGAGGCACGGGGTGAGACCACCGGACAGCAGGCTCAGTTCCTCATCGAGGGGGAAAAACAGTGGCGGCAGAATAAACATCAGGGAGGTCCAGTCTCGTTGAGCTGCGCCCAGCGGGCTTCCAGGTCGGCCAAATAGGCATCGCGATGGAGGCGAAACCGGCGCATCTTCGTTTGGCGCTCCTGGTTGGCCCGCAGCACCTCTCGTTCGCGGCGCCAATCGGTCGCTGCGACACCCGCCAGTTGGCTGTTCGAGGTCGCCTCGGTGAACGTGGCGGCGACCACGGCGTAGGCCGCGAACCCGCCCACGCGCACGACAAAGGTATCCGACCGGCGACGGCCCGTCGTCCGGCGCTCGCTCGTCTTCATCTGCCGATAGAACTGCTCCTGCGCGTTGTTCGTCCGGGGTAAGCCCGGCACATCGTAACACTGATACAAGCCCTTCCCGAGGCGCCGCAAGACCCTTCACAGATACGCGACCGGTTCGCGGAGCCAATCGGGAACGGCACCCTGCTCCACGGCGGCGGCACACTCATCGAGATACGTCTCCACGTGCTGACGCCCCTGGGCACCGGTCGGCACCTCGCCCGTCTGGGGATCCGGGGACGGCTCCAGCCGCCGGGCGATCTCGACAAGCCACGTGTGCGTCTGCTTCAATGCGGCCGCCCGCTCCCCGCACCGCTGGGTCGCCCGTCCGATCAAAGTCCGCAGCCGCGCCAGGCGCGAGTCCCCTTGTATAGTGATGTTTGTATAGTGATGTTCCCAGCCGATGCGCGGCTGAACACTCTCGTTCGACCGAGCCGGGGGTGGCGTTGACGCCCCCTGGGGTTTAGCCTCGGAAAAAAGACTGCCACCTCGGCTTGACGAGCGGCCATGGATCAGCAGGTTGCGGGCACGCCGCGTCTCACCCACAAGGCTATGGATATGCTCGTCGAGTTCCGGGGATCCCCGGTCGGATTGGGCGGGCAACTGGAAGGAAAGCCCATGTTCTTCGTGGGGATCGACATCGGGAAGCGGAACCATGAGGCGGTGATCCTCGACGACGCGGGCGAACAGTGCGGAAAAGCCTTGCGCTTTGCCAACACGCGGGAGGGAGCCAAGGCGTTGCTGGAGCGTTTGCAGGAATTGCCCTCGCCTTGCATCTGCGCTTTGGAGGCGACCGGTCACTATTGGTTGGCGCTCTCCTCCTTCCTGCGCGACGCCAGTGTCGACGCCCTCGTCTTGAACCCGTTGCAAACTGATGCGTACCGCCAATCCTTCCTGCGCAAGACCAAGACGGATCGGCGGGATTCCTGGATCATTGCGGATCTGGTCCGGATCGGTCGCGGGCGAGCTGCCCGCGTTCCCGATCCGACGATGCTCCAGCTCCGCGAACTCACCCGCTTTCGGTTTTCGCTGATCGATCAGATCGCCGACCTCAAACGGAAGACCCTCAGCCTCCTGGATCGCGTGTTCCCCGAGTACGAGCCCCTCTTCAGTGACGTCTTCTTGAAGAGTTCCCGTGCCCTCTTGGAGCAGGCGGCCACCGCCGACGAGATCGCGGCGTTCGACCTCGCCGAACTCACCGCCTTGCTGGAACGGACGAGCCGGGGACGCTTCGGGGAGAAAAAGGCCCGCCAGATTCAGTCCGTGGCTGCCCAATCGCTGGGGGTTTCCTTCCTTACCGACGCCGTGCGGGTGGAGATTCACTGTCTGTTGGCCCACGTGACCTTCTTGGAGGAGCAGGTCGCCGAACTCGATGAGCGGATCGCGGCTCTCCTCGCCCAGGTGCCCGCGGCGGCGTATCTGACGACGATCAAAGGCATGGGCCCGACGGTGGCGGCGACGATCCTCGCCGAGATCGGGGATATTCGCCGCTTCGCGGATCCCAAGAAACTCGTGGCCTTCGCCGGCCTCGATCCCTCGCTCCATCAAAGTGGGCAGTTCCACGGCGAGCACGCCACGCTCTCGAAGCGCGGCTCGCCCTACTTACGGCGGGCGATCTGGTTAGCGGCTCATCCCGCCCGTCAACACAATCCCGATTTACAGGCGGTCTACACGCGCAAGATCGCTCAAGGCAAATGTCATCAGCAAGCCCTGGCCGCGGTCGCCCACCGTCTCCTCAACCGCATCTATGTGATCCTGAAAGAGCAACGTCCCTTCGTCATTCGTGTCATCGATCAGAACGAGGAACAAGCCCTTAACAACACATAGCAGGTCTTTTTCCAAGCAGCGGTCCACGGTCGCGCCCAGCGCTTCCAAGGAATCCAGCACCCGCAGCCCGGCAAAGTCCAACGGCAGCACCCCGCGCTCCCGCACCGTCTGGCGCAACGCCAGAATGGTGTCCAGCACCACCGCATCCGTCGGATCGGGGACCGGCGCGTCCGCTGCAGGCACGACCGGCTCCGCCGACCGGATTCGCTCCTCGACCTCCCGCAAGCCGCGCAGTTCCTTCTTCGCCTCCACCAGCAGATGCCGATCGGCTTCCCAGAGCGGCTCGGCGGCCTCCCGCAAGGCGTGGTCCTGGCAGATCTGGTGCGGAACTCCCGGAAAGACGGCGGCCACCGCCAGGCGAACCGACTCCTGGGCATCGCTGATTATTCCCAAGACCGGTTGCTCCGTTGCCTTGATCGGCTGCAAGAGCGCGGCGAGGACTGGCGCGGAGGCTTGCTGCAGATTGGCGGCGCCCAGCACGGTCCCACTCAACACCTCCTGCACGCCCCAGAGTTGCTCGTTTCCTTGCTCCGGCTGCAACCCATCCAGCGAGAGGATGATCCCTCCATGCGCGGTGACGATCGGCGCCAAGCGCTCCCGCGGATCCCGCTCACGCGCGCCCAGCAGCGCCAAATACACCTCGAGTAAGTTCTGGACGTGCCGCTCCGAGATCTGCACCGCCCCGGGATCTCCGTCGTCCCCCCGCAAGGCGCGCCAAATCTCCTCCCGGGTCTGATGCCCCCCGAACCGCAACGCGCCGATCCGGACGACGACGTCGAGACCGTAGCCGGAGCCCCTGACCGGACGTGCTTACGCTCGCGCCGACCGGTCGACCGTGCGGGGAAAAGGACAGGCCGGATTGCCACAGCGATAGCCGAGATTGGTGAGGTGTTCGACCCCGGTCAGGAACTGCACCGGCTTGGCCCAGACCGGATGGCTGTCGGCAAGGGGTGCGCCAAAGTGCGGGCAGAACTGCAACTCCGGGCGATACCGCACGTGCGGTAACGGCCCAAACTGGCGCGGTCGCTTCATCGCCTTCTCCGGCCAAACGGGCAATCACCTCCCGACACGCACCGACCTTAACCCCTCGCCCGCCTGACTCGCCCTATTCTCTTATATGGCGCCCGACGATGCGGCTTTTGCCGCCACTGGGGAAAAGCCCCTCGCCACACGAGGGGCAGACGGCATAACTGCGCCGTAGCGTGATCGTTTGGTCTCCGGTCGTCGTCAGGGTCCGCACCTCCTGACCGCGGGCTTCCATCTCCTGTCCACACTGGGGACACCGCACCCGCTCGTCGACCGCAGCCAGGTCGGCCGCTCGACTCGCCAGGGCGACGTCTTCGAGCATCCGCGCCCGCACCTTCGCCAAGCGTTCGTCCATCGCTGCCTCGATCTCCCGCAGCGTCGCCTTTGGATGTGCCAGCCGCCACTCCTTCATCCCCACCAAGACATCCTCGCTCAGTTGCCGCCACCGCGTCTCCAGTTCGTCCGACCACCGCACCATCTCGTCTCTCCTCTCTCGCCTTCATCTCCCATTCTACTCCGATTACGCTGGCCCGCTCACCTGCACAAAAATCTGACGCCCACCCCTCTCAAAACTAGGCGTTGACCAAGGCCCGCCCCTGTGCTATTCTGCAGCAGGTGCAGATATCTATTATGTCTGATTTCAGACGCGGCCCTCAGTGGTCGTTCGCTGCCCTGCTCAGCAACAATCGGTAGTGGCGACAGGGGGAAATCGTGCCGAAGATCGACGTCAGTCTTCTCTCGGACCGGGTGTATCACGCGCTGCGGGAAGATATCTTCTCGCAGACCCTGTGCGCTGGGACGCGCCTCGATGTTCACCGGTTGGCTGCGATCTACGGAACCAGTGTCGCGCCGGTTCGGCAAGCCCTTGCGCGCCTTCACGACGAGGGAATGGTCGAGATTCATCCTCGCCGCGGTACAAACGTGACCCAGGTGCGTCCACAGGACGTTGTGGAAGTGTTTCAGATCCGCCGCATTATCGAACTGAGTGTCGCCGACTTACTTGCTGGGCGGTTGCCGCCAGACTCTCTCGATCGCCTCCGTCAGATTATTGATTTGACCGCGACCCTTGCCGACGGCGAGGGATTTCGGGACTATCCTACCTTTATCCAGTACGACGCCGAATTTCACCGCATTCCTATCCTCGCGCTTGATAACGCACGGCTTCTCCGTATCTTTGACGGATTACACGCCCACATGAGTATCGCGCGTGGTCTCTATCCAACCAATGACAAGCGCGCGACCGCGACACTTGCCGAGCACCGCGCCATCTTCGATGCTTATTCGTGCGGCGACCTTGTGGCACTCAAAGGAGCAGTCCTCACCCATCTCCGAAATAGCGAGACCGATCTGGTTCGTCGTCTAACGGACGAATCTGGCATGGATCATCCTGAAGCCCGCGAGCGAGGCCACTTGGTCGGCTTGACAGCGAAGGCCGATTCGACGACTCGACACAAAAAGGAAAGGGAGGGGGGATAGCAGCGTGCGCCCGAGTTGGTCAGTTGTTGGCAACAAGGCATGATCGAAAGTTCCGATAAGGGAGGAGAACGAATGCCCGTTTGGCGAATATCTCGTCATGACTTCTTGACGCGCGGGATTCGCGGTGCTCTTGCTGCGGCAATGATTCCGTTAGCGGCTTCCTGCGGTGGAAGTGCCCCCGCCACCCCGACGACGAACGCTTCCACGTCAGGTTCGACGGCGGCCAGCGCAGCGACTCCGGCGCCATCCAAGAACACGGCTTCGCAAGCGGCGACGGCAACTGCAATCCCAGCAGCACAATCGAGCCCTGCGGCATCTGGTTCAGTGACACTCACTCTCTTTGGCGGGAATGGCCTTTCCGACCGGGAGATCGACTTCTGGAAGGAAAACATCATCGCGCCCTACGAGAAAGAGAATCCGAACATCAAGATCAACTTCGTCAATGCGGATACCAGAAAGCTTCAGGTCGACCTGGCTGGCAACCTTCCGCCTGACGTGATCGACATCGAAACGAAGAACCTGCCGGCGTTTGCCAGTCGCGGTGCGATTGCCGACGTGACTGATCGCGTGAAGACATCCAACGTAAACCAGAGCGATTACTCTGGCCCTGATATGCAGAAAGTCATCTTCAACGGCAAGTGGTACGCGATCCCCTGGGATACTGCGCCCGCGGTCATTTACTACAATAAGAAACTGTTCGATCAAGCTGGTGTGAAGTACCCGCCGTCGAAATGGGGCACTGACGGCTGGGACTGGACGGCGTTCCTCGACACCGCCCACAAGCTGACAAGCGGCTCTGGGCCATCTCAGATCTTCGGCTGGGGCCCGACAAACTGGTGGGTCTACTGGAACCCCTGGGCGTGGGCAAACGGCGGGGATTTCACCGACCGCAGTGGGACGAAGATTACCATTACCGACCCTCCCTTCCGTGAGGGCTGGCAGTTCTACGCCAATCTAATTCTGAAGGAGAAAGTTGCTCCGACTCCATCTCAGGCATCCATTGGCGTCAGCCAGATGTTTTACACTGGCAAGATCGCGATGATGTCGTCCGGCTCGTACTTCATGGTCGGGCTAGACAAGGCGATGGGCACAGATTGGGATATTGCTGCCTATCCAAAAGCGAAGCAGCTTGCCACTCGTTCTCCAGCCGACTGTCACTGCCTCGCCAAGAACGGGAAAAACCAGGATGAAGCCTGGAAGATGGTGCTCTGGCTTACTGGCCCAACTGGGCAAAAGAACTATGCCAAGGGCGGGTACACGCCGGTATTGAAGTCCGTGCTCCAGAGTGACGAGTACCTCAAGCAGAATCCGCACGTCCATTACGAGGCGATAACGCAGCCACTCATCGAAGGGTTCACACACCACACGCCGGTCCCGATCATCTATCCGCAGGTCAATGACCTGTTCACGACACCGATGAACAATGTGCTTCGCGGCTCGACAACGGTCGAGCAAGTGCTCAAAGATTTGCAGCCACAAATCCAGAAGCTGCTCGACGAAGTCCCAGAGGCGTGGCGGGGTGTCGCCTGATCCAGCGCGGCGGGCGGCTCGCCGTTCACGGCGAGCCGCCCGAGCTGAACGCCGGCTCGGGATAAAAGTGCGATGAGGTGGTGTTGATGGATCAGACCGCTAGGTTACGGGCGACGGCAGGCGTGACCTCGACACAGCGTCGGCGTGGTCGGTTGTTGTGGAAAGAGTATCGCGATGGCTACCTCTGTATCTCTCCGTGGCTGTTCGGGTTCATTGCCTTCGTGGCCGGGCCGATGGTATTCTCACTCGGACTGGTTTTCACCCAGTGGGATATCCTGACCCCGGCCCGCTTCATCGGCGTCGGGAACGTTGGCACGCTGCTGAATGACCCGCTGTTTTACCTAACGCTCTACAACACCACGTTCGTCACCGTGATCTCGGTGCCACTCTACACGCTGTTCGCATTGCTATTGGCGCTGCTGGCGAATTTGCCCACGCGCTGGAAGGCAATCTATCGCGTCGCCTTTTTCATCCCATCCCAAACGCCTACCGTGGCCACGGCCCTGCTCTGGAGCTGGATCTACAACCCGCAGTACGGTATCGCCAACGCCTTACTCTCAATGCTCCACTTGCCGACCCTGAATTGGCTCTTCGATCCAAACCTGGCAAAACCGGCGCTGATTATCATTGGGCTCTGGAGCATCGGCGCCACCATGGTCGTGTTCCTGGCCGGACTACAGAACATCCCGCACGAGATCTACGACGCGGCGAGCGTCGACGGTGCAAATTTCCGGAGCCGCTTTCGCTCGATAACGCTCCCCCTGCTCTCGCCGGTGATCCTCTTCAACCTGGTCATCGGGATCATCGGAGCCTTCCAGAGCGGCTTCAGCATTGTCTACGTCTGGACGACGCACGGTCAAGGACCGGATAACTCCATCCTGCTCTACATCCTCTATCTTTACAACAACGCCTTCCAGTACTTCAAGATGGGCTATGCTGCGCTTCTCGCGTGGGTGCTGTTTCTGATCGTTCTCGCCGTCACCGGCCTGAACTTCCTGATTTCAAAGTCCTGGGTCTATTACGAAACAGCCGGAGGTGGCCGGTGATGCGTACCTCGGAACTGGCCGGCGAAGCCCAGCCGCTCCTTTCCAGCAGGCTACGAGAGAACACCTGGCGCAGTTATCGCGTCGAGCTCTGGAACCTTGTGCTGATTCCCATTGGCGTGCTGATGCTTGTCCCGATTCTCTGGATGTTTGACAGCTCTTTCAAAAACGTTCAGCAGGAGTTCGCCTACCCCCCGGTTCTGATCCCCAGCCCGCTGTTTCTGGAGAATTACACCGACGGTCTGGTCGCGATCCCATTCGTTAAGTACACCCTCAATACGCTCTTCTTGACTGTCACCGCGACCTTTGGGCTGGTCGTCTCCTCGTCACTTGTTGGTTTCGGGTTTGCCCGCCTGCGATTTCCGGGTAAGAGTGTGCTTTTTTCGGTTTGCCTGAGCACGCTTATGCTCCCGTCGGCAGTACTGCTGATTCCGAGTTTTATCATCTTCAAGACCCTTGGCTGGGTTGGCACATTCCTCCCGTTAATCGTGCCCAATTATTTCGGCGGCGCCTTTTCGATCTTTCTTTTCCGCCAGTTCTTAATGGGAATTCCCATTGAACTAGATGAAGCCGCTCGCGTGGATGGAGCGGGAACGTTCCGCATCTGGTCACAGATCATCATGCCTAACGCGTTACCGGCCGTCGCTGCGGTGAGCATCTTCAGCCTGGTCGACAATTGGAACGCGTTTCTTGGCCCGCTGATCTATCTCGACGCCGAAACTGAGGGGACCATCGCCCTAGCGCTGAACCTATTCGCGGGCCGCTTTGGGGCGTTGTACACTGGTCAGCTGATGGCCCTCTCGACGCTCTCTCTCATTCCGGTGCTCGTCCTCTTCTTCGTCGCCCAACGCTACTTCATGCAGGGAATCAGCATCAGTGGATTCGGGGGTCGCTAGTGGGAACCCCTGAAACATCCCACAGGCATCAACGACTCGGATCCATCTTTTGCTGGTGATCTGTATTGGCAGTCGAAAAGGGGCGACCATTTGGCTTGAATCCGCCACCTTTCCGCCGCGCAGTAGCACCCGAATGAACCGTGGTTATGCTGCCTCCGTGGCCGGTAATCCTTTGGGGCGGCCGGCGACGGGCACTGGATAGGTGAGGAGTTCGTGGATGGTCCAGCGGTGATCGGTCAAGCCGGCTGCCATCGCGGGCGTGCCCTCGTGCTAGCGGCGTCCGCCGTCTGTGGCAGCCCTTGCGACCCGACGCAGGCTGCGGTACAGGGTGCAGCTGTTGTAGCAGCACCCGACCAGCCACACGGCAACCTCCAGGGTGGCCAAGTGGTGCACCGCCCGGTACGTCCGGCGGGCCAAGGGCACCAGGACCGTGCGGAAAGGGGCGTTGAGCCGCTCGGCGTCGACAGTGTTAATCACTGCTGCCGCTTTGCCCTGCGTCGCCATCAGCGCTACCTCGACCTGCTCCGCCCTCCCCTGACCAAGCATCGCCTGAGCACCCTTTCCCGTCACTCAAAGGCGTCGTGGAATCACGACTATCTACTCGAGGATCTGAGCCCTGCTTTAGGTGCGTTGGCCCGGTGACTGCATGTCCTCCCTCATACTTCGTATTTCGTGCTGGAAATTGATGGCTTGCTAGATCAGCCGCGCCGAGTCACGGTCCAGGTAAAGAACGGCCCGCTCGTGTCGACGCAGGATCGACGCCGGACAAGACGTTGCGATTGGGCCGCAAAGGGCGTTCCGGACGGCGATTGCCTTCGATGGCGCCGGCACAACGCAAAAGACCGCCTTGGCCGCGATGAGGGGTGGAATGGTCACGGTCAGCGCTCGAGTGGGCACGTCGGTTAAACACGCGAAGCAGCCGTCGTGCACCTGCTGGAGGCGCGAGACTTCATCGATCTCAACGAGCTTGACCGTTTGTGGATCGGCAAAGTCCGCTACCGCCGGATCGTTGAAGGCGAGATGGCCGTTCTCGCCGATCCCCAGACACGCGATATCGAGCGGGTTCGCGGTAAGAAGTTCAGAATAGCGCCGCGCTTCCGCATCGGGATTCGGAGCGCTGCCGTTGAGGTAATGCACGACGCCAGGTCTCACCTGGTCGAACAGCCGCGCTCGCAGAAAGTTCCCGAAGTTCTGAGGTGCGTCCGGCGGCAAGCCGAGGTACTCATCCAGGTGGAAGGCAATTACCCGCGTCCAGTCGAGGTCTGGCTCCGTGGCGAGAGCGGCAAGGAATTCATTCTGCGACGGGGCGGCGGCAAAGATCATCGCGACACGGCCATGACGTGCGATAGTCTCCTGCATGCTGTGCGCCACGGTGCGGGCTGCCGCCTGTCCCATCGCCTGGCGAGTTGGGTAGATCTCGACGACAAGCTGCTCGTATCGCTCGATTCGCTCCGGCTGAGGTCCTGTCCGGTTAGAGCGCTGCACGTTCATTGATGCCTCTCCAAGACCCGTCGATCCAGGGTACCCGAGGTTGGCAGGGTAATGCGTCGGCCCTCCTCGGCCGAAACGTACGCCGCGTAAATCACTTCAACGACATCTCGGCCAAGGCGGCCGTCCGCTAGCGGTGCTCGGTCCAAGGCCACTGCTTCGATAAAGTCGCGCAACTCCTGCGGGTAACCAAGCAACCAATGCTCATCGACGCTCGGGCAGCTCCAGCCGGCTTTGGTTTCCAGTTTCTCCGCCAGGTATTCACTCGCAAACGTCGCGGGATCCGGCGTGTATGCCTCGCAGAGAGTGTTGTGCGTAATGTTGAAGCGGATTCGACTGTTCGAGAGAAAGATCTCCATGCGATCTTCCATGCCGCCGAGAACAATGTCTGACGAGAAGACCGTAGCCCGCGTTCCATCCTCGAAGGTTAGGAGCACCGTGCTCCAATTCTCGACGTCCTGCCATCCCGTGGCGAGGAAGTTTCGATCCATCCCCGCCACGATTGCCGGCTTTGCGAGGTTCGCCACCTCGGCAGTAACCGCCGCCACCCGGATCGGTCGGCCCGACCGCTCCAGTCCTTCGCGCGCCTTCAGGAACAGTATGCCACCCAGAGGGTGTGAGCCCAAGCGCGCGAGCGAGCCACCACCGGCTTGGGCCCAGGTTCGCGAATATGCAGCGTGCGAGCCGGAATGAGCCTCCTCGCCCCGGATCTCGAGAATCGCTCCTTTCGACGCGATGGCGAGTTGGCTGGCCTTCTGGAAGGCCGGCGCGTAGATCCAGTTTTCGCCATACGCTAGCTTTACCCCTGCGCTCTCGACAGCAGCAAGGATATCGTCGGCCCGGGACAGCGCTTCGAGGAGCATCTGGCGTTTCGGAGTGTGCCCATCACCATAGAACCCGGTGAGCGGTTTCTCGCAGAAGATGTGTTTCCCTGCCCGAGCAGCCATGATGGCGATCTCTGCGTGGAGAACATTTGGCACGCAGATGTCTACTGCGTCGATCTCCGGGTCGTCAAGGATCTCGCGGTAATCGTCTGTGAAGTGCGGGATCCCGTAACGGGTCGCCAGGGCGGCTGCCCGGTCGCGATGTTTGGCGGCGACGGCGACGATAACGGCATCGGGATCCTTAATTCGGGCATACGCCTGCGCGTGAAAACCCGCGGCGAAGCCGGCGCCGACCAATCCGATCCTGACCTTGTCCAAGCGGTTCACCTCCTTCAGCCGGAGAGCGTCCCGACGTACTCCCGGAGCACCCGCAGGTGCTGGGGCAACGCGACCTCCGGATCGGCGATCTCCGGGTTCCACTTCTTTTCCCATTCGACCGCCGCGTAACCCTGGTACCCGTGCGCGATGAGCAGTTGAAGAATGTCGCGAACTGGGATCTCTCCTTCGCCCAGCAGCACCTGCTCCAAGCGCCCCCCGGCGGTTGTGCGAGCATCCTTCACGTGGACGTGCAAGACGCGATCGCCAAGCAGATCCAGAACCTGGACTACAGATTCTCCCGACTCGAAGGGGGGCTGGGTGTCCCAGAGAGCGCCGATCGACGGGCTGGGAACCTGGCGAAGGACCTCGGCGACATCGGCGGCCCGCGAGAAATCATCGTGGGTCTCTAGCACTAGGGCCACTCCGGCCTCTTCGGCCTTTGGAGCCAGGCGGTTCAGACTTTCGGCAACGTTCGCGATAGCTTCATCCATGCTTACTCTGTCGGGCCGCTTCCCACCGAAGACTCGGATGAGCGGGACGCCCATCTGGCGCGCCTCATCGATCAACGCGGCAGTCATCTCTTCCTGGCGCGCGCGCTCGGCCCGATATTGCTTGCTGAATTGCGCCGAGCTCCCAAGCGCAATGAGCCGAACGCCCGTCTCGTCGAAGAGGCGGTTGATTCGGTCGCGGTTGGTCGCGAGTAGTTCCGGCGTGAGAACCTGGCCATCAATGAGCCGCAACTCGATGCCGTCGTAACCGTACTCGGCGGCGGCCGCCACGGCTTGCTCCAGCGTCCAGCCGGGGCACGCCAGCGTGGTGAATGCAAACTTCACGTCACAGTCTCCTCACAAGCTTAATTGACCGCCAGGGAATGTGAGGATCGCCTCGTCCCCGCGGTCCTTGGGTCAGCAATCGAACCGCAGCAACCCGGCTGGCGCCACCATGCCCTCGTCGCCCGGAGTAACGACGACTTCCGAGACAAAGTTCTCCTCCGCGGCCCGCAAGGCACGTTCGGGCCACCGCTTCGCGCGCGGTCGTAGCGTACTTCCGGGGTTGTACCGCCTGGCGGTGGAAAGTCCGACGACAAGGTGCCGCGCTGAGCGCGCCGGTTCAACACGGTAGCGGAGAGGCTTCTCGATCGGGCCGTGCGAAAAAACCACTGCGCGGGCGTCGGCCGCATCCCCGATCAAGGCACCGACACAGTTTTCACCGACGATCCGCTGGATTGGCGCCTCCTGACCACGATCAGTCAGCGCAAGGACAACCACGAACGTCGCCCGGTGCGGTACCGCGAAATTCTGAATCACCCCGATTTGGTCGAGAATCGGAGTGCCGTCTGACGCCGAATAGCGCGCCAGGACCTTGCCAAAGACCTCGGGCAGGAGTACCTGAAGGTTAACTCTCGCGCTCCCGTCGAGGGTCCGGAGCGAGATGCCATTTCCTGTCCATACCGCTTCTACCTCGACGGGATCAACATGAATCTGCCAAACGTAGTGGCGCGCCATACCACTCGCAAAGCCGTCAGCTTCGAGGAGATCGCCCATGACGACGAAGTCTGGTTTCAGGAACAGGAGATGGCGCACGTGGCGGCGGATGCCGAACTCGGCTGGATAGCAGGCGGTCGCGTCACCCTGGACGTAGTCCAGGTCCTTGGCCAGTTCGACCGATCGAATCTCGGCCAGCCGATCCGGTCCCCAGACCTGTCCGCTGCCATTCACCGCCACGACGTTCTGGAAGCGGCTCGCGTGCTTGCCATAGCCCGGTGGCACGATGAAGAAGTGGCTACCAGTGTAAAGCGTGAAGCTGGTAGCCTGGGCGTGGACGTGGCTCAGCCCGCGGGCGATCCGGGTGTCCCCTTCGACCGCCCGGCGGTGCGCTTCGTGGCCCCCAACCGGTCCACAGGAGAACGTCACCACCGTGCAACGTTCATCCCAGCCGCTTCGTGCAATGACCACTCCCTGATTCGCGAAGTAGTGCGCGGTCGGGAGACCATCCGGCGCCACCGGTTCGACCGACGGATCATACCAGAGAAAATTCCAGGCCAGGCAGTGCATGACCGATGAGGGGTACAGCCGGTTCAGCGTCCAGTCGTAGGGCGAACGGAAGACGCCGCGATGCGATGTTCCGTAATCGAACGCTTCATCACGCGCCGCGAGCCACTGCATGTAGCCATTCCCGTACTCCGCGGCGAGTTTGCGGAGAACGTGCGATGACGCGCTCCCGAGGATGTTGTAGCGGCCACTCCGAAACGAGTCGTTCAGATTGACATAGGTGTCGTCAGGGAGCCAGCAGTAGAGTCGATAGCGCCAGGTGTTCTTCATCCAGAGATGATTGTAGAGCGACCCGCCACCAGCTCGTCGATAGGCGTCGGCGAAGAGCAGCACCAGCACCAGGCCGTAGACCCAGTCGGCCGCGCCCTCGTGCCAGGCCCCGTCATCTCCCAGGAGGTCCAGAGCGTGGCCGATTTCCTCGGCAGCCCGCGCTGCCCAGTGCTCGGCGTCCGGCACCTCGTCGCGGATCGCCAGGGCCCCGATCCCATAGCCGGCTGTCGGAATCCAAAAGTCGTGGTGAAGGTGCGCGCCGTACCACCAGGCACGCCCCGGTGTCAGTGAGCACTCGTAGGCATCGCGGACGAGCCGGGAAATCTGATCCCGAATCATCACCTTCTCGTCCGGAGTGAGCACATCTGACAGCCAGTCATAGCCATGGGCAAGCGCCGCAATGTTCGGCCCGACCGAGTACTGGCTGCCGCCGCCGGTCGGATACTCGCAGAACGCGTGGAGCCAGCGCCGGGCGGCCTCGGCGTACCGAGGCTCGCCCGTGAGCAGATAGGTCAACATCAAGTTCGAGAGATGAGAGAAGGCTTCTTCGAAGTAAACCTCGGAACTCTCGTGGAGGAATTCATCGCTCACGCCGCGCAACGGCTGGCGGTGGAGATTCTGGTCAGTCCAAGCCCGGAGCGCATCGAAGTACGTTCGATGTGATGTGGTCGCTCGCTGACGCAGGGCGGCGAGCTCCGCCTGACTGAAATAGAGCCGCGGGCGATCCACCTGGGACTGGCTCAATTATCCCTCCTCGCTAGCAGAGGATGAATTACAGCGCGATTAGCATATCGAACATGTTCCCAGCAAACTGGCGTTGTCTGACCTCCAATTGCACGTGTCATTGCCCCTCGGAGCTGGACCAAGAAGCTACCGTTCGATGATGAGATCAGCCCTTGAGGCCGGTTGTCGCGATTCCCTTGACGAAATGTTCCTGGGCGAAGAAGTAGAGGACGATGTTCGGGATGCAGTACATGACCGAAGCGGCCATCAGCAGCTCCCATTTCTGGATGTTATAGCCAACGAATGATGCGATGCCCAGCGCAAGAGTGTACATCGATTGGTTCGAAAGGTAGATGAGTGGCCCAAGGAAATCGTTGTAGGTCCAGATGAAACTAAGCAACACAGTGGTGGCCAGGGCCGGTTTGGACAAAGGCAGAATCATTTGGCAGAAAATCCGCAACTCGTTACACCCATCGATTGTTGCCGCCTCGGAGATCTCACTCGGTATCGTGAGAAAGAACTGGCGCAAAAGGAAGATGAAAAACGCACTCCCGAAGAATCGCGGGACAACCAGCGGCAGGTACGTCCCTACCCAGCCGAGTGCGTGAAAAAGAATATACACAGGTATCATGGTCACGGCGAACGGCAACATGATGGTGCCCAGAACCAGCACGAAGAGCACATCGCGGCCCGGCCAGCGCAGTCGCGCGAAGGCATAGGCCGGCATCGCCGAAGAGATGACCACTCCGACCACCGAGGGCACGGTTACGGTAAGGGTGTTCACCAACTCGCGCGCAAAGGACATCTCCTCGAAGGCTTGCGGATAGTTGCGCCAACTGACCGGGTGGGGCAGCAGGGTGGGGGGAAACACAAAGATCTCGGTAGCGCTTTTGAAGGAACTGGAGAGCAGCCAGAAGAACGGGAAGGCGAAGTATAAGCCCACGACAAATAAGATGGTGTGGGACAAGGTTGGGTGTGCCTTCTGCATCAGCCGTCGGACGATGGTTCCACCCGCCACTCGAACGTCCCCGACGTCGGCTTTCGCCTCTCCTTCTTTCCCAAGCTGCTGATCCGTGGCCATGCCGCCCCCCCTTTACCGATCCGATACTTCGTAATAGACCCACCGGGCCGATCCGTACAGGCTCAACAGCGTGGCCATCATCACAATCAGGAAGAGTAGCCAGGCCATCGCGCTGGCATAGCCCATCTTCAGGAACTGGAACGCGTTCTGATAGAGATACACGCTGTAGAACAGCAAGGAGTTCTCGACACCCCCAAGCTGGCCCCCGCCCGTGTTCGAGGCAACGTAAGCCTGGGTGAAGTACTGGAAGTAGTAGATCACCGCGACAATGGTGTTAAAGGCAATCACCGGCGAAGTGAACGGCACGGTGATCTTCATCAGCCGTGCCCATGCGTCCGCCCCGTCGATCATTGCCGCCTCGTAGAGCTCGTGCGGCACGCCCTGCAATCCCGCGAGATAGATGGCGGTGATCGTGCCCACTTGCCAGGTCCCCAGCAAGATCAACGTCGGCTTCGACCAATCTGGACCGTTCAACCAGAGAGGAGGGGTCAAGCCTAGCGACGAGATGACGGAGTTCACCGGACCAAGCTGGGGGTTGAAGATCCAGGCCCAGATAATAGTCACCGGCACCTCCGGCATGATCGCCGGTAAGAAATACACGGTACGATAGAGCGGAGTGCCACGGACCCTCATATTGAGGAGAAGCGCCGTCAGATACGCAAAGACCTGCGTGACCGGAATCCCGACGGCCACCATGTAGAACGTATTCCCGAGGGCTTGGAATAGGTGATCATCGTTCGTCAGGAGATTGCCGTAATTGGCAAGACCAACCCATTCTGGCGCCTTAATCACACTGAAGTCGGTGAAACTGTAGTAAAGAGACGCGATCATCGGGCCTACGGTGAAGACTAGGAATCCGATGACCCACGGAGACACGAAGAACAGCGCCCAGAGAAGTTGCCTCCGAACCTGGCCGGTGAGACGGAGTATCCCAACTCTTCGCTCCGTCGGCGCTACCACCATAAGCTCTCTCCTTCCGAACGTCGGACGGTGCTCGGTCTGACGCACATCGGGGCCCTGGATCGCATGCGGGAAGTTATCGTATCCACGGCAGAATAATGATAGTCCGGCGCGGACCGGCAAAACGGTCCGCGCCGCCACCTCGCGCGATTGTCAGCCGCGGAGTGCCTTGTCTAGCTGGGGTTGCACGAGATCGATGATCTTCTGCACCCCCTCCTTGACCGTCACCTTTCCACCGATCATTAGATCGACCTGATTTTTCCACTCCTGGGCATATTGGGCGTTTACGGGAATTGGTGGCGGGAAGAAGTGCATCTTCCCCTTCGCCGCGTAGTCCCAGCACTTCCTCAGGAGCGGGTCGGCCTTGCTGGCGCCGGGAGACTCCATGGCCGGAAGCAGATGCGGCGTGTTGGCTAGCAAAATGGAGGTCTCAAGTACGGTGTCAACGTCCATCTCGTTAAACTTAAGAACCTCCCACGCAGCGTCCCTTTCCTTAGCTCCCTTCGGGATGAAGGTGGGGTTGAAGCCAATCGTCCCAAACCCTTTCGCTTCCGGGTGGTTTGCCGCGTACGGGAACCACGCCTGATCGTACTGCACCGAGGGGGCATAGCGATTCCGGTAGGCGACCATCGCGTCCCAGAAGGTTGTCAGAGCAACCTGGCCGGCCAGGAACGGGTTCTGTGCTGACTGGTACTGCCCGTAGCCGCCCAACAGCCGCCGCAGGTTGTCGACGCCGTAGACCTTGTAATAGTCGACCAGCCACTGGAGTCCGGCGATAACCCCCGGATGGTCGGGCGTAATTTTCTGCTTGTCCGCGTCGTAGAATTCACCCCCGAAGGCAAAAGCATACACCTGCGGACTGGAGAAGGCCGACGGGTGAAAGCCGACCGCCTGAAGCTGGTTTCCTTTACGCACGTCGAACAGCGCCGCGACCTTCTGGAGTTCCTCCAAGGTCTGCGGTGGCTTGGTCGGGTCGAGACCCTTGTCCTGGAACATCTTGGTGTTGAAGAAGAGGTCGGAGGTGACGTAAAGCTGATCCGGGAGCGCCCACTGTCTCCCGTCGGGTACACTGCGGCAGGCTGCCGTGGTTGCCGGCTCGAGCCGCGTAATGTCGAAGTCCTTTGAGGCCTTGATGTAGTCATCGAGGACCGTGATACCGCCTTTGTAGTAGATGCCAGAGGCCCCGGCGTAATCCCACGTTTGGACGAGTTCGGGCGGATTCCCGGCGGCGATTGCCGCCTCGACCTTGCTCAACCCCGTCCCGGCGATGTCTCCCGAGAACTCGATCTTCACGTTCGGATGTTTCGCCATGTAGGCCTTGGGACTGGTCTCGAAGGCCAACAGGTCGTCGCCTCGCGAAGCCATCCACCAGCTCAGATTGATGATCCGGTTGGCAGCCGCCGGGCTCGCGTGTGCAGCGGGAGTTGGCTCAGACGTCGTGGCAGGCGTCGGCTGAGCGGCAGACGCAGCCGTCGACGTGGCCCCGGAGGCGGGCGTCGGCTGCGCCGGCGCGGCATTCGATGGAGCGGGGGTCGCCGGGGAGGTAGCCTGGCCACACGCCGCGACGAACAGTCCGATGCCTACCGCAAGCATTCCTTGCAGCATTGACCGTCGAGTGAAGTTGTACGCATGCATGACTGATTTACCCCCTGTCCGTTAATTACAACTTTGGATCGCAGCTAAATTGGACAAAGTTCGCGACACTTCTCGAGAACCGCGATCTGTCGACGAATGCTCTCCGGCGTGATCGCGAGCGGCGCTCCTCGCCGGAGGGTGGCGTAGAGGCCGTGGTACAACCGTTGGTTGTTGGTTCGGTGCCCCTCCTTTGACACATCACAGGTTTCTTCGACCCACGGTAATTCCTCACGGTTATAACTCCGATCCGGCGTGGGCTCGCGGGAAACCTGCCGAGCTGGCAAAATTCTGGGATCGATCGACTTCCAGCGCAGGTGGGTGTGGGACCCCGTCAACCCGCCCTGGGTGCCCATGACGAGCCAGATGTCCTGTGGGTAAGCGCACGCGTTCGTGAATTCGAGATCGATCAGGGGAGCTCCAGGTGCTCGGAGGATGACCTTGACATGGTCTTCGGCGTCACCGAAGCTCAGCGGCGTCCGTTCCATCTGACAGAACACCTCCGGCTCCACGTTCCCAAGCAGGACCAGCGCCTGGTCGATCACGTGCGATCCATCGTTGTTCAAGCTGCCGCCGCCGAATTCCTTGAGGGTCTGCCAGTCCCAGCGGCGCCGGAACCAGTGCCAGGCGATACGGACAAGGACAATGCGGCCGAGCCTACCAGACTCGATGACTTCCCGAACCTTCAGGAAATCGGGAGCATAACGCTGGTCCTGACTCCCGGTCAACAGGCAGCCAGTCTCCCGTGCGGCCGCGAGCATCCGATCTGCGTCACGGAGATTCGTTGCAAACGGTTTCTCAACGATCACACTCTTGCCCGCACGCATGGCTTCGATCGCTAGCTGGGCATGGAGGTGACTCGGGGTAGCGACGACGACAAGATCGACGTCGTCATCCGCGAACATTGCCCCAAAATCAGTGTATGCCCGGCAGCCGAGGCGAGCCTGCGCTTCGGCCTGTCGGTTCGGATCCGGGTCGCACACCGCGACGATTCGATACTCGTCGGGAATGGCCTCGAGGGTATTGACGTGAAGTCCCCAACCGGATCGCCCCAATCCGGCGATCCCGACTCGAACGACGTCGCTCTTCCCGGTCACGTCTCCGTCCTCCCTTACAATCATGACAGTCCAAGTAATCGGGCCATGGTTCCACCCATGATTAAGTCATACTCCTCCTTGGTCAACCGTGGCGTCCGAAAGGGAGTAGGCAAGCGAAGCGTATCGATCTTCGCCTTTTCGACCAGCGGACTGAACTCATGGCCATCAGTGGCAAAGGTGACCTTATCGATCCCAGCCCAGCCAAACGCCTTCCCGAAGTCATAGTAGTTGTGCACCGCGCAGGTATCGAGGTAAACGTTTCTTCGGTTTCGCGCGAGCTCGCAGTAGCGCCGCATTTCGTGCCACTGTCCGTAGCAGCCCATGTGTGGCAGAATCCAAATGATCTCGGGAAAATCGTGGGTCAGAGTATCGATCGCGGGATAATCGACCAGATGGATCTTGACTAGCCGGATCCCGAGACGCGCAGCGAGCTCCACGATCGCTCGCGTGGTGGCCACAATGTCTGGACCGCCATGTTTGAGCTCGCCCTGATGGAGCTTCAGGCCGATCCAGCCGAACTCCTGGGTGATCCGCTTCAACTCGCTCTGCCAATCGTCGATGGGGCGTACGTGTCCGAACGGAATGAAGCGGTCCGGATATTTCTCGCACGCCGTGCGGGTGAGATCGTTGGACTCGCGTGAGGGCATCCAGGTGGCCAAGACCACGCCCTTGTCGATTCCCGCGGCGTCGTAATGTTCGATCACCTCCTCCACCAGCCCGTTCCAGTATTCGCCGACCACCTCGAGGTGCATCATGCCGTCGATAATCATGCGACATCTCCCGGTGTCAGATGGGCCAGAAGTACTTCGATCCAGACTCGGTCACCTTCCATTATGCCCACCGCTGCCCTCGCGGTCCTGCCAGGATTCCCTGGAATTTCCCAGCTTTGTCCCAACCGGTATGTTTGGTACAATTACTCCCGACATCTGCCCGAAGCCACAGCGCAGGTGTCGGAATTGATGGCTAGCGGAGCGCCACTGCGGCGCGGCAGGTGGCCTGGAAGGTTTTAGCCGGTTCGCCGCAGGCGTGTGAGGTAGCGAGATCGATGCTGTCGACGCGCTCATTCTCCAATCCCTTGCCGCCCGAGGAGCCGAGCCTGAACCGCAGGGACTTCGAGCATCTAGTGCGCGATGCCCTGGCGCACCTCTACGACCCCATGCATCTCCAAATCCATCCGTTGACTCGGCTGATGCCGCAAATGCCCGGCGGTCGGCCCTCCACGGTCGGCGGAGCACTTCGCCGCAGCCTTCTCGATGCCATCGATAGCCTGCGTCCGCCACCCGGCACGTCGGCGACATCGAAGGCCTATCGGAAGTACCGAATTCTCGAGCTGCGGTACGTCGAAGAAGCGGACCCAACGGAAGTTCAGCGCCAATTGGCGATGAGCAAGACCGAATACTATCGTGAGCACACGGAGGCGCTTGCTGCGATTACTTCGGCCCTCCGCGAGCAGTGGCATGTCGAGGATGCGGAGAGGGGAGTTCGCATCCCGCAGGACACTGATCGGACTGAGTCGGCGGAGCGAGAAGTACGGGAGATCTGTGCGCAAATGCAACTCGAGATGCTCGATCTGCGCGACACGGCCCGGGAAGTAGTCAGCATTCTGGACCCCCTTTGCCAACGACAGGGAATTGGTCTCCGGCTACAGTCGGTGACCTCGCCGTGCCCCACCCACGCGGATCGCGTCGGGCTACGTCAAGCGCTACTGAACGCGATTCGCAAGGTGATGGATGCTGTCGCCCCCGGCCGGGTGGACGTCGAGGTGACGCTCGGTGCAAACGACGTGCGAGTCGAGATCCGAGGGACTCCGGCCGAACCACGCCCTCCCATACCCCAACAACTCGATCTGACCGTCGCCCGTTGCCTGATCGAGTACCTTCGTGGTCGGGTGGAGATGAAGCCGGGAACCGACGTGACTGTCGAGTTTAGGTTGCCCACAACCAGACGTGCCCGCCTGCTCGTGGTCGACAACAATCAGGATTTCGTCGCCCTGGTGGCTCGCTACCTGAATCAGGAGAACTGGCAGGTCATCGGCGCGCCCGATGCGCAACAGACCTATCGAATCATTGCAGAGCTGGCGCCTGATCTAATTCTTCTGGATGTCATGATGCCCGGTTGCGATGGTTGGGAAATCCTGCGCCAGCTCAAGTTATCGCGCCAGTCGCGGGAGATTCCGGTAATCATCTGTTCGGTTCTCGACGATGAGCAACTCGCGGTCTCCCTGGGGGCCGATGGATACCTGCTCAAGCCGGTTTCGCAGGATGATCTCCTACAAGCCTTGCACCGCTGGCAGGTAGGTAGGAACGGGGTGGGGCAAGAGTTTGAAGGACGGATTCGATAACCCCCATGACCTCTTGCGAGGTCATCCCCTCAGACTTGGTAATTTTGATCTCGGTGGATGCCTGCAGCGGCGGGTCGTCGGGAGGAGTCGCCGATAGGATTATAATCGGTATGTTGGACAGCTCGGAATCGGCTTGTACCTCTTGCAGTACGTCGAGGCCACTCCGGCCCGGCATCGCCAAATCGAGTATCACGAGGTCCGGCGATGCCGATCGCATTATCGCGAGTGCATCGTCGCCGTTCAGCGCACTCAGCAGCTCGTAGTCATCTCCGCTGGCGCTCAGCATGCGCATGAGGAGTCGCACGGCACGAAAGTCGTCGTCCACTAGGAGGATGCGGCGGATCGGAATGCTCAGGCGCTCGATGGCGGTACGTAGGTCGAGCAGCGTAATCGGCTTCACGAGGTAATCGGCCACTCCCAGAGTCCGCGCAGCAGCGCTTTCCGTGCGCAGCGAGCAACGGATTACCGGCGCTGCTGTATCGGTGACGGGCGTCTCCAGGTCCGCGACAATGGCAGCAGCCTTGAGCTCTTCGGCAAGGTGCCCCGCGTAGGCTGACTCCGCAGTCGACACAACACGGTAGGCATCCAGCCTGCGCTCGAACAGCCGGCGGAGGGCCGGGCTCTCGCTAGCGAGGACGAGCAGGGGTTGTGCGGCGGCTGGTGGTGCCGATTGATCGTGTTGTCGGTCCTGGGCGTCCACCTCCACCGCGCCATCATCCACAACATCCTCGACGGGAAGGGCAATCCAGAAGGATGTGCCAACGCCGACTTCGCTTTTCACCCACATCCGGCCTCTGTGCAACTCGATGAACTTCTTGCTGATTGAAAGCCCCAGGCCGGTGCTGATGTGCTCCCGCGCCGCGAGGTCGTCGACGTGATGAAACTCCTCGAACATCCGGTTGATCTTGTCAAACGGAATTCCTCGACCAGTATCGGTAATGGAAAGGAGCACTTCCCGACCGTGGCGCGAAGCGCTGATCGAGATCTTCCCACGTTCGGTAAAGCGTGCAGCATTGGTGAGAAGATTCAAGATTACTTGGCGAATCCGCAAGCGGTCAAGGCTCATCGGCGGCAGGTCCGGATCTAGCTCGACATCGAGACGAAGACCCTTGGCGTGGATGTAATCGCCAACAATGCCGACCGCATCGCGTATGATGTCGGCGAGATTGGCTGGTTCGCGAACCAGCGCTAGTCGATGCACTTCCGCTTGGGCTAGGTCAAGCACGTCGTCGGTGAGGTCGAGCAGATGCCGAGCGCTGCGGTAGATTGCATTGAGGTCAGCTCGGTACTCGCGCGGCAGGGGCTGCGATCCGTAAGTCTCTGGCGCCGATATCATCATCTCGCTGAAGCCGACGATCAGGTTCAGCGGCGTGCGCAACTCGTGGCTGATATTCGCGACTAGCTCGGCTTTTGCTCGCTCGGCACTTTCGGCCGCCCGCCAGGCGACCGCCAGCGCAGAATTGGCCCCCTGCAAGCGATAATACGCGACATCGAGTTGTTTGAGCGCTTGGACAAGCTTGGCGCGGTGTTCCTGGGCATCACGCAGGTTACGGCGTGTTTGGTCGTAGTGGTCGAGAGACCGCTCGACCGCCTCTATCAAGTTACGTACGAGCGTCCAGGCAAAGAGCGCTGTGAACGCCGAGGCCAGGCTGGTCGTAACAAGCCGGCCCAGACCCAGGAAGCTCGGCGTGAACAAGACCGACGCGCCTGCAAGGATGGTCGCCTCACCCGCCGCAGCCAGGAGACCCGCGAGAGGATGAATTGTGATCGTGGCAGCGAGGGCGATCAACGGATAGAGGTAGAGGATTTCATCACTCCGGAACAGCCACAGCGCGAAGGTGCAACAGGCGAGCGCCCAGACCACGAAGAAAAGGGCTGCACTCCCTGGACGATGCGTGAGTAGTCGGTAGCTTACCAGTTCGCCGCCGATGATGAATGGGAAGATTATCCATGCCTTCAATCCGATCTCGAACGGCGAGCTCGCGGTAAAGAGCGTGTGCCACAGGAAATGGCCGGCGACGGTGAAAGCCAGTACCCATCGGAGGCTTGATGCGCGAAGGCTCCAAAGTGCTTCCCGCGTGCCCTGATGGTTCGTGTCGGACGGGCCAGTCAATACTCGCACAACTGATCGCCTCCTTCTGGGGTGTTAGCTGACCATGTGGTCGTCGTTCCGGTGCAGCTGCGACAGCCACGGACCTGTCCCCCACTTAGCCTTTCGTTATTGTAACGAGGGCTCCCGTCACTTCTGGTGCACACACTCGGTCGATTCGACGGAACAGTCTGCCCTATATATAATGTCGCCGATTCCAAACATTTCCCTTGCCGCGTGACGTGAGTATGTCACTCAAGCCACCAACTGGCCGAGTTCAGGAGGATCACTCATGGTCGAACCTTCACGAACTCTGATGAACAAATTGGACTGTGCTGAGCTCGATCTGTCTGAATTGCGATCGCAGGCGCTCACGTATCTCATGATCGCACTGGTGGGCTCTGCCTGGGCCCTGAATCTCGTGATGCCGCCCTTGTCCGGCAGCGCCGATGCCACCGAGAGCTTTTTTCTGGCTTCGCTGTGGCTCATGGCGACCGGCGCGAGCGGCTTGGTCATTGGTCGCTACAGCGTGACGTTGGCTGGAGTGACCGTCGCCGCCGCGACGACGAGCCTCATTGGCTTCACCGCTCTGCATCTGTCCGGTGACCTGGTGCTCAGTTTCCTCGCGCTCGTCGTAGTCTCGGTCATGGCAGTATCCGGCCCCCGCTATGGCTTCGCCTGGGCGATCATCTCCAGTCTGGTCACCGTTTCTGTCCACGGGCCGGCCGGATCGGCGAGGATCGAGATCACCCTGGTGACCCTCGCGCTCGTCTGGGGCAGCACGTTCGCCGCCTGGCTGGGGTTTCGTCCGATGTACGTCGCAGCGGAGTGGGCCTGGAGCAACTACGAGGAGAGCTTGCATCTGAGTCAGGAGTTACGCATTCGGCAGGGAGAGCTGGTTGGGCTCGTGAAGAATCTTTCCGAGGCATACGATCGGCTCGGGAAGAAGGACATTGCTCTTCAACGTGCGCTCAACGCCGCAGACCATGCCCGTCGTCTGAAGGCTGAGTTCGCCGCGGCGATCAGTCATGAACTGCGCACGCCGATCAACCTCATTCTTGGCGTGAGCGAAATCCTGATGGGTGCGCCTGATAACGGGCTGACCGAGACTCTTCCGGTCAGCATTCGCGAGGATATCGAGGTGATCTACCGCAATGCATGCCACATCTCCCACCTCATTGACGACGTCCTTGACCTGAGCCAGGTCGATGCCCATCGCATGGGCCTGCAGAAAGAGCCGTCGCAAATTGCCGACATCATCGAGCGGGCCAGAGCCGTTGTCGCGACGCTGTTCGAGCGTAAGGGGCTATACCTTCGGGTTGATCTCCCCGATAACTTGCCGATCGTTCGGGCAGATCCGACGCGGCTGCGACAGGTATTGATCAACCTCTTGACCAACGCGACCCGTTTCACTGACAAGGGAGGCGTGACGGTTTCTGCGGCGGTGGAGGAGCGAGATGTGGTAATCTCGGTCGCAGACACTGGAGTTGGTATCCCTTCGAACGCTTTACCCCACGTCTTTGAAGAATTCCATCAGTTTGGTCCGGCCGAAACCCGTGTTGGTGGCAGCGGTTTGGGCCTGACTATCTCCAAGCGCATCATCGAGCTTCACGGAGGAAACATCTGGGTGGAGAGCGAGGTCGGCAAAGGAAGCACGTTTTCGTTTAGCCTTCCGACTGCCGACGCGGTCGTCGTCTCGTCGCCCGACATCAACTTTCACCCCTTTCCTTCGGCGGCCAGCAGCCACGAGGCATGCCTGCTGGCGGTGGTCGGCGAGGATACCCAGCCGATCCACATCCTCCGTCGCTACCTCGATGATTACCAGATCATCGCGGTCCAGACCGTGGAGCAGATAAGATGCGAAGCGCACCGGCGTCAGGTGGATGGGATACTCGTCACGAAACCGAGCTCACTGATCGAGGCCCGGCGGCTCCGCAGCGATCTTGCCAACATTCCGATCATTGCTTGCTCGATTCGGACGACCCACACGCTAGCGCAGGAGGCCGGGGTCGCCGAATATCTCGTGAAGCCGGTCACCTCCGAACGGCTAGAAGCGGCGCTCCGCCGCCTGCATCGACGAATCCGGTGCGTCCTGGTCGTCGACGATGATCCGGAGATGCGTCGGGTGCTCACCAGGATGATCTGCCTGGGCGGGCCAACCCGTACGGTCGTGGAAGCCGCGGATGGTAGCGAGGCTCTGCGCTATTTGCGCTCGGCACGACCAGATGTGGTTCTGCTGGATTTGCTGATGCCCGGGATGGACGGATATGCCTTCCTGAGATCTCTGCGCTCCGAGAAGACTCTGAAACGCCTACCGGTCATCGTGATCACGGCAAAGGGTCACGAGCGCGAGGCCGTGGTGGCGGACGAGCTGCTGATCACGCGGCAGGATGGATTATCCGTTGGTGAGATCACCCAGGCGCTGCGCGCAAGTCTGAACGTCCTCGTCAACCCGTTCGAGAACTCGGAATGCAGCGCTCCAGGGCTGCGAGCAACGCCTCCCGGCTGACCGGTTTGTTCAGGAACTCGGCGACGCCGAGTGACAGAGCCAACGAGCGTTCGGGGAGGACCGAGCAAAGGATGACCGGGATGTGCCGGGTATCCGGGTCACCACGGAGCATGCGGAGCAGATCCCAGCCATCCTGAGACGGCATCAGCACATCGAGCGTGATGGCGTCCGGGCAGGCCTCTCGGACGAGCTGCAGCGCGGTGGCGCTGGTGCTCGCCTGGACGACGCGGTAGGCATGGTCGCGCAACATGCGGGAGAAGAGGAACGCGACGTCCGGATTGTCGTCGATCACCAGAAGCGTTCGCGTGCGCGTCAGCGGCAACATCACGCTGGCGTGGAAGGCGACGTTCGCACTCTGGTCGATCCGAAGCCGCCCTCCCTGAAACTCGATCAGCTTCCCGGTCGCGATGAGCCGCGCTTCGACATCGGTCGGCGGCGCCACTGTCGCCGCCCCGGCTCGGGGCACCGAGACGTCCAGCCGAACTCTTGCGGCGACAACGTCTGCGGCCACCTGGATGCGCGCCCGAGTGCGACTCTCGATCGCGCTTTCGAGGAGATCGATGAGCACCTGTCGCAGAACCAGGCGATGCACGCACACCGGAGGTAGCTCCTCCGGGAAAGCCACCTCGACGTGCGCTCCCCGCTCCTCGACCAGTCGGGCGACGACATCCAGGGCATCCTGGATCACAATGGAGAGCCCGATGGGTTCGGTCGACGGGAGTGCCCCGACTTTGAACAGCTCATCCTGGAGTGCCTCGGATGCGGTGAAGCGCTCCATCATCCGGTCCGGCGCGTATCCCGCTGCTGGTATGGCGATCGCTTCTATCGTCGGGCGAGATGCCTCCGACCGCCTCGAATTCGCCCGGCTGCGATAGTGCTCCCAGAGGACCACGGCCACGTCATTGAGGGCTCGGTCCCGTTCTCGTTGTGACTGGCGCACGCTGATCTGGAGCTCGTGCGCGGTTTGCTCCGGGGTCGCTCCCTCGATGTAGCGTAGCTTGAGGTAGCGGTAGCGCCGCCAGGCCGGTGACGATGGCGGACACGGCTCCGGGGGACGGAGCGACTCGACCGCGTCCAGGAGAAGTCGTCGCAACGCGTCCTCGGAGATTGGACGCTCGCCCCCGAGCACCGACGTCAGCGGGTGGGACCGAAGGTACGGACGGTCATAGAGGTGGGCGAGAGCATCGCGCACGTAATTCGAAAACACGTCGGCGCTCAGCAAGACCACGCGCTCCTTGGCAAACCCGCCGGCCGATCAGCCTCACACGCGATGCCGGGCTACGACGTCGCAAAATCCGTGGCATGGAGACAGGTCCATCATGATGGCGATTGTAGCACGCTCCACGGATGGGTCAAGACGATTATGTCTGCAGTTTGTCCGCATTTGGCCGTGACCTGGCGCCGGGCCCGTTGCCCTCGGAATACGAGCCCTCTATCCTACGGGAAAGACAAGACCAAGTTGCGATATGACCCGATTGACCCGCATGCGGTATGTAGTATGGGGTCCACGAAGGAGGACGAAGAGACATGGTTGAGGTACAACGATCCGGGACAGTGACACGACGATCGGTCCTCCGTACGGCGGTCGCGGCCGTCACGTCCATTGCTGGGGCAGGGCTCCTCGCTGCCTGCGGGCAAAGTGCTCCACTGTCTGCTACCGCGCCGCGCCCCGCGAACCCGGCTCCGACTTCGGCCGCAGCTACGGCCGCAGGGGGCCCAGTTGCCACGGCAGCGCCGTCCACCGAGAAGTTCACTATCCGGATCAGCGGCGCCAATGACCAGCGGTCACTCGCCCGCGGCGATCTGGGTAAGGCGTATACTAAGGACCACCCGAACGTCACCGTCGTGTACGAGCCCCTGGCTGATCTGTATCAGAAGCAACTCATCATGGCCGCTGGGGGAACGGCGGGCGAGGCATACCAGGGGTTCTCGATTAACCAATACCAGCAGATGATGCTCGCCGGAGTATACGCTGACCACACCCCCCTGATCAAGGGACATAACTTCAACTTCAGCGACCTCCTCGAGCAAGCCCAGGCCGGCGTCCAGTACAAAGGTAAGATCTGGGCGATTCCGTACGAGAACCACGCCGGCTACTCGAGCATCTTCATCAACAAAACTATGTTCGAGAAAGAAGGAATACCGGTCCCGAAGCTCGACTGGACCGATGATCCACACCCTGGGCTCAAGTCCTGGAGCTTCGACGACATCCGCAGCGCGGCACTTCAGCTGACGAAGCGTCAGGGCAGCAAAATTACCCAATGGGGCTTTCAGGAGATCGGCGCGGCTAACCTGTGGTCCTATCAATGGTGCATCATTCGCTCGTTTGGCGGCGATTTCATGAACAAGGACGGCACCAAAATGACTCTGGACACTCCCGAGGCGCGCGATGCGATCAAATGGCAGGTCCAGCTGCACCAACAGGACAAAGTCGCACCGCTCCCCGCGGACACGCCGTCGGGCGGCCCTGACCTGTTCGCCACTGGCCGGATCGGCATCCGTCTGGCAGCTAGCTTTCAGGTAGCAGCAGCTAAGCAGAAATATAAGGACTTCGAGTGGATCGCTCTCCCGGGTGGCCACGGTAAGGGCGGCTCCGACGGCTTGCTAGAGTTCAACTCGTTTTCCGTGCTGGCCTCCGCCAAGCACCCGGATGACACGTTTGAGGTGATCAAGATCATGACCAGCCCAGACGCCAGCCGAAAGATCCGCGAGATGGGTGGCAACAACGGCTCGTGGAAGGAGCTCTGGTCAGATCAGTGGGTCACTTCCGACCCGGTGTTCTCGGTCTTCGCGAAGACGATCATGCACAGCAGTGGGCTACTCCAGCCAGCCAATGGGCGCTGCAACGAGCAGGGCGACATGGCACGTCAGCTGCTCAACCAAATCCTGGCTGGAGAGCGTACCGACGTCGACCAGGCGATCACCGACATGAACACCAAGCTCCAGGCGATCGTAGACAAGCCGGCGCCTGGCCTCAGCACCCAATAAACTAAAGCCCAGATTCCGTTGGTTTATTCGACATTGCTATCCCCACGGTCATCAGTTGACAGAGGCGAGGGTGGCGAGACGCAACGGTTTGGTACGGATGCGCGGGAGACCCGCGAACCAGTGATCGAGACGATCAAGGTTGATTGCGACGGCGGTTGCCACATGCTGGAGATGCGTCTTGGCCAGGCCACGATAGCGAGCCTGGCGCAGATCGAACACCCGAACGGCCTGGGAGATCGTCCCTTCGATGCCGGCGCGCGGGCGCAGCGTGAGAGCCCGCGCTTGGGCCTTGGACCGGGGGCAGCGGAGCCGGACCGGGCACGCGGAACAGTCCGCACGCGAGAATCCGACGTGGAGCAGGTCCGGATGGCGCGCGTCCTGGAGGCTCTCCCAGCGCACGCTGTGGTGGCCCTGGGGACAGGTGACGATCGGGGCGTCCCAGTCGATGTGAAACTGAGCGAGGGCGAAGCCGTCGTCGGCCTTGGCTTGCCCGGCGCGATCCTCAGAGAGCGGTCCAATCAGATCGATCTGATGGTCGCGCTAACTCGCGACGAGGTTGCCGGTCCGGATGTATCCGGTGTCGACCAGGTGTTCCGTGGGCAGGAGGTCCGTGGTCGCCAGGTGCTCCTGAATCGCGTCCAATTGTTCGACATCAGCGGCCGGGGCAATGGTCGTCTCGATCGGGGTGAGCAGGTGCGGGAGGTCGTCGTCACAGGTCTCGGTGAGATGGCTCTTGTAGCCAACCCAACTGATCGCGCGTGTGGTGGCGTAGCGTGCTTCGGTCTCATCGGGCGAGACGAGTTGCTCGGAGGCGGGCGGCTGATCCGGGGGCGCGCGCAGACGGACTTCCCCTTCCCCGATGAGATACCGCTGGATCCAGGTGCGCCGCAGGATCGCGATGGCGGCAAGGGGGCGCAGGGACGGAGGGGAGTCCGGGGCGAAGACCGCGGTGAGCAGGGCCATCCCATCTTCGCCCCCTTGGCGGGCGACGTCCGCGCGCGCCTGTTGGCCTTGCGGCAGGCGATAGTCTTCGATACGCCGCGGATAGCGGACGAACCACTCGGCCAGGACATGCGCTTGGAGCCAGGCCGGGTCGGCCTCCGCAACCGCTTCCCGGGCGGTACGCACGGTTTCCGCGACCTGCTCCAACCGATGGAGCGTCCGCAGCGATCCCAAGACGTGGGTCGGGTCGGTCCGTTGGCGGCCCCGCGCCCGCAACAAGCCGTGTACCTTACAGGTGGTGAGCAAGGCATCCAGAAGGAGATGCTCAGCGTTGCCCGCAACCAAGCGCGTGCGGAACTCCGAGAGGCCCGAGAAGGCGAACCCCGGATCCTCCAAGGGCAGACCGAGGAGGTATGTCCAATCGATCCGTCCCCGCACCGCAAACAGATCCGCGACACGGGCATCGTCATAGATCCAGCCCAGGCGATCGCGCATCTGCATCGCCCGATTGCCCCGCGGAAACGCCGCATGCGCCACGCGCTCGGTTTCGGCGGGAATTGGACCGAGTGGCTCTGGTTTCATCGCCATCACTCACCTCGCCCGAAAACACATCACAATGCGTCATTCCGGGCAAGTCTCGCACCTTGCTCGCTTGCTCAACGAATAAACCAACGGAATCTGGCTTTAGTTTAGACGTCTGGGAAGGCAATCTTGAGCGCAATCAGGGTGATCCGTGGCGGCTCTCTTCGCCGCCGCCGAGCCCTTCTCGGGTACCTGTACGTCAGCCCGTGGCTGCTGGGTTTCATCATCTTCACGGCCGGCCCGATCATCGCGTCGGCGTACCTGAGCCTGACCGACTACTCGATGCTGCATCCCCCACACTTCGTCGGTCTGGACAACTATGATAGCGCGCTGTTTAAGGACGAGGTCTTCTGGAAGACCGTTTACAACACAATCTACTACGCCGTGATCTTCGTGCCCCTAGGGATCATCGGGTCACTCGCTGCGGCACTCCTGCTCAACCAGAAGATCCATGGCCAGGGGGTCTTCCGTACCCTGTTCTACATACCGTCCATCACGCCGGTGGTGGCATCCACGTTCATTTGGATGTGGATCCTGAGCCCGGACTTCGGTCCGCTAAACTCCGCGCTTGCGATGATTGGCATTGAGGGGCCGGGGTGGCTTGGCTCGGCGCTTTGGGCCAAGCCCGCCTTGATCCTGATGAGCCTCTGGGGCGCGATCGGCGGCACCAATATGATTATCTTCCTCGCCGGCCTCCAGGGCGTTCCACGCGACCTCTACGAGGCGGCCAACATCGACGGCGCGAGCACGTGGCAGAAGTTCCTGCGAGTGACATTGCCGTTGTTGTCGCCATTGATCTTCTTCAACTTGGTGGTTGGGATGATCGCGGCGTTCCGCGTCTTCACTGTGGCCTACATCTCGACCGGCGGTGGCCCAAGCTATTCAACGATGTTCTACATGCTGTACCTGTACAATAACGCCTGGGGCTACGTGCGGATGGGATTCGCGTCGGCCCTTGCTTGGCTCTTCGTGGTGCTTGTCCTCGTGCTCGTCATTTTTCAACTCCGGCTTGCGAATACCTGGGTCTATTATGAAGGAGAGGTGCGGCGGTGAGCACCACCATGGGGTCAACCGTCCAGCGCAGTGTGGTGACCACGGGGCCCAGCTTTCTCGGCCGGCAATCGACACGGACGACCGCCTCGCGAACGCTTTTCTACGTGCTTGCGGTTGTGCTCGGGCTGTTGTTCGTCGCACCTTTCGTCTTCGCGATCACGACCTCGCTGAAGACACCGGCAGAGATCTACCGCTACCCACCGCAATGGATCCCAAGCCGATTTCTCTGGGAGAATTATGCGACGGCCTGGACGATGGTCCCCTTCGAGCGGTGGATGCTGAATACCGTTTTGGTCACGGCTCTGGGGATGATCGGCCAGATCTGCTCGGCAAGCCTGGTTGCATACAGCTTCGCTCGGTTCGACTACAAGGGGCGGGACACGCTGTTTGTTATCCTGCTCGGCACGATGATCGTCCCAAGTGAGGTCACGATCATCCCCCAGTTCCTCATTTTCAAAGGCCTTGGCTGGCTCGATACCTACCTGCCGTTGGTCGTTCCCAGCTACTTCGGCGGCGGCGCTTTCACCATCTTCCTGCTCCGTCAGTTCTTCCTGACGCTCCCCCGTGAGCTCGACGATGCTGCCGAGATCGATGGGGCCGGTACACTGCGAATCCTGATCCAGGTGCTCATCCCGCTGTCGAAGCCGGCGCTGGCAGCCATTGGCATCTTCTCGTTCGTGGGCCACTGGAACGACTTCTTCGGCCCCCTGATCTACCTGAACACAAAGGAACTCTTCACGATTTCGTTGGGCCTCCGCTTCTTCCAGCAGATGCCGGAGCAAGGCGGGAATGTGCTGATGCACCTGCTGATGTCGGCGTCAGTCATTGCGACAGTGCCTGTTATCGTTCTGTTCTTTAGCCTGCAGCGATACTTCATCCAGGGCGTCGTAATGTCCGGAATTAAAGGCTAATTCTACAGCTTGTGTTTTAACCAAGATCAAGCAAGTAGCCGGCACGAAATGCCGCTGCGAGATGATTCGAGGGATGAGATTGTCGGGATCAGGCCGCTTTCTTGAGCACCGGGCAGAGGGGAGCCGGTTCCGACCGTCGCCCCCGTGGTCGTCCTGGCGAGCGTCCGCAGGGTTTTGGGGCGTTTGCGGGCGTGCCCAGGACGGGCCAAACGGACGACAAGGCCCGCCGGACCCGGTTCGGCGTCAGTTTGCCCACTTCCAGGCGCCGTTCCCAGGGCAGACACTGATCGCCGATCCAGGGTCGGGCCAACAGCAAGTGCGTGTAGGCCAGAAGGACGAGCCAGGTCCAGCGGTCCGCCTGCTCGGGCAGCCGAACCCGCCATGCCGTCCAGTTGAGCGTCTGCTTGAAGAAGCGGAGGGTATGTTCGACATCGAAACGCCGAATGTAGGCCTGCCAGATGACGCCGAGGTCCGGTTCGCCCGGGCCGTACCAAAAGAGCCAGAGTTGCCGCGGCCGACGCGTTTGGCGGGGGAGCTTGGCGACCTCGACGAGGATGACGGTGCCGCGCACGATCGGACGGGGCTTGCGCGCGCCGACGGTGGCGTGCGTCTTGGTCACCGCGTGCAGGCCCGACCAGGCGCGCACCCGGACGTGCCCGTAGAGCGGGTCGTCGGTAGTGTAGTCGGCCGTCGGCGCGGGCCAGGTCGTCGGATCCTGGCAGACGAACTTGGCGCCGTGGCGCCGGGGCCGCCCGTTGCCGACATAGGCGGCCGGGTCCGCATCGGCGTAGAAGCAGCGATCACGGCGCAAGCGCACCAGGATCACGGCTTGGGTGTCCCCGAGGCCCAGCGCCAGCTTGACCGGATCGTAGCCGGCATCGAAGACGCAAAGCGGGAGGGTGGCATCACCGGTCGGGAGCCGGGCGACGCAGGCCTTGATCTGTTCGAGCGCCACAGTATGGGCATCCTGGGACGGATGGACCCGTTGAACGTCGAGCGGAGCCGTCCAGCTATCGCGCCCGAAGCTGAGTTGGGCGAGCCATTGGTAGGCCCAGCCGGCGACGATGGGCTTCCCGTTGGAGTGGCGAGAGGGATGATCGGAGAAGCCACGGTCCGGGCTCGTCTCGGCATCGCAGCGAGGCCAGACGCTGACATCGACGGCAAACACCCGCTCGTCTTCATCGAGTGGGTGGCGCGCCAACAGCGTCCGGAGGGTCTCGCCGTCGAGCGTGCCCCGGCGAAGGGTCGCGTTGAGACTACCCCAGCCTCGCCGATGGGCCGCTTCCAGGCTCAGGTGCACAACGGACGGGATCGTCCGTGCGGTGAGGATTGCATCCATCAGGTCGAAGAGCGCGTCGCCGCGACGACCGAAGCAAGCGTACAGCTCGTCGCGCAAAGTGCGCAGCGTGGTGAGGGAATCATCGTTTGGCATAGCATCGAATCTTGCCATAACCGCACCGCTAACGCCAGCAGCCACACGCTCCCTCGCCTCACCCAGTTAAAACACAAGTACAGGAGGAATGTTGAAAGTCTTCATGCTCACCGACCTCGAAGGGGTCGCGATGGTGTCGCGCTTCGATCAAACCGGCCGAGACGGAGATAGCCCGGCGAAACATCTGGCCATGAAGCTACTCACCGGCGAGGTAAACGCGGCCGTGGACGGTATCCTCGATGTCGATCCGTCAGCCGAGATCATCGTCCTCGACCTGCACGGCGTCGGGGGCATCGACGTGATGGAGTTCCACCCGGCGGCAAAGCTCATCGCGCGGGGACCGATTCGACCGCCCTACTTTCTGGACTCCACCTTCGACGCCCTCTTCGTCGTCGGCCAGCACGCGAAGGCCGGCACGCCCAACGCCAACTTGTGCCACACCTATTCCTCGCGAACCATCGAGTACGTCAAGCTCAACGGAATCGAGGTCGGCGAATTTGGCGCCTGGGCTTTCATGGCCGGCGAGATGGACGTCCCGGCGGTCTTCATCTCAGGAGACGACAAGGCTGTAGACGAGGCGCGAGAGTTGGTCCCGGGCATCTTTGGGGTGGCGGTTAAGCAGAGCCTGGGCCTTGAGCTTGCGATGCACCTTTCGCCACAGCGGGCGCGGCAGTTGATTCGTGAGACCGCGGCGGAAGCCTGCCGTCACATTGAATCCATTCAGCCCCTGCGGCTTGCTCCCCCTTATCAGCTTGAGATTCGTTGGCTAGTCGGTCAGCCGCTGCCGCGGGTTCTGCCCGCGGGCGCCCGAGAACTCGATGCGCGTACCGTTCTCTACACCGGCGAGCACATCTGGGACCTGCCGGTCTAATCTTTCACATCCCTGGTGCACGCTCAGAGCACCCGAGATGTCCGCAGTTTGTCCGCGTTTGGCCGTGGCCTGGCGCCGGGCTCGTTGCCTTTTAGCGAGCCGCTGCTTATCCTCGCCTACGTCGGTCAGTTGGGACACTTGTAGCCTGATCTTTTCATTTGTCAGTCTGGGCTCAGCTAGACTTTGGCCATTGAGGCAGACTTCCAAGCGGCGTAAGCGAGAGTTGTGGCGAAGCGTTCAAACACCAGGCAGGGGATTTTCACCATGTCGGCCTCCGATTGGGACATCTCAGAAAAGACATGGGGCCACAGATGCTGACGAACCAGCGCGAGAGTGTCGGCGCAGGTGGGCACCGCCTTGTCGTACCAGGCGGCCCGGCGGGTGGGAAGCTCGGCCTCACCACGGATCTGCCAGGCGACAAGCGTGACCAGCGAGAACAGGCCCAACAGCGCCGGCGTCGTGCGCGCGATTGCCAAATCCGACCATTGACGCTGGGTTTCCACACCCAGGTGCGCTCGGGCTTCCTGGAAGGTGACTTCCAGGCGCCAGCGCAGGACGAACCACTCGGCGATCTGGGGAGGCGCCGCCTTCTGGTCGGTGCAGAGCAACGCCTGGGGATCGAACTCCCCGGCCGGATCGCGAATCAGCACCCAGCGGAGCGGGACTGTCGGCATGCCTCCGTGATACCACACCGCCGTCCCCGTGGCGATCTCGATCGCCCGCTCGACCCCGCCGGACCAACGGACGACCACGGGTTGCCAGACGGTCTGCGGATCGCTCAGGCGAGCCTTCAAAGTCGGCTGGCGCCTGCCCTTCTTGCGCGCTCGGCCCCTCGTTTGAGCCCTCCGTTCCGGCGGGGGATCGGAGAGCGCCGCGTCCCGGCGCAGGCGGGTCACGACGGTGACCGGGCGCGGCAGGCGTTGGCACCGGGCGAGCAGATCCCCCACGGCATACGCACTGTCGGCAACCGCGACAATCGTTCGATCGGGCAACCAGCGACGGAGTTGCCGAATCATCTGGCGTCCCCCGTCGGTGATCGTCTTGTGCCGCAGAGGCCGCTTCTGATGATAGCGTTCCGACGGCGCGAGGGCGGTCAGGAACGGCAAGGCCCAGACCTGCTGCGCCCAGGGGATCGGTGTCAGCAGTTGCATCCAGATCCAGCGCAAGCCGGTGGTTTTCCCGAAGAACTCTTTGCTCGACCGAACCGGATCGCGATAGATTCCCTTGGCTGCGATCTTGGCTCCCCGGCGCCGCTCGCTGTGCTCGTCGATGCCGACGACGATTGGTGCCTCTGGCGGGACGAACGCCACGAGGAGCAGACGCAGCAGGATCGGGCACAGCGCCAAGCTCGCCCAGTGCGCTCGATTGAGCACCCGATGGTCGGTGCCGAAGTGGCGATCCTGGCTGAGGCCGACCACGCGCAACGCTGCGGCGACCGTCCGCCGGCCCGGTGTCAGCAAGGCGCCAACAACCAGCACCTTGGCCCGCTCCCAGACCCGCTGGCTGAACACTGGCGCAAAGGGCTCGAACATCGATATCATCTCGTGAGGCAGGGACAGCATCTCTCACCCTTTCGTGATGGGAATGGCGAGAGAAAGCCTACTCTGCCTCGATTGTTCTGTCTACTAAATGGCCAAAGTCTAGTGGTTCACCACAGTAGTTTTGACAGATGTTCGCCTCCTCGGTAGACCGGGCGGCGATTCTCGCCGACCAGAGAGGAGTGAATGGCAAGCAGATACCGGGTCCGGTTATCCGACGACGAGCGTGCGGAGTTACGTGCCCTCCTGAAGAAGGGCACGGTCCGGGTCCGGAAGCTCAAGCGTGCCCAGATCTTGCTCGCGGCGGCCGATGACGTGGCGGATGCCACCATCGC
>JAJPIK010000107.1 GCA_021324795.1 Chloroflexota bacterium
AAATCCACGTAAACTATATTGACAGACGAGCTACATTTCGGTACGATAGGTACGTCAATTGAATAGAGTGTTTGCCGCCGAATTTCACCCGAGAGGTGAGAACGGGGGACCCAGATTTTGGGGTGAATCTGGTGAGGTATTCGTGAGGATGCTTCACCGGTAGGCTACTCTTCCAGGCCGAACCCTTCAGCTAACTCCGTAGGCATGAGAAGAGGGAATGATCTGCATGCCCAGACGTGCGCCTGCCCTCTGGGTTTTCTTTTTTCTCCTCGTGATCGGCGGCGTCCATGATGATTATTGTCGGTTACCAGCGTGACGTTGACCGGTCGTCCTCGGCGCTCATCCAGAATCATGCCGCTCGGGGTGGGCGTGAGAGCAAGGGCGTGAGAGTCCGTGAGGTGGTTCGTTCCTCCCCACAGACCACGGACAGGTCAACCGCTGGTAATGAGGTCGGCACCAGCTAGGTTTCTGGTGTTCGACGTCGCCAGGGGTCGGATCGTCGCCTTGCGGGGGCGCGAATGGCGTGGTCCGAACTACAAAGCCGAGCCGGCAACTCGCGAAGGTTGCCGGCCGAGGCAGGCAGTTTCTTAATAGCGCGCTCGAGAGATCCAACACCCGAGCGCGCTTTTCTTTTTTAGAGGCAACGTCGGTGCTTTAGCTCTTCATCATCGGCAGAGGAACCCAGGTGGGGCGCTTGCCGCCGGGGCCAAGTGAGAGCACGCTGATTCGGGCCGCGACCTGGGCGGCGATTTGACGGAATGCATCGGCTTCGACTGACTCCGGATTGCTGCGCAGCACTGGTACGCCCTGATCGCCGCCGACCCGGATCTCCGGAGTGAGTGGCACGCGACCGAGAAACGGTAGATTCAAGCGCTCGGCGGCCTGCTCTGCCCCGCCGTGACCGAAGATATCTACCCGTTCGTTGCAGTGGGGACAGACGAAGTAGCTCATGTTCTCGACAAGACCGGCGATCGGCGCTTCGAGCTTCTGGAACATCGCCAAGGACTTCGTCGCATCCATGAGCGCGACGTCTTGAGGGGTTGACACGATTACGACGCCGCTCAGTGGAATAAGCTGAGCGAGGGAGATCGAGGCATCGCCGGTTCCCGGTGGCAGGTCGACGATCAGGTAGTCAAGCTCACCCCAGTCGACGTCGTTAAGGAACTGTTGGATCGCGCCGCCGACCATCGGACCGCGCCAGATGACTGGCGTGCCCTCGGGAACGAAGAAAGAGATCGAGATGACCTTGACGCCATAGGCGGTCAGCGGCACGATCTTGCCGTTCTCGGCGTGTGGCTCACCGCTGGCGCCGAGCATGATCGGGACGTTCGGACCAGTCACGTCGGCGTCGAGCACGCCCACTCGTGCGCCAGTCTCACTGAGCGCCAGGGCTACGTTCACCGCGACGGTCGTCTTGCCAACGCCACCTTTGCCCGAGGCAACCGCGATGACGTTGCTCACGTTCGGAATGCCTTGCTTGCCGCGCTGACCACGGCCGGCGACGACCCGTGCATCCATGGTCAGGTTGACCTGCTCGACGCCGGGAATGGCCGCGACCGCCCGCCGGCAGTCACTCTCGATCTTGCCTTTCAACGGACAGGCAGGCGTCGTTAGCACCACGGTGAAACTCACCGTTCCGCCGCAGACCGCGACTTTTTCGATCATGCCGAGCGATACTAAGTCGCGTCCAAGATCCGGATCCTTCACCGTGCTGAGCGCACGCAGCACGTCCGTTTCGGTTACTTTCTGCTCTGCCATACTTCTCAGTGGCTCCTTACGGCACGAGTGCCAATCTTACCGTGTCATCGATATTTTGAAAAATGCCTCGGCGAGAGGAATTCCCTGTGGCTCGCCCACCCGTTGCGCGCGCTCGCGAATCCGCTCGGCAAGCTTCTCGGCTTTGCCAACCTGACTCACGTGGCAGCGCAGCGCTTTGATCTTGGTCTCGAAGGAGGAGCTAATGTCGATCCAGACGTTCGGATTGGGAGCACCCCAGAGATACACTTCGCTGACTTTGTGGGGCAGCAAGCCTTCGCGCTCGTGTTCGGGATAGTTGAGCCGGTCGCGGGCGGTTGGGTAGACCGAATCGAGAGTTGCTGTGCCAACGGCACGATGGTCGGGATGATTGAGCGAACCGTTGGTGTATACCGAGGTCGGATCGTGGGTGACGACCCAATGCGGACGGATGCGTCGGATCTCGCGGACAATCGCTTTGCGGAACTCGTAGGTCGGTGCGAGTTCACCATCCTTAAAGGGCAGGAAATTGACTTCTTTGGCGCCGATGACCTTGGCAGCAGCGCGCTGCTCGGCTTCGCGGATCTCGACCAGCCGTTCGCTGGTCATTTCCGGATCGCTGCTGCCCTTGTCACCACGCGTACAGACTAAATAATAGACTTCCTTACCTTCGGCCACCCAACGGGCGCTCGTCCCGCCGCAGGCGAACTCCGGGTCATCGGGGTGTGCTCCAACGACCAGTACGCGAATCGGTTCCTCCAATGGTTGCTGCTGCATTCTTCTACTACACCATCTCGATTAGCCTTGTGTACTGATTATACCTGCCAGAACGGGGTTTTGCTTGACATGCGCGGAATGGGCAAGCTAGACTCCCGGTGATTCCTGGTTACTGTTTCTGACAATCCAGCTAGTGGATCGTGCATTGGTGAGGTGAAAGTGGTGAGCACGCAGTCTTCAGCCGAGCCATTCGTTCGGGTGAACGTGGCCGAGGCCCAGAAATTGATCGAATCCGGCGACGTTCAGGTGATTGATGTCCGCGAGCCGAACGAGTATGCCGAGGGACACATTCCCGGCGTGACCTTGGTTCCGCTGAATACTTTGTTAGCGCGCCCCCGGGAATTCCTCAAGCGCGATAATTTGCTCTTCGTCTGCGCAATGGGACAGCGCAGCGCCGTCGCCTGTGAAATGGCCGCGGCCGTCGGCTTCGAGAAGCTTTATAACCTGGAGGGTGGTACGGTCGCCTGGATCAAAGCCGGATTGCCAATCGAGCGGTAGCTCGCTAGCCTCTCCCAGGGTAAGGGCTATCTGTCAGTTTGGACAATCAATGCTTTGGCGGGAAACGAACCAGGGCAGTTTGTCATTCCTTCCTTCTTGCAGGTGTAGAAACGGAGAAATGCCATGGCGATGCTCGAGCTAAGCTTTCCACCGGAGCACGCCCGAGGCCGTGCAGATACGACGACCGGTCGCATGGGCTGGAAGGCGATCGATCCGGACGTCGAGGCGCGGATCGAGACGGAATTCCGTCGTCCACGGCGATGGCGCGAGTTGCTCTTCTCCTGGCTGGTCGAATACAACAAATATTGAAGGCCGACAGTGTGGTAGGGTCCGGGAGATCCTATAAGGGCTGACGACCGGCGAAGCCGGCGTCTAGTTCATGCCAGAAGCGAATCTGATCCTCTCCGCGCTTCCAACACAAGTAGACGACTCGGCCTTCTCGCTGGGACGGAAAGTCGACCAATCCCCTTTCGAGGTCTTTCACTTCACACCCCAAAGCGGTGATCTGTTCAAAAATTGCCTTCAGCTCGTTCAGCTTCACCTCGAGCTGTCTGCGCAGCTCGCGAAGCTTTGTCGCCTGATCGACGCCATTCGCGTAGCCATACTGTTCAATCTGGGTCAGAGATGCCCGAACCGGCTGCGCTTCTTCGCGCACCCGGTCCATCTGTGCGAATAAGGACTCGAGATGAGGGATCAAACGATTCGCTTCATCGAGCGTAAAGAGCCGAGCCACTTCAGAGTACTTTACCAGGGTCGGTTGGCGCCGGTGTAGCGGCTGGCCCAGTAGGGATCGGACAGGCTGCTCACGGCGACACCGATGCCGTAATCAACGGCGTTGATGAAACGTCCACCACCGATGTAGATGCCATTGTGGGACAGACCGGGTTCATAAGTATTGGAAAAGTAGACGATGTCCCCAGGTTGGAGGTCGCCGCGTGAAACACGCACCCCGCTTTGCAATTGCCCCCACATATCGCGTGGAATTGGCACGCCCGCCTTTTGATAGACGTACCAGACGAAACCGGAGCAGTCGAAGCCACTCGGTGACACGCCACCCCAAGCGTAGGGGGCGCCCAGGTATTTCGACGCGGTCGCGACGATGCTCCAGCCGCCACTCGATGTCGACGCGGGCTTGGGCGCGGGAGGCGGTGCTGGTTTGGCAACGACCGCGGGACGCGGAGCGGGCACGGGACGAGCGACCGCCACTTGCGCCGGCGCCGGGGCTGGTGCGGATGGGGCCGCGGCAGCCTGGCTGTGCGTTAGCCCGTCTTTCGCCCCTGGAATGACAATTTGCTGACCAGGCTGAAGCACCGAAGGATCCGACAGACTATTCGCGCCCACGATCCGACCGAGGTCCACTCCAAAGGCTTGGGCGATATTCGAAAGTGTATCACCGGCTTGGACGATGTACGTCTTCCGCTGGGTGGGGGGGGCTGGAACCGGTGTCGGGGCCGGTGTTGGCGCAGCGGGCACCGGGGTCGCGGACGGGGCGGTGTGGCTCGCGCCCGGGATGACAATCTGCTGGCCCGGCTGCAGCAAGTACGGATCGCTCAGCCCGTTGGCATCGATGATGGCGCGCATGTCGATGCCAAAACTGGTTGCGATGCTCGAGACGCTATCTCCTTCCTGCACCGTATAGGTCGTTTGGGCGGCCGGCGCGGCGGTTGGGATCGGTGTAGGAGGGGTGGCCGAAGCCGTGGTGGGCACCTTGCCACCGGGAATGACCAGGGTTTGGCCAATTTGTAAGGTGAACGGGTCCTGCAAGCCGTTGGCGTGACTAATCGCGTCGGCGTCGACTGAATAGCGCTCGGCAATTGCTTCCAGCGTATCGCCGCTTTGCACGGTATAGAGGACACTGGAGACGGGCGGGATCGTCAGCTTTTGGTTGATTTGGAGCGAGTCCTGACTGTCAGTAATCCCGCTGGCCGCAGCGATGCTCTCGGGGGTTACGCCGAAGCGCTGGGCAATTGACGAGAGAGTATCGCCATCGACGACGTAATAGGTCAGCGGGGCAAGCGGCTTGGGGGCGATCGACCGCTGGGCATAGGGGACTTTCGGTAACGTGTCACTGTAGTCCGGCTCATTAGCGGCGGTCTGGCCCGGCGCCGCGACCTGCGGCGGTGGGTTGGTCGGCGCGGTGGCACCAGTCGTCCCCGGGCGTACGGATGAACGTGACGCCAAGGCTGGTCGTTGGACGTCGTCCAATCGTCCGCCTGGAATCACTAGTTGCGTTCCCGGTGCAAGCTGATCGGATGCTCCAAGCTGGTTGAACTGTTCGATCGAACTCGCATCGGACTGGAAACGCTGAGCGAGTCCACTGATCGTGTCGCCGGGATTCGTCGTATAAAGAACTCCCGAGACCGGCAAAATCGTGAGCTGCTGCCCCGGTGTGAGCGTCGCATCGGCCGAGAGTCCATTTGCCCAGATGATCGTATTCTCGCTGACGTCGAAGCGATTGGCCAGATCAGCTAACGTATCACCTTTCTGCACCGCGTAATGCATGATTTGCAAACGCTCCGGGGGCGGGGTGCAGCTCTCGGCAACCGAGCACGTGCTGACGCTGAGTGACGGGGTCAGAACATCTGACGGAAGATTGCTGCCCGGGGCAAACGCGGATGGTGCGAAGAGAGAAGATCCAAGGGATAACGAATTGAGATGATTCGAGAAGCTGCTCGTGCGTCCGGCATAGGCCACGGCCAGACAAAGAACAACAACGACCGCGTGTCCCCAGATGCGCGGGGGTACGGTTGCCAGTAGCTGTCGGACGGGATTCGATCGCGACGCCCTCGACCGGCGCACAGGTTGCCCAGCCGTCGTGGGAGAGGAAGACATACACTTTCACCGGCAGGCATGACCGGACTCACGTCCATCGTCGGACCGGGAGAACCATTGCCTTCGTAGGATCATGGTGATCGTCGGAGCCATCAGCATCGATGGAACAACAGTCAACCACGTCGCGCGGCTAATCGGAACATCCCGGCGCCAGCACTCCTTGGTACGTGGTCCAGCCAGACCAAGAGCGGCCGCCGATTAGCTCGCTTGGCGCATTATACGGGGGACCAAACGGCCACGTCAAGCACGAATAAGGTTAGAAAACTCCTCAGGTGGCAAAAAGATACGAATTGGGAAAAATTGGGGATCACGACTGGGGACGCGGGATGTCGAGCGTGGTCAGGTCCGGCAGACGTCGTCGCCGCTCGGCAATCCAGGCACGGAGCGCCGCGGTGGCTTGCCGGGCGGCGGAAAGCTGAAGCTGGACTTGCCGGGGGGCCGTGCCGCCCGGCACGTCGCGGGCGTCGACCGACCGGCGCACGTCGATTTGGTAAACCGATTCGTCGAAAAAAGGCGAGATTGCCTGGTATTCCGCGAGTGGCAGGGTCGCCAGGTCGTGGCCCGTTGCCAGGCAGCGCTGGACGGCCTGACCAACCAGCGCGTGGGCCTCCCGGAAAGGAACCCCCTTGGCCACCAGGTAGTCGGCGACGTCGGTGGCAAGGCTAAAGCCGGCCGTTGCCGCGCTGGCCAGGCGCTCAGTGTCAACGTTCGCACTCTGCAACAGGGCGGAGGCAACCATCAGGCACGGTAGGAGCGTGTCGATCGCGTCGAAGAGAGCTGCTTTGTCCTCTTGCAGGTCACGGTTATAGGCGAGAGGTAAGCCTTTGAGGGTGACGAGCAAGTGCATCAGATGGCCATAAACTCGACCAACTCTCCCCCGGATCAGCTCGGCAACGTCCGGATTCTTTTTCTGCGGCATGATACTGCTACCGGTGGTAAAGGCATCCGAAAGGGTAAGGTAGCCAAACTCGCTGGTCGTCCAGAGGATGACTTCTTCAGCAAAGCGCGAAAGGTGCGCCATGGTCAGCGAGGCCGCGCCAAGATACTCGATCACGAAATCGCGGTCGCCAACCGTGTCCATGCTGTTCCGACTGATCGCGGCAAAACCGAGTTGTTCGGCGACAAACTGGCGATCGATCGGGTAGGGTAATCCTGCCAAGGCCCCGGCACCCAGCGGTAGCACGTCGACTCGAGCGTAGGCATCCTGAAAGCGCGCCGCGTCGCGACTGAACATTTCGTGGTAGGCCAGCATGTGGTGAGCGAGGAGAACGGGTTGAGCGCGCTGGAGATGCGTATAACCGGGCACAATCACTGATTCCCAAGCCGCGGCGCGCTCCTGAAACGTCTCTTGGAGATCGGCGAGCCGATCGAGGGTCTCGAGGATCATCTCACGCAAAAAGAGCCGAGTATCAAGCGCTACCTGATCGTTGCGGCTGCGGGCAGTGTGCAGCTTACCGGCCACCGGTCCGATCAGCGCTCGCAGCCGCGATTCGACGTGGGTGTGAATATCTTCCAGGGCGTAGTCAAAGGTGAACTCGCCGCGGGAGATCTCCCCGGCCACCTGCTTCAAGCCGATTTCAATCGCCGCGGCTTCCTCGGCTGTGATAATGCCCTGACGGGCCAGCATGCGACAGTGGGCGATGCTGCCAAGGATGTCCTGGCGATAGAGGCGCCGGTCGACGTCAATTGACTGGCTGAACTCCTGGACAAGACGATCCGGCTCGGTGCTAAAGCGTCCACCCCAAAGTCTCATCGGCGGACCGTCCAGTCGAGGTAACGTCGAGCGGCCAGGTGAGCGGTAACCGGTTGCATGCGTCCTCGGGGAAAAAGCTTGCTACTCCGAATTATGCGCGAGCCCCTTCACGGCCTAGTCCTGTAACGCGGGGATCCCGTAGAGGGTAGCCGCGCTATAGATTCTCTCCGCCGACTCTCGGTGAATAAACAATCTGGGCGAAGTGTCCTGGCTGAGTCTAGTAACGGACGGATTCTAATGGACCGACCGCGGGACGTCAAACCGGTCACTGATTCACCGTAACGACGACGGCAGAATGCTGAGCTGCTCCCGGTATTTGGCAACGGTGCGTCGAGCGATCACGATGCCTCGACGTGCGAGTTCGTCGGCGATCTCTTGATCGGTCAGCGGCGACGTTTCACTCGCAATCAGCTCTTTGATCACGTCCATCACGCTCAGCGACGCGGTGAAGAAATCGCTGAACGGGATCACCTTCCGGCTCGGCAGCATGACGTACTTCGAGGCAGTGGCACGGCTGACCGTAGATTCGTGCATGCCAAGGTGGTAGGCGACGGCGGCGCGGGTCAAGGGCTTGAGATAGCGAATTCCATGGACCAGAAACTCTTTCTGCGCCTCGACGATGTATTCAGTGATCTTTTGGAGGGTCTGCCGTCGCTGATTGATGTTGGCGATGAAGAGCTTGGCCCGCGAGACATACTGTTTGATGTGTCTTTTCTCTTCTTCGGTGAAACGATCCGGTTCCCGCTCGAGATTGGCCGAGAGCTGCTGATAAAGCGGCGTGATCCGGAGGAAGAAGCGCTTCGATTCGATCACTTCGACGTCAAAGCTATCTTTTTCTCCCTGGGAGATGATCACGTCCGGCAGGACGATCGTGGCGCGACTCTCGGCAACATTGGGGTCCGGGGTGCTATAGCCCTGGGCCGGATAGGGGTTCAAGCGATGGCGAATGAAGTCACTGGCCTCGGCCACTGCCTCGGCACTGACGCCAAGTTCGTTGGCGATCCGGTTGAATTTGTGCTCGGCGAGCTCTTGCAAATGCGAGCGAACAATCTCGGTCGCAACCGTGCAGCAGATTCCCTCGCCTTCAAGGTACTTGATCTGGATAAGCAAGCATTCACGAAGATTACGCGCTCCGATGCCGATCGGTTCGAGCGACTGCAGCGCGGCCAAGACTCGCTCGACGTCGGCGACGGCCACGTCGAGCTGATGGGCGACTTCCTCGACGCTACACTGCAGATACCCGTTGTCGTTCAAATTGCCAACCAAGTAGGTGGCGATCGGCATGTCTGCCGCCGGCAACATTGTCTGCAGATCGTTGAGGAGACGCTCGGACAGGCTCATCTGGGCGGCGACCTGGGTGAATGGATCGAAGTCGTCATCCGCGGTCGCCGCAGAAAGATTCAAGTCGTTGATGTAGTCGTCGGAATTATCGTACTCGGGCTCGGGACTGATCGGGGTCGACTTTTGTTGGCTCAGACAGGCCGGGCAGATACTTCCTTGCATCGGGCCGCCGCAGGCGGGGCAGGTTTCCTTCTCGACAAGCTCGATCGCTGGATTTTCGGAAATCTCTTGGGAAATCGCCTGCTGCAGTTCCTGCGAGGAGAGCTCGAGTATATAGCTGGCAGCAACCAGGCGAGGGGATACCCTCATTCCCATCTGAGCGGAAGTGTCTTGGGTCAGCTCCACTGCTAGCGATCTCCTCTCGATGCTGTCTCGTTCAATCTCCGGCGGTTTTGCCGGGATTGCGACGCCGCCATTCCGCTTCGACGAGCTCAGTTCGGTGCCCTCCCCGAACTGTCTGCCGCCGGGTAGGAACTAGCGGTGTTCTGGTAGCGCCACCACGAACTGAACGCCAGCCTCGAGTGACTGCTGGATCCAGACTCGTCCACCCTGAAGCTCGATCAGACGGCGGCCGAGATACAGGCCCAAACCGCTCGCGCTAAGTCTTTCGTCGTGCGGTATGGTTGTCGTGTGAATGCCCGCGGCGCGTTGGAGCGCCGCGAATCGACTTGCCGCGTTCTGACTGAATGCCGAGATGCCGATGATTGGCCCTTCAACCCCGCGCGTGGCGGTGAGGGTGACCGGCTGCGTTTCAGAGCAGTAGCGCAGCAGAGTGCTGATCAAACGAACCAGAGCGCGTACCGCGACATGGGAGTCACACCAGACCGGTAGCGCGGTCGAAATGGGTTCGAACTCGATCTGCCGCGATGAGTATAACTCGTGCGAGCGCTGGGCAGCCATGGAGATAAGCCCTCCCAGCTCGGTAGGCCCCGGGCGGAGCTGGGAGGGCTCGCTCTCGTAGTGAGTCACGAGAACGAGATCGTCGAGCAAGGCGGCGACCCGGTTTGACTCGTTGACTACTGCTTGCAGATACTCCCGTAAAGGTGGCGCTGTCGGGTATTGACGAAGCGCAAGCTGACTGAATCCTTTGATTGACGTAACTGAGCCTCGAAGATCGTGCGCGAGCATCGCGATAAGGTCATTGGTCGTATCCATTAGAGACAGAGTATCAAGCTGATGTTTCATTGCCCCGCACGTGTCGCTTCGTGGAATACCGGCAAGGAGTGAGCGCTACCGTCTAATCTGATGAGAGCAAGAATCGTGCCGGGGTCCGGTAACCAGTGACTAGTAAGGAGTAATGAGTTTGATCGGTTCTCCCACTCATGACTGATCACTGGTCTCACACATCGACGACGTCGAGTTCTTCCCGCACGTCGATAACACCGGGGACACGGGACGCGACTGCTTCGGCGAGCTCGGCGTCAGCCAGGGACTGTACCGTGCCACGCAGATGGACGATGCCATACCGCACGGTAACGTAGATTGGCAGGTCGCTCGTGCTGGCATCCTCTTCGAGCGCGAGGCGAACCTGACGCGCGATCTCGTCATCGCCTCGCTTGAGACGGCGGGGAAGCTGCTCCAGTTCAATTGGCGAGTCGAGCGACGTTGGCGAAAAGCCCCCGACGACTTCGATCCCTTGGGCGGAGCGTGGTGCTCGCTTGACGACCGGATCGGTGGGCGGGAAGTAGGGCTCGGCTTCGTCGGTCGCTTCGGCGGTGTCGGTAGTGCCAATCATCTCGTTGAGTCGGTCTTCGGTGCTGCGAGCGAAACGGAAATGGTTGAGTTCGATCTCCGCGGCAAGCTCGGGCTCGACAACAGTGCGGCGAACTGGCATCGAGCCGGTCAGTGGATCGACGACGAGGCGATTCACCACTTTATTAACGCCAGGAGTTTCGGCGGCCAGGCGCTCGGCATTTCGATAATCACGCTCGGTACGGGCGGCGCCATCAAGGTAGACGACGCCAAGCTGATCCGATGAGACGATCAAGCCGTAGAGGGGAACCGGTGAAAGGGCGACCCGGACCTGTTGTAAAATGTCTTCGAGCGATGTCTGAGCCACCGGCGATGCCTGAGGCTGATTGGCACCTGCGAGGTGGGCAGCTTTCGCCAACCGGCCCGGCGCTACCGCGGGCGATGTCTGCGTTCGCGGCGACGAATTCTGGGTATGGTTCTGGTTCAGTAGTGAAGGGTTTTTCCTGACTGATTCCTGTTTGGCCACGCTATCCTCCGGCAGCGTCGGGAATCCATAAGCGTGGCAGGAATCGGGCCAGGGCAGGCATCTTGCCTGCCCCTCTCTTAGCGTGGCCCCTTTAAAGCCGTGATGAGCTCGGAAGCTTGCTTGCGAGTGAGATCGGCGGGAACGGCGCCAAAGAGCGCGGTAGAGCGCTCGTCGACCTCGGTTTCGGACAGATTATGCTGATCGCGGCCGATCGAATAGATGGCGCGGACCTGGGCAGGGGTGGCTAGTCCGGGCAGCGGCGTTTTTGCGGTGGTATCGTGAACAAAGCCATTGACCATACTATTGGTGTTACCATTGGTCGGTGTCTCATCGAAGCTAGCCCCATAGCTCGGCGGCGTGGCCGGGCGGTTATCGGGCGGGAGTGATGCGAGGTCGTCGGAATCGCCTAATTCTTCGAACGCGGTGACTCCCACGTTAACGGCATCGCGCAGTGCTCGCGCCTTCGCCCGCGTTTCAGCGAGGCGAATTGTGCAGGTGAGCATGGCTCGTCCAACGTTGGCCGGATTGGCGTCGCCGATCCCGGAGAAGATCCCGCGGTCTGTCTCGACCTCGGCACTGACGATGGCGGTTTGGCCATTGTCTTCGGAGGGAACCTGAAGCAGCTTGGTCCGAATTGCCCGGAGTCCCTGGCTATGGGCCAAATCGAGCAACCCGGCGTAAAGAACAAAAGAGCGACCCTGGCGTTCGACGATGAATTCGCGCTTGATCATTTCAGTCCCCTATCACAACCGGACAAATACGAACATTAGTTCTGATTCCATGATACCCAAATCCCACGCTTTGTCAAGAGAAGACGTACACGGGAATAGAAGATAAGGGTGAGGGAGACGAGGGCCGAGGTCAGGAGGCGGCTCGTCCCGTCGTCGGAGGAGCTTGCTCCTCGATGCTGTACTCTTTCATCTTCGCGTTGAGCAGGCGACGGTTGAGCCCCAGCATTTCCGCGGCGACGGCACGACTGCCATTTGCCTGGCGCAATGCTTCGACGATCATTTGTCTTTCGACGTCGGCGACGGTCTCGCTCAGCGGAACGCGGCGATGGATCCGGTCTCCGAGATCGATGATGTGGGGCGTCGAGGCGGGAGATAGCAAGAGATGCTGGCCGGTGATCACGCCGCCTTGAGCGAGGACGACCGCGCGCTCAATCGTGTTTTCGAGCTCGCGCACGTTACCGGGCCAGTCGTGGCGCATCAGCTTTTCAATCGCCTCGTCGGTAATCTTGGCTGGCGCGGCCCCCGCAGTGAAGCGATGCTTGTCGAGGAAATGCTCGACCAGCGGGGGGATATCCTCCTTGCGCTCGCGTAACGGCGGCATCACCAGGGTAATCACGTTCAAGCGGTAATAAAGATCAGCCCGGAAGCGACCGGCTTCAACCTCTTCGAGGAGATTCTTGTTCGTCGCGGCGATCACTCGCGTGTCGATTTTGATCGGGGTGTTGCCGCCAACTCGCTCGAACTCGCGCTCCTGGAGTACTCGGAGGAGCTTCTTCTGCGTCCCGAGCGACATCTCGCCAATCTCGTCGAGAAAGATCGTTCCCTTGTGAGCTAGCTCAAAGCGCCCTTTGCGCATCGCATAGGCGCTCGTAAAGGAGCCTTTCTCATGGCCGAACAGCTCACTTTCCAAGAGCGTTTCGGGCAGCGAAGCGCAAGCCACTTTGATCAGAGGCGCGGTGCGGCGCTGTGAGTTGAAGTGGAGGGTTTCGGCGACGAGCTCCTTGCCAGTGCCGGTTTCGCCCGTGACCAGAACCGTGGCGTCGGTGCGAGCGACCTTGCCAATCATCTTGAAGATCTCGAGCATGCGGCTGCTGTGGCCGACAATACGCTCGGCCGGATCCCGTGCCCCGACCTGGGTGCGCAACGCCTTGACCTCGGCACTGAGTTCCTGATACTCGAAGAAGCGGCGGATAGCCATCAAAACGTCGTCGAGCTCGAATGGCTTGGTGATATAGTCGTGGGCGCCGAGCTGGATCGCCTTGATCGCTACGTTCGAGGTGCCAAACGCGGTCATGAGCACGACCGGCACGTCGAGATTCTGCTCGTTGATCCGCTGGAGGATGTCCATGCCGTTCAACTCGGGCATCCGGATGTCCATGAGGAGCAGGTCGATCTTTTTGCCATCGGAGATCGCGTTGAGGACTTCGCCACCGGTTCGGGCCTCACTGATGGCGTATCCTTCAGATTCGAGGAAGGTGCGAAGGAGAGCACGAATCGAAGGGTCGTCGTCAGCGATCAATACAGTCCGTTTCGTCATTGAAACCCTCATCCGCCGGCCGTCGATGCGCCCGCTGGAGTCAATCAGAATTATACGGTTGGCGCTTGGTAGATGCAACTAAGGGGTACCAGGGAGCATGAATCAATAAGGTTGTTGGGATAGGTTGAACAAAGGTTGAGTCGAGGTGGAATGAAGGTTGACAAGCAGGGGGGCGGCGTGGTAAACTGCGGGCCGTCCGGGCTTCTCGCCGAGTACTCGATGTAGGTGAGGAGCCCGTGGGTTGGCTGGATTTCAAACACGTTCTCTTAACGTTTTTCCCCATTCCTAATTTTGGGACGTCGCCGCCGGACGCGGCGTGTTCAATTGGAGGATGCAGTGCGCCGTCCAATCTGGGTATTCCTATGCCTGGCCGTTGGGATTAGTATCACTGGCTCGGTCGCGCTGGCGGCGCCTGGCCCAGTGAGCCGAGGCACTAGCCAGGGCGCAATCGTCTCGACCTCCGGGCAGCTCTCGATCTCCAACGTGCAGGTAACGTCGATCACTGATACCAGTGCGCAGATCTCCTGGACGACGAACGTCGCGGCCAGAGGACAGGTGACCTACAGCGGGAACAGCAGTACTCCGCAAACGATCCTGGACGTCCACCCGGATGGCTCAATCTCGAATACGACCCACTTGGTGACTCTCACCGGCTTGAGCCCCGGACAGACGTATTCTTTCAGCGTTCAATCGTCGGATAGTCAGGGCGACAACGTTAGTGCGCCCAGTCAATCCTTTACGACGGGACCGGCTTTGCTCGCGACCACGACCTATTCAACGCAATTCACCGCTTTGACCGCGAATGGGAATCCCTCGCCAAATACGCTCCTGTTCTTTACCACGCAAGATAGCCCCAACGGTTTCTCGGAGACGTGGGCCGGAATGACCGATGGGAGCGGTAACTACAGCCTCGTCTTGCCCCTGCGCAAGCAAGACCTGAGCAGCTACGTGACGGGGACGAACGGAACCCTGACGGTCACCGGTATCGATTTATCCGGGGCCACGACAAGTGCCAGTTATCCTTTGTCGAATCAGGGCTCGCTCCCCACGAGGGAAACAATTACCTTCCCTACCTTGTCGGTCTCTGGCCCAGGGACCGTCAACACCACGGTCAATGGAGATCCGGTTAAAGTCTCGGTGCCTGCAGAGTCCGTACCGATTGCTCAATTGAGTATCAGCACGCCAGCCACCCCGCCGGCGATCACCCCGGTTGCCCAAGATCAGCTCATCGTGGCCATCGTAGTGAGCGCAACGGATGCGCAGGGAAATCCGATCCATACGTTGAGTGCGCCGCTCCAGATTAGCATCACTTTCGCAGCGTCAAGCTTTAATCCATTCTTGGCCCAGATCTACACCTTGGACGCGAATGGTCAGACCCAAGCGCTACCAACGCGCGTGACGGATAATGGCAACGGTACCTTCACGGCTACCGCGGTGACGACCCACCTTTCACCGTTCGCCGTTTATGCCCCGGGGTTGAAAACACCGGTGCCCTTGGCATATCTGCCGTTGATCGCCAAGCAAAGCCCCGCCGGTTGGTAGCGATCCCCGGCGATGGTCGGTCTTATCTCCCCGCGCTCATCGCGCGACGAGCGCGGGGAGAAGTCTGCTTTGCGGCTGCCTCTGGCTATCGTCTTCGGAGCAGAATCATCGCCGGTGGTCGGCGCCAAGCGTCGAACGGGAGTGGGGCGAATCGTGGGGCAACGGGGCAAGTGGATCTTTTCGGCGCTTTTCATTCTGACGATGATCATGCAGCCGGGGCGCGTCGGTGCCCAGGGCACGCGATCCGAGGCGACTTCTGGGAACGGCGCACGAAGCGTGTCAGCTTCACTGGCCGCGGCGAGCTCGGCCGGGCTTGCGATCACTGGCGTTCAACCTGATTCGACCAGCCAGCTACCTTTAGCCACCGGGGCAACCTGGATTCGCCTCGTTCTCTCGTGGAGCGTCGTCGAGCCGTCGCCGGGTGTTTTCAATTGGACGGCCTACGATAGCGAGTTCCAGGCGGCCCAAACGGCCGGCTATCAAGTCATCGCGACCTTCCGGGATAACCCGGCCTGGACTGACACTAGCTCGGATCCAACGGATCACCGCTATCAATGTCGACTGGATCCGAGCCAGTTCGGGGCATTTCAGGCTGCGCTCCGCGCGATTGTTGGGCGGTACAGCGCGGCTCCGTACCACGTGACGATGTGGGAGATCGGCAACGAGCCGGACAACGATGACGCGATCAACCGCTATGGAATGATGAGCTGCTACGGCGCCGAGCCGGACGTCTACGCCAATCTCTTGAAGGTCGCCTATCCGGTGATCAAAGAAATCAACTCGGCCAATCAGGTCGTTGTCGGCGGGCTGGCGCTGGATTGGTTCGATTGTGACCAGGTGACCCCGAATCTCCCTGGCCACGTCAATCCCAGCTTTCTCGGCACGATCCTCACCGATGGTGCCCCCTTCGATCTGATGAACATTCACTACTATCCGAATTTCCGGGTTCGCTGGGAAGGCTATGGTGCGGACGTCGCGGGCAAGCTGGCCTGGGTACGCGGAGTGATGAACCGCCACGGTGCGACCCAGCCGATCATCGTGACCGAAGCCGGGGCGGTGAGTAATCTCCACGGCGACAGCAATGCCTGGCAGAGCCGGTACGTCGTTCAGCTCTACAGCCGAGCCGCCGCACAGGGGACGCCAATTACCGTCTGGTTCAACCTCGTCGACACGACCGGCGATACGGACATCAACGATGACCTCAAGAACGGTGGCTCCTCTGACGAGTATCTTGATACCGATAACGACGGCGATACGAGCGCGATTGACTCGAACCATGGCCTGTACTTCGACTATGGCACGTCGACGCCGGCCAAGATTGCCGACATTGCCTTTCAACGCTTCGCGCTGGAGACCAACGGCGCCACCTACGTCCGTCAGCTTGGCTTGAATGATACCGGCTACGCGCCCGGTCAAATCGAAGGCTACGAGTTCCGGGGAATGGCGTCGAAGAAGAAAGTCTGGGTGCTCTGGACATTTCTCGACGTCTGCGCGAGCGAGCCAAACTTCATGACCTGGTGGGGCAGCAAGACTGACAAGGATCGACGCGACTGCAGCGGAAATGCTCCGACGCTTCAGTATACCGTCACTTTCAATCAAACACCCCTACGGGTACTCGATAAGCTGGGAAATCAGATCGCGGTGTCGGGCTCCCCGGCCCAGGTAACCGTGGGAATCGATCCGGTCTACGTCGAATTCGACGATTCTGCTTTGAGCGGTCTGCCCCCGGCCACGCCAGCCGCTCCAACACTGACCTCCGATTCCCCTAATCTCGTCTGCTACCCGTATAAGGCCTACGTTCCCTTCGCGGCGAATGTCACTTCGAGTGGCTGGTGAAAAGAACCGGGGCACGAGCGGCTGGAACCCGTGCCCCGCCAAAGGAGGAAAAAGTGGGGATGAGGCCACAAACTTATCGCATGCGTTCCTCGGACTAAACAACCTGCAAGAAACGTACCAACAAATCGCGTTTGAAGACGGGCCGTTCTGGTTCTGGTAGAATTCGCTACAGTTCAGGAGGGCCAGTGCGGGTCGTGCTTGACGGGCGTTTCATTCAGGATCACTTTCCTGGAATTGCCCGCTACACCTACAATCTGACGCGGAGCCTCGCCGCGGTTGCTGACCATCCTTTCGACGTGCTTGTCGATCCCTGGACCGCGAATGGTCGCTACGATTTGGCGACGCTTGCCAGCCGACCGGGTCTTCGCCTGCGACCGGTCGCTGCGCCAGCTTTCCATCCCCTCGGCATGCTTCGGATAGCGCTCGCGCTCCGCGACCTTGGGGCCGAGATTTATCATTCGCCGTATTATTTCGTGCCACCCTGGACGCCCGGGCGACTGGTCACCACGATCTTCGACGTTACCTCGGCGCGTTTTGCAACTTTCCTGCCGAGCCGCCAAGCCCGGATCGCGTACAACCTGGCGACTTTCTGGGTGTTGAAACGCTCCTACCGGGTGATCGTCCCCTCGGCCAACACCGGTCACGATCTCGTAACGCTCTACCGCGCTGCACCGTCCAAGCTGGCGAAAATCCCACTGGGGGTTGACCAGAGGTTCAATCCGGCCAGTCCCGCAGCGATCGAGGTCGTTCGCCATCGCTATGGTCTACCTGCCCGTTTTGTTCTTTACGTCGGCATTAACAAGCCACACAAGAATCTGCGGCGCCTCGTGGAAGCTTTTGCCGAGGCCGAGCGCCCAAACGACGTCGTCCTCGTCATGGCCGGGCGCGAAGATCCGCGCCACCCGACCGGCGCCGCACTCGCGAAAGCGGCCGGTCTTGCCGATCGCGTGCTCTGCCTTGGCGACGTTGCCGATCCGGATCTGCCGGCGCTCTATTCAGCGGCGACCGTTTTCGCCTTTCCCTCGCTCTACGAAGGCTTTGGGCTGCCCCCCCTCGAGGCGATGGCCTGTGGCACGCCCGTCATCTGCTCGCGGGCCGGCTCGTTGCCGGAAGTCGTTGGCGACGCCGGGCTTCTCTTCGAGCCGCGAGATTCCAGTGACCTTGCCCGGGCGCTGAGTGCCCTGCTGAACGACGCCGCGTTGCGTCAGCAGCTTGCTGAAGCCGGACGGGCCCGAGCGCGGCGCTTTAGCTGGGACGCGGCGGCCAAAGCCACCTGGCAGATCTACCTGGACGTGGTCCGCTCTTGAAAGTTCTCCACGTTTACAAGAACTACCTACCAACGTCGGGGGGCATCGAGACCTACGTTCGCCAGCTCGCGGTGGGAATCAACCGACGCGGCCGGGTCGAAGCTGGTGTGCTGGTCACCGCGGTGGGGCCACGGACGATTGTCGAAGAAGTCGAGGGGATCCAGGTGATTCGAGCTGGCCGTCTCGGCGAGGTGGCGAGCACACCGCTCAGTCTGCGCCTGGTCGAGCAGCTCGCTCGCAGCGACGCCGATCTGCTCCATCTTCACGTGCCCTACCCGGTGGGTGAGCTAGCTGCCCTCCTGTTTGCTGGCCGACGGCGAATCGTCGTCACCTACCACAGTGACGTCGTCCGCCAATGGTGGGCGCGACCTTTTTATCAGCCGATGCTGCGTCGTCTTCTGCAGCGTGCCGATGCCATCATCGCGACCAGTCCGCCCTATCTGAATCGCTCGCCGGTCCTGCGGCATTTCGCCAGTCGGACAGAGGTGATTCCGCTGGCGGTGGACCCCAACCGATTCGTGGTCGCCGAGCCAGAAGTCGCGGCGATTCGTCGACGCTGGCCCGAGCGGCTGGTCCTCTTTGTTGGGCGTTTCCGATCGTACAAAGGCTTGCCAGTACTGATCGATGCGATGGCTGATCTCCAAGCCCGCTTGCTACTCGTCGGACGGGGACCGCTCGAAGACAAGCTGCGCGCCCGGGTAGAGCAGCTCGGAATCAGCGCACGCGTAGCATTCCTCGGCAATCTCTCCGATCGTGAGCTACCCGCCTACTACGCGGCCGCGGACGTATTCGTCCTGCCTTCGATCCAACCTAGCGAAGCATTCGGCATCGCCTTACTCGAAGCGATGGCCGCCGGCCGTCCGGTCGTCAGCACCGAGCTTGGCACCGGAACGAGCTGGGTCAATCAGCACGGGGTGACCGGCCTGGTCGTACCGCCCGGGGATCCGCTAGCGCTTCGGCAAGCTCTCCGGACTTTGCTTGAGAACCACGAGCTTGCCGCGTGCTTCGGTCAGGCGGCGCGCGAGCGGGTCCAGCGCGAGTTCGGCGTTACCCAACTGCTGGAACGGGTGGAAAACGTTTATCTTCGGGTGGCCGGACTATAAAAAGCCCGGGTAGATTGAACTCTACCTGGGCTTTTTCGCGGTAGCGCATACGGGATTCGAACCCGTGGTCTCCGCCTTGAGAGGGCGGTGTCCTTGGCCGCTAGACGAATGCGCCCTATCGAAATCGTGTAGAGAAAGTATACCTTGCTTGAGGCTAAATCGCAAGCTGTTCACGCGGGCAGACGAGCACCCGAGTAGTGCCCCGCGGCCGGCTACTCCGCCGTACCCGCCGGGGCCATCGGCGACGACGTAGGCCGTCGGATCTCCTGGCAAAGCTGGCGGGAGGATTCTCGGTAGTGTACTTCTCAACCTTTTCTCAACCCAGAATCCAAAACTTCTTAACCTTTGCAAGGGCACAATCAAGAGGAAAAGACAACAGTGCTAGAATACTGTTCGACTTTTGATCTTCGCATTGTTTCTCCGCTACTCCCCGACGCTGGGGAGGATAGCCACGGGTCTCCATTGACGGGAGATTGACCGGATACGGTGGGGGCACGTGCAAGCGGCAATGATTGCTGTGAAGAGAGAAGCACATGACTCAATTGCGTCTTGCCGTGGCCATGTTTCGCCGATTCACGGGCATCGCCCACATTCCTCTAAGTGTTATTCCCGCGACCTGCCGCTGGCGTTCAGTCTCTATCGTGCTCCTGCTAGTAGTGGTTGTGACCCAAGTGACGTTCCCGCAAATAGTATCTGCCGTTCAGACGACCTATTCATACGGATTCCAATGGGGTAAGCCCGGTAATGGCTACCTGCTGGTTCCGATTGGTCTTGGCGAAGACGCTAATGGCGATGTCTACGTTGCCGACATGGCCAACAATCGAGTTCAGAAGTTCAGTGCCAACGGGACCTACCTTGCTCAATGGGGCGAACTCGGTAGCAACCGCGGAGAATTCACGTTCCCGGAGGGAATCGCCGTCGACCCCGTGGGCGGTTTTGTCTACGTGGTCGACGTCATCAACTCTCGAGTCCAAAAGTTTGATCTTTCCGGTAACTTCGTCGACGCCTGGGAGTTTGGGGGGCCAGGTAATGGTCAATTCAACTACCCCCAGGGTATCGCGCTTGCCAGCGCCGGCCAGGTTCTCGTCGTCGATACCGCCAACAGCCGGGTCGAAGAGTTCACCACGTCGGGAATCCTTGTCAAAGCTTGGGGGACGAAGGGCTCGGGGAATGGACAGTTCAACTTCCCCTCCGGGATTGCCATCGATAGCTCGGGTAACGTGTACGTCGCTGACACCTTGAATAACCGGATTCAGAAGTTCGACGCGTCTGGCAATTTCCTTGCCGTGATCGGCTCGGCCGGCTCAGGCAGTGGCCAGCTCAACGAACCTTTGGGAATTGCCGTCGGGCCGGACGGCACGCTCTACGTGGCTGATGCTGGCAATAACCGAATCGAGACGTTTAGCTCCGGTGGGGCTTACCGCGGCCAATGGGGTGGCCTGGGCTCAGCCGATGGCCAAATGCGCTATCCCGAGGGGATCCTGGTGGATCGTTCGGGTAACGTCTACGTCAGCGATAGTGGAAATAACCGGATCGAAAAGTTTAGCCTGGCCGGCGACTTCATCCTCAGTTGGGGCAACCCGGATTCTCGAGACGGCCAGCTCGGCTTTCCGATTGGCATCGCCCGCGACAGTTCCGGTAACCTCTACGTCGCTGATCATGACAACTATCGGGTCGAAGTATTTGATCAAAGCGGCAGTTATCTCGGGCAGTGGGGCGCCCCGCGCGACGATATTGGCCAGTTCGATCCTCAGGGAATCGCCGTCGATGGATCCAATCAAATCTACGTGGTCGACAGCGGCAATGATCGGGTCGAAAAGTTTAGCACGTCCGGGACTCTCCTTGGCCAATGGGGCAGCCTTGGGTCAGGTAAAGGGCAGTTCTACTTCCCGCGAGGCATTGCCATCGACTCCCGCGGTATCGTCTACGTTGCCGATACTGGCAACAATCGCGTGGAGAAGTTTGATGCGAATGGTGACTTCCTTGGCGTGATCGGCGGATCAGGCAACGGGCCAGGACAGTTCAATGGACCGACCGGGATAGCCGTTGACCAGGTTAATGACCTCTACGTCGCCGATGCCGGCAATAATCGGATCGAGGAATTCGGTCCAGATGGCGACTTCCTCAACCAGATTGGCAGCTATGGCTCGCAGCCGGGCCAGCTTGACGATCCGATGGGACTCTTCGTCGACCCACAAGGAAACCTCTTCGTTGCTGATCAGCTCAACCACCGGATCCAGGAGTTTGCCGCGGGACGGTATTACGTGAACTACTGGGGTGCCTTCGGTTCAGCAAGCGGGCAGTTCGGATTCCCCTCGGGCGTCGTGATTGGGTCGAACGGTGACATGTACGTCACCGACACTGCGAATGACCGGATTCAGGTGTTCACCGCTTCTGTCTCTTCTCCCACTTCTCCTAGCCTTTCGCCGACCCCAACGGTCGTGGAGCCCACGATCGTGGATACCCACTACGTGTATCTGCCGATCGCGGTCAAAGGAACGGCAATGGGCTGGTAGCCCGGTGCAGCGGACGCGCTCAAGCGGAAGAGACTGGGCTTCTGACTCCTGAGCAGATCCTGTTATAATGCCAAGGGATGCCGCCGGAGGGATGGGCCGATGATCGAGGGGGCATTGCGCCGTCGTTGGGTATCTGGCCATTCCTCCCGCCCAGTTGACCGAAGGTGAGTGAGTGCGCTTATCTGTGATCATTCCGGTGTACAATGAATGCGCCACGATTGCCGAGCTGCTACGCCAGGTCGAGGAAGTGCCCATTGAGAAAGAGATCATCGTTGTCGATGATTGCTCGGCCGATGGCTCGCGTGAAGTTCTCCAGCAAGTGCAGAGCTCCCTGGTGCGGGTCTTCTACCATGAGCGTAATCAGGGCAAGGGCGCAGCGGTGCGGACCGGCCTGGAGCAGGCACGTGGCGAATACGTGATCATTCAAGATGCGGACCTGGAGTACGATCCGCGGGAGTATCCGAAGCTGCTCGCGCCGCTTCTCCAAGGAGAGGCCGACGTTGTCTATGGCTCGCGTTTCAAGGGGGAGATCCGCCAGATGACGCTGGTCCAGCGGATCGGGAACCGTTTCCTGACCATTGTGACGAACGTTTTATATGGTACGACCTTGACGGATATGGAAACCTGTTACAAAGTGATGCCGCGGCAGGTGCTGGCGGGCATACGGCTGCGCAGTCGGGCTTTCGAGTTCGAGCCGGAGGTGACCGCGAAACTGCTGCGACGCGGCTACCGGATCAAGGAAATCCCGATCAGGTACACCGCGCGGGCCACCGCCGAGGGCAAAAAGATTAGCTGGACCCACGGGTTTCCAGCGGTGTGGTGTCTGATTAAGTACCGGTTTGTGGATTGATGAAGGTCAGAGCGCGCCTTCCGCAGCGCAGTTGGCTGGCCTCCTCGGTCGGTCCATGATTCTCTTCGTTACGCGCAAGTATCCGCCGCAGGTGGGCGGGATGGAGTCGTTTTCATTTAACCTTGCCCGTGAGCTCACCTTCCGTTTCGCGGTGTATGTCGTCGCCTGGGGGCGTTCTCAGCGGACGCTTCCTTGGTTTGCTGAGCGAATTCTTGGCGAATTCATGCGGCTTCGGTGCCGGCATGCCCCAGTCTCACTGATTTACTTCGGTGATGCGTTAGCAGCGTTAGCTGCGCCGCTTGCCAGAATCGCTTTCCCCGGTGTCCCAGTCGTCGCGACTGTCCACGGTCTGGATGTGACCTATCAACTCGCGGCCTATCAGTCGGCAATTAGTCGGATTCTGCCCACGCTCGACCGTGTGATCTGTGTTAGTACAGCGACTCAGGCGGAGTGTCTGCGTCGGGGTGTATCACTGAGTCAAACCGTGGTCGTTCCTCACGGAGTGGCCGTCCCGGAAGCTACCGGCTCGCCTGAAACAGTTCGCTGGGCCGCGCGAACTGTATTGGCTGACCGACTTGGGTTCGATCTTGGAGATCGGCCGGTTGTTCTAACGGTCGGTCGATTGATCAAACGCAAGGGGGTTGCCTGGTTTGTAGCTGAGGTGTTGCCAAGTCTGATCGAGCAGCATCCAACACTTATGTTCGTAGTCGCGGGAAATGGGCCAGAACGTGACCAGATCTTGGCGAACGCCCGGGCGCATGGTGTCGAACAATCATGCCTAATCCTTGGCCGAGTTGACGATGCGATCCGAGACCTTCTCTATCGAGCGGCCGACGTATTCGTCATGCCTAATGTTCCAGTAGCTAACGACATCGAGGGATTTGGCTTGGTGGCCTTGGAGGCGAGTGCGACTGGGCTTTGGGTGATTGCCGCTCGCCAGGACGGTATTCCAGAGGCGATCATCGATCAGGAAAACGGTCTACTACTGCCGCCGCGAGATACTTGCGCGTGGTATTCCGTGCTTGGAAGTACCCTGTCAGATCGACGCCAGTGTTGGGACGCTGGCTACTCCGGACAAAGGTACACATTAGCTCGCTATAGTTGGCCAGCCACCGCTGACCGTTACGCGTCTGAGTTTCAAAAACTCTTGCAAAGGGAGTGACCTGGCCTTCATGCTCTCGATGTCTGTTGTCATTCCCTGTCGGTACGAGCCACTTATCGGAGATACGGTGAAGCAGGTCCTTGCTATAGCGCGACAAGAAGGGGCATCAGCGATCGAGGTGCTCGTTGTCGGAACCGGGGACTGGGCTACTCTACCGAACGACAGCGCGGTGCGGGTGATTCAGCCAGAACGTGCGCTTTGGTCGGGACTGGCTCGTAACCGAGGCTTGGCGGAGGCAGAAGGGGAACTCATTGTCTTTCTCGACGCGGATTGTCAACCCTTGCCCGGCTGGTTTCGGGAGATTCAGGCTAGCCAGGATCAGCAAGCGTCGATTTGTTCAGGGGCGATGGTTTCTCCGACCGATGACTTTTGGCAGGCGTGCTACAATCTCTGCTGTTTCCGTGAGTTCTTGCTCGGTCTGCCGCGTTCGCGGCGGTCGTTCTTGCCCAGCTTCTGTCTCTGTGGACCACGGACAGCATTTATCGGAGTCGGCGGATTTGACGAGACCTGGCCCGGGGCGGAGGATCTTGATCTGACAATCCGTTTAGAAAGAGCCGGATGGCAATTGTGGTTCGAGCCATCAATTCAGGTCTTACATCGGCCCTCGTCCCGATCCTTTGTGCGAATTGTTCGCCACGGTTGGGCTCATGGTGGCACATCGATGCGCGCACGATGCACTTATCCAGAAGCTTTCAGGGCAAGCCGGTGGTCAACCGCCCCAGTCGCCCTATCGACACTGGGACCGTTCGTGGCTGCTTATTTTCTCCTACGGACTTTTCAGCAGTATCCTCAGCTTCGTTCAGTTAGCCTTCGGGGAGCGCCGGCGATTTATTTATTTCGTCTGGCCTGGTGCCTCGGAGCGGCCTGGAGTAGGCTCCGTCCAAGAACTGTCTTCCACCCAGTGGCGAATAAGTGAGCGAGGCATGAGGCGGGGTCAGGTATCTATGGCTGGGGTAAGCCGTTTCCAAGACTGGGAAGCCAGCCGACGCGTTGTAACGGTAATTCTCCATTATGGGCGGATCGACGACACGATGGAAGCCGTCCGTTCAGTTTTCGGCAGCACTCTCCCTTCAACCTTGGTGGTCGTCGATAATGCAGGTGATGCCCTGGCGCTGAGGCAAAATCTCGCGGACTTTCGGGAAGGCACTGTCGAGGTCGTGGAGACCCCGTGCAATCTTGGCTTCGCGGCAGGGGTCAATTTAGGCATCGAGCGCGCTTGCAAGCGGGCTGCCGATTACTTTTTCCTGCTCAACAATGATGCCGTAGTCGAGGCAAATACTCTCGAGGCGCTCGTTCAGGCCGCGGAAACACACCCGGAGGCCGGTATCTTGTCGCCGGTGGTGTACTTCATGGCCGAACGATCACGTGTGTGGTCAGCGGGTGTGGAGCGCCGAGGACTGTTCGGCTTTCGTCGGAATGTAACAGCACTCTTGCCGCGAGTACGATCGAGCGATGTTATCCCCGTTGACGTCGTCGCCGGGTGTGCTATGCTGCTCAAACGCCGTCTCGTTGAGTCGATCGGTCTCTTTGATGCACGACTATTTATGTACTATGAGGATGTCGAGTACTGCACACGCGCTTGGAAGGCCGGATTTTGTGTTCTCACGGTCTTGGACGCACGAGCCTATCATCGAGTGAATGCAGAAGCCGAGGACGAGTGTGCAGACCTTGACCGCTTGTATCGTCGGGCTCGCGGCAAGGCGACCTACTACACCTTAGAGTATAGTCGTCGTGGTAAACTGGCCGCTCTGGTTCGACTGGCCGTCGGAGTTCTTGCCTTTGGAGGGCGGTGCATCCTGGCCCGGGACCGAAGGATATTCGGTAAGTATCTCCGAGCGACGATCGATGGCTGGCGTGATGCGAGGGGGGGCTAGGCGACGTGGAGACGGTCAACTGCCTGATGTGCGGGGTAAACAAGCCGCGGGTGCGGTACGAGGGGAGAGACCTGCTCCACGCCCAGCCGGGAAGTTTTAAACTTGTTGAATGTCTGGGTTGTGGGTTTCTCTACTTGTCTCCTCGTCCGGATCAGACGGAGATCCAGCGATATTATCCCGCTGACTACCTGCCCTTTCGGCGCCCTGTTGCGGATGAGCGATCGGTGTTTCACCGGTACGATCGCCGTATCGGGCTTCACCGACGCTGTGCACTGATTCGCCAGAGGAAACCGACCGGCTCGTTGCTTGACATAGGATGTGGAACTGGCGACTTTCTCGTTGCCATGCGTTCATTCCCCGGCTGGACGGTGCGCGGGTTGGAGCCGAGCCCGATTGCTGCTGCGCAAGCGCGAACACGATCGGGGCTTGATGTCGACCAGGTCTTCCTCGACGAGGCGGCATACCCAGACGCGGCCTTCGACGTTGTCACCCTTTTCGACGTGCTTGAGCATCTACCAGATCCACGTGGTGCCCTGCGGCGAATCCAAAGTTGGCTTCGTCCCGAGGGAATTGTCGTTCTCGGTCTGCCGAATCGCCGTTCGCTCGAGGCGAAACTATTCGGCAAGTATTGGGCTGGTCTCGATGTGCCTCGTCATTATTCCGTCTTTGCTCCGGACGATGTCCGACGCCTGCTTGGCGAGACGGGCTACGCCCCGCCGGAGATCTTCAATTTGACTGGTGGGTATTTCTCATTTGTCTTGAGTGTGTGTTTCTGGCTAACCGGCACCGGCGCGTCAGAATTGCAACGATCGGTGCTTGACATGCTGCTTCAGTCGATTCCGTTTCGGACGCTGACTTACCCCGCTTTTCTATTGCTCAAGACGCTTCGGCTGGGCTCGACGATGATGGTCGTCGCCCAGAAAGGGTAGGCGAGTTGGAGTACACCGGGTTCCTCACCACCGGACGTGACCAGCTCAATCGGCTTGCGACCGATCGTCGCTTGGTCCGTGGCATCCGTTGGGGACTGTCGATGGCGGCCTTTCTCGTCCTGGGTTACGTGGTGGTGGAAAATTGGCGCATGCTCGCGCCTCTTCTGAATCACGGCGCCTATGGTTGGCTCGCCGTGGCCTTGCCGGTCTACCTTTTGGCAATGGCTGTCGCCATGGTCGGCTGGCACAGCATCTCCCGGACGCTGGACGTTTCCCGGGGGGCCCTGCTTGATTCGACATTCTACGCTTTATCGATGGTAGCTGGTCGTCTACCAGGGGGCATTTGGGGACTGGTCGCGCGCGTTTATCTTTACAAGTCGGACTCGGTTACCAGTGGGCGGGTCGTGGCAGCCTGGGCGATCGAGCAAGGGGTCATGTTGGCCTCGGCACTGTTGTGCTTGTCCAGTTGCCTGATCATGACTAACCCGATCGGCTGGTCATCTAGCGGTCGCGCGCTTGCTGTCACTTTCCTGCTAGGGGTAGTTGGACTTTGTGTCAAGCGACCGGCGGTCAGCAGTTGCTTGAGCATCCCGCTCAGGAAGACCCCGCTTCGGGTTCTGATTGATCTGGAGCGGAAGAGTGTCTTCCGATGGTTTGCAGTTTACGCGGCGGTCTGGTTGCTGGGAGGGCTATTGCTCTTCGTGCTTCTCCAAGTTTTTGGGCCGTTGCCGCTTACTGATCTATCGCAGGCTGAGGTAGCTTGGATCGGCTCGCGCGGTGTCGCGCTGCTCTTGACTGTGCTTCCCACGAGCTTCGGCATTACCGAGATTTCGCTTGCCTTGCTTCTGACACCGGTTGTCCCGGGGCCAGTGGCCGTGGCCGTGGCCGTGTGCGCCCGGCTGATCACAACGCTGGGCGAGGCGCTCGTCGCCGGCGGCGCGACGATCGTTGGGCGGATCAATCAACATGGTACCGGCATTGGAATCGAGCGTGATTGAATTCCGAACGAAGCGGACGATGTCGGATAACGGAAACTCCGACTACAATGCGATTTATCGCAATGCTCCAATTCAACAGATTGATAGCTTCTATCTCTGGGCGCTACGCTGGGCCGATGTCCGGAAAGATCAGCGTCTGCTCGACGTGTCCTGCGGCGTGGCACGCTTGGTCGAGTTCGCATGGCACCGGGGTGTTCGGTCGGTTGGCATCGATCTCGCCACTCAGGCAATCGCAGTAGCTCGGCAGGCCGGTGTATGTGGCGAGCTACTGGTTGGCAATGCTGAGTCACTCCCCTTTGCGGACGCCAGTTTCGATCGGGTCGTCAACTTAGGGAGCCTTGAACACTACGAGCGCCCTCAATGTGCTATCGCGGAGATGGCCCGAGTGCTGCGACCGGATGGCCGCGCGGTGATTCTCTTACCGAACGCCTTTGGTTACCAGCACGTTCTTTACGTTTGGCGACATGGAACGGTCTACGACGACGGTCAACCACTTCAGCGCTACGGAACTCGGACCGCTTGGAAGACACTCTTGGAAGAGAATGGTTTAGTGGTGGATCGAGTCAAGAAATATCAACGGGAGTGGCCACTCACCATCAGAGATCTCCTGCGATACCTCCGCCGGCCTCGCCAGCTACTACAAGCTTTGATTACACCGCTATTGCCGGTCGATGCGGTGAGCTGCCAAGTGTTCCTCTGTCACAAGGCGGAGGTAGACAAGCCACCAATAGCGCGTTAGTACCCTCATGTAGGAAATTTGGGGGTATTGACAGTCATTCGAGGCGGCGATATACTGCGGGCAAAGAAGCAGACGGACATACTCACGCTGCATATATGGCTATTGTGAAATTCAAGTCGTATAAGGAACTGGTGTTTTTGGAGGAGAATTTGTGAACGCATCCTGCCTGCGGTCTCTCAGTTCCCGCATCCGAATGGGGTTAACCGTCGGGGCGCTTGTTATCGGTACCTTAGTCGTTGGGCCTGTTGCACAGGCGCAGCCGAGTTCGGTTGGACAAGCTGCAAGTCAGGTCGCAGCCTCGGGGGCGACTTTCACTTCAGGTGTTCAGATTCAAAACCTGAGTAGCACGACGGCCAATGTATCGGTTGCCTACAACAACATGGATGGTACAACGGCGCAGACCCAGACGTTCCAGATTCCCGGTAATCAATCGTATACGTTATTTGGAAACACAATGGCTGCCCCGGCCGGCTTCCAGGGTTCGGTTGTCGTGAGCGCCGATCAGCCAATCGCGGCGATCACGAATCTCTTAGCCTCGAACCCGACGATGGGCGAGGCCTATGATGGCGTTTCTACGCCCGCGCAAACCGTGAACGTTCCATTGTTCCAACAGGGCAATGGCGGGTACAACAGTACGATTCATATCCAAAATACGTCGTCTAATTCGAACAATGTGACGGTAACCTTCAATGGGGGTGGTGCCCCGATTACCGTGTCAAACACTATCCCGGGTAATGGCTCTTGGACCGTGGACCAGACGAACGACAACATCACTGGCAGGTTTGTCGGCTCGGCGATTGTTTCGGGCTCGCAGCCCGTCGCGGTTGAGGTCAACCAGTCGAATGGTGCAATCCTGTTTTCCTATACGGGTGGTGGTGCCGGCGGCCCAACGGTTTACGCACCGCTTCTGATGAATAACAATCATGGTTTCTCAACTGGTTTTCAAGTTCAGAATACGAGCAGTGGTCCGACGGTAGTGTCTTTGTTCTTGAACGGCTCGTCTTCCGCCGTGGCAACCGCGAACTTGGCGGCCGGTCAGTCAGTAACCTGGTACCCAATTCCGGGGACATCGGCTGGATTTGTTGGATCGGGTACGGTGACTTCGAACAATGGTGCGACTCTCCTGGGGGCGGTGAACGAGCTTGATACGATTACCGGCCAAGGTATGACCTACAACGCGTTCAATAGTGGCACACAAACGGTTAACATGCCCCTAATCATGTTCAATAACCACGGCTACTATACTGGCGAGCAAATCCAAAATGTCGGGACTTGCAATACGACAGTCGATCTCTCGATCAATGGAACGGTTGTAGATAGCAAGCCAATTGCTATAGGGCAGTCGTACACTTGGTTCAGCTTCACCAATCCGACGATTTATGGTAATACGACCGTATCGAGCGCAACGGCGCATGCCCGTGATGGCTGTGGTTCGATTGTCGGAATTGTGAACGAAGTAACGAACCCACAGCAAAGTGGTGCTACGTCGTTTGCATACGAAGGATTTAATCAGTAGATCGGCTCCTCCCCGCATTATCAAGGTCGGCTGGCAGTGGCGAGAGTTGGTGCCAGCCGACCTTACATTTTCCAAGATGCTCCGGTTCACCTTTTTAACCCCTTGCTGCTCTCTAAGAGGGCTTGCTTCTGGCGTCACTTCCGATTAGAGTGTAAGCGAAGCGGCGGCTGAGACGGTTTAGGTAACCCGTGCGGACGGTCATTAGAGAATGCAATGACATGAACTGCGCTTTGTGCGGGCGCGTGAATCTGCCTGTCGCTCACCGCTTGCCCGATGGTGTGTTGTCCTACTGTGCAGCGTGTGGAGCGTTATTCTCAAACCGAGCAGGAGACGCGGGAAGTATCACCGCGTATTATAACGGTGCCTATCAGGTCGATCATGACTCGTTGAAAGACCGAATGCAGCGAAAAGCGGCCACCATTCTGGCGCGCCTCGAACGGGCAACACCGGGCCGTCGTCTTCTTGAGGTTGGCTCCTCTTATGGCGAGTTTTTAGTCGAAGCCCGCAAGCGAGACTGGGAGGTCACCGGGGTGGAGATCGCCCAAGAAGCGGTAGCATACGCCCGGGGCCACTACCAACTCGATGTACGAGCTGGTGGCCTGGGGACCGTAACTTTTGGTCAGAAGGAAACGTTTGATGCGATCGTGCTCCTGCACGTTATCGAGCACCTTCCAGACCCTCTCGCGACACTGCGAATGATTCATCGGCTGCTTGCGCCCAATGGTGTCTTGTACCTGGCAACTCCTAATTTGGCATCGTTAGAATACCGGTTGCTCAGAAGCTGGTGGCTTTGGGTGGATCCGCGGGCCCATCTCTGTCTATACTCCCCTCAAGCCATCACTTCGGTCTTAAATCGCGCAGGGTTTCGCGTCAGCGAGCTTTTCTCCCAGCGAGGCGACTCGCTGGGCTTGCTGGCCGGAGTCTTGATTTTGCCGTGGCGCTGGTATGCACGTACTGTCCGGAACCCGTCTGACCGTCGAGTGACACAATCGCGTGACCAGGGAAAGAAATTGATCCCCCGCCTTACCCGGCCATTCGATCACTACTCACGACCGATTCGGCGGCTTGCCGATCACTGGATGCTCGGCCCGGAGCTGGTTTGTATGGCAATGAGGAGTCCGTGGGATTGAGTATGCGATGCGGCTAGTCGTCCAAATCCCTTGCTATAACGAAGAAGCAACCATCGGGCAGGTGATTGCGGATGTTCCCCGGGTGATCCCGGGCGTCGACGAGGTCCTGATCAT
>JAJPIK010000116.1 GCA_021324795.1 Chloroflexota bacterium
ACTCCTGATAGATCTGCGTGAGGGCCGCGGTCTGTTCGGGAGTGCCGACCGGGTGGGGAATCGCCGCGGCTTCGTCCTTCAACACACTGTCAAGGGGCGAGAAAGCCTCCCCCACTCCGAGCTTTTCCGCGATCTGCTGGAGGCGGCTCCAGCCTTGCTGCGCCGTAGCCAGCTCATCGCCACCCCGCGCGAGCATGCCCGCGGCGAGCATCAGCCCAAGCTGGCGCCGCCGCTGATAGTCTTGATCTGATTCCCCCGGCTGCTGAGGAACGGCAGCGATCGCCACGCCGGGTACGCTTGTCGAGCCGGGCGGAAGGCGGGGAGGATTTAGCCCGGAGTAGGCGCCTTCGCCCCCGGTGCCGGGGATCCCGTGATAGGCGTCGAGCCGTTCGAAGAAGTCGGCCGGGACGGAGCCGCCCCGCGCAACGATCGACCGGACCGCGGATTGAATATCAGGGTCGGCGGCTGCCGGTAGAACGGGTGATCGGTAGGCAAAATTGGGAGGTTGTCCCAAGAGTACGGATCCGTACTCTTGGGCGCCGATGAGTTCGGTGTTGACGCTGGCCCGACTGATCGTTTCATGGGGCACCCCTGCTGCTTTCAATGCTGCAAGTATTGTATCACGGAAAGGACCACCTTGACCCTCGTAATCGATGAACTGAACCAGTTGTCCATCGGACGAAAGATCAAACCCCTGTCCCACCCGTTGCGCAAAATCATCAATTTCCGGCTGGGTCCATTCGCCACCCCCTGGACGAGCAACCGTGATCACATTGGGGTTACCCTCGGGATTCGGCCGAATAATCCCCACCGCATCTTGCAACGTCTTCCGCCCGAGCAACGCCGCGACATAGCGCTGAGTCTCCGGATTGGCTCCTGGCAGAAGCACCCGCGCATTGAGCTCAGTCCCGCCCTGATAAACTCCCACCCGCTCGGGCACAACCACGTGCGGAATCCCCAGATCCGTCAAAACCCGGATCTTCCCCGTCGCGGGATCCCAGCCAAGATTCTGCAAGCGTTCCTGATGGAGACCCCGCACTTCCGGCGCCGATAACGACGGAAGCACCATCCCCGTTTGCGCCGCCGTGTCTGTGCCATACTGCCCCATCGAGACCGAAATCGTGGGCGATTTTTCGCCATTCGACAATCCCGGCGATTCTTGGGTTGACTCGCCCGAAACACCCCCCGACTTGACCGCGTTATTTTCGCCCCCGATGGCATTTTGCGCATCTGCCGGCGCCGAAAGTCGTCCCCGCACCCCGCGCGCGACGTTCGCGATTCCCTCACCGAGCGCTCCCCCCAGCATCCCCAGGTTGGCACCTGTCTCGACGTTCTGCGCCGTCTGCGCCGGACTCGCCCCGGTCGCCAGCGAGTAGCCGCCGCCGAGGACGCCACCCACCGCCGCGCCGATCGCTGGCACCTTCCCGATCCCTCCCAGCATCATCGTCGGGTCGGTCGCCACGTCGGTCGTCGTCGCGCCGATCCCCGTGATGATTCCGCGCGTCGGGTCAGCATGCTGCGCGGACCAATCCATCAGCTTCGCCTGGTCTTGCTGGGCCAGATCGAGCGCCTGCCCCAGCCGCACATTCACCGGTTGACTCGGATCCGTCTGCGCCCAGTAGGTCGCCAGCTTCTGGCCGGGCGAGCCGCGCGGGGCCAGCGGGTTCGGCAAGCCGAGATCAACAGCTTGGCCCAGCCGGGGCAGCTCGTGAATCACCGACACGGCGGCATTGACGACCGAGCCGAACGGATTTGCCGCGACGTTCTGCGCGGTCTGCCCGATCCCCTGGGCAACGTTTCCGATTGTCTGACCAATCGTCGGTGCTGCTGGCATCGCCGCGCTCCATGTCGTCTCGTTTGGCAGCGGAATCGCCTGATCGACCGTCGACCCAGTGGGCATCACGTGCAGGTTCCCCAGCAGACAGCGCACTGGCCTTCCTCAATCGCCGAGCCTTGACACGGCCCTACCGGATTGACTATTCTGCGGTCAGGGGAAGTTCAAAGGAGAGAAGACGCAGGCATGCCCGATCAATCCCACCGCCCGAACTTCTTGTTTGTCATGGCCGATCAGCTCAGTGCGTTGGCGACCTCACCGTACGGTAATTCCGACGTCCTGACGCCAAACCTGGCGCGTCTCGCCGAGCGCGGCGTCACTTTCGAGCACAGTTACTGCAACTTTCCGCTCTGCGCGCCGTCGCGGGCCTCGATGATGGCCGGCCAGCTCGCCGGCCATCTGCCGGTGAACGATAACTCGGAAGAGCTGCCGGCCTCGGTGCCGACCTTCGTTCATCACTTGCGCCGAGCAGGCTATTACACCGCGCTCTCCGGCAAGATGCACTTCGTTGGGCCGGACCAGCTCCACGGCTTCGAAGACCGCTTCACTACTGACATTTATCCGTCGGACTACATGTGGACGAAGACGTGGGCGAACCAGGGCGATCCCCCACGTCGGGTAGGCTTACCCGGCGATAGGGAGATTGGCAAGACCTACGACCGCCAGATGGCGCAAATGGTCAAGGAGTCGGGTGTCCTTCCCTGGTCCTACCAGCTTGAATACGATGAGGAGGTCCATTTCCGCGCGCTCGCATGCATTCGGGGTCTGGCCTGCCGTCGTGGCGAGCGCGCCAGCCAGCCCTGGTTCCTCTGCGTCTCCTACACTCATCCCCACGATCCGTATCGCATCACCCGCGAATACTGGGACCGCTACGCAGGTGTCGACTTCAAGATGCCGGACGATCCGCCGCCCGGTTACGCTCCCCATCCATCTGATATCTGGTCAATCACCTACCACGGCATCGACCGGGTCGGCATCACCCGCGAGGATGTCTACAAGTCGCGCCGGGGCTACTACGCCTCGACCAGCTACGTCGACGACAAGCTCGGCCACCTGGTGAATGAGCTCGACCGCCTGGGCCTGCTCGACAACACGATCGTTATCTTCACCAGCGACCACGGCGATCAATGTGGCGAGCACGGCATGTGGTTCAAGCGGATCGTCCGCGAGTGGTCGGCCCGGGTGCCGTTGCTGTTTGCTGGTCCGGGCATTGCCGAGGGCCTGCGGGTGAAGGAAAACGTATCGCTTGTGGATCTCTATCCGACGCTGCTCGACCTGGCCGGGATCACGATTCCAAGCGATCTTCCCCATCGACTCGACGGCCACAGCTTCGCGCCATTCCTGTCCGGCCAGCGCCCGGATCACTGGTCGAACGAAGTGATCATCGAGAACAACGGAGAGGGGACGATCCGGACGATTCGCGCTCTGGTCAAGGATCAGTACAAGTTCATTTACACGCACGAGCGGTCCGACCAGCTTTACGATCTCGAGAAAGATCCAGACGAGTGGGACAACGTCGTCGACGACCCCGCCTACGCTGACGTTGCCGAGCGTCTGCGCGCCCGCATTTTGGACGGCTGGGACCCGGTCCAATTCCAGGCCGATATCGAGGCTAGTCAGCGACTGCGGAGCTTCCTCAAAGAAGCGTTGTTCCAGGGTACATACCATCCCTGGGATTACCAGCCGTTCGTCGACGCCTCGCGCACCTGGGTTCGCCGCTCGCAGAACTTTCAATGGGATCCGTATTTAGGACGGTGAGGAGAGTACGATGCGCGATCAGCTACGTCTCGGTGTCGTTGGCGCCGGGAGCATCGCGGTGCGGGGCATTCTGCCCCATCTTAGTCAGGACGATGTCCAGGATCGGGTGCGGCTGGCAGCGGTCTGCGATCCGGTGCCCGGACGGGCCGAGGCGGCGGCGGCGAAGTTCGGCGTCGAGCGTGCCTTTACCGAGCTCGAAGACCTGCTCGCCCACGGCGAGGTCGACGCGGTCTCGATCGCCTCGCCGATTGGCTTGCATTACCAGCAGGGCCTCGCCGCGCTGCGCGCCGGCAAGCACATTCATTTTAATAAGACCATGTCGACCACGGTGGCCGAGGCGACCGAGCTGATCGAGCTGGCCCGAACGAAGGGGCTGAAGATCGTCGCCTCGCCCGGCGAGATGCTCCGACCGCACAATCAGCAGATCAAGAAGCTGATCCGCGAGGGGGCGATCGGCACGCTGTGCTGGGCGGTGGCAGGCGCAGCCTTCGGCACCTATCACGAGCGCGAGCGGGTCCGCCAGGGCGACGATCCCCTGTCGAATATCGACCCCTCCTGGTACTACCGCAAGCCGGGCGGTGGACCGCTCTACGATATGACGGTCTACGCTCTCCACGGCCTGACCGGCGTGCTGGGTCCCGCCAAGCGGGTGACAGCGATGTCCGGCGTCCGCATCGCCGAGCGCGAGTTCCGTGGACGCATGGTTCCCTGCGACGCCGACGATAATACGCTGATTCTCCTCGACTTCGGGAATAATCTCTTCGCCCTGGCCTACGGTGCGGCGGCGGGCCGAATTACCGAGGGCTTCATGGGTAGCTACTTCGGCACGGCAGGAGCGATCGTCGGCCTGACCCTGAATGGCCAGCCATTCGACTATCCCGGACGCGAGCTCGCTATGCAAGCCCCGAATGGCAAAGGCAACCAGTGGCTTTTGCCCCACGTCGTCGGGCCACACCGCCAGATCGAAGAGCAGCACGTCTACGAAGACGTCATGCAGCTTGTCGACTGGGTACGTGAAGACAAGCCAACCATCGTTACTGCTGAGCACGCCCGCCACGTCATCGACATCATCGAGTCAGCCTACCGCTCGGCAGAGACAGGGCAAGCGCAGGAGCTGACGACGACGTTTTGAAGCTCGCCGCGGTTCGGTGTCCTGGCTATGAAGCAACTTCGTCGATGCAAGACTCTGATGAGCACCTCTAAGGGGTGCCGCTTCCGGTCGGTAGCCATGCGGAGTGGCATACGTCTGGCGGTTCTGATTCTCGTTAGTGGGATTGTCTGGGCCGGCGGGACGCGGTCAGCGCATGCCGGCCTGCTCACTGGCAATGGCAGCTACCGCGTTTTCCTGCCTTTGATCGTCAACGGCGCTCTGTCAACGCCCACCCCCACCCCGACGGAGGTGCCTACCTCTAATCAGCCTCCGACCGACGAGAGCTATTACGTCAGCACCACGGATCCGAGCACGGCCTATGACCTCGGCTGCAAACAGGGCGAGGCCGATGCCAGCGTCTCCCCGCCGGCCAACAGCCTGGTCGTGCTCGACTTCGGCGGCCAGCTTGCTGATGGTAGCGGTACTCTGCTGATCGATGGGGTCAGCATCAGTAACGCCCAGATCGAAGCGGTAGCCGAGGCCTTCGCGCACGGTTACTGGTACTGCACCGGTACCGCCGATACCACGTCGGTCCTTACCCTGGCCCTGGGCACTAACAATTCCAACGACGACGTCAACGCGGCGGGTGGGCAAGTCTGGGCACAGGTCGTCGCGGCGGTTGCTGCCGCCGATCGAACGCAAGGATACAATGCACAGGTCGTCGTCGAAGGCGCCAACGACCTTGAACCGGATTGGATGGACGTCGCCGACAGCGAAGCCTGGGTCAACGGCTACGCCGCGGCCGCTTCTGCCTTGTACGTGGATTTCGGCTCCGCGGATGGCTGTCCGACCGATAGCTCGGCCAATGCTGCCTGTAGCAATGGCTGGACGCAGAACGATGTCTGGTACGTCAGTTGGGGAGCAAGCGCGGCGCGACCGTTGCCGGAGATTTATTACGACGCGAATGCCTGGCAGTGGGAGATGATCGCGCTTTACGGCGTCGAGTACCAGGGAAGTCGGGGGCGGATCTCCTTTCTCGGACCACTCGATACCTATCCGCTCTGGTCCAGCACCAATAGCCCCGCCCAGGCCTGGCAAGAGTTTTGTGCCGCCTTGAACAGTCAGCCGGCCACGGTGCAAACTATGCCCTATTCGGTTGAGATCACCAGCGAATGAGGATGGGGAGGGGTGAAAGGATGGGGAAGCGGCGATCCAGGGGATTGGCCGGGCTAATCGCGATCGGGGTGGTGGTGCTCGGGGTGGGAATCGGGACAGCCCTGGCCCAGCCCTCGGCCGGCCCGGCGGGCTGGCCGATCGCCAAGGCGCAGCTCTGGGAGCGCGAGCAAGCCGAGCTTGCCCAGGCACGCTCTCATCCTCGTCCGAAGCTGCCCTCGGCCGGCCTCGCCCCGGCCGTCGAAGCACTGCCCCCGCGTCAAGCCGGCATTATCGCGATGCGCCAGGGGCCGTTTCCCCCAACCCAATTCCTCGTCCGCGACGTCTGGCAAGGGCCCGTCGGTTCGGCGTGGGTTCTCGTCTACGCCGGTGCTACTCGGGGTGCCGCTGCCAGCGCTCCCCCCTCTCAGGGCGCCCTTCGCCTCTTCCAGGAATCGTCGACCATGCACCTGACCCCCATCGGGACCTTCTCGGCCCCCGATGGGACTGGCCCCCTCACGATTACCGCGGCGAGCGGGAATCGGCTGCAACTCACGACCGACGGTGGCACCTCTCTCTCCTTCGATCTGGTCACCCGCCAGTTCCGGTAAACCTGCCGAAGATCTTGACACGCTCCCCCGAAAAGTGGTATCGTGCGATTGCCTGAGCGACCAAGCGTCGCAATTTGTTTGGCAGAGGGACGTCGCCATAACGACGGCGTCGAGCGTCACTTGATGACCAGCGCGGTTGTCTCCTACCGAAACTGGTATGATTACTGGTTCGTGTTTGGACAGCGCGCCGTGGATGATTCGCGGTAATCCAGCGAACGCAGCCACGGACGCGCCGATGGTCGTCTCGTGGCTGCCGTGAAATCCCCTCCTCGCATTCCCCCAACGAGCCAGGAGACACCAGAGACGGTCTCCTGGCTCGTTTGCGTTGGGATGGCCTAGTTGAAGAATTGGAGGAGAGGATCCCAATGGCTATCGTCGTTAACGATCCCGCGCCGTCAACCCAACCCCAGTCGAGCTCCCCGCGTCCTTACCGTTTAGCTTACCGCGGCGCTCGGCCGAAACCGAGCGTCGTCCAGGTTGGCGACGTCGCTTTTGGCGATGGCCAGCTTGTCGTCATGGCTGGACCGTGCGCGGTCGAAAGTCGTACCCAGCTCCTCGAAACAGCGCATCAGGTGCGTGAGGCCGGTGCACGCGTCCTGCGTGGTGGCGCCTTCAAGCCCCGGACGTCGCCATACGATTTTCAGGGACTTGGCGAAGCCGCGCTCGAGCTGCTCGCCGAGGCGCGCGCGGCGACCGGCCTGTTGATCATCACCGAAGCGATGGACTCCGGTGACGTCGAGCTGGTCGCGCGCTACGCCGACATCCTCCAAATCGGCTCGCGCAACATGAGCGCCTTTCGGCTCCTCCAGCGAGCCGCCGAAACTGGCAAGCCGATCCTGCTCAAGCGCGGCTTCCAGTCGACGATCCGGGAATGGCTCTGCAGCGCCGAGTACATCCTCGCCCACGGCAACGATCAGGTCATCCTCTGCGAGCGCGGCATTCGGACGTTCGACAGTGAGTTCACCCGCAATACACTCGATCTGAACGCGGTCCCGGTTCTGCGTCAGGAAACCCACCTGCCCATCGTCGTCGACCCGAGCCACGGCACTGGCCGGGCCGAGCTCGTCCCGACTATGGCCCGCGCCGCGGTCGCAACCGGCCCCGATGGCTTACTGATCGAAGTTCACTGTGACCCTGCCGCCGCGCTCAGCGATGGCCGGCAGACGATTCACACCAGCACCTTCGCTCAGCTCATGGACGACTTACGGGGATTGGGGCAGTATTTAGGGAGGCCAGTCTGCTGAGAGGTTGGCGGAGATTCCAGAGCGTGCCTGGCACCTCGCTCCCCTCTCCGTCAGCTAGCACTTATAGGTCAGTACCCGTCCCCAGAGGCTCTTCGTGCCCCAGATGCCCGAGCGCAGGCATTCGAGCTGGACGATCTGGCTATGGTCGACGAACAAGTTCACCTCGGGACCATAGTTCTTGATGTACCAGGCGAAAACGGCCGGGTCGGCGGCTTCGAACATCACCCGTTCGAGCCCGAGCGCGCTGACAAACTTGGCCGGCACGTCCATCCGCCAGGTGTCGACGCTCTCGGTAATTCCTTCCGACTCGACCATGATCATATAGGCGCCGGCGTCGAGGTAACGCTTCGCCTGGGCAATCGCATACTCCGGGGCACGGGTACCCTCGGCCGCGAGCTCGGCCGCCGAGGTCGCGCCACCGGCGCCGAATTGAATCCCTACCTCCGGCTTCGGCTTGAGCCCGGCCTTTTGCACCTTCTCCACCAGACGGAGGATGTCTTCGGTCGGGATGGTGATGAAGCCGCTGGAGATCTCGATGATGTCGAAACCGAGCGTCTTGCAGCATTGGATGTACTCGTCGACCACGTCGCAGCCCTGGGTCAGCACGTACTCGAGAAAGCCACCGGTCGAGACGAGCACGTTGTAGTCGTGGCAAAGATCATTGATCCCCTTCACCACGTCGGCCGGCATCAGACTGAATGAGCCACCGGCGTACTTCAGGCTGTCGACGTAGTGTCCCATAGACTCCAAAACGTCGGCCAGGTAGTGCTTCCCCATCGGCGTGTAATACGGTCCACGGATCTCGGTAACGCCGCGCTGTCGCGGCTTGCTCGGCCGTTGGTTCATCCGGATGAACGGCATCGAGCGCTCGTAGCCACCTCGCGGTCTTTTCTGAGTATTCACCGGTTCTTGCTGAGCCATCGTCACTCCTCGCATAAAATTCCCTCTCTGGGAGAGGGGAATAGCTCGCTTTCTCGCGTCTTCCTGCCGTGCCCGGACTCTACCGTGTTTGTACTCCCACGGACGCCCCACCCGGCGTGCGTACCTTCGCCAGCACATGCATCAGGTCGACGATCGAGATCGAGTCGAGATCGGCTACCGCGTCAACGATCTCCTTGCGCAGCGTCGAGTCGGCATAGTCAGCGCTCAGCTTCTCGAATTTGTGAACGACGGTTTCCCAGCGCATCGGTCGCGTATAGAAGCCTTCGTAATCCATCTTTTCGATGAAAAGGTGCTGGCCATTCGTCAACCAGACATTGATCTTGCAGGGCATCTCATTGGGAAAGCGCTGACTCAGCTCCGGCGACGGGCGGATCGTCACCTTGCGCAGGAGGTTCTGGACGTCGGAGCTCTGGATCCGTGATAGAGTATACTGCTCGGGCATCACCTGGCCATCGAGGATCGCTACCGCGATCATGTAGGGTAAGCTGTGGTCAGCCTCCTCTTTGGTCCGGACGGTGACCTTCTCACCTTCTTCGCCGCCGCCAATGATGTTGTAGGCAACATCGAAGATGTCGATCTCGATCCGTACGACCTCGTCGGGCTTGAAATGCGTGGTATTCTTGAGCTCCAGCACCCCTTCGATCGCCGATTGCGCGTGAATCTCGGCATTGTACTTCTTAAGGATTGTCCGGTCGACGGCGTTCAAGCCTTCCGTGCACCAATCGATCGAGAAATGCCCGGAGATCGCGTCCATGAAGCCCTTGTTGCCCTCGAAGACCTCACGCGGGCCGGTGATGCCGCGCAGCGCCAAGAACGTGGCCTGGGTGCAGCCGAAGGCGGTATTGGGATAAGCAAGGCCTTTCCAGTTCGAGAGGGCACCGGTCCGCGTGACGCGAAGCGCGTTGAAGGCAGTGCCACAGATACCGATCGCATTGACCGCTTTGCTCGCACTGAGACCGAGCGCGCGTGACATGCCGGCCGCCAGGGCGAACGAGCCAAGGGTCGTATGGTCGAAGCCCTTGGCGCGGACCGGCGCCACGTCGCAGAGTCGACAGAGCACCTGATAGGCCACGGCGAGCGAGACGAGGAGATCCCGGCCACTTCCGGCCACGTACTCCGTCGCCGCCATGACCGCACCGAGGTTATCGCTCGGATGGCAGGTCTCCCCCTTCGCCAGGTAGCTATCGTTGAAGTCCAGGTAGCGAACGAGCGCACTATTGTAAAACGCGGCACGGTCTGGCGCGGTCGTCGCGTCGCCAATCAGCGTACACAGTGGCGAGCCACCAAAGTCGGCGATCTGCTTGCGAATCAAGCGAATCGGCTCGCCGTCGAGCGCCCCGATTGCGCAGCCGAGCGAATCGAGCACGCGTATTTTGAGCTGATGACGAGATCCTTCAGGAATATCCTCGTAGTTGGCTCGAACAGCAAAATCGGCAAGCTGTTCGGACATGGTTGGTTGACGTACGCTCATCAGTTCACTTCTCCCACTCCCGCGAAACGTAGTGGCAGGCCGACACGCGACACGGTGCAGCGTGGCAATCCGCGCCGGTCGGCACCACCTCGCAAAGACAAAAGCTGTCTGACGAAGGCGTGTAGCACTAATAATGCTAGGCTTGCTTCATCTTCTCCTCTCTGCCATTATTTTAAGGGAAGCTTGACGGATTCGATCAGTAACTCGGAAGGAGACCGCGCAATGGCTGCCGCGAAGAGGTTGGGGATCGGGGTTATCGGCATTGGCTGGGTCGCACGCGAGCATATCAAGGCTTGGAAAAACAACCCGCACTGCGCCGTCGTGGCGCTCGCCAGTCACAGCGTCGCGAACGCCACCAGCGCGAAAGAAACTCACGGCCTGAGTGACGCCCGTCTCTATACAGACTGGGCGGAGCTAATCCGCGATCCCCGGGTCGACGTCGTCGACATTTGCTCGATGAACCACCTGCATGTACCCCAAGGGGTCGCCGCCGCAGAAGCTGGCAAGCACGTCTTGATTGAAAAACCGGCGGCGAATGACCTCGCTGGCCTTCGCCAATTGGAGCGAGCAATCGACGCGAGCGGGGTAAAGAGCCTGGTTGGCTTCGAGCTGCACTGGAGTCCCTATTTCGAGTCGATCCGCAGCATGCGCGACAACGGCTTTTTCGGCAGCATCTTCTACGCCGAATGCGATTACTTCTCCGGTAATCAGGACAAGTGGTATCAAGGCTACCATTGGGTCAAAACCCGTGAAAAAGGCGGCGGCGCGCTACCGGCCGCTGGCTGCCATGCCGTCGACGCGATCCGCCAGTTCGTCCAATCCGAGGCGGTCGAAGTCTTCGCCTATTCCGGAAATTTCACCAGGGTCATGGAGTGGGATCCGACCATCGTCACCTTGATCCGTTTTGCCGATGGAACGATCGGGAAAGTTGGCTGTATTCTCGAAGGAAACGTCACGTATCAGTTCAATGTGCGTCTACACGGCTCAAAAGGCACGCTCGTCAACGATCGCTTCCTGACCAGCTTCATCCCTGGCCAGACTGGCTGGGCGCAGTTCCCGACGATCCTGCCGGACACACCGGAGGTTTCTCACCATCCGTTCCAGGCCGAGCTTGACCACCTGGTCGACTGCATTCGTGAGGACCGGACGCCGACCGTCGACATCAAAGACGCCGTCAAAACCCATGAGATCATGTTCGCTGCCGAGCAGTCGGCACGCGAAGGACGACCAGTCAAGCTGCCACTGAGCTAACCGTGACTTGACGCGGTCTAGCGTGGCTGCGAGGATCAGATCGTTATAAGGCAAGGCGCTCCTCGATCGCGGCTCGCTCAACCATCCTCTCTCGCCAATCTCCACTTGGCCCCCGACCAACTGGTCGAGCGTGGTCACTGGCGCCCCTTCCGGTAGCTATCGCCTCGGCGGCTGGATTGGCGAGGCATTAGCGAGCTACCTGGGCCTCGGCCGATCGCTGCCACCACGGTTGGCCGCTACCTCTCAAGGCGGAGACGCTCCTCCCTACTCCATCAATACGTCGTTCAGCAGTGGCGGCCAGTCTTGAACGCCGCAATCCGGGCAGTGAATGCCAATCGCCTCGAGCCAGGTAAGAATCTCCGCTGGTTTTGGCAATTCGTGGCGTTGGCCGCCTTCCCAGGTTACCCACACGTCGCCAAAGCGATCGGCGACGAGAAGGGAAGGTGCGCCGACGCCATGCTGACGCGCGGCCGCGCCCCGAGGATCACTCAAGAGCAGAATCGGGCGTTCGAGCTCGTCGAGGAAGCGATTCGACGTCGCTGGCTCATCCGGCCCAACTCCGATCACGATCGTATCCTCGTCACGACACCGTGGAGCATTTTGCGCGAGTAAACGCAGCGTCTCGCGGCACTCGCGGCAGGTCACGCCGTGGTGAAAGAACACCACGACATTCAACCACTGCTGGTAGCGGCTGATATTGACGATCCGCTGGTCAGCACCGGGGAGAGCAAACGGGCGAAGCCGGCGGCCAGTCCCTGGACCATCGACGCTTGGCACGGCTGGCTGAGCCACCAGGGACGGTTGGGTCACGATGGCATGGTAAGCGGAGCTCGGCAACGTCGCCATGGCAAAGCACCCCTTCACTGGAGTTACTATTCAGCCTAGCGCACCAAGCAACCGCCGTCAAGACTAAAATCCGACATTTTGCATCGAATTGTCGGCTCGGCATTTGACAGGGTACCCGCGCGGCGCGGTGAAGAAGACCGTTCCGGTCGTCAACCCGATCCTTGCCTCTTCAGCGTAACGTCTTGAAGGATCCATTAGGCAGTGGGCCCCGTCGTCGCTCGGCGAACGGTGCCGTGTCGAGAAAATCATCCAAAACGATCGACGCACCGCCCCGGGTTACCGCGTCGAGGCCAAAGCGGCTTGGCTGAATACGCGAATCCGGAACGTTGAGCAACATTGCCTGTTCGCGCGCCGTTTCCCGAACAATGCCCAGGAAATCCGTGCCTCCGAGATCGATCGTCTCATCAAGGACCGGACCGGACACGACGACCAAGTCCGGATCGAGTAGGTAAAGCAACGAAGCGATACTACTTCCAATGTAGGTCGCCTGCCGACGGAGTAACTCGATCGCTAAGTGATCACCACCTTTTGCCGCTTCGTAGATGGGTACCATCGATACCGAACCAGCCATCAGTGCCTCGACGTCCTGGATCGTGGTCGGCTCGCCTCGGGCGATCGCTTCGCGCGCGTCTCGGAGGAGGGCCCAGTTGCTTGCGACGGCTTCGAGACATCCCCGGCGGCCGCAGGTACACACCGGACCATCTTGCACAACCCGGGTGTGACCAATCAATCCCGCGGCCGCTTCGAGACCACGGTGCAGCTCGCCGTCGACAACGATGGCCGCACCAACAATTGTGCTGACGAGGATTTCGACGAAGTTCGCGGCATGCGAGGCAACGCCGTAGAGCCGCTCGCAAACGGCGATGGCATGGACGTTGTTGATGACAGTGACAGGGCGTCCGAGCGCCTGCTCCAGGAGTTGGCCCAGCTTGACGTCTCGCCAACCGAGGCTCAGGTGCGAACGTACGGTTCCAGTACCCGGATCGACGACCCCGGCGACTCCGACCCCAACACCAATAATGCGGGTCGGGTCGACCGCGCTTGCTGCCAGCACGCGCCCGACCGTTTCGACGACCTGCGCAATGACCGTTGCCGGATCATGCCGCTCGGTGTAGTACACTACCTCCAGAGCATGGATCTCGCCCTTCAGATCGAGCACCCCTATCCCGATCCCTGTAAAGCCCAGGTTGATACCAACCGCGAACGCCCCGTCGGCGCGGATGCCGATCGGAATCGGCTTCTTGGTGACCGCGACCGGCAAGACCTCGAGATCAGCATTTTCTTCGACCAGGCCCTGTTGGATCAGCTCGCGAGCGACGTTCGTGATCGTCGCGGGTGTGAGCATGAGGGCCGCGGCGATGTCGCGTCGCGCCATCGGTCCGCGTTGGAGAAGAAGCTTGAGCACCGCGGTCCGGTTGCGTGCTTTCATGACTGGGGAGTTTTGTCCGGTGAATTCCTTCATGGCAACTCGTCATTTGTGTATCGTCGTGGACGTTCCACGCCCCCAATAATAGCATTCTCGTAGCAAGACGTCATAACCTCTGCTAGAACTCTTCTCACGGCATGCTCCGCGAGTCGCCTCCTTGCTCCTTCCCAAACTTAGATCCCGGTCTTCAAAGCGAGCGGTTGTCTCATCGCAAATCGCGTTGATCATCGCTGTCCGGGGAACTGGACCATTCAGGCTAGCGTGGACTATACTCGGAGCACCTGCGCCACCAAGTACGGCAAATACTACCAATTACGACCAATCGGGAGGACTCTTGAGTACACCCGTCACGCGGCCAAATCTACTCTTGATTATGGCAGACCAACACCGCGCCGATTGGCTCGGCTGCGAAGGTGCCAGTTGGGCGCGCACCCCGAACCTCGATCGGCTTGCTGCCCGCGGAACCCTTTTCAGCCAGGCGATCTGCAACAGTCCGCTTTGTGCACCGTCACGAATCAGCCTGGCCAGCGGCATGCAGCCACATCGCCTCGGCGCACGGGATAATTCTGCCTTCTATCCGCTGAGCGTACCGACGTATTACCAGGCGCTGCGCGACGCGGGCTATCGGGTGAGCTTCGTCGGCAAGATCGACCTCCACAAGCCCGACCCTTTCAACGGGCGCCACGGGAATCTGCCGATTACCTACACCTATGGCTTCACCGATCCCCACGAATGCGAAGGAAAAATGCACGCCGGCACCGGCTGGCCACGGCCCCATGGTCCCTATAACCATTACCTTGCCGAGCGGGGACTGCTCCAGAAATTCTGCGAAGACTACCACCGCCGACGCTTCGATCTACCGGTCTGGTATGCGGCCGACTCGGTGCTACCGGCCGAACACTGCGAAGATAGCTACATCGGCCGTTGGGCCTGCCAGTTCATCGAGAACGCCGTGGACGAATCGCCCTGGCACCTCTTCGTCAGTTTTGTCGGCCCCCACGATCCCTGGGATCCCCCGACCGAATATGCCGACCATTTCCGCGGCGCCCCGATGCCCGAGCCAATTGCCGATTCGCTGCAGGGCAAGCCTGCCTGGCAACAGCAGCGTGCGCAAAGGCAAGCTGGGGCGACCGCGGAAGAGGTCGCCAGCGTGCGCCGTCAATACACCGCCTCGATCGAGCTCATCGACGACGCGATCGGTCAGATTCTCCAAAGCCTGGAAAAGCGCGGCCAAGCCGACAACACCTACATCGTCTACTGCTCGGACCACGGCGAGATGCTTGGCGACCACGGCTTCTACGAAAAGAGCATGTACTACGAGCCATCGCTGCGGGTGCCATTGATCGCCGTTGGTCCGGACATTGCCGCGAACGCGCGCAGCGATGCCTTGATTGAGCTCTCAGATCTCAATCCGACCTTGCTCGAGCTCGCCGGCCTTTCCCCGCGGCCGGGCTTGGATGCTCGATCAATCGCACCGTTGCTACGCGGCGAGACTCACCAGCATCGCGACTTTCAGGTGAGCACGATCGACAACGCGCTCTGTCTACGGACCCGACAACACAAGTACGTCGCGAACATTAACGATCGCCCCGAGCTCTACGATCTCGAAACCGATCCGCACGAGCTGCACAACCTCGCCCCCGAACAACCACAGCTCGCTCGTGAGCTTCACCGGGCTCTCATTCGGGCGATGAACGGTAACTGAGCACACGGCCAGGATAAGAGCACGCGTCGGATCGTCGTCGAATCGCGAACACGGTCGACGACGATCCTCGCCTCCTTCTCCCCATTTTCTTCAACTCCAATTTAAGTCTCGTTTAGCGGCAATTGACGTTCCCCTGGCAACATGACCGGGACGAAATGAAGGAGTCCTTGATGACGCACGACTGCGATCAATTTGCGGTTGCCGCGACGAGCTCGCGCCTCTGGCGACCGGGAGACATCATTTACTCGGGACAGGTTATCGGCGCAACGATTCACGGCGGTTTCCCCGTACGATCTCACCGTACCGTACGGGTGACGAAGATTCAATATGACATCGACAGCGCCGCGGTAATCCTGCAGGTCGAACCGGCCACGCACTGGTCTCCGGGGAAGCGATCTCGGTCGATCAATCGAGGGGCTCGGTTATCGCGCGCCCGCACTCAGAACCGCTAGCAGGAAATCTCTGAAAGGATGAAAGACGTGACAAGTTCTGGTATAACCCGACGCGGCATTCTCAAAATGGGGATTGGGCTCGGCAGTTTGGTCGTATTGACCGTGGGCTGCAGCAGCCAACCGGCAACACCGACCACGGCGTCGGTTGCTCCGACTCAGGCTTCCGCGGCACAACCGACGGCTGCTTCAGCTCAGTCGACCTCTGCTCCGGCGATGGCACTGACTTCGGCTACGAGCCCCCCCGCCCAACCGAGCCTGGCGGCTGCCGTACCAAGTGGCCAGGAGGTTCTCCTCAACGGCGCTGGCTCGACTTTTGACAACCCCCTGTTTTCCAAAGCGTTCAGTGAGTTCACCAAGAAGTATCCGAATATCAAGGTCAATTACCAATCAGTTGGCTCGGGAGCCGGCATCGAACAACTCACCAAGGGAACCGTGGACTTCGGTGCCTCGGATGCCCCGATGACCGACGAGCAAATCAAAGCCGCGGGTGGGGACATTATTCACATCCCCATTACCCTCGGCGCCGTTTCGGTCGGTTACAATCTGGACGGCATCGCCGACGGGCTCAAGCTCGATGGGCCAACCCTCGCCAACATCTTCCTCGGAACGATCACCAGTTGGAACGACGCCGCCATCACCAAGCTGAATCCGGATCTGAAGCTTCCTAATACGCCAATCGCCGTCGTCCACCGCTCGGATGGCTCCGGGACAACCGATATCTTCACGACCTACCTATCAGCAGTCAGTCCGGATTGGAAGTCGAAAGTCGGCTTCGGCACCGCAGTCAACTGGCCTGTTGGTATCGGTGGCAAGGGGTCGGAAGGTGTCGCGGGCCAGGTAAAGCAGACACCCGGCGGTATTGGCTACTTTGAGCTGGCATATGCCAAGCAAAACAAGATCACTAGTGCCGCGATCTCGAATGGGGCCGGCGACTTTCCACTCCCCTCGTCTGATGGTGCCAGCGCTTGCGCGGCCAGCGTTGCCAACAAGCTGCCCGCCGATCTCCGCGTCCGGATCGCCGGCTGTACCGGTCCCAATGACTACTCGATTTCTGGATTTAGCTGGGTTGTCTTGCACCAGCAGCAAAAAGACCAGGTGCGGGGAGCAGCGCTGGTTAATCTGCTCTGGTGGATGATCCACGATGGCCAGAGCTACGCCACCGATCTCTACTACGCACCGCTTCCGGCGCCGGTGGTCAAGCTCAACGAAGCCAAGCTGCAAAGCGTTACCTACAACGGAACGCCCCTCTTAAAGTCTTGATAACGTCCGGCACGAGGTGTGATCCTGTCGCAGATGTCGCGCCCGACACGCACGCCGCCATCACCGTAGCAGCAGCGATTTCCATACCAAGCAGCACCGAATCTCACCTCCGGAGCAGGGAGACCATCCGAGATCGTGCATTGGTTTGACGTTTTACCCGTGAATGTCTAAAATGTGCACACATCTCGCGATGGCAGGATGAGGTGAGCGAACTCGTCGGCTCCAATCTACCAATTATCAAGCGGCAAAATCGCAGCGCCGTGCTCAAGACCTTGCTGCGGCACGGTCCATTACCGCGCCGGGAGGTTGGCTTCCGAACGCTGCTCACGCCTTCGACGATCACCAATCTCGTCGGCGAGCTCCTTGATCAGGGATTGGTGCGTGAGATACCGGTCGTGGCCTCGCCCAGGCACGATCGGGTCGGGCGTCGACCGGTTCTGCTCGAGATCAATTCGAGTGGCGGATATGTTCTCGGTGCTTACGTTGGAGCCACGACCCTTACCGTGACGATCGGAGACTTGCGGGCGCGCGTGCTCGGCTATCGCCAAACGCCTTTACACCGAGACCTCTCGGAAGAGGGTTTTCTCGATCTGCTGGTGTCTGAGATCAAGCTGCTGCTCGCCGAACACGCGACTCCGCTCGACCGCGTTTACGGAATCGGTGTGACTCCGGCGGGGGACGTGGATGCGCATCGCGGCCTGCTCCTCCGTCTCCCAGAACACCCCTGGCGTGATCTGCCACTCGTCGCCGACTTGCAAGCTCGTCTGTCGCTTCCGGTTGCCATTGAGAACAGCCGCGAGGCCATGGCCCTCGCTGAGATGGTCTTCGGCGGTGCGCAGGGGGTCTCGAGCCTGGTTCTGATCCACCTGGCCTGGTCCATCGGCTGCAGCTTAGTCATCGATCAGCGAGTTTACTCTGGCGATCACGGGGGAGCCGGTCGCTTGGGCCACGTCGTGGTCGAAGAGAACGGTGCACCCTGCTCTTGTGGGAAACGAGGCTGTCTGAATACGATCGCCTCGGCCAAGGGAATCGTTCGAATTGCCCGAGCGGAAGCCGAAAGTGCCACCGATAGCACCCTCTGGCACTTTCACGACGGCGACCTCTCGCAGCTTACCGACCTCGACGTCCTAAAAGCCGCCGATGAGGGCGATCCGGCCGCCCAGCGCGCGGTTTGGAGAATCGCCACTGCACTGGGGCAGGTCATCGCCAATCTCATCCTCGTCCTCGATCCGTCCATGGTCGTCGTCGCTGGCCGCGTCGTCGAAGCCAGTAACGCACTCTTCGCCCCATTGCACCAGGTCGTCGATTCGATCGTCTATCCCGCGACTGGCCTAGCGAGCAATCTGCAGCTCTCGGCGTTTGGCGAAGAAGGCCCACGCGTGGCTGGCCTCACACTAGCACTGCAGAGCTTCGTTTATTCGCCGGCCCTTACTCTGCCAACCGACACGGCCGACGATCCGCCTGATGAACGCCTCAATCGAGTCTGGCTGGAAGCTTAAAGCCAAGGGCAGCGGCCTCTCCCTTTCTTCATCTCGGATGAAGAAAGGGAGAGGAAGGTGAAGCCGTGCTCGCATCCCATGTATTTGACATGGCGCGCCGATATCACTATGATGACGAATGCTTGTAACGACAAGTTTGCGAGCGACAAATTTCGTTTGCTGAGTGAGGTTTGATGTCGACCATCGCGGTTACTCCTCAAGCAAAACGTCGTCGTGGTAGTATGCAGCGCACCGAGGCCATTTGGGGAATTTGTTTGGCATTGCCCTGGATGTTTGGCTTCATCATCTGGACTGCTGGTCCCATGCTCGCCTCGATTGTCCTTTCGCTCACAAGCTGGGACCTGCTCTCCCCACCGAAGTTCGTGGGGTTACAGAACTACGCGACGTTGATCGGTAACGACCCGTCGGTGCTCCAGTCACTCAAGGTCACGACGATCTATGCGTTCTTCGCTCTCCCCCTCAACCTCTTGCTCGGGTTATTCGTCGCGGTACTCCTGAACCAGAAGATCAAGGCCCAATCGTTCATTCGTACCGTGTATTACCTTCCCGCGGTCGTTTCAGGTGTCGCGGTTGCCCTTCTTTGGAGCTGGATCTTCAGTCCTGACTTCGGAATGCTCAACACGTTGCTCTCATACGTTGGCATCCAGGGGCCGGGCTGGCTTGCCAGTGAGACCTGGGTTTTGCCCAGCTTCATCCTGATGAGCCTCTGGGGCGTTGGTGGGGCGATGATCATCTACCTGGCCGGGCTCCAAGGCATCCCGACTGAGCTCTACGAAGCCGCTCAGGTCGACGGGGCCAATGACTGGATCCGCTTCTGGTCGATCACGATTCCGATGATCAGTCCAGTGTTGCTCTTCAACTTGATTATCGGTATCATCCAGGCGCTCCAGGAGTTCGTTCGGGCCTACGTGATGACAAACGGCGGTCCGCACGATGCTAGCCTCTTCTTCATGCTCTATCTCTACCGCAACGCTTTCGAATACTTCAAAATGGGATACGCGTCGTCACTTGCCTGGGTCCTGTTTGCCTACATCATGGTGTTGACGTTGCTCGTGCTTCGTAGCTCAGCCGCCTGGGTCTACTACGAAGGCCAGATCAAGGGGAGATGAGCGTAATGAAAACCGCTTCTATTGCCCGACCGATCGCCAAGACTAGCCCTTTTGCCAGCCGGCGGCGCTTCGAAGCGATCAAGCTCGCCGCGGTTTACGTCATGTTGCTGATCGGTGGTGTTTTCGTCTGCTTACCATTTTTCTGGATGATCTCAACCTCACTCAAAGACGAAGGCTCGGTTTTCATCTTCCCTCCCGACTGGATCCCCAACCCGATCCTCTGGTCGAACTATGCCCAAGCATTGACTGTCCTACCATTTGCCTTATTCCTGCGCAACACGCTCATAACCACGATTGTGCCAATCGTCGGGGCGTTGCTTTCTTGCTCGCTTACCGCGTATTCGTTTAGCCGGCTACGCTGGCCGGGGCGAGACTTCTGCTTCTTGCTCGTTCTCGCAACGATGATGCTGCCCCAGCAGGTCACGATGATCCCCAAGTTCATCCTGTTTCGCTACCTGGGCTGGATCGATACCTTCTTCCCTCTGATCATCCCACCCTGGTTTGCCGTTGGTGCTTTCAACATCTTCCTGCTCCGGCAGTTTTTCTTGACGGTTCCGCTAGAGATGGACGACGCGGCCAAGCTCGATGGTGCAACATACCTGGACATTTACTTTCGCTTGCTTTTGCCGTTGATCAAGCCAGCTCTTGCTGCCGTGGCGATCTTCGTTTTCCAGTTCCACTGGAATGACTTTCTCGAGCCTTTGATTTACTTGCATAGCCAGAGCAACTTTACCTTGGCGTTGGGCCTTCGCTCCTTCCAGGGTGAATACGGAACCGATTGGAACCTGCTCATGGCCGCTTCGCTGGCGGTGATGACTCCGCCGTTGCTCCTGTTCTTCTTCGCCCAACGGTACTTCATCCAAGGCGTCGTGTTTACCGGCGTTAAAGGTTAAGTCAACGCTAAGGTAAACACGTCGACTCCGACTTGGAATGAGTCAAATTGAGTCAAATCACTTTGGCGATACGAAGGGATTTGAACCAGAGAATGACGATGAGCTCAACGTTACGTGGTCCACGAAAGCCCTCTCTCACGCGACGTCGCCTGTTCATTGCAACCGGTCTCAGCGCGGCTGCGCTTTTCGTCGCCTGCGGTACACCGTCAGCCTCACCGTCCGCCGCCCCGGCGAACGCGACCGCTCCCGGCGTGCCAACCGCCAATGGGAGCAATGCCCAGGCAATGCCGACCGCGCATAACTCGGCTGGTTCAGCCGCCAAAACTGAGATCGTCTACTTTCACTTCTTCACCCCGGGCGACCCTCAGATGACGATCCTACCGCACGCCCAACAGCTTTTCAGCCAAGCGATGCCCAACGTTTCAGTGAAGGCTGAGTTCAACGCAGGTGGCGCGCAGCTCGAGACCAAGCTCGAGACCATGCTGGCCGGCGGTACGCCTCCCGACGCCGCCACGGTAAACCCCCAGGTAATCATGCCTTTGCTGAGCAAAGGTGCCTTGCTCGACCTCTCGCCTTATATCAAGCAGGACGCGGCAACCTACGTCCCGGAAGACTTCTACCCGCCGACGCTCACGCGCGTGGTCAGTGATGGAAAGCAGTTCGGTATCCCGCTCCAGATGGGCCTGTACGTCTTGATTTACAACAAGGATCTGTTCAGAGCAGCCGGTGTGAGTGAGCCAACCGACGATTGGCATTGGGATAAGGAATTTCTAGAGGCCGCAGAGAAGTTGACCAAGGGGAGCGGAGCAAGCAAGCAGTATGGCACCAACATGCCTCCCCTGGAGGCAGTGATCTGGGCCAACGGTGGCGATCTCTTTAGCCAAGACGGCAAGCAGTGCGTGGCGGATCAGCCCGCGGCATACGAAGCGGTGCAATGGCTGGGGGATCTGCGCTTCAAGTACAAGGTCACCCCGCTGGCCAGCGATTTGAACTCGATCAACACGACCGATCTATTCCTCAACAGCCGGCTGGCGATGAATATCGACATCGCAGGTACAGTAAGTCGGATTATTCAAGCCAAGCCCAAGTTTGGCTGGGACCTCGCCCACGTGCCCAGTGGGAAGGCAGGGCGATTTACAATTGTCCAGGGGCCCAGTATGCTCGTCTTCCAGTCGGCGAAAAACAAAGATCTTGGCTGGAAATGGATCGAGATCTACACCAATAAGGACGTTCAGCTCTTTGGCACGACTGTCGCCCAGATCGTCTCGGCACGGAAGAGCGCGGACGAAGCCTACGTGAAGCTGCCCCCGCCGCCGGACCACCGCGGCCCGCAGGTCGACTCGGTGAGCTTCGCTCGCCAACACTACTACACCGCGAAGTACGCCGAGATCGACAATGCGCTCAACAAGAATCTAGACGACGTCTGGACAACGAACAGCAAGCCAGCAAAAGATGCCATGGCTGCCGCCTGCAAGGCGATTACACCGATCCTTCAGCAGTAAACTGAAAAACACGGACCGAGGACAAAGAGATGCTGAGTCAGGAGCCGTTTAACGGGATTCGCCCAACCCGGCGCCGCTTTCTCGTAGGCACGACTCTGTCCACGATGCTCGTACTCTCCGCTTGCGGACAACCGTCCCAGCCAAGCCCGACTCCGACCCAAGCGAAGGCTAGCGCGCAGCCGACAGCTCCGACCGCGGCGAAGCCGACCGCTCAGGCAGCCACGCAGCCGACCTCGACCAGGCTCACCTTCATGTGCTGGGGCGATCCAACAGTTCAAAAGATCATGAACAAGGCTGCCAACGACTTTCACCAGGCCCACCCGACAATCACCGTCGAGTACATCAATACCACGGGAGGCAGTCAGCATTACCCTAAGCTCGAGACGATGATCGCGGGCAATGATGCGCCGGCCGTCTTCTACCTTGAGCCGCCCTATACACCCACCTATGCAAACCAGAACGTCCTTAGTGCTCTGGATCCATATGTCCAAGCTGACAAGTACGACATTAGCGACTTCTATCCGAAAGCGATTGGTCAGTATTTCTGGCAGGGCAAGCTTTACGAGCTTCCCCGCGGCTTCGGTAACCAGGATATCTATTGGAATCAAGGATTGTTCCAGAAGGCCGGCGTCGCGGATCCGGGGTTGACCTGGGATGACCCGAATTGGACCGTCGATAATTTTCTGGCCTTGGTCGAGAAGCTCACCATTCGCAATGGCAATCAGGTGACCCAGTTCGGCTATAGCCAGGGATTGGCCCTGCGCCAGTGGGAACCCTGGGTCTGGACGTTCGGGGGCGAGGTCATCGATCAAGCGAAAAATGTTTGCGTTCTCGACCAGGAGCCGGCGATCGAAGGGCTCCAATTCATCGGCGACCTGATCAACAAGTACAAAGTCATGCCCACGCCCCAGTATAGTGCCCAGGCTTCGAACAGCGTTCTCTTCAGCACGAACCGCGTTGCCCTGAATATGGATATTCCCGCCTCCCTGGTTACCTACCGGGCGCTCAGGGGAATCACCTGGGATGTGGCACCGATGCCCAAGAAAGTGAAAGCAGTCACCAGCGGCGGGGGCGTCGCCTGGGCGATGTACGGGAAGTCAAGCACCGTTGATGATAATTGGCAGCTCTTGGCCTACTTAGCGGGACCAGCCGTCCAGAAAGCGGAAGCCGAAGCCGGGGCGACCGCCCCGGCCCGAAAGAGCATCGCCAACTCGCCTGCCTACGATAACCCCAACCTTCCCCCCAAACACATGCAAGTCTTTCTCGACGCACCGAACTTCGTCCACGTGGATCCCCAGGCGGTCAACTGGCCCCAGATCGACACTCTGATCGAAAAACAGCTTGGCTTCATCTGGGACGGCTCGAAGACCGCGAAAGACGTAGTCAAGGATTTGGTACCACAGGTAAATGATCTGCTGAAGGCGAAGAACTGAACCAGCGGGGGATCAAAGATCGAAGGGCAGGGATCCATCCGAATAGAGCACCGGATAAAAGGGGCCGGCTGCTCGCGCGAGATCTACCAGCCGGTGTCAGAAACGTGCATCACGGCCGGAATAAAGACCAGCCGCTCTTGGGCGCCTACGTAGGGAGCGGCGAGAGTAAAGGTCGACAGGTGATAAACTACTGCCCAGGCAAGGTGATTCTGAGTGTCCACGTGCGTCTCCAGGGGGGTCCAGTTGAGGCCATCTTCTGACCAGTAAATCCGAAGTAGATTGACATTGTAGCGCGTGAGATCGAGTTGGCTATAGTCAAAGGCGATTGTCAACGGGTGAGTCAGGTGAGTGATGGGCGTTCCGTTACTGTCAACAGAAACCAGAATAATCTTTGCAAGGGTATTCTGTGCCGGTGCCGGATATGATGGATAGGATGGATAGCTGAAGCCAGGCGTCTTTTGGCCGACGCTGATGTCAACCCCAGAGTAGGAAAGATGAATCGTTACCGAGCCATCTTGAACGATCTTCGTCATGATTGGGTATTGGGTGACGACCGGCCCCGGGTAGTCTTGCGCTCTTACAGGCTGCCTCCCCGTTGGCGTAGGCGCGACCAAGTTGTCGGCGATAGCCTGACTATTGGCCAGAGCGAGCGTGAGGATCGAAAGTGCCGAGACGAGCACGGCGAGGATTCGCGTCTTCCCGAGGGCGCAGCGTCGAATCATGTATAAAAGCAACATCTTTATTCACCATATCCAATCAGAGAGGCAGTAAGAGTTGCAAGGGATCGTAAGAAGCAGTATAGGGAGCAGCCATGGCGCGGTCAAGGCAATTTGGTTGCCATGGGATGGCATATCATGGTAGATACGCATAGTAAATCTGGGGGAGACGGCCAGATGACCTGCCGGAACGTTCCCCGGTTTTCGAGAAGCTGCTACAATGGAATACGGCGCGATTCTGATAGTTTGGAGCAGGCTACCACTACAGTCGCAGTTGCTCGGTCATGTCATGCTGAGCGACCACAGGGAGCGAAGAATCTCTGCGGGACAATAACGCGAGGGAAGATTCTTCATCACTTCGCTCCTCAGAATGACAAAGTGCGACGGTAGGATTGATCTTACCGTGCTCAGAAGAGACGGGGCGATCAGCATCGTTCCCACGGAAGCGACTGGCGAGATTCATCTCCGCCGGAGCCTGCGATTCCTAGGAAGGAGAAACAAACGTGCTCAAACGAATCCTGATTGCCTTGGCAGTATTATTTAGCCTACCCATTGTCGCCGTAGCAATTGCCGTCGGCTACATGCTCTTCTCCGAATGGCGAGACCGACTCCGAAATCCCCCGCCGGCGACTGGTTGATCGGACTGTGGGATTAGGAACTGGGTAAGGGGGCGACCAAGACAGTCGCGCCCCTGCCCACCGCTTTTGTCGCTCCTGCTCCCTCGCCCTCCGCTGAGTTGAAACTTTTGTGCATAGCAGGTATCCTTTGCCGTGCAACGTTGTTAATTATTCTCAGTCTGCCTGGGATGAGGTACCTTAGCTTATGCCCGAGCAATACGTTCTGCGGGACGAACAGGCGCGCCACGCGCTGAAGCGCGGCGTCGACACGATGTCGCGTCTTATTGGAGTGACTCTGGGACCGCGGGCGCGCACGGTGGCAATTATGCCGATTGTCGGGACCAACAAACCACCGGAGATTCTCGATGATGGCGCCGTGATCGCCCGACGTACGCTCCAGCTTCCAGATCCGTTTGAAGACATGGGAGCGATGATTATCCGCCAGTTGGCCTGCAAGATCGGCGATTCGACCGGTGATGGCTCGGCCACGGCGGTCGTGATCGCGCAGAGTCTTTTGGATGCCGCGGTGCGCTACGTCGCCGCGGGGGGTAATCCCATGCTCGTCAAGCATGGGATTGAGAAGGCGCTGGCTGTCGCGCTGGCGGAGCTCGACAAGCAAGCACGCCCGGTCGAAAGCCCGGACGACCTTCGCCGCGTCGCCGAGGCCTGCACCCGTGATCCACGCATCGCCGCTTTGATCGGAGAGATCTTTGACATCATCGGCCGCGATGGGATCGTGACCGTTGAGAATGGCCACACCGCGACGATCGACCGCGAGTACGTCGAAGGGATTCAGTGGGATAAGGGCTGGGTATCGCCGTATCTGGTGACCGATCGAGAGCGCATGGAAGCGTCACTCGACAACGCCCTCGTCTGCGTTACCGACCGCTTCTTGAAGACCTCCGACGAGGTTTTGCCCCTGCTCAACCTGGTGCTCCAACATGGTGAGAAACAACTCTTCTTGATCGCCGGTGACATTTCCGGTGACGCGTTGGCTACGCTGGTGACCAACAAGGAGCAAGGCATCATCACCACGGTAGCAGTAAAAGCGGCCGGCTACGGTGAGCGGCGCATCCGCATCCTCGAAGACATCGCGGTTTTCACCGGTGGGAACGTCATCCGCGACGACGCTGGCGAAAAACTCGAGAACGTGAAATGGGAAGACCTTGGCCGCGCCCGACGGGTCTGGTGCAATCGCGACTTCTTCACGGTTATCGAGGGAATGGGTGATCCGGTCGCCGTCCGGAAGCGGGTCGCTCAGATCAAGGCCGAGCTGCCAACGGTAACCGACGAATACGAGCGCGGCAAGATGCGCGAGCGCCTCGGCAAGCTTTCCGGCGGCATGGCAATCCTGAAAGTAGGCGCTCCGACCGAGCTGGAGCGCGAAGAAAAGAAGCTCCAGGCCGAAGACGCGGTCGCAGCGACCCGCCTCGCCCTGGATGGTGGCCTCGTCGCCGGTGGCGGCTCGGCATTGCTGGCCTGCATCCCAGCAGTCGAGCAGATGGGCTTAACTGGTGACGAAGGGATGGGCCAGGCGATTCTGGCGCAAGCCCTCAAAGCCCCAGCCGAGCAGATCTTGCGCAACGGTGGCTTCGCGCCGAACCCAATCGTCGCGCAGATATTGCACCTCGGACCGGGCTTTGGCTTCGACGTCATCAACGGCGAAATCGTCGACATGTGGCAAGCAGGGATCATCGATCCACTCAAAGTCGTGCGCAATGCCTTGGAGGCCGGCGTTAGCACCGCGATGATGGCCCTTACTACCCAGGTTTTGGTGCGCAAGCAAAAGCCACAGGAAAGCCTCAACCCATAAACGAGTAATAAGTCATGAGTGATGAGTAATACCAGACTCCTTCGTTACTCATCACTCATGACCGGGGAGGATACGTGGAACCTGAACTGATCGCCGATTATCAGTGTGTGACCGGCGAGGGCCCACTTTGGCACCCTACCGAGCAGCGTCTGTACTGGCTTGACATTCCCAAGGGACATATCTTTCGCTACGATCCGGCCACCGGTCAGCACGAGCAGGTACATGAGGGCGAGCCAATCGGTGGATTCACCATTCAGGCCGACGGGGCCCTTCTTCTCTTCATGGCGCGCGGTGCAGTCAAGATCTGGCGCAACGGTCAGCTCACGACGGTCATCGACGAAATTCCCGACGAGCGGAATACACGTTTTAATGACGTTATCGCCGATCCGGTCGGCCGTGTATTCTGCGGGACAATGCGCGCCCCGGAGCACCCAGCCCGGCTCTATCGTCTGGACCTGGACGGCAAGATCACTAAGATTCTTGATGGCATCGGCACGTCCAACGGCATGGGGTTCACTCCGGACCGCAAACAGATGTACTACACCGACACGCCGACCCGCGAGATCTCACTCTTCGATTACAATCAGGCATCCGGCACTATCACGAATCGTCGCGTCTTCGTTCACATCGAAGATGCTGGTCGTCCCGATGGGATGACTGTCGACGCCGAGGGATACGTCTGGTCGGCGCTCTGGGATGGGGGATGTGTCGTCCGCTTCCGCCCTGATGGCACCGAGGACCGGCGTATCCGGTTTCCGGCCAAGAAAGTATCCTGCCCCACATTTGGTGGGCCAAACTACGAAGACTTGTATGTGACGACCGCGGGCGGCGACAACAAAGCGGAAAATGGTCCCGGTGCAGGCGCTCTCTTCCGGGTGCGGCCGGGAGTGAAAGGCGTTCCCGAGTTTCGCTCGCGGATCTTACTTTAGAGGAACCTTTCACATGAGTAGCAGCGGCATCGTCTTCTCCGTTTTTACTAAACCCTGGAAGATCCAGGCTTCCGAGCTCGGTGCTCTGGTCAGCAGTCTTGGCTTCGACGGCATCGAGCTCCCGGTCCGACCGGGCTATGAGGTCGAGCCGGCAAACGTCGGACGGGACCTTTTGCCGGTTACCCGCAAGCTGCGTGAATTTGGCGTGCGCATCTTTAGCGTCGCCGGGCCAGCCGACGAGCCGACGATCGCCGCTTGCGCCGAGGCGGGTATTCCGGTCATTCGGATCATGGCTCCAATTGGTTCAGGAGGTTACCTGGCGACCGAAGTCGAGCTCCAGCGCCAATTCGATGCCTTCGTGCCCCTCCTCGACAAGTACAGCGTCACCCTCGGCGTTCAGAACCACAATGGTAACTTCGTCTGTAATGCGTCCGGCTTGCGGCGTTTGATCGAGAAGTACGATCCACGTCACGTCTGCGCGGTCTGGGATGCTGCCCACACTGCGCTCAACGGTGAGGCGCCTGAACTCGCCATCGATCTCGTCTGGTCGCACCTCGGAATGGTCAATCTCAAGAACGCTTTCTGGCAGCGTACCAACGGCCCGGAAGCCGAGGTTGCCCAGTGGAGGCCCTATTGGACGACCGGTCGGCATGGCTTGGCTTCCTGGCCGCGCGTCGTTGCCGAGCTGAAGCGGCATGGCTATCAGGGCGTGGTTTGCCTCACCGCTGAATACACCGATGAAGCGGAAGTGAAGCGATTAGTCGCCGAGGACCTCGCTTTTGCTCGCTCGCTCTTCAGCGAGACTGGTGGCTTCTGATGGGACGGGTTCCGAGCGATCACCTGCGCGTTGCGATTGTTGGGGCCGGGCGTATGGCCAACCGCGTTCATTACCCATCGCTCGCGTCCTTTCCCGACGTCACGATTGCTGGTATTTGTGATCTGGATCATGAGCGTCTCCAGCGGACCGCTGACCAATTCCAGATCGAAAAGTGCTATCTCGATTACCGTCAAATGGTCGAGGAGATCGCCCCGGACGCGATCTACGTCATCGGCCAGCCCCACTATATGTACGACGTCTGGGTTTGGTGCCTCGAACACGGACTGAACCTCTACGTCGAGAAGCCGCTGGGTTTGACCTTGCATCAGGCACGGATGCTCGCTCATCTGGCCGAGAAGCATGGCTGTATCACTCAAGTCAGCTTCCAGCGGCGCAAATCGCCGCTCGCCGTCAAGCTGCACCGCGCGTGTCGGGAGCGAGGGCCGATCGTCCACGCCGGCTGTCGCTTTTACAAGTGCGATCTCAAGCCAATGTTCGGCCCACGCGACCACATGATGGATGACAGTGTTCACGCCATTGATACGCTGCGTTGGCTCTGTGGTGGCGAGGTCGTCCGGATCGAGAGCATCACCAAACGGGTCCGAGTTCCAGACATCAACTTTATCGCGGCGATCCTCGAGTTCGATAATGGTGCAACCGGCCTCCTCCAAAATAGCTGGTCGAGTGGCCGGCGCATCTTCGACGTGGAGATGCACGCTCCGGGAATCTGTGCCGAGGCCGACCTCGAAGGTAAGGGCCACCTCTACGCCGACGGCGATACTGAAGGCATCACTTACGACGCACGAGATGTCGCTGGTAGCAATGAGTTTTACGTCTTTGGTGGGTTTCAGGCCAAGCACCGCGAGTACGTCGACTGCCTGAAATCCGGCCAGCAACCCGACTCGAACTTCGCCGATGCCCTCAAGACGATGGAAGTTGCCGAGAAGATCCTGGCCCAGGCGATTCTGCGAGGAGAATAATGAAGAAAGTTCGGGTTGGTCTCGTCGGCGCGGGCTTCGCTGCTCACTTCCATGCCCACTGCTACCGACGGGTGAGCAGTGTCGAGGTCGAACTGCATGCCGTCACCGCGGGGCATCCGGAGCACGCCCGACGTTTCGCCGACGAGTTCCAGATCCCCCACCCCTACGACAGCCTCGACGCGCTCGTCGCCGATCCAGAGATCGACCTGGTCGACGTCTGCATTCCGAACCATCTCCATGTCGCGGCCATCGAAGCCGCGGCCGCAGCCGGTAAGCACGTCGCGGTTGAGAAGCCGCTAACCGGCTACTTTGGCGACGACTGGCCGGACCCCAACGCCCGAATCGGCGACGTGGTTCCGGGCGAGCAGATGCGTCGGGGTGCTCTGGCCAATGCCGACCGCGCGATCGCCGCCTGCCAGCGGGCCGGCGTCCGCTTGCTCTACGGTGAGAACTGGGTCTACGCGCCCGGCATCCAGAAGATGCGCCGCCTGCTCGAGAAGGCCGGCGGACCAATCCTGAGGATCGAAGGCGAAGAGTCACACTCGGGGAGTCACGCCACCTACTACCGGCATTGGCGGACCGCCGGTGGTGGCTCGTTGCTTGGCAAAGGCTGTCACCCCCTCGGTGCCGCCCTTTACCTCAAGCGGGTCGAGGGCGAGATCCGCGGCGGCAAGCCGATTCGGCCCCGCAGCGTGGTCGCCGAGACTGCTCGCTTGACCAAGACAGCCGGTTTCGAGAGAGAAGCGGTGCATTATTTGAAGACTGGCTACGAAGACGTCGAGGATTGGGCAACGATCGTCGTCACCTTCGAGGATGGTAGCGTCGCTCAGATCACAGCCGGTGAGACCACTCTCGGTGGCATCCGCAACTATCTCACCACCTGGGCATCGAACGCCGTCGTGACCGCGAACATCAATCCGAACAACCTCTGCACTGCCTATGCCCCCGAGGCGACAATCTTCGGCGACGAGTACATCACCGAGAAGATCGAGACCAAGGCCGGCTGGACCTTCCCGGCGCCGGACGAAGACTGGGTCACTGGCTATCCCCACGAGCTCCAAGACTTCGTCGAGTGCGTCGCCTTCGACCGCGAGCCGGTCTCCGGCAACGCACTGGCCCGCGATGTCGTCGCGGTCGTCTTCGCCGGCTATCAATCTGCTCGCGAGGGGCGGCGGGTCATGATAGACTAGGCAAGAGACACGCGCCCGGCCGACATGAGGGTGGAGGAGTGATTTCAATCCACCTCGATCCCCAGCGGCATGATCACCACGGCACAGAGATGGTACCAGCCGACGGTTAACGCCAAGTCGAGAATCTCTGACGTGGAGAGGTGCTGCTCCAAGGCAGCGAACACCACGTCGTCCACCTGGCGCCGACGCGCGACCTGATCGGCGTAGGTGAGCACCGCGCGCTCGACGGCATTGAAAACGCTGGCATCCTGCCAGTTGGGAAAAGCAGCGAGCTGTTCCTCGGAGATGCCGACCCTTCGGGCGGCCGGCAGGTGGTGGTGCTTCTCGTATTCCACGTCGAGCGCATATGCCGTGGCCAACACGGCTAGCTCGCGCAAACGCGGGTCGAGCGCCGCATCGTTTCGGACGTAGCGTGACATAACCATGAACGCACGGAGCGCCTCCGGCTGATTCGCGAGGATGCGGTGGAGGTTGTGGACTGAGCCACGCAAGCCGGCGATCTCGTGATAGAGTTGCCTGAGCCCCGGTTGGTCGGTAGCCTCGGCGTCGGAAATATACGGCAAGCGTGCCATCGGCAGCCTCCTTAACCCAGCAAAATCAACATATGCGGCCTTCATGTTACACGACCGGTTTCGGAAACGGTTGATCTCGTGCTAGAATCCGCAAAAATGGAGACTTGCAGGTGATGTCAAACAAACCCAGATTGATCGTCAAAGCGGGTCAGCACCCGCGTCGAGACTGTCCGGTCTTGCTGGATGCCCCGCCCGATCTACCAGATGGACCGCTCGCTCTCCATTGCCAGCGGCCGGACGTTCGGATTCCAGTGCAAAGGCTCGGTAAGCATCTGCTCTTTGTCTTGAAGGATCTCGCGGCCGGCGAGGAACGTGCTTATCGACTGGTCAGGGGGGAAGCCGCACTCAAGGGAGGAGTCAAGGTGGCCGAGGGAGTGGGAACCTTGGCGTTCTCGTTGGATGACCGGCCGTTCACGACCTATCACTTTGACGCGAACGAAGTTCGTCCATATTTCTATCCACTGCTTGGTCCGAGCGGGATCGCGATGACCCGTAACTTCCCCATGGTCAAAGACGCCACCGACGAATCGACTGATCATCCCCATCATCGCTCGCTCTACATTGCCTATGGAGAAGTGAATGGGGTCAACGTCTGGTCAGAACCTTCGAGCCCGAATACTGGGCGGATCATCCATGAGAGCTGGGAAGCGGTCGAAACCGGGCCCGTCGCGGGCTACTTCAGCGAGCTGCTCCAATGGGTAGACGCGACCGGCTTTCCGATGCTCGTGGAACGACGGCGAGCGCTCCTGTATAACACCACGACAGTCCGATTGCTCGATCTCGAGATCGTGCTCAAGCCTGCTCACTTCGCGGTCTTGTTTGGCGACACCAAAGAAGGCGGTCCATTGGCCCTCCGGGTTGCCAGCGCGATCGAAGGGAAGCGCGGCGGAGTCATTCAAAACGCCTACGGCGGTCGCAGAGAGGATGAATGCTGGGGCCAACCCAGCCCTTGGGTTGATTACTCTGGCGTCATCAACGGAACGACCGCGGGCGTCGCGATCATGGATCATCCAACCAGCTTCCGCCATCCGACGACCTGGCACGTGCGTGATTATGGGCTGTTCGCAGCGAATCCGTTCGGTCTGAGTGCATTCACCAACGATCCAAACCGTCGCGGTGATTACATCCTGCCGCCTGGTCAGTCGCTCCGCTTCCTCTACCGCGTCTGCCTGCACCTCGGCAACGCCGATGCGGCCCGGATCGACGACCATTATCACGACTTCGCTCACCCACCGATTGCGCTGTGGGAGTAAGGCACCTCCCGCTTTGGGACACGTCCGAAACAGACAAAGCGAACGCCCCAGCAAAGGAATCTGCTGGGGCGTTCGCTTTGTCTGACTCTTCGCTTTTGCGCTTCTTGCGGCGAGCTTTACCTCGCCGTGGCGTCGACGGTAAGACCCAGGAGCACTCGCACTACCCGATCAGCCGGAGCGACTGCGCATCGGCTAAGCCATTGGCCCTGCGTTGGCGGCGCAGGGCGTAACTAGTCGACTTGCCATACTCCAGTAAACGCCTGAGTGTACTTCATTTGCAATACTTGCATCTGAAGCCTCCTCACACACCTGCGGTCCTACCAGATTGTGGCGTCTGGCGCCGTGATTTCACACTAGCAGATCCAAAGGTGTGTGTCAAGACTCCGGGAAGCCTTCGTGTGACTGCTCAGGGAAAATGGGCTCATTCTCACTTTCGGTGGTGCGATCAGGCAGAATGTCATAGAGCCGTGCGGCATTTCGGCCCGTGCGGAAGTTCTTGCATTCTGAGGTCACACTCTTGTCTCTCGCCACGCTCTTTCCCCATTTGGTTGGCC
>JAJPIK010000019.1 GCA_021324795.1 Chloroflexota bacterium
ACACCGTCACGACGTTGACACTTGAGCAAGTCGAAGCGCTCTTCAAAGCGGCTGTCGGCGAGCGACTCGCCGCGCTCTACGTGGTCGCGATCACTGGCGGCTTGCGCCTCGGAGAACTGCTCGCCCTGAAATGGGATGATCTCGACGTGGCGACCGGCACGCTCCAAGTGCGGCGCACGCTCAGCCGGACCAAAGAGACCGGCCTGACATTCGGCGAGCCGAAGACCGCGAAAGGTCGGCGATCCGTGCCTTTGCCGGCTTTCGCGGTGGACGCGCTCAAGCGGCACAAAGCGCGCCAGCTCGAAGAGAAGATGAAGAATCGCGACGTCTGGACCGAAATGGGGTTGATCTTCCCGAATGAGATTGGTAAGCCGATCGAACGGCAAAACTTCGTGCGTCGGTCCTTCAAGCTGCTCTTGAAGAAAGCCGATCTCCCCGACGTGCGCTTCCACGATCTCCGCCACACGTCGGCCACTTTGCTGTTGAGTATGGGCGCACGACCCGAAGGTCGTTCAAGAGCGCCTTGGCCATAGCCAAATCTCGGTCACAATGGATACCTATTCGCACGTCATGCCGGATCTCCAGCGCGACGCGGCGCGCAAGCTCGACCGCCTTCTCGGCTCCGGCTGAGCGAGACGCCCGAAGTTTGGGCATCAGTTTGGGCATCATGGCACCCAAAAAGACCGCTCACAACGAGCGGTCTTTTCGTTTGGCTGGACGCGAAGCCTTTCAAGGGGTAGGCCGTGCAGGGCTCGAACCTGCGACACCCTGATTAAAAGTCAGGTGCTCTGCCAACTGAGCTAACGGCCCCTACCATTGTAATCGGTTCTGAACGCTGCCCCGTCGGGGCGATTGTCGCGCATACCGACTTTTACATTCTAGCGGAATGCAGCGTCGGTGACAAGGCGGATCTTGGACACGTTCAATGCCCAAACGGAGGAAGTGAGTTCTGCTAGCACGGCGGTAAGCTTTCCTCGGCGTGGGGTTTGGTGGTTAGGACGACGGAGCGTTCGCGCAGGCCAAGGGCGGTGATCGCTAGGGTGAGCGCACCAACTAGGCCGACAACGTTGGTTTCGCCATACAGATCGGCTAGCACGCCCAGGAAGGCCAATGGAGTGATTGCCGCGACGTTTCCCATAAGCAAGACAACGGAGAAAATCCGCCCTCGACTCTGCACCGGGGTACGCTCCATTAAGACGCTTTGCGAGGGGATATTGGCTAGGGCGAAGCCAATGCCGATCAGTAGTGAGATGACCATCAATGGTGGGATGAGTGCGCGGGGGCCGGCGAACAGGGACTCCAGACTAAGCCGAGATACTAGCAACCGCTCGAAGAGGTGCGCAAAGCGGGGAAGGATTGCCATCAACAGTAAGGCGAGTCCCATGATGATGCCACCGCTGTAAGCGAGCGGCATCTCCCCGAAGCGACAGACGAGGCGGTCGAGGGTCAGTGTCATCAGGAGGATACCAAGACCAGCCGGCGCAAAGAGGTAGACCGCGTCCTCGGGCTGGATGCCGACGACCGCGACGACGTAGCGGGGCGCCAGCATCGCTAAGATCAGCATCGTGGTCGAGGCAAGGGTGACGAAGATCATTGCCCACCAGGTGCGACGATCATACGTAATGAAACTCCAAGCTTCCAGAATCTCGTTGCGCGCGACGTGAATCAGGGTTGCACGCTGCAGCGTTGAGAGTGGTCGCTCCGGCGGCACGCCCGGCGGCAGGAGTGAGGTCAGAAGGCCGGCGACCACGTAAATCACGCCGGTCATGGTGAAGAGGGTCGAGGCACCGAAGAACTTGATGACCCAGGGAGCAAGGAGAACGATCCCCACCAACTGTGAAACGGTGAAGGTGAGGTTGAATAGCGAGTTTGCGGTGACGAGGTTGCGTTTTGAAACGAGCGCCGGAATCGACGATGCCTCGGCGGGGCCAAAGAACTGGCTGATCCCGACGAAAGCGAAATTCACCGCGTAGACGAAGTACAGCGAGCGCGTGTAGAAAAGGTAACCGAGCACGGTCACCGCACGTAGGCAATTCGTGATCACTAAGACAGTTTTCTTGTTGCTACGATCGACGACAACGCCGGCGATGAGTCCGAACAGGACGCCGGGAATGACAGTCGAGAGAATCGCAACGCTCAGATGAACGCTCGACTGGCTGATCTGTTCGACAACGACGATCATGCCGAACCAGATCGCCTGTTGGGCCGTCTGCGTAATGAATTGGGCGACCCACAGGAGCATGAAAGGACGATTATGGAAGATCGAGCCGGTCGTTGGTCGGTTCGCGAGGCTAGTCACGTTCGACCGGTTCCGCGCCCGTTCCGCCTCGCGAGACGAAGGCTTTCAAGCGGCGCTCCAATTCACTCCGAGGTAGCAAGACGCGGTGCTGACACTTGAGGCAGCGTATTCCGATGTCGGCGCCAAGTCGGACCACTCGCCATTCATAACTGCCACAAGGGTGCGGCTTGCGTAGGCGAACAACATCGTCAAGATGAAAATCGACGACCATCGGTCAACTCGGGAAAGCCCGTCGAATCGCATCGCGCAGGTTTCGGGCAACTATTGCGGCCGCGCTCGCAAAGTCAGATCCTCGCGATGCATAGAGGATCGATCGCGAGGCGTTGATCACGACCGGAGCATCCTCGCGGTGCACTGCGACGGCGGTGACAAGGTCGCCGCCTTGCTCACCCACGCCAGGTACCAGCAGCGGCAGATGTGGCGTAAGTCGGCGAATCTGGCTTAGCTCAGCGGGAGCGGTCGCGCCGACGACGAGGCCACAGTTTTGGTTACGATTCCAGGATTGGACGAGCAGTGCCACGTGCTCGTAGAGGGGGCGGGTCTCGCCGTTTCGTTGGACGGGGAGGTTCTGCACTGCTGCTGCACCGGGATTAGAGGTGCGACAAACGACATAGATGCCACGATCTGCGTGGGCCAGGAATGGCTCCAGAGCATCCTCACCAAGGTACGGGTTCACCGTCACGGCATCGACGTGGTATCGCTCGAAGAGAGCAACGGCGTACTGATGCGCGGTGTGTCCTACGTCTCCGCGCTTGGCGTCGCCAATCACCGGAATGTCGCTTGGAATCACAGCAAGCGTCGCCTGGAGCAACTCGAGGCCGGCCGGCCCGAGCGCTTCGAAAAAGGCAAGGTTCGGCTTATACGCACAGGCGAAGTCGCTTGTGCTGCCGATAATCGCGCGCAGAAAGCGAAAGGCGCCATCCGGAGTGGATGGAAAGTGAGTGGGGAGGCGCGCCAGGTCGGGGTCCAGACCGACGCAAAGGAGACTTTGGCGCGCGTTGATCGCAGTTTGCAGCTTCTCCAGGTAGGCCACGATCTGTTTGCCCTTTCCCAGTGAATTGGCTAAGATCTGAGCGATTTATTTTCCATCAATGGAAGCATATCACAGATGCATCCGGCGAGGGAAACCGTTGGCCGAGGCAACCATCGACAATGAGCCGCAAATTGGTGAAAACCTCGTACTTGATCCGGATCGATATCCTCGCCGATCGGAAGATCCCCAAGGATACCCTCGTGCGCTATTTGATCAACGGCTTGGAACACAGTAAGTCAGGTCGCCTTGGCTACGAAGTGACGGTTTACGAAGACTTTGATATCCTGTCCGACGCCTCCAAGCCCCCGGACGCGGCAAACTAACCAATCCTTAGCTCTGAGCACCGCTGCAGTATAATGTAATGGTGCATAATATATTCAAATGTAATCGTACATAATATACTCAAATGGACTGGCCCAATGAATGCGATGCATCTTCTTGAGGCTAGGGGGCACGATGTTACAAACAGTCCCAATCACAATGAAAGAGTTAGAAGATTACCGACCGATCGTTGGCGATGAACGCATCGCCGCGATCCGAGCATTTGCCGCGCCATTGCGCGGCGCCCGGGTTTTGCATCTCAATGCCACGGCCTATGGAGGTGGGGTTGCGGAACTCCTTAGCGGGCTCGTTCCGCTGATGCGCTCAGCGGGCCTCAATGCAGACTGGAAAGTCATGGCAGGTGCTCCCGAGCTGTGGGAAACGACGAAAGCAATCCATAATCTGCTGCAAGGGGCTAACCTCGCGGAAACTTCCGTGGTCGGCCATCCGAAAGGACCGCGGAAAGGACGACAAGCCGCAGCTACGCCGCGAGTAATTACCGCTCCGTGGAATGCCGCGATGGCGGACATCTGGCAGCGCTATAATGCGCTAACTGCCGAGCTGTTCGATCAGCCTTACGACTTTGTCGTCGTCCACGATCCTCAACCGGCCGGCGTGCTCCACTTCTTGCGCAAGCTCAAGCCTGAACTGACCAAGGCAAAATGGATCTGGCGTTGCCACATTGACATGACCCGGGCGAGTCCAGATATCTGGGGTTTCCTCAAACCTTATCTCGCCCCTTACGACTCGGCGATTTTCACCATGCAGGAGTACGTCAAACCGGATATACCGATTGCGGATATTGCCTTGGTGACGCCTGCTATCGATCCGCTGAGCTCGAAGAATACCGACATGCCGTTGGAGGTGATGCAGGACATTCTGCGTCGCTACGATATCGATCCGGAGCGTCCGATCATCACCCAGATTTCGCGCTTCGATCCCTGGAAGGATCCGCTTGGTGTGATCGACGTGTATCGGCGCTTGAAGCGTGATTATCCCACGTTACAGCTCATCTTGGCCGGATCGATGGCTGCCGACGATCCGGAAGGCTGGCATTACTACGAACTGACCGCGCGCCACGCTGGTAACGACTCTAGCATTCATCTGCTGACCAACTTCAATGGCGTCGGCAACGTCGAAGTGAACGCTTTCCAGCGTGCGTCCAACGTCGTGCTCCAGAAGTCGATCCGTGAAGGCTTCGGTCTCACCGTTTCCGAGGCACTCTGGAAAGGTCGACCGGTCGTGGCCACTGGCGTTGGAGGGATTCCCTTGCAGGTCGCGTCAGGGCAGACCGGCTACCTCGTCCACTCGACCCGCGAATGCGTCGAGCGCACTCACGAGCTACTTTCCGACCGTGCTCTGGCCGATGAGTTCGGAGCAGCCGGCCGGGAGCGCGTCCGCGAGAACTTCTTGATCACGCGGGATCTCAGCGACTACCTGCAGCTCTTTGGCCATCTGATGAGTCAGGCGTCCGCTCGGACCAAAACTCTGTCAGCGTCACGGTCAGAACCGTGACCAGTAGGGTGGCTGATGTGATTGCGCGCGTAATAGATGCGCAGTAGGCTCTGAGCAAGCTTTTTGGGGTGATGCCGACGTGGCTCGACCGCGTCGATCACGTCGGCCATCACTACGGTGTAGCCGCTCTCGGCCAAGTTATCGGCCGGCGTAACCAGATGAGTCGGCAAATGCCCCGGCAAGCTTACCCCAGTGTTGCTATTGACGAGCACGTACTGCATTAGATTGGGTCCCACGTGACTCTCGACGGCACGGATATAATCCGCGACGGCAAATCCCTCGGTTTCACCGTCCTCGGTGGCCACATTGCAAACAAACACCTTCACCGCGCGCGAACCGCGAATCGATCGGGTGATATCTTCGACGAGCAGATTCGGCATCACGCTCGTGTAGAGGCTACCGGGGCCAACGACGATCAAATCGGCCTCGAGAATGGCGCGGATTGCCTCGGGATAGGCGGCCGGATGCCGAGGCTGCAAAAGCAGGCGACGCAGCCGCTTCTTAACCTTCGGAATCGCCGACTCGCCGGTTACCTGATCGTTGTCCTCGAACTCGGCAACCAAACGGAGGTTTTCGAGCGTTGATGGGAGAATTTGGCCGCGTACTGCCAACACACGACTGGATTCGCGGAGGGCACGCTCGAAGTTACCGGTTATCGCGGTCATCGCCGCGATAAAAAGGTTTCCAAAGCTGTGGCCACCGAGCTCCTGCCCCTCGGTGAAGCGATATTGAAAGAGGCGAGTCATCAATGGCTCGACGTCAGCCAGCGCAACCAAGCACTGGCGAAAATCTCCCGGCGGCAGGATGCCCAGCTCTTGGCGAAGACGGCCAGATGATCCTCCGTCGTCGGCGACGGTGACAATCGCGGTGAGATTGTCGGTGTATTCTTTCAAACCCCGCAGAAGCGTCGAAAGCCCGGTCCCGCCGCCGATTGCGACGATTCGCGGTCCGCGTTGACGATTGCGATGCTGGTGGAGGATATCAACGATATTCGAGCGCCCTTCGGTCAAGAAGGGAGCCAACAGCGAACGATTGAGCTGGAGGATCGCCACGCCAGCAATCACGACGCCACTTACCATGAACATAATGCCACGGACAGTGCGATCAATAAACTGCAGGGTCAGATAGGCTACAAATTCAGGAAACGGCTGAGTCCGGTACATCTGGGTCATGAGGTAGGCGGTGCCGAGGCTGATGAAGGTGATGCCAATGAGTAGCAGGCCAAGCCAACGCTTGATGCGCATGCCCGGATAAAGTAGCTTAAGGACAGAACTCACGGATGACAATCCCCCCTTCGCCGGACCATTGCCGACGACTACCCCTTAAACAAGCGACCGAAGACAACATTGACCGCACTGACAATCAAGGCAGCAAGCAATGCCGTCAAGAAACCGGCCACCCTCACGTTTCCTTCCAGGATTGCCGCGAACCAAAAAAGCGAGGCATTGATGATCAGGGTAAACAGACCGAACGTCAGCAGTCTGATTGGTAAGGTTAGCAAACGTAGAATCGGAGCGACGAATGCATTGAGTAAACCCAAAATGAGCCCAAAAACCAGGACGTCCGCTGTCGAGGCATAGGTAAGTCCAGGTAGCAGAGCTGCGGCGATGAACACGGCCACGACGATGACGGCCCAGTTTAAGATGAAATGAGTCACGGCGCAATAGCACGCTCTTTCTCTTCTATTACGTCGCTCTGCACATTTCCTGCCCCGAGAATTTCGATCAACTTCCTCTCCAGATGACGATCCCAGCGCACACGCAACGACGGCCACTCGAGCTCGACTCGCGACCGCCCCACCCCGGAAACGATCATCTCAACGATGTCGCTTCCGCCACTGTATTCACTAAGCACAACGTGAGTTTGCTGAATTAGTTTCAAGTCAGCTTGCTCGTCGACGTTTCGGCGAAGGTGGAGGGTTAGTCGACGTCGGGCGACTGAGCCAGGCTGGACTGCTGATACAGGGCCGATCGGCCGTGGCTGGGGGGCCACGTCTGAAGTGCTTGCCTCGGCAATACGCCGCTGATTTTGATAGTCGGCAATCTGGACGACTGGCGCGAGCTCGGGCTCCACCTCGAGATGGGGAGCATCTACCTGGAACGGCTCGATCGCGTCGGCGATGATTTGATACCTCTCCTCACGAATGTCCAGTTTTCCACTAATCAAGACGATCGAATCGGCAACCCATGCCTCGCGGGTCTTTTCATAAGTGCGAGGAAAGGCGACGACGTCAATCGCCCCGGTCTCGTCCTCTAAGGTTGCTGAGACCATTGTGTCTTTTTTCTTCGTGATCAGAGTGCGTGGATTAACCAGCATGCCACCGACGGTCACCTTTGTTCCAACCATGTCGTCGGTTAGCTCGTGCATCCTTGCCGAGACGACCTTGAGCAGTGCTGACGTTGCCTCATGCAAAGGATGGTCCGAAAGGTAGAGTCCGAGCAATTCTTTTTCCCAGTCGAGCTTCTGCTTCTGCTCGACTTCCGGTAGATTGGGAAGAACGATCGTTGAAATTTGAGGAGCGACCGGCATGACATCGAACAGACTTGCCTGCCCGCTTTCGGATGCCTGCTGATTCTTTTGGGCGACGTTGATGATGCGGTCTAGCACCGCGAGCAACTGGCTGCGGTGACCAAAGCAATCGAATGCACCGGCCTTGATCAGGCTCTCCAAGACCCGCTTGTTCAGGCCGCGAAGGTCAACTCGTTGGCAAAAGTCGTCGAGCGACTTGAACGTTCCTCCTGCCTGCCGTGCATCGATAATTGGCTGCAGCGCAGCTTCTCCGACGTTCTTGATCGCTGCTAACCCCCAGCGAATGGCTTGACCTTGTGGGGTCGACTCGATAGTGAATTGAATCTGACTCTTGTTGAGATCGGGAGGCAGGATCGGAATACCGAGCCGCTGGGTTTCGGTGATGGCGATTACCGTCCGTTCGGTGTTACCCGTCGCTGACTGGAGCACCGCAGTCATGTACTCAGCGGGGTAATTTGCTTTCAAGTATGCCGTCTGGTAGGCGACGATGGCGTAACAACAGGCGTGCGCACGGTTAAAGCCATAGCCGGCAAACGGCTCGAGGAGTTCCCAGATTTCAAGCGCCTCGCGGTCGCTCAAGCCGTTCTGGCGCGCCCCTTCGAGAAAACGAGGTTGCTCTTTCTCCATCAAGGCGCGGACTTTCTTCCCCATCGCCTTCCGAACGATATCCGCTTGACCGAGGCTATAGCCTGCCACCCGGCGGAGAACTTGGAGCACTTGATCCTGATAGGTCAGTACGCCGTACGTATCGCGGAGTGTCTCTTCGAGCAACGGATGCGGATAGACGACCGGCTCATCGCCATGCTTGCGGGCGATATAGTGTGGAATATTGGTCATTGGACCAGGGCGGTAGAGAGCAACCATCGCGGCGATGTCGGCAACGGTCGTTGGCCGAAGCTCCTTGATGTACTGGGTCATCCCTCGACCTTCCATCTGGAACACGCCGAAGGTTTCGCCGCGGCCGAGCATCGCGAAGGTCTTCTGATCGTCCTGAGGTATGCTGCCTAGCTCGATTAGTACGCCGCGCGTCTCTTTGATGATCTCGAGCGTCCGACCAAGGATCGTCAGGTTCGCAAGGCCGAGGAAGTCCATTTTCAGCAAGCCGATCTTTGCCAGAGCAGCCATCGGGTACTGAGTCATCACACCGTCGCCCTTGCTGGTCGGCTGGAGCGGGACGATCTGGTCGAGTGGATCGCGTGAGATGACAACCCCGGCCGCGTGGGTCGAGGCGTGCCGAGAGATCCCTTCGACGCTTTGGGCGTCGGCGATCAAGCTGCGCACATTGTCGTCCTCATCGACTAGCTTACGCAGCTCCGGGTTGTCCTCCATTGCCTGCTCGATCGTAATGCCGATCGGCAGCGACGGAATGAGCTTGGCGACGCGGTCGGCCTCACCGAAGGCGAGGCCACGGGCACGCGCAACGTCACGAATTGCCGCCTTCGCGCCAAGGGTTCCAAAGGTAATGATCTGCGCCACGTGGTCTCGACCATACTTTTGGGCGACGTACTCGATCATTTCGTCTCGTCGCTCGTCGGCAAAGTCCATGTCGACGTCAGGCATCTCTTTGCGCTCGATGTTCAGAAAACGTTCGAACGTTAAGTTATTCGCGATCGGATCGACGTCACTGATTCCGATCAGATAGAGTACTAGCGCACCCGCCGCCGAGCCACGTGGACCGTACATGATGCCGCGCTGGCGAGCAAAAGAAACAATGTCCCAAACAATCAAGATGTAGAGGGCAAAGCCAGTTTGCGAAATGACGTCGAGTTCGTAACGCAGTCGTTCCTCGATCTCTGGTGTTACTCTCGGATAACGGCGCTTGAGCCCATCCCGGCACAGCTTTTCGAGATAGGTCTCCGGTGTATAACCGTCCGGAATCTCAAACTCGGGCAAGTGGACGCGACCGAAGTCGAGGTGGAGATTGCACCGCTCGGCGATCGCCAGCGAATTCCGAATCGCCTCGGGATAGTCGGCAAAGAGGGTGGCCATTTCGGTCGGCGACTTCAAGTAGTAGCTCGCACCGGTCATACGCATCCGCTTCGGATCGTCGACGGTCGCGTTGGTTTGAATACATAACAACAAATCTTGCGCCCGGGCGTCGCTCGCCTGGACGTAGTGCACGTCGTTGGTCGCCACCACACTCAGATCAAGCTTGTGGGCGATTGTCAGCAACTCACGATTGATGTCGTCGAGCCATTCCAGCCCATCGTGGCGCTGCAATTCGATAACGTAGTTTTCTTTGCCGAAGACGTCGCGGTACCAAGCTGCAGCCTGATATGCGGCTTCCAGGTTGCCATCTTTGATCAGGCGCGGAACTTCACCCGATGCGCACGCGCTCAAGCAGATCAACCCAGCGTGGTGAGCGGCAAGCAGTTCCTTGTCGACGCGTGGCTTGTAGTAGAACCCTTCGAGGTGGGCCTTGGTGACCAGTTGGATGAGATTACGATAGCCGGTTTCATCGGCGGCCAGCAGTACCAGATGCTGGGGGCTCGAATCGACCTTCGCCCGGCGGTCGGTACGGCTGCCTGATGCCACGTAAACTTCACAGCCGATAATCGGCTTGAGGCCTGCATGCTTAGCAGCCTCGTAGAAGTCGATCGCTCCGTAGAGAACACCATGGTCGGTAAGGGCGATCGAATCCATTCCCATCGCTTGCGCCTGGGAAACGATACGATCCAAACGCCCGACGCCATCGAGTAAGGAGAATTCGCTGTGGACGTGAAGGTGTGCAAAATCAGCCATCTGTTCTCCGTCTGACGTTACGGCCACGGCTGATTATAGCATAGGACAAGCCGACAGGCAGCAGCTAAACTGATGTTCAACGGAATCTCACGGTTCTCTTAACACAGATTCTACGCAGAACTGGCCAGCCTCATCGAAAACACCCGGCTCTCGCAGTGCTGCTCGAGGGTGAACCCCCAAATCGTCGAGGCGGCTTCCATGGTGCGGCGGTTGTGGGTGATGACGATGAACTGGCTTTGAGCGCTCAGGTCGCGCAGTAAGCCAGCAAATCGACCGACGTTGCTTTCGTCGAGGGCGGCGTCGACTTCGTCCAAGAGGCAGAACGGTGGCGGGCTGGTCTCGATCAACGCAAAGAGCAGCGCGGCGGCGGTCAACGCCCGCTCCCCTCCTGAAAGTTGGGCCAGGTTTTGCGAGCGTTTGCCAGGTGGTTGAGCGACGATGTCGACGCCGGAGGAGTCGTCGTCGCTGGCCAAAACCAGGCGGGCGGTGCCACCGCCGAAGAGATTGACGAAGTGCCGCGCGAATGCTTCGGATACGCGCGCATAGGTGAGCGTGAACTTTTCCTGCATTGTCGTCCGCGTTTCGTCGATGGTCTGGCGCAGTGTTGCTGCGGTCTGCTCCAGGTCGCCGACCTGATCGGTGAGAAAGTTAAGACGCGCGCAAGCGCTTTCGTATTCACGAATCGCGTCCAAGTTGGCTGCGCTGGTGCGGAGCCGTGAGCGTAAGGAATCTAGGCGCGCTCGCAACCGCTCGGGATCCGGCAGTGCAGAGATAGGTGCTTCCAAGATGCGTCCGTCATCCAGGACCACCTGTAACCGATGATTGGCGAGCGGTGCGTCGGCTAGTGACCCCAGCTCGAGGCGGATCTGTTGACTCAGACTATCGAGCTCAGCAGTTGCACGTTCCCAACGGCGCTCAGCGTCCTGCTTCTCGGCGATGGCAGTCTGGTACACCGCTTCCCAGCGGCGATTCTGCTGCGTCAGCTTGGCTTCCTCGATCTCGTACTGCCGCTCCATGTTCTTCAACGCTTCGAGTCTCGCCGCTGTTTGTGCCGCCTCGACGTCGAGGGCGAGCAGACGATTTTGAATCCCGGTGAATTCAGTTTCTAAATCGGTCGCCTGTTGCTGGAGTTCGGTCAAACGGTCTTGCCGTTCGGCCAGGCTCAGCTCGAGGTTTTGAATGCGCTTCGTCACGTTCTTCTGCTCGCCAATCAAGGCTGCGATTCGGTCACGCAGGCGGTCTGCTTGATTGCGTAAGGCCCCCAGGGTGTTTGTCGAGACGCTCGTTTCGCGCTCGAGCGCTTGCAGAAGAGCGCGAGTGTTTTCATAGGCTTGGCTAGTCTGGACCACGCGTTCGGCCGCCACTGCCGCCGTCATCGCCGCAGTTGATCTCTCCCTCTCAGCAGTTTCGAGCTGGCCTTCCAAACGCTTCAACTCTTCGCGCTGCCAAGCGAGGTCACGTGCGCACTGATTCTCTTGGCGACGGGTCTCGCTCACCATGGTGCTGGCGCGCCGGAGCCGCTCTTCGGCCCCACGCATGGCGCGGCCGAGGTCGGCGAGTTGTCCTTCGATTCGGGTAGCGGTGGTCTGAACTTCGGCGAGTGACGCGGCCTGTTTCTCGCGCTCGCGGGCCCGCTCGGCGAGCTGACCACGAATCTGGCGCAACTCACGATAACGTGCAAGGGTTCCACGATTCGCACCGGGTGACCCACCGGTGACGACCCCGGTCGGTCGTGCCACGTCACCGTCGAGGGTAACGATCTGCCACGACGCTGGACACTCGTGAAGCAACTGCCTGGCTACGCTCAAGCTTTCGACGACCAGAGTTTGACCCAGTAGGTAGTCGCCAATCGTCCGAAATCGCGGGGCGATCGTCACTAACTCGGACGCCACGCCTAAGACTCCGGGACGGCTTGGAGGTGGTGGCCGTCGGTTTGGCCGAATGGTGTTGAGGGGAAGAAAGGTCGCACGACCGGCTCCGCTACTTTTCAAATGGGCGATCGCCGCTTCGGCATCCTCCCAGCGCGCGACGACGATATCCTGCAAATGGCCCCCAAGGGCAGTTTCGATGGCAAGCTCGGCCTCCGTGGGGGCTTCAATCAGTTTCGCGACGACACCGAAAATGCCGTCGAGGTGTACCTGCCCGTGTCCATTCGCCGCACGAAGTACGGCGCGTACCCCGGAGTAAAAACCGACCCCTGCTTCGTCGGCCGATTCGAGTGCATCGTGGCGTGCCTGCAACGCCTGGTATTCGCGATCACCGGCTGCTAGCTCGGTCGCGAGCTGGGAAAGTCGGCGCTGAATCTGATCGCGCTGGTCAACGAGCTGGCTATGCTCGGTTCGGAATTGGTCTAACTGAGCACGAGCAGAGCTGAGCTCCTGCTGTGCCGCCTCGGCCCGGGCTTTGATCACGGCAAGCTCCTCGTGAAGCTTCGCCTCCCGTTCGGTTTGCTCGGCGATTGCGCGGCTGAGCTGTTCGACTCGCTCGACGGTGATCCGCTGCTGAGCAAGCGCTGAAACATGCTCGCCGCGCGCACGATTGATCGCTTCTTGGGTGTCCGCAATAGATTCGGTAAGGGTGTGATGCTGCTGAACCCAGCTCGCCGCTTCGGCTTCCTTCTGCTTGATGTCGGCCTCGATCTCAGTGAGCTGATTAGAGAGGGTACTCTGTTCGCCCGCCAGTGAGGCCAGCTCGGCTCGCTCGCGTTCCAGGTCTCGTTGGTTACCATCAATCGCCTGGCGGAAATCGCTAAGTCGCTGATTCGTGCTTTGCCGCCTCTCGACTAGGAGATCTCTGGCTTGGCAAAGGTTTACTCGTTCATTGGCTAATGCTTTGACGCGTTCGGTCGTGATCTGAACGTCGTTTTGGCAAACGCTCAAGCGTTCGTGAATGTCTTGTAGGAGCGGGCCGAGCCTGGCCGCTTCTTCCGCTGCTATCCTAGCACTGGCATCGGCGCTGCGACGGTCGCTGTCGGCCTGGCAACGTTGCTGGTCTGGAATCGACCAGCGATGAGCGTACCAGGAGATCAGACCTTGGCGAAACTCGTCGCGCATGCTGGTGAATTCCCGAGCCTGACGAGCTTGACGCTCGAGCGTTCGGAGGTGAGGAGTGAGCTCGCTGATCAGGTCGTTGAGGCGGTTAATGTTCTGCTGGGTATCTTGCAAGCGTCGCTGGGCATCCTCGAGCCGCGCGTCGAGGTGGCTAATCAACGCGGCCTGCTCGATCAACCCTCGGCGATCCTCCGTGCGTAAGCTGAGCGCGGCGTCGATGGCTCCCTGGCCAACGATGGCAAAGCTGTCCGTGCTCAGTCCGATTTGTCCGAGAAGATCAGTAATATTGCGCAAGCGGGACCGCTCGCGGTTGAGGTAATATTCATTTTCACCGCTTCGGTATGCCCGCCGGGCGATGGCAACTTCGTTATAGGGAAGATCGAGCCAACGACGAGAATTGTCGAAGGTGAGGCCGACCTCAGCCATGCCGGCCGGTGGACGGCCGGGGCCGCCGGTGAAAATGACGTCTTCAACGCGCCGGCTCCGGAGATTGCGTAGACTTTGCTCACCAAGCACCCAACGTAGCGCGTCGGCCAGGTTGCTCTTACCACTGCCGTTCGGCCCGACGATCGCGGTTAAGCCGGGCTCGAAGTCGAGCTGGGTACGCCGCACGAATGTTTTGAAGCCCTGGAGCGTCAGCGCCTTCAGCCGCATGGAGGCAATCTCAGGTGAGACAGTCTTGGGTGAATTCGTGAAAACCTCGAAGTCGTGAGAACCCGTGGCATTCAGCCAGAGCCTGGGAACATCGATGGCCAGTTTTCTAACGCTGCGCGGGCGGCGGCTTGCTCGGCATCGCGCTTGTTGTTACCGGAGCCAGTTCCCAGCACTTGCTCGCCAAGCCGAACTTCGACTACGAAATGGGGCTGGTGGCCCGGTCCGGTTTCACGAATCACTTGGTAGGTCGGGCGAATGCCCGCTACGCGCTGAGTGAGCACTTGTAGGGTCGACTTGGCATCGGTGTAGGGAAGCTCCTGCTCGATGCGATCGATGTCGGGTTTGAGTTGGCGGATCGTAAAGTCGCGCGTGATGGTATATCCCTGATCGAGATAGATTGCCCCGACGACTGCTTCGAACGTTTGGGCGAGGAGCTTGCGGCGCGTGCGGCCTCCGGCCTCGATCTCTCCGCGGCTCATGAGAAGAAATTGGCCGAGACTCAAGGAACGAGCGACCCGACCGAGCGTTTGAGCCCGGACCAGTGCAGCACGGAGGGTCGTCAAAGATCCTTCACTGGCGTCCGGAAGCGTCACATAGAGGTATTCGGAAACGATCATTCCGATAACGGCGTCACCGAGATACTCGAGACGCTCGTTAGACTTGAGCGGGAAGTTGGGATTTTCATTCAGGTATGAGCGATGAACGAGCGCTTGCTCCAGCAGCCGAGGATTATGAAATTGAATCCCCAGAATGCGCTCGATCCGTCCAATGCTGTCGATACTGCCTCCCCGCCTACGGCTCCCAAGCGCGAACGATGAGTGAGACGTTGTGGCCACCAAAGCCAAGTGAATTGGATAGGGCCACTCGGACCGGCGCGCGACGGGCCACGTTGGGTACGTAATCGAGGTCGCATTCCGGATCGGGATGCTCTTGGTTGATCGTCGGTGGAATCACGCCGTGTTGGATGGTGAGAACACAGATGATCGTTTCGACCGCACCCGCCGCGCCCAGGAGATGGCCCGTCATCGATTTTGTCGAACTGATCGGTATCCGGTAGGCATGTTCACCAAACAAGCTACGGATAGCGGCGGTTTCTGCCCGGTCATTCAAGGGAGTCGAGGTGCCATGCGCGTTGATATAGTCGATTGCTGACGGTAGGAGATCCGCTTCGGCGCAGGCACGTGCCATTGCCTTGGCAGCACCGGACCCGCCTTCCGAGGGAGCGGTCACGTGTACTGCATCCGCGGTCGCGCCATAGCCAATCACCTCGCCATAAATCCGCGCGTCACGGCCGCGGGCGTGATCAAGATCTTCGAGCACGACAATGCCGGCTCCTTCGCCGATGACGAACCCGTCGCGGTCCAGATCAAAGGGGCGGCTGGCTTTCTCCGGCGCGTCGTTCCGAGTGGATAACGCGCGCATTGAATTGAAGGTCCCGATCCCGATCGGTACAACCGGTGCCTCGGCACCACCTGCCAGCATCACCGGAGCCGCGCCCCGTCGAATCGTTTCAAATGCCTCACCAATTGCGTGTGCTCCGCTGGCACAGGCCGAGACCGTGCAATGATTTGGTCCCCGCACGCCGAATACGATCGAGACGTGGCCAGCCGCCATGTTCGCAATCATCATCGTGCAAAGAAACGGACTGAGCCGTTCTGGTCCTTTATCAAACAAGACCTTGAACTGTTGAGATAACGTCTCGATCCCGCCAATACCGGAGCCAATGATGATACCTACGTCGTCGGCATTGCTAGGCGTGATCGCCAGATTAGCATCGTCGAGTGCCTCGCGGGTGGCCGCCACCGCTAAATGAGTGAACCGATCCATGCGGCGAGCCTCTTTGCGATCGAGGTAGTTGCTTGGATCGAAGTTCTTGACCTCACAGGCGATTTGTGTTTCGAACCCGGTGGGATCGAAACGCGTGATCGGACCGGCGCCGGAGCGACCGTTGATCAGCCCTTCCCAAGTGGTCGCCACGTTCAGGCCAAGGGGAGTAACGGCCCCCATTCCAGTGATCACGACTCGGCGAGCCACAATGCCTCCTTACTTGCCACCGGTTGGTTCGGGCGAGTGATGGGATCACGCCCACGATGCTGGCAAGGTATTATAGGCAGGTCGTGTTGCCGACGCAACTGTCCGTTCGCTCGGCAGCTAAGGTTTGGTCGGAGCAGATGCTAAAGAGTCCGGAAGTATAGCCGTGGATCAGGTATAATGTGGCACGGAGGCCAACAAGGTGTTTTCCCAAGCTACTGCCGAGCCAATCGCTCGGTTAATCGAAGAATTCAATAAACTGCCGGGCATCGGTCCGAAGACCGCCCAGCGACTGACGTATTACTTGTTGCGAGCCCCGGTTGAGCAAAGCCGTGCTCTCGCCGAGGCATTGATTCGGATGAAAGAACGGACCGTTCTCTGCTCAGAGTGTTTGAACATAACTGATGAAAGTCCATGTGCGCTCTGTCGGAATCCAGAGCGAGACCGTCGGATCATTTGTGTCGTCGAAGAACCGCTGGACGTCCTAGCACTCGAGCGAACGCGGACGTTCAAGGGCTTGTATCACGTTTTGCACGGTGCCATATCGCCAGTAGACGGAGTTGGACCGGAGGATCTGCATATTCACGAGTTGCTAGTCCGCCTAAGCAGTGGGCAAGTAACCGAGGTACTGATCGCGACGAATCCCAACCTGGAAGGGGAAGCGACAGCGATGTATCTGCATGGGTTACTACGGCCGCTGGGGATTCGAGTGACGCGTCTCGCAAGGGGCTTACCGGTGGGAGGTGACCTCGAGTACGCTGACGAAGTGACGCTCATTCGGGCAGTCGAAGGTCGTCGCGAAATGTGACTGAAATTGCACCATAAGAGTGTTCTACCGAGCGAGGGCTGTTATGGGAGTCCGATAGCGAGGGGAGAAAGAC
>JAJPIK010000074.1 GCA_021324795.1 Chloroflexota bacterium
CCTGCTGGGTGCTGTCCCCCGGCTGTGTTTCCGAGAAGACCCGGCTCAAGTGAGACGACGCTATGGCCTCTCCTCGGCTGCCTGATTCTTATGGTGCAATTTCAGTTGTCTGAATTGGCAGTTGACCGACCAGCCACTTCCTGTTATACTTTGCCGGGCGGAGGCTACGCCGCTGGCTTGGTGGAGCGTGGGTGGCCCCGCATATTTTTCAAACAGAGGGTACAGGAATGGCTGGAGATCAATCTGAACTCACCGTGCGCGAGGCCGGGCGGTTGGGCGGACGAAAGGTAGCCGAGAAGTACGGGCGCAATTTCTACAGCGAGATTGGCAAGAAGGGGGGGCGCACCGTTCTCGAGCAGAGGGGACAGGATTTCTTCGAGGCGATCGGCAAGAAGGGCGGGACGGCCGTACGCGATAGCCACGGTGTCGATTTCTATTCGTCGATCGGTAAAAAGGGCGGCGAAACGGTTAAAGCACGGCATGGCTCGGATTATTACGCCCGAATTGGTAAAATTGGCGGCAGCCACAAGGGACGGAAGAACTCCTCCGAAGAATAAGCCAAGGGAGGAGCCGGTCCGATCGTCCTTGATCGGGCCGGCTTTTTTCGTATTTCCGGTGCTGACCAAGGCTGGTCTGACCGGTCGGGTCGCACCCGGTCTCGATCGGGGTGAGAATTGAAACTTTTGTGGCGATTAGGAGATTGCCATGCGTGTCGTTATTCCGGATAACTATCCTCCGGTTTACCAGAACGACCAACCGGTGCTCGCGCCCTTACGCCCTTTCGGCTCAGTGGAGATATTCAGTACCCGCTTCGCGACCCCAGCCGAGCTGATCGAACGTTGTCAAGGAGCACGATGTCTGATCAATGTGCGCTCTTACGCCGTCTTTGACGTCCCCGTTCTCGACGCTCTTCCCGATCTAGAGATGATCTCAATTCTTGGCACGGGCACCGATAACGTCGACCTCGATGCGGCGACCGAGCGTGGTATCGTCGTGACCAACACGCCAGGCGTGTCGGCGGTCTCGGTTGCCGAGGCAACGATTGGCCTACTCTTCGCGGTGACCCGGCGGCTTCCCTTGATGGATCGCCGCTTGCGCGCGGGAGTCTGGCAACACGAGATTGGCCCGGAGTTGCGCGGCCGGACGCTGGGCGTCGTTGGCCTGGGGGCGATTGGCTCGGAGGTAGCGACGCTCGGTCGCGGACTCGGCTTGCGGGTGATCGCCTGGAGCTTCCGTCGCGATCCGGAACGCGCCGCTCGTCTTGGCATCGAGCTCGTTGAATTAGACGACCTGTTGCGTCAGGCCGACGTTGTCTCTCTGCACCTGAGAAACTCACCGCAAGCAGCCGGTCTAATCAGCGCGCGGGAGCTTGCTTTAATGAAGCCGACTGCTTATCTTATCAACACGGCGCGTGGGGCAATTGTTGACCAGTCCGCGCTCGTCGACGCCTTACGCGAGCGACGCATCGCCGGTGCCGCCCTGGACGTGTTCGTCCCCGAGCCTTTACCCGCCGACTCACCATTCCTGACTCTGGATAACGTCGTCGTCACGCCCCACGTCGCCGCGGTCACCTACGAGGCCCAGGCGCGTCTCGCCCAGATGCCAGTCGATAATATCGTCGCCTTTCTCCAAGGCCATCCCGAGCACGTCGTCAATCCGGCTGTGCTGAGCAAACGAGTCTAACTGGTCCATCCCCCAAAATGTCGCGCATTGTCATGCTGAGCGATAGCGAAGCATGACAGCTCGGCATGACCCGTGGCACGGACTTGGCGGATGCACTACTAACGTGCGTCGTTAGAGTTCATGAATCCGCTCCCTCCGGCTGCGCCATCGCCGGTCCCGGCGGAATCTCCGGGTTATTTCCGGCCGGTAGGGCTCGGAAGGTGGGGCTAAGCAGCGCAATGGCCAGCGCCGCGAAGGCACAGACCGCACCGCCGAAGCCGAGTGCTAGCGGTGCTCCCCACTGCTGGGCGATGCCGCCGGCGATAAGACTGCCGATCGGCGTGAAGCCGAAGGAGACGAGCGTCCAAATGCTCATCACCCGACCACGGAGCGCGTCCGGCGTCATGATCTGGATCGCCGTATTGGCAACAGTCATATAGACGATCATGAAGAAGCCAAGTGCGATCAGGCTGACGGCTGCGACGACGAAAGAGCGTGACATGCTAAAGCTAACGACGCTGACGGCGAAGGCAAGCTGCGCGGTCAGCATGAGCCGACCACGCGGAAACCGGCGCCCCCAGGAGGCTGCGGTCAGCGAACCGATGATTGCTCCAATCCCAGTTGCTGCCATCAAGGCTCCGTAGCCGTCGGCCCCCAGTCCGAGCACAGCTTGCGCCATGACCGGCATCAATACCGCGTAGGGAAAGCCAAAAATCGCCATGACCGATGTGAGGACGATCAGGCTATTGAGGATCGGGTGGTACCAGGCGTAATCAAGCCCAACCTTGAGCCGGCGCCAGACACCTCCCTCCTCTGCTCGGCGCTTGATCGGACGCGGTCGGATCACCAGCAACGCGACCAGAACGGCGACGAAGCTCAGTCCATTCAGGAAAAAGCACCCTGCGGCGCCGATTGTTGCCAGGAGCAAGCCGGCAATCGACGGACCTGCGACACGGGAAAGATTGAACTGGGTCGAGTTGAGGGCGATTGCCGTCGGCAGGTCGTTGGGATCGACAATGTCGACAATGAAGGCTTGCCAGGCTGGCGAGTTCACCGCCATGACGATACCCGTCAGTAAGACGATGGTGAGAATGTAGGAAATCTGGGCGACATTAGCGAAGGTCATTGCGGCGAGTAGCATGGCGAAGACAAGGGCGAGAGTCTGAGTAATGAGAAGGACCCGGCGGCGGTCAATACGGTCAACGTAGACGCCGCCGATGAGAGAAAACAAGAGAATAGGCATGCTGCCGGCGAAGTTCACCGCGCCGAGGGCAAATGCGGAATTCGAGACCTGGTAAACCAGCCAGCTCAGGGCAATTGACTGGATCCAAGAGCCGATGTTGGAGATAAAGGCGCCAGTCCAAAAGAGGCGAAAGTCTCGTCCGCGGAGCGCGCCAAACACGCAGTCTATCCTCTGATTGTAAAGACTTGGGCCAGTATAGCATGGCCTTTATCCGGTCGTCGCTTGCTGACCTGCCTCGCTGTTCGTGGCCTGCTGGCGCTCGCGCTGCTCTCGCTCGCGCAGCCAGCGGTGAATCTCGTCGAGGGCAGGCGGCGCGATGTAGAAGACCTGAACATCCTTCGGGAACTGAATGCTATGCTCCTCGCGAATTAACAAGAGGCCGGCTTCGCCCGGCTTGAGGGTCTGCTCGATCCGCTCGCTCATCACTTCAAAGCGACGGCGGGTTGCCTCGCGATAGCCATTCCAGGCGAGGTCGAGCACCTTATGACTCGCCAGACCCGCCATCAAACAGCGCTGCCAATCAATACTTTCGGCAAAGACTTCGCCATCCTCGAGCGCCTCGACGACTGCTTCGCTGTCGCAGACCTCGTGGATCAAAGTATGGCTGCGAATATTGAGTCGCTCAATCGTCTGACGGCCTTCCTCGCCAATTTGGAAGACGCCTTCGTGGTAAACGTGCCGGATCGGGCCAGTCCGCTCGGTGAGGCGACGAACTTGATTCCGCACCCCCGCCCAGTAGCGCTCGAGCATGCCGACGTAATCAGCCGGCGGCTCGCTCGGCGAGTAGACCAGGGGAACCAGAAATAGCTTGCGTGTGCCTTCGAATGATGCCGCGGTGGGACGCTCGATCTTTCCAAGCTCTTGTGCCATGGGCTTGCCTTCCGTTTTAGTTGCTGGGATCAGGTCATTCCGGCGCGAAGTGCGCCGGGGCCCGGTCTCGCCGGGCAGCATAAAAACATGATAACGCATGTCGAGCCCTCACGGCCAAGCGACGCGGTAGTCCGGCTTCAAGACGCCTTCGCCACCCCGCTGCTGCTTTGAGGTCGGCAATGGCCTGACGTACTGCTGCTTGTTCGACGCTGATCATCGTGACGGCCAAGCATGGCCAGGCTCCCATTGATCCCACGAAGACGCGAAAGATCGGACGAGCAAGTGCTCTCGGGCGCTGCACTTACTTCACTGTTTGGCGATCCGACGGCCATTCCAGTCGCGTGGGTGCGTGAGCCGGACGTTATCGTCACTCCTGACGTCGGTGTGATCTATACGCACTCCAACGTGAAGAACGCCGAGCACGGCGGATTCAGCCATGATGATACCAACGTGGCCTTGCTCGTCTCGGCTCCTGGCTTGGAGAGGGTTTTCGGCAGCGCGGCGCACGATGGAGTCATCACGACGCCGGTTCAGACGACCCAGATCGCTCCAACTATCCTCGATCTGTTGGGGATCGATCCAACTGCATTGCAGGCGGTCCAGCAAGAGTATACTACCGTTCTGTCCGGGCTGGGCCAGCCAAAGCCACGCGAGCAGAGATAATTAGCCTCTCTGACACGCTCAAGCAACGAAGGGTTGAAGGTCGAGGCAACGGCTGCACAGCCGTTGCCTCGATTGTTTATTGAAGACTTTTGCTGCGGAATGCGGAAGAGTACAATCGCTTCGTACGTGTGCGAACAATCGACATTGAGAGGCGCATCGATGACCTCGACGCTCCGTCCGGTCTGGCTCAATCGTGATCTGACTCTCCTTTTCGCCGGCCGTGGGCTGCGTAGTCTGACCCAGGGTTACCTCGCGGTGATCGTTCCGCTCTATCTGGCTCTGCTTGGTTATAGCGCCGTCCAGCTTGGCTTACTCTTTACTGTCTCGTCATTCGCCAGCGCCTTGATCGCTGCGGGGGTGGGAGTGCTCGCTGACACGTACGGCCGACGGAACTTCTTAATTCTGCTCGCTCTGATGGTGGCAGCAGGTGCGGTCGTCTTCGCGCTCTCCGGTTCGTTCTGGGTTCTGCTGGTCGCTGGAGCCCTTTCGACGCTCGGCCGCGGTGGCGGAGCGGGGACCGGCGGGGCTTGGGGGCCATATTACGCGGCCGAGCAGGCATTAATCGCCGAGCACGTCGACGATCAGCACCGGACCTCGGCGTTCGGCGTGATCTCGTTCGTCGGCGTCCTGACTGGAGCGATTGGCTCGTTAATCGCCACGATCCCCGACGTGCTTCACGCGACCTTACAAACGAGCGTAGTCTTTGGCGATCGGGTGGTCTTTGGTCTCACCGTCGTCCTCGGCGTGATCATGGCCGTGGTTGTGATTCCGGTCCAAGAGGCACGGCGTGGCGCGTCCCCTGAGAAGGCAACGGAGGGGGGTCGACGGATCCATCTCTCCCGGGAAACGTGGCTCATCTTGCTCAAGTTCATGGTAACCAATGCGACCAACGGTCTGGCGCTTGGCTTTCTCGGGCCAATCACCGTCTATTGGTTCTACCGTCGCTACGGCGTCGGGGCAAGTGAGCTTGGAGCACTCTTCTTCATCGTCAACATCGCTGCCGCGCCAACCTATCTGTATGCCGCGCAATTCGCCCGTCGGCTCGGTGCGGTGAACACGGTTGTCTTCACCCGCCTCGTTTCGGTCGTCTTTCTGGCACTGATGCCAGTGATGCCGGTCTACCCGTTGGCGAGCGCGCTTTACGTCGTCCGGATGATTCTTAATACGCTCTCGATCCCGGTTCGGCAGTCGTACTTGATGGGAGTGGTTCGGCGCCAGGAACGGGCAACCGCCGCGGGGATTAGCAACTTGCCGACTCAGATCACGAGTTCGCTCGGGCCCACGATCGGTGGCTACATCATGCAGAGCGTGGCGCTCGACCTGCCCCTTGAACTGGCAGCGGTCTTCCAGTGCATCAACGCGGTGCTGTACTACCTCTTCTTTCGCGGGATCAAGCCACCCGAGGAGCAAAGCGTGCCCTTCCAGAAGGCCATGGAAATTCCCTCTCTCTCTGGGAATGGGTGAGAGCCTGCTCTGAACGAAGTGAAATGGTGAGGTGGCCGGCCAATTTCATCTGCTTTAAGCATGGTTCTGACTGAGCTGCCCAGTCGGCTCGGAGCACTCGAATTTGCCAAGGCAGCAGCGGATCATCTCGTAGACGCAGATGCCGAATGACATGGCGACATTGAGTGAGTTGCCCATGCCATACATCGGGATCTCGACGACGAGATCGGCAAGGTCGAGAAGCTCGTTCTCGACACCCTCCCGCTCGTGGCCGAGTACCAGGGTCAACGGGAAGCGGTAGGGGGCGCAGGCGTAGTTGAGGCTCTTCGTCGTCTGCTCCAGAACGACGATCTGCTGTCCCTGGGCCTTGAGCTCGTGAATCAGCTCAAGGGCGCTTGGGCGGTATTCCCACGGCTGATATTCCAGGGTGTGGATTGCTGTCTTGGCAATTACCCGACCGGCCCGTTCGCTGATCCAAGGAGGACGCGTGTCGTTGGGCACCGGTGGATAGCCGGTGATCCCGCAGAGATAGAGTCGCTCGACGAGCGCGGCGTCACAAAGGCGAAAGATGAGGCCGACGTTCAGCAAGCTGCGAATGTTATCGCAAATGACTGAGATCGGGTGACGTGGCCGCTGAAGAAACTCGGCCAGCCCGGGCTTCTGAGCGACCAACTCGGCAGTGGTCAGCTTGTGCATCGGCGATCTCTTCTCTCCCTATCTATTCTACACGAGGCAAAAGGCGCGCCGGGAGGAATTCTGCACCTCTCCGGTGCTATCTCTCTTCGTTCTCTCAGCGCTCGCTAAAACCAGCAAGCTTTGCCAATGACGCGCGAATCGACTGCTCCTGGTCGGGGGGAGCCCGAGGGCATGCCAGGGTATGCAGCGTTTGGACAATCTCGGCAGGAGTGCCGCAAAAGGCAGATCAGCGGAACTTTAGCAGGAATGCGCGGACAAATTGAATACAGATTCTTGCACAGCGCCAAGATTCTTGCTACGATGGTGCGCACAATAGCCAGGCATGGGGAGAATCTGCGGGGCGTGAAGCTTCCGACAGGCATCTCGTTGCAAGACATCGCTACCGCGGTCGGTGTCTCGGTCTCGACCGTCTCGCGGGCACTGAATGATAGCGAGCGGGTCAGTCTCGTGACCAAGCAAGCCGTGCAGAATGCGATCGAGGAGATCGCGCGGCAGCGCGAGCGCGGCGACGGCCGCGCGACAATCCGGCCGATGATCGGGATCACCCACAGTCATCCCTCGGGAATCGAGGCGACCCGCGGCCTCGACGTGATCCTCGAGCAGGTCTTGGCAGGGGTCGAGATCGAATGTCTACGCGCGGGCTACATTCCCTACCCCTGGCAACAGTCCCGCCTGCTCGGCTTGCCGGATGGCGAGCCGTTCTTCCAGGCGGTGTCGGGCGTCATCATGAGCGGCGGCCTGGTCGGGCGCGACCTCCTCGAGCAGATCCGCAGCCGTGACCTACCGGTGGTGATCATCGGTGGGCACGTCTCGGGGCTCGATGTTCCGAGCGTCGGCGCCGATAACCAGCGTGGTACCTATTGCCTCACCCGCCACCTGATCGACTTGGGGCACCGCCGGATTGCTTTGGTCAACGGACCATCCGAGACGTATACCTCCTTCGAGAAGAAGGCCGGCTATCTGACGGCGCTGGTCGAGGCTGGAGTTGACGTCGATCCGGCGCTGATTCGCTGGCAGGATGGCTTCGCCGGTTTCGATGCCCCGGCCGCGGTTCGGCGTACCGAAGAGTTGCTGGCGCTTGCCAATCCCCCGACGGCCGTGCTCTATGCCTCGGATACCATGGCCGAGGCGGGCTATCGCGTCTTGGGCCGGGCCGGTCGGCGGATTCCGGAAGACGTCTCGGTGGCCGGTTTCCACGATGACCGGAATGCCTGTCATCTCGATCCCCCACTGACGACTGTCCGCGTCGACCGGATCGCCTGGGGCAAAGCGGCGGCGATTCAGCTCTTCGCGATGCTAGCTGGACGTCGCTTGGGCGGCACGCGCACCTTGTTGCCGGTGGAGCTCGTGATTCGAAAGTCGACCGGGCCCGTTCCGGAGCGGAAGGGCAGGTAATGGAGCATCTTCCCGGTTCGTTGGAGATTCAAAACGAACGATACTTTCCGCTGGTCGTCGTGGGGGGCGGACTAGCCGGCACCTTCGCAGCGATCACCGCGGCACGCCAAGGCGTGAAGGTCGCACTCATCCAGGAGCGCCCGGTCCTTGGTGGCAATAGTAGCAGCGAGATCCGCGTCCATCCGGTCGGTGCCTCCCAGCACGGTTACCACCGCGACGCCCGTGAAACCGGCCTGATTGAGGAGCTATTCCTCGAGGTCCGGGCCCGCTCCTACGGCTTACGCCAGATCAATGGCCAGCACTACCCGATGTGGGACGTCGTGCTTGGCGAACTGGCCGAGGCCGAGCCGAATCTGAGCCTGTTTCTGAATACCCGGGTCGTCGGAGTCGAGATGTCCGAGACTTCGGTCGATGGCTACCAGAACCGGATCGATGCGCTCTTAGCGGTGCAGATGAGTACCGAAGTGACTTTCCGCTTCCACTGCGCGGCCGTGGTCGACGCGACCGGTGACGGGACGATCGCTCTGCAAGCCGGCGCGCCCTTTCGCTATGGACGGGAGGCGCGAGCCGAGTTTGGTGAAAAGTCGGCGCCGGAGGAGGCCGACGACCTCGTCCTTGGCTCGACGATTATGTTTGCAGCGCGCGACGTCGGCCAACCGGTGCCGTTCGTTCCCCCGGTCTGGGCCCACATCTTCCCAAATGAGGAATCGTTACCCTACCGCGACCACGACCAATTCGAAAGTGGCTACTGGTGGATCGAATGGGGCGGCCGGCTGAACACAATCGCCGACAACGAAGCGATCCGCCACGAGTTGCACGCGGCGATCTTTGGCATCTGGGATCACATCAAGAACCGTTGTCAACGGCCGGGAGTGCGCGAGCGCGCGGCAACTTGGACGCTCGATTGGATTGGCCACCTGCCTGGCAAGCGTGAGAGTCGGCGTTTCGAGGGTGACCACATTCTGACCGAGCAGGACATTCTGGGCGGCCTGAGCACCGTTCCCGCCGACGTCGTCACCTATGGCGGTTGGCCGATCGATCTCCACGCCCCGGACGGCGTCTATTCTCCAGATCGCCCCTGCCACAATCCACCACTGCCCGGCTTATATGGTATTCCGCTGCGTTGTCTCTACAGCCGTAGCGTGGCGAATTTGTTCCTGGCCGGCCGCGATATCAGCGTGAGCCATGTCGCACACGGCTCGACTCGGGTTATGAAGACCTGCGCGGCGATTGGCGAAGCAAGCGGGACCGCCGCGGCATTGGCGGTGCAACAGGAATTGACGCCGCGTGCCTTGGCTACCAGTACCAGGCTCGTTGGTACTCTGCAGCAAACGCTGCTGCGCAATGGTTCCTATTTACCTCTTGTCAAGAGCCAGGATCCAGCCGACTTGACCCGGCTGCCTGGGGTCCTCGTGACCGCGACGAGCGAAGCGCGGTTTCAACTGGACGACGATGAACAGGCGAATCCCTCGGGTTGGGAGCACGCTGGCATGAGTACCTTGGAATCGCGCTTTGCCGAGGCCGGCGGCGCAAAGCGCTCGCTGCCGGCAGAGGTCGCGGCGACTGTCACGCTCGCCCAGGCGATCGTTCTCTCGGCGTCATATCTCGACGTGTTGATCCTTCGGCTCCATTCGAGCGCGAAGGAGCCACGTCCGGTCACTCTCTATCTCCGCCAAGCTAGTCATCTGCGAGACTTTGGCCCGTGCAAATGTCGCGACGATGAGATCGCCACCTTGGAGGCGCTGGTCGAGCCCGGCGAGTCGATGGTGGCGTTCCGGGCGGCGCGGCCGATTGCGGTCGAACCGGGACGGCCAATCATCGTGGTTCTGCCACCGACGCCTGATCTCACCTGGTGTCTATCAAGCCAGGAGCCGCCAGGAACTCAGGCTGCCCGCTGGGATGAAGAGCTTGGCTATTGGCGCTGGCTGCATGGCACACTGTATATCGTCGTGGATCCGATCAGCACGCCCTATGGTCCGGCGAACGTGCTGAGCGGGGTAACCCGGCCGGAAGTGGGAGCGAATCTTTGGATCTCCGATCCGGCTCAGCCGTTTCCTCAGACCCTCCAAATCGTCTGGCCCGAGCCAGTGACCGTGGGACGAGTCGAACTGACCTTCGATTCGAGCCTGAGTGGCTGGATCTGGGAGGGAACGTTCCCGAGCATCGTTCGTGATTACCGGATCGAAGTTGGCCAGAGGGCCGAGGGGCCGTGGGAGGTCGTGACCGAGATCGAAGGAAACTACCAGCGACGCCGGGTACATCAGTTTCCGGCTCGGCGTGGCCGGATGCTGCGGATATCGGTCATCGCGACGAACGGCATGAAAACAGCACGGATTTTCGAAGTGAGAGCATATGGCCCATCGGGCCACCACATCAGTTGAAATTGGCAGGTAGCCCTCACCCTGCCCCTCCTTACAGAGAAACAGGGAATTTCAGAGTAAAGACACAGGAGAGCAAGACAGTGAAAGCAGGGTATTTCGCAATCAGTCGGATCGGACGTCGTCACTTTCTGGTGGCCACGGTGGCTACCGCCTCGGCGGTAATTCTCGCGGCGTGTGGCGGTGGTAATGCCACGACGGCTGCACCGACCAGCGTGCCGGCCCAGGCTCCAATCCAGCCTCCGTCCGCAACGACCCAACCGGCGACTGCCGCCGCGACGACCAAGCCAGCGAGCGCTCTATCGGCGGCAACTGCGGGGCAGCCAGCGATAGCTACTCCCGCCACGACCGCCGCGTCCAAGGCGGTTGGTCCGGCTACTCTCCAGGTCTGGGGTGGCGTTCCCCCGGAGACCGGCCCCAGCGATCTCGTCGATGCCTTCCAAAAAGCGAATCCGTCGATCAAGGTGGTCTATACTCGCTTCGTCAATGATCCAACTGGCAATACTAAGCTTGACACCGCGCTGCAGGGTGGCACGCCGATCGACGTCTACTTCTCCTACGACGTTCCCCGCATGGGCCAACGGATCAAAGCAGGTGCCGCCGAGGACTTGACCTCCTACCTCAATACTGAGAACCCCATCAAACAATGGGCGACCACGACCAAAGGCATTTTTAGCTACCAGGGCAAGTTTTACAGCCTGCCGACGACCCGCGAGCCGAACTTCATCTTCGTCAATAAGAAAATGGCCGACGCGGCCAGGGCAAAGTTCAAAGATAATTGGACTCTTGATGACTTCCGCGCGGTTGCCAAATCGTTATCCTCGGGGACGGGCGACAAAGAAGTCTACGGAGCCTATGCGCCGCCGGACGTTGCTCGGGAGATCCTTGGTCCGGATTATTGGTATAAAAACGGCGGCACAGAATCGAACTTTGACAATCCTGCCTGGAAGACCAGCCTCGAGCTCCACCGCTCCATGATCGACGAGAAGAGCGCTTTTCCCTGGACCCAGGTGCTGGCCCAAAACCTAAAGGCATACTCTCAAAACCCTTTTTTGACCAACCAGGTCGCGCTCTGGCAGTCTTCCTCTTTCTCACTCCGCTACGTCAACGATACCAAGCAATATCCCCACGATTTCGTAACGACCTTTGTCCCGCTGCCCGCGCCAATTGGTGCGTCGAGTTTCTTCAATGGCGGCGGAATTAACAACTGGATCCTCATGTCACCGAAGACTCAGTTTAAGGATGCATCCTGGCTCTTCATAAAGTACTGGCTGACCGATGGTGCCAAGTACATGCTGAAAGCCGGGAAGATTCCGTCTTATCCAGGCACTTCCGTCGACGACGTCGTCGCCGGTATTCTTGGTCCGGATCGCGATAAGCTCTACGACGTGCCGTCCTACCAGAAGATCGTCGCGAACTCCGACGTCACCTTGGTTACCGACACGATCACCACCGGCGCTGCCGAGATCCAAAAGATTGTCGACGCTCAGACCGACCGCTATCTGATCGGCGAGATCACGATCGATCAGTGGATTCAGACAGTTAAGCAGCAGGCCGACGAGGCGATCAAGAAGGCCGGGACCTAAGGTGGACGCCAGTGTTCGCCTGGGAACGGGTGGCGGGAATGGCAAGCCGGAGCGGTGGCGCTCTCGCTCCCCCGGTCCACCCGCTTGGCTCGGTTACGCGTTCATCGCGCCCAACTTCGTTGGCTTTGCGATCTTCACTTTGCTGCCACTGGTTTTTGCCCTCGGGGTCGCCTTTACCAGGTGGGATGTCGTCTCGGGGTTTCGTGGCTTGCAGTGGGTGGGTCTGCAAAACTTTGTCGACATTACCAACGATCCAAACTTCTGGGAGAGCGCGCGGCTCACCGCGCTCTACGTTGGCAGTAGTGTCCCGATTACCCTAGTCCTTGGATTGGTCATTGCGCTTGCCCTGAATGGACCGATTCCCGGGCGGGCGATTCTCCGGGCGATCTTTTTCATTCCGTTCATCGTCAACGCCGTCGCGATTTCAGCGACCTGGGTTCTGCTTTACCATCCGACGTTCGGCCCAATTGACCTCGTCCTGCGGGCGCTTGGCGTGGCGTCCCCCCCGCTCTGGCTGGCTTCGTCGCAGTGGGCGATGCCAGCCGTGATCATCATGACGATCTGGGCAGGGATCGGCTACGATGCGGTGCTCTACCTCGCGGCGCTTCAAGACGTGCCAAAGGATCTATTCGAAGCCGCGGCGCTCGATGGAGCGGGAGCGTGGCAGCGCTTTTGGTCAGTAACTTTGCCCTTTCTAACCCCAACGATCTTCTTCTTGATCGTCACCGGCTTCATCAGCGCCTCCCAATCGTTCGGTACGATCAATCTGATGACCCAGGGCGGACCGGGGCGCTCGACGACCGTGCTTTCTTACTACCTGTATCAGAATGGCTTTCAGTTTTACAAGTTTGGCTACGCCGCGGCGATCTCCTGGGTAATGTTCGTCGGTGTTCTGCTGCTGACTTTGATCTTCTGGCGAGCCCAGCGATGGTTGGTTTTTTATGGCTAGGGGATCTGACAGCCTTCGGCCTTGGCCACGATCAGGACACGATGCCGAGGTTGAGACGGGCCGCCGGCCTGTCTCGACAAAGGGGTAGCTAGTGGCAACTTGTGCTGCGGGAGTGAAGCCCAAGCAAATGAGCGGCATCCGACGAGCAGTCAGAATCGATCGCTGGACGATCATCAGTGTCATTATCTGGCTGACCGCGGTCCTGTTTATTCTGCCCTTCTTCTGGATGGTCGTCTCATCCTTCAAGCGCGAGATCGACGTCTTTCGGATGCCGGTGCACTGGATCCCCGAGCCGTTCACCTGGCAGAACTACGTCGTCGTCCTGACCGGCGCTCACCCTTTGTCACGCTACGTTGTGAACTCGCTGATTGTCGCGGTGCTGCGGGTGCTGGGTGACCTTTTTACCGCTTCGCTCGCGGCGTATGGCTTCGCGCGGCTGCGCTTCCGAGGGCGCGATGCTCTGTTTCTGCTCTACGTTAGCACGCTGATCATTCCGGTCCAGATGCTCCTGGTGCCCCGGTTCATTCTCTTCCGCCAGCTTCACCTGTACGATACGCTCTGGGCGTTGATTTTACCGAGCGTCTTCACGCC
>JAJPIK010000064.1 GCA_021324795.1 Chloroflexota bacterium
CCTGCTGGGTGCTGTCCCCCGGCTGTGTTTCCGAGAAGACCCGGCTCAAGTGAGACGACGCTATGGCCTCTCCTCGGCTGCCTGATTCTTATGGTGCAATTTCAGATAAATTACCTTGACATCGGCCAGTATCCTTTCTAGACTGAGTTTCATCAGTCCGCCTTAACAGTGGTAGCACCGGGCTCTAAGGACGTCGCGAGCGAAATCAAAAAGCAGGAAGCTTATCTTTTCCCAGGGGATCGTTGACCTATCTCAAGGATTTAGTGAGCCCTTGCAAGTTCGATCTGGATGAAGCCGAGGCAATGCTCACAGGGGCCGGGGTATCGGCGGTCGACGCAATGGTTCTCATCTCATCGACCGGCTATCTGTCAGGTTCGAACGAGCTTAGCAAGATCATACGGGCTAGAGGTCCAGGTACAACCAAAGCTCTTTGACAAGCAGAAGAAGGTGTAAGGCTTCACGACTCATCTCGACGGTATGCCCGTTCTAGAAGCGACCTGGCTTAACGCTTAACCGGTAGGTGGGATGATTGGCTACATCGTCCACAGGATACTCCAGACGATCCCGGTCATTATTCTGACGTCGATCGGGGTATTCCTGCTGGTCCATCTGATTCCTGGTGATCCTGCCTTAACTTTGGCGGGGCCGGATGCGACTCCCGATGTGGTCGCGGCGGTCCGCACCGAGCTTGGCCTGGATAAGCCCTTGCCGATCCAGTACGCGACCTGGCTATCCCATGTCCTCCGCGGTGACCTCGGTAAGTCCTACATCAGCGGCATGGGAGTCTGGGATCTCGTTATGCTCAGGCTGCCGGCTACCCTGGATCTGACCATCGCGGCGCTGCTGCTGTCGATCCTCATCGCTCTTCCGCTGGGTGTGCTCGCCGCGGTCTATCAACGGAGCACGATTGATCTGGTCGTGTCGACCTACACTGCGATTGGCTTAGCGATTCCCAATTTCTGGGTAGGGATTCTCTTCATTCTGCTCTTCGCTTTGAGCCTCGGCTGGTTACCCCCCGGTGGGCGGGTCGATTTCTCCCCGGATCCCATTCTTGCCCTCAAATATCTGGCGATGCCGGCATTCACCCTGGCGATTCCTCAATCCGCAATCTTTGCGCGCTTTCTCAAAGCATCGTTGGTCGACGTACTGCGCGAGGATTACGTGCGGACAGCCCGGGCCAAAGGATTGGTCGAGCGGGTGATCCTAGCCAAGCACGTCTTGCGCAACGCGTTGATTCCCATGGTGACGGTGCTTGGCATTCACTTTGGTCGCCTACTCGGCGGGGCAGTGATCATCGAATCAGTTTTCGCCTGGCCAGGCGTTGGGCGTTTGATGCTCCAGGCGATCGGTGACCGCGACTATACCGTGATTCAGGGCGGCCTCTTGCTGCTGGTGACCATATTTGTATTGGTGAACTTGTTGGTTGACCTTTCGTATGGGGTGATCGATCCTCGGATCCGCTCGAGCGCGACACGGAGGTAGGCAATGTCGGAGCCGATCGGGCGCGTGCAATCGGAGGCTGGCGCCGGGGGGCGGCTGGCCGACGTGACAAGTCTGCGACTGGCGAAGCCAGAGGACTTTTGGCTTTCGACCGTGCGTCGGGTCTGGCGCAATCCCCTCGGTGCCATTGGCACCGGCATCTTCGCCGGACTCTGCTTGGTCGCGATCCTCGCGCCGATCCTTGCTCCTTATAGTCCCTACCAGCAGTACGCCGGTCACGAGTTGGCACCGCCGCTGGGGCAATATTTTCTCGGGACAGACGAGCTCGGCCGGGATTTGCTCAGTCGACTGATCTACGGTACACGGATCTCACTGGCGGTCGGTATTGTCAGCGTCGTGCTAGGCGGCGGTGTCGGCGTGGTGACTGGCGTGCTCGCCGGTTACTGGGGGGGGTGGATTGAAGTGGCGATTATGCGTCTCTGGGACGCTTTACTCGCCTTCCCGGCGATTCTCCTCGGAATCGCGGTCGCGGCAGTCCTTGGTCCGGGCGTGGTCAACGCGGCGATCGCCGTGGGCATCATCAACATTCCGGAGTTTTCACGCATTAGTCGGGCAAGCATCCTTAGTGAGAAAGAGAAAGACTACGTGCTTGCCGCTCGCTCGATTGGCTTGAGCGATACCCGGATCGTCTTTCGCCACATGCTGCCGAACATCCTGGCACCACTGCTGATTCAGGCTACCCTGGCGATGGCCTTCGCCGTCCTGCTGGAAGCCGGCCTGAGCTTCCTCGGTTTGGGCGCCCAGCCGCCCGAGCCTTCCTGGGGCTCGATGCTGAACGCGAGCCGCACCTATCTCCGCGAAGCTCCCTGGTACGGGATCTTTCCGGGTATCGCGCTTTCCCTGTTGCTGCTCGGCCTGAACTTTCTGGCCGACGCGGTCAGCGACGCGCTGGATCCACATCAGAAGAATCTGATTTAGAGTGACCGAAACGGCTGCACTCAAGCACGATCGCGGGGATGAGGGGCCTTCGTCTGCAGACTGAACCGCTCCGCTCCATGCTCCAAAAGAATGACTACGTCGCCAGGTGGCAGCTCACCCATTGACCCGGTACGATCTCGCGCCATTCAGGCACCTGGACGTTGCAGAGACCCTTTTGCATGATTGGGCAGCGGGTATGGAAAGGGCAGCCCGCCGGCGGGTTGGCCGGGCTCGGCGCATCACCGGTCAGGATGATCCGCTCGCGCTTGCGCTCGACTTTAGGGCTGGGGATCGGCACGGCCGAGAGCAGCGCCTTGGTGTAGGGGTGTTTCGGGTTCTCGTAGAGAGCATCACGGTCAGCGAGCTCGACGATCTTGCCCAGGTACATCACCGCGACCCGGTCCGAAATGTGGCGGACGACAGCGAGGTCGTGCGCGATGAACAGGTAGGTCAGGTTGAATTGCTGCTGGAGCGCCTCGAGCAAGTTGAGGATCTGGGCCCGGATCGAGACGTCGAGCGCCGAGATTGGCTCGTCACAGACGATAAAATCCGGGTGAACGGCGATGGCCCGCGCAATACCGATGCGCTGGCGCTGACCGCCCGAAAACTCGTGCGGATAGCGGCTGACAAAGTAGGGATCCAAGCCCACCGTGCGTAAGAGCTCCTGGACGCGCTCGGTCAGCGCACGTCCCTTGGCCAGGCCGTGGACCTGGAGCGGCTCGCCGACGATATCGCCGACGGTCATGCGCGGATTGAGGCTGGCGTAGGGATCCTGGAAGATCATCTGGAAGTGGCGGCGCATCCGTCGGAGGTCGTTGGGGGCAAGCTTGCCCAGCGGCTGGCCATCGAACACGACTTCGCCGTCAGTGGGACGCTGGAGGTGGAGGATCGTCCGCCCGGTCGTCGACTTCCCGCAGCCCGATTCGCCGACGAGTCCCAGGGTTTCCCCCCGGCGAATTGTCAGACTCACGCCATCGACAGCCTTGACCGCCCCAACTTGACGTTGGAAGAGTAAGCCCTGGTGAATCGGGAAGTATTTCTTCAGATTCTTGATCTCGACCAGGGGCTTGCCCTTCCCGTTTGCCTTGCCGTTTGCTTCGATCCTCTCGCTCATCATGCTCCCTTGTCTTGTCGTCCGTTATTTGGCGGCTGCCCCCAACGTATCGGATACCCAACAGGCGCTGGAGTGCGCCAGGCCGCCGACGCTCACCAACGGTGGGTTTTCTTGGACGCAGCGCTCGATCGCAAATCGACAGCGTGGTTGAAAGGGACAGCCCGCTGGCAGGCGGGTGAGGTCCGGCGGAACTCCTTGGATGGGCTGAAGCGATTCACGACGCGCCTCGTCGAGACGCGGGACCGAGCCAAGAAGCCCCAGGGTGTAGGGGTGGCGCGGATCGTCGAAAACGTCGTCGACAGCCGACTCCTCGACCACACGTCCGGCATACATTACCGCGACCCGATCGGCGAGGCCCGCGACAACGCCCAGGTCGTGGGTGATCCAGATCATCGCCATCCCAAACTCCTTTTGGAGCCGACGGACGAGCTCGATGATCTGGGCTTGGATTGTGACGTCGAGCGCGGTGGTTGGCTCGTCGGCGATCAGGAGCTTGGGATGGCAGGAGAGTGCCATGGCGATCATCACCCGCTGGCACATGCCTCCGGAGAACTGATGGGGATAATCGCTGACCCGGCGACGCGCATCCGGGATCCCGACGAGATCAAGGAGTTCGATCGTCCGGTTACGCGCTTGGCTTGCCCCAAGGCCAAGATGCAAGCGGATGGCCTCGGAGATCTGTTCGTCGATCGTTAGGACCGGATTGAGCGAAGTCATCGGATCCTGAAAGATCATGGCAATCTTGCCCCCCCGAATGCGACGCATCTCGTTATCGGAGAGGGTCAGTAAATTCTGGCCGTCGAACCAGACCTCGCCAGCGACGATGCGCCCGGGAGGCCGCGGAATCAAGCGCATGATCGAGAGCGCGGTCACACTCTTGCCGCAGCCACTCTCGCCAACAATCCCCAGGGTCTCTCCTTCGTCGACGTGATAGCTCACCCCGTTGACCGCGTGAACCACCCCATCGGGGGTTTGGAATTCGGTCTGCAGACCTCTCACCTCTAAGAGCGGCGCCATGCGATTTTCCTCCGGACGATCGCGTCTATTTTGCGCCTGGCAGAAGCGGAACGCCCGACGCAACCTGGCAGGTAATCCCCACTCTGATTCTCTTCCAGAGGAAGAGGGAATTTAGGACGATGTCATTCGGATCACGCTCCGCGCGACCTCGCCTCTGCGGAGCGCATCGAATGCTTCGTTGATTTGAGCTATAGGATACTCACGGCTAATGAGTTCGTCTAGTTTCAGCTTGCCAGCTTTGTAGAGATTCAATAGCCGCGGTGCGTCGAGCTTGGGGCGGCAGGAACCGTAGAGCGAGCCACGAATCATTTTTTCTTCGAGCATGATCGACGAGGCGTTGATCGAGACCTCGGCGGTGACCGGAGCTACTCCGACCACGACCAACGTGCCACCCCGGCGAATCATGCGATAGGCCTGAGTGATTGTTTTCGGATTGCCGATAACTTCGAAGGCGTAGTCAGCACCCCGCCCTTCCGTCAGCTCTTTGATGGCCTCGATCGGGTCAACCTGGCTCGCGTTGATGGTGTGAGTTGCGCCGAACTGGCGCGCATAGGCAAGTTTGTTGTCGAGAATGTCCACTGCGATGATCTTCTCGGCTCCGGCCAGGCTACCTCCCTGAATGGCGTTCAGGCCCACTCCACCACAGCCGATGACAACCATACTCGCGCCCGGCTCGACTTTAGCCGTGTTGATGACCGCACCGACGCCGGTCATCACAGCACAGCCGACGACCGCTGCCTGGGCGAGTGGAATTTCCGGATCGATCTTGACCAGCCCTTCGCGTGGCAATACCGTCAATTCGGCAAAGGAGGACACGCCGGCAAAGTGGCGGATCTCCTGGCCGGCGCGCGAGAAACGGCTCGTTCCATCAGCAAGATGACCGCTCCAGCGGATGCCCGCGCCGAGGTCGCACAAGGCGGGACGTCCGGACAGGCAAAAGAAGCATTCGCCACAGCTTGCACGCCAAAGCAAGACGACGTGGTCGCCTGGCTTGAACTCGCTCACCCCTTCGCCAACCTTCTCGACGACGCCGGCCCCTTCATGGCCGAGCACGACCGGAAGGGGGGCGGTCAGATCACCATTCATGACGTGGAGGTCGCTGTGACACACGCCGCCGGCGGCCACCCGAACCATCACCTCGCCCTGCCGTGGATTCTGAACGGTCAACTCTTCGACCTGGAGTGGCTGGCCCACGGCGTACAGAACGGCACCTTTCATAATGGCAATCCCTCCTGCTTTGGATCGAGAATCGTTCATTCGGCGCCGTTTAGCTTACACTATTTTGATCGATTGTGGTACAATGAGCATACAAACGGGTGGGGGGCTATCTTTTGCGTTTCGGCGTCATCGTTTTTCCGGGGACAAACTGTGACGCGGACACCTACCACGTGCTCGATCGTGTGCTCAACGTTCCGGTCGAATACGTGTGGCATGCGGCCACCCAGATCCCAACGATTGATTGTCTCATTCTCCCCGGTGGCTTTTCCTACGGCGACTATCTGCGCGCGGGCGCGATCGCCCGCTTTGCCCCGGTCATGCAGGCGGTGGCGCGTTTTGCCGCCGAAGGCGGCTTGGTCCTCGGCATTTGTAATGGCTTCCAGATCCTCTGCGAGGCGGGCCTTCTGCCCGGAGCCTTACTGCCGAACGACTGCCTTCAGTTTCGCTGCCAGTGGCAGAGTGTGCGGGTCGAATCGACGAATACCCCTTTCACTTCGGCCGCCCGGAAGGGCCAGGTGCTGCACCTGCCAATCGCCCACGGCGAAGGCCGCTATTACGCCGATCCGACCACGCTGCGCCGACTGAATGAGCAGGATCAGGTGATCCTGCGCTACTGCACCGCAGACGGCTTGCTCGATCCGTCGAGTAACCCGAATGGCTCGCTCGAGGCCATTGCCGGTGTCTGCAACGAAGCCCGCAACGTCTTTGGTCTGATGCCCCATCCGGAGCGTTGTAGCGAGCTAGAGCTTGGGGGGGCTGACGGCTTGACGATCTTTCGTTCGCTGCTCGAATTTGAGCGCAGCGCACAGCCGACTCTCGTGGGGGTAAAGCGTGACTGAGTTAATCGCCACCCCCATGACGATTGACGATGCGACGCTCAGTGAAATTGCCCTAACCCGCGATGAGTACGCGATGATCATTGAGCGACTCGGACGGGTGCCCAACGACGTCGAGCTGGGGATGTTCGGCGCGATGTGGAGCGAGCACTGCGGCTACAAGAATTCGCGGCCGCTCCTGCGCAATTTTCCGACGACCGGTGCACGGGTCATTCAAGGCCCAGGCGAGAACGCCGGAGTTGTCGACGTCGGCGATGGGTTAGCGATCGTTATGAAGGTCGAAAGCCACAACCATCCGAGCGCTGTCGAGCCTTTCCAGGGAGCCGCGACCGGGGTGGGCGGGATCATCCGCGACATTTTCACCATGGGGGCGCGGCCAATCGCCATTCTCGATTCACTGCGTTTTGGCGAACTAAACGCAGGCCGCACCCGTTACCTCTTCAACGGTGTCGTCGCCGGGATCGCTCACTATGGGAATTCAATTGGTGTGCCGACGGTCGGTGGTGAGGTCGCATTTGCCGCGGCCTATCAAGAAAATCCCTTGGTCAACGCCATGGCGGTTGGCGTGATCGACGCCAAGAAGCTGGTGCGCGCGAAGGCGACGGGCGTTGGTAATCTTCTCTTGCTCGTTGGCGCGGACACCGGACGCGATGGGATCCACGGCTGCTCCGGCCTCGCCTCGCGCGAACTGAGTGAGACCGCGGAGGATCAGCGGCCAACGGTTCAGGTGGGAAATCCATTCCTGGAAAAGCTGCTGATCGAAGCGTGCCTGGAGCTCCATGAAAGCGGCGCGATTGTCGGCATGCAGGACCTGGGGGCGGCGGGCATTACCAGCGCGGTGGTCGAGGCGGCGAGTAAGGGGGGAAGTGGCGTCGAGATCGACGTGCAGAAAGTTTCCCGACGTGCCGCGGGGATGACCGCCTACGATGTGATGCTCTCGGAATCGCAAGAGCGCATGCTCGTCGTGGTCAAACCGGAGAGCGTTGGGTTGGTCCAATCGATTTTCGATCGCTGGGGCCTGCACGCCGACGTGATCGGTCGGGTGACCGACGACGGTCTGGTGCGGGTGCGCCACGGCGAGGCCGTGGTAGCCGAAGTACCGGTCTGGATGCTGGCCGAGGCGCCAACCTATCGCCGAGTTGGTCGGCGGCCGTCCTGGCTCGATGCGCCAGTGTCGATGATTCCACCCGATCCGGGTAGTCCGGCCGAGGCGCTGCATCGGGTGCTGCACTTTCCGGACGTGGCGAACAAGCGCGCCGTTTTCCGTCAATACGATTGGTCAGTCCAAACGAACACCTTGCTCGGACCGGGCCAAGCTGATGCCGCGGTCTTGCGCTTGAAGGGGACTGGGAAGGCAATCGCCCTGGCGATTGATGGCAATGGTCGTTATTGCTATCTGGATCCATACCGGGGAGGTGCGATTGCTGTCGCCGAGGCAGCCCGCAACGTCGTCTGTGCCGGGGCCGAGCCAATTGCCGCGACCGATTGCCTGAACTTTGGTAATCCGGAAAAACCCGAGGTTTACTATCAGCTCGAAGAAGCAATTCGTGGCATGAGCGACGCTTGCCGTACCCTCAGTACACCAATTGTTAGTGGTAACGTCAGCTTATACAATGAATCGAATGGGCGAGCGATTTATCCGACTCCGATTGTCGGGATGCTTGGCTTGCTCGAGGATGCCCGGTGGCGAACCGGGGCCGGGTTCCAGGCGGCTGGTGATCGGGTCATCCTGTTGGGGAGCGACGAAGGCCACGGCCTTGGAGGGAGCGCATACCTTGCCGAGCGTGGTCTTATCGTGGGGCCGGCGCCAGGTCTGGATCTGGCGCGCGAACGAGCAGTCCAGCAGCTTTGCCTCGCGGCGATTCGGCGCGACCTGATTCGGTCAGCGCACGATGTCGCGGATGGTGGTTTGGTAGTGGCATTGGCCGAATCCTGCTTGCTCGGTGGGATCGGCTTTGTTGGAAGCGCGCCGACGGAGGAGGAGCCATATCGGTGGCTTTTTAACGAGGCGCAATCGCGAATCGTTGTTAGCGTACGTCCAGAGGACGTCGCAACGGTCCTGGCCATGGCGCGCGAAGCCGGGGTGCCGGCCAGCGATCTAGGGGTGGTTGGGGGCGAGCGCTTGACGCTCGAGGGGTGGCTGAGTGAAACGCTGACCGATCTGGCCAAGAGTTGGGCGCTCGATGGCGCATGAACTATTCCGGGGTAGTGGCGGGTTGTGCCCGCGAAGGAGTAGCCAGTGACGATCAAGACCGGCGCCAGGGACACCGATCAAGACAAGCTCCACGAGGCCTGCGGGGTTTTCGGAATTTTCGGGCGCGGCGAAGACGCGGCTCGGATCACGTTTTTTGGCCTGCACGCCTTGCAGCACCGTGGCCAGGAAAGTGCTGGCATCGTTGCCGGTGATGGTCATCGACTCACTGCCCACTTGCGGATGGGCTTGGTCTCACAAGTCTTCACCGAAGAGGATCTGCTTGGCTTGCGCGGTCACATCGCGGTTGGCCACACCCGCTACTCGACCACCGGTAGCTCGAAGCTGAACAACGCCCAGCCGATCGTCGTGCGAACGCCGAGCTGCGAATTCGCGGTGGCCCACAACGGCAACCTGGTGAATAGCGCGCCACTCCGCGAGAAGATGCTCGAGGAAGGTTACACCTTCCGAACCACGACCGACACCGAACTGATCGCCCGGCTCTTTTGTGAAGGGCCCGGTCAGGATCTTCTCGATCGGATTCGCCGAGCTGTTCCCCGCCTGCAGGGGGCGTATAGTCTGGTCATGGCGACGCCGGACCAGTTGTTTGCGCTGCGTGACCCGGTGGGTGTCCGTCCGCTCTGTCTGGGGCGACTGAACTCTGCCTGGGTCGTGGCGTCGGAATCCTGTGCCCTGGCCACGGTTGGCGCCACCTACGTTCGCGAGGTCGAGCCCGGCGAGCTCCTGGTGATCGACGATCAAGGAGTCGAGACGTACCAGGTCAGCGAGCGGGAGTCTCAGGCTACCTGTATTTTTGAGTATATCTATTTTGCCCGGCCGGATAGTGTCATCAATAATCGGCTGGTCTATCTGGCCCGTCAGGAGATGGGGCGCGAGCTTGCCCGCGAGCATCCGGCCGACGCCGACATCGTGATCGCGGTGCCCGACTCAGCAGTGCCGGGTGGCATCGGCTATGCCCAAGAATCGGGCATTCCGTTTGCCGAGGGGCTGGTGAAGAATCGCTACATCGGTCGGACGTTTATTCAGCCGGATCAGCGGCTACGTGAGATGGGCATCCACTTGAAGCTCAATCCACTGCCGGAAGTCTTGGCGGATAAGCGGGTGGTGGTCGTCGACGATTCGATTGTTCGCGGCTCGACGACTAAACCGATCGTCCGTCTTCTGCGCGAAGCCGGTGCCAAGGAAGTGCACGTACGGATTCACGCACCGCCGATGCGACACCCGTGCTATCTGGGGGTTGATACGGCTCGCCGCAACGAGCTGATCGCGGCTCAGAAGAGCGTCGACGAGATCAAAGACTTCCTCGGAGCCGATTCGCTCGGCTATCTGAGCCTCGATGGTCTAGTGAGGGCGGTGAAAGTGTCGGGTTCGCGTTTATGCCAGGGGTGCTTCACTGGCCACTATCCGGTGCCAGTGCAATTGGACTTTGATAAGTTCGCGCTCGAGTCACGAGATGGCTGTTGCGAGCCGATTAGTGAGCAGATGGTCGAGCCGTTCGTCGAACCGGCTCCGTCCAAGAAATGAGTGGCGGGGGACGAAGTCATCATGATTCTCCTCGCAGCGACACCAATTACGCCGGTGCCACCGACTAAATGTCTGAGACTCGGCGTTCTTGCCTCCGGGCGGGGGACAAATCTTCAAGCGCTGCTTGATCGCGCCGCGCTCGGCGAGATACCGGCTCAGGTTGTCGCGGTGGCGAGTAACCGTCGTGATGCCCTGGCGCTCGAGCGGGCTCAGCGGGCCGGCGTGCCGGCCCTGGCCTTTCCTCGTGCTGACTTCTCATCGCGGCTCGCCCAGGAACAGGCAGTCGTCGATTTCCTGCGGGAGAATCAGGTCGAGCTGGTCGTTCTTGCCGGATACGTGCCGGTGATTGGCCCCACTTTACTCGACGCCTATCGGCACCGGATCATCAACATTCATCCGTCGCTGCTGCCTGCCTTTAGTGGCACGCTCCACGCCCAGGCGGATGCGCTGCATCACGGCGTGAAGATTACCGGCTGTACCGTTCACTTCGTCACCAGCGACTTGGATGGCGGCCCGATCATTCTTCAGCGAACGGTGCCGGTGCTCGAAGACGACACTGAGGAATCGCTTGCCGAGCGGATCCTCATTGAAGAGCACCGGGCGCTTCCCGAAGCGATTCGCCTTCTCGCGGCGGGCCGGGTCCAAATCATCGGGAACCGGACGCGGATTCTGCAAGGATAGTCCAGAGGGGCCCGCTCTCTGGCGTTATCAACGTCAACCGCCCCTCCAGATAACACCTCAGTCCTTGATCTTGACCACTGGCCCAGTTCATGCCAAAGTAAGTACATCATTGCACTTAGATTCAGTGAGAGAATCCGGGACGAGAAGGCGGTGAAGCTGAAAGATCTGCTCAGCGAAGTGCCGGGCTTGAATAAGCGGCTCGTGTATTACCTGGAGAGCCAGGGATACATTCATCCGATCCAGGTGCACAAGCTACGCATTAGTCGTCGCGATTACGGCACTGATGACCTGCGGCGCGTGAAGCAGTTCTGGACCTATTACCAGCGGGGGCTCTCGGTCCGCAGCGCCGTGGAGTCAGCGGCTCGTGCCGAGCAGTCGGTCATCGTCGCCTTACTGCCGGTGCCCTATCGAAGTCGGCATCGGGCCCTCGCGATGCTGCGGGAGTTCGAGCGGGTGCAGGAAGCCGCGGTCGTTTACGGCGAAACCGGTGACCTGATCGTTTGGATGAAAGCGGCGGATGAGCACGATATCTACAGTGTGCTTGATCGAGTTTTCGAGACGGCGAGCGTCACGGGTGTGCCTCGAATTTGGCGGATTGCTGACGAACGCGAGCGGACTCGGCCATCAGGTCAATCAGGGGGGATGCCGCCAGAGAAGGAGGCAGCAGTGCTGGCCTACGTGCTGATCAAGGCGCCGCCGAAACAGGTAGGTGACGTCGTCGAGAAGCTTCGAAACTTTCCGGGCATTGTCGAGGCGTGCGCTCTCTACGGCGAGAGCGACGTGATCGCGAAGATTATTGTCCCGCGGCAAGACGAGCTTGACGACCTGGTCATGAATCAAATTCAGTCTCTCCCGGCGGTCGAATCGACGCGGACGTTTATCGCCGTTGGCGGCATGCACTGGGAGAGGGCGGTAGCCGAAATGGGAGGAGAGCGATGTATACTGCCAAGCGGACACCACTCGCCAAGCTGAAAGCGTACGAAGCCGAAATGAACGGACATTACCTCGCTGCCTTGCGTCACCGCGATTTTACCAGAGCCCGAGAGATCTACGATCGGCGCTGGCGAGTTCGGCGGGAGATCCTCAGGCGCGAGGAGTGGGGAGAGTCGTCGTTCGGCACGCGGACCGCTGAAGAGATGTATCCTGCCGCTTAGAGCAGATTACGAGGCTAGCCAGGCCGATGATCGGGACGAGCTCGATCGAGCGCGCCGAACAGAGCCGCGCCGAGCCCAAGCAAGAATCCGATGTCCGTGGCGACCGTGTGAGTGAAACTCGCTGGCGAAAACAGTGTGCCAACGGTGTGGCCCGCGAATGCGCCGACGACCGCTCCGATTCCGCTCCAAACAATCGCCCGCAGCCCTTGCCTCCGCATCGCTTGGTACAGTCGCTGACGTTCCGCGTCGCACTCCGTGCAATATGGCCGTTGCCCGCCCGGTAAGTGATGATAATCCTCAACGATATGCGCGACGCAGATCGAACGCCGGCAGCGTGTGCAGCACCGGTCGGCCACGTTTGAGCAGCCGGCGATCGCGCAGTTTTGAGTCTTCTCGGCCACGAGCTTTGTTCTCCTGAATGACTACCATGAGTATAGATTATTGAGTTTAGCTCATTGGGGGGAGTTCTCCCTTCTGCTAACCCTTTCTCCCTCAGGGGGAGAGAAGAGGAATTTGAGATCAGCCGTTAATAGCAATAGTATGGCTGTGAGTTAGGTTGACAGCGTCACCTGGACGCGAATAGAATCTGCCTGCTCTCAGTGTGTTGCACTATATTCCGAGTCAGATTCGGAAGAGTTCGACAAGAAGGACAGCATGCTCAAAGTAGGGATGATTGGCTGTGGCGGCATCGCCCAGGTGCATGCCGCTGGCTGGCTCACGTTGGGGAATAAGGCGGTGGTGACTGCTGTCTCCGACGTCATCGAAGAAAGTGCCCGGGCGATGGCAGAGCGATTTGACGGGGCGACGACCTACACCAATTTTCACGATCTCATTCGAGATCCTGACGTCGACGCCGTCGACATCTGCTTGCCGCATCACCTCCATCGCGAGGCGATCGTCGCCGCGGCGCGGGCGGGCAAGCACGTGATCTGCGAGAAGCCGCTCTGTTTGTCGCTTGACGAGGCCGAAGACATCGCCGGCGCGGTCCGTTCAAGTGGGGTGACGATGATGTGCGCCCACAATCAGTTGTTCGATCCGGCGGTCGAGAAGGCGCGCCAGATGATCGCCGCGGGCGAACTCGGCGAGATCTTCATGGTGCGAACCTGTGACTGCTTCCGCCATACCAAGCCGCTTTCCGAGTGGGGCTGGCGGGCCTCGGCGAAGACGATGGGCGGTGGCTGCTTGATCGATACTGGCTACCATCCCAGCTATCTGCTTCTGAACCTGGCTGGTTCCAAGCCGGTTGAAGTTTCGGCAGTTGGTGGCCGTTACCACATTCACACGCTCGAAGGTGAAGATAGCGCCGTGGTGATCGTCCGCTTCGCGAACGGCACGATGGGCGAGGTCTTGACGAGCTGGGCTTGGGAATGGCCAGAAGGTGCCTGGCAGTTCCAGATCCTTGGCGAGAAGGGACAATTGTTTGGCCGTGGCCGCACCATTTTCTACAAGCCAATTGGCTGGAAGCCGGCCTCGATGGAGCTGGGCCAGCGCAACAACTTTGCTGCCGAGCTCGAGCACTTCGCTGACTGTGTTGCCGAGGGTAAGCGCCCGGTGAACACGCACGAAGAAGGCACGGCGGTGCTGAAGATGATCCTCGGCGCCTATGAGTCCATGGAGCGCCAGCGCGCGGTCGCGCTCGTCTAAGTCGTTCTTTGACATCGTGTGAAACATCGCCTCGGCGATGTTTCACACGACGTTCCAGTCAAAGCTGCTTGCGGTGTCACATTCAATTACAGTTCTAGCAGAATCTGCGCAGTATCGCCGCGCCGGCCGAGGTCGAGCGGTTGATCATCCATCACTTCCCTCTGACGCGGCCCCGGAAACATTTCGGACCGTGGCGGACAAGTCGACCGTCTCGATCAAAGTGCATCTGGCCAACTAGACGGGAAATGGGGAGCAGAGCGTGGATGCATTCGATCCAGGAATCGCGCTTCGACAGGCTCTCTGGGAGCCGATCGCGGCAGCCTTGCGACGAGCGATCATCCTCGGGGAGCTCCC
>JAJPIK010000029.1 GCA_021324795.1 Chloroflexota bacterium
ACACGGCTGGCGGAGCGTCGCCGATGCGCTCCGCCACTATGGCGCCTTCCCCGACCGCGCACTACGGCTCATTGGCGCCATCCCAGGATGACTTTGACATGACCCTATTCCTTTGCCTGGATCAGGTTGCGGCGAAGACGAAAATCGGGTAAAATGAGCATGCAATGAGCATGTTTGGGCGTCACACCCGACCTGCCCACGTAGCTCAGTAGGTAGAGCACATTCTTGGTAAGAATGAGGTCCCCGGTTCGATCCCGGGCGTGGGCTTCCGCGGGACCCCCGGGAAAGGGGTGGTTAATGCCTTTCCAGGGGGTCTCTTTTTGTCTCCGCCATCACTTTACGCTCTGCGCAGGCGTGAGATTGCCAGTGTAGATCATTACCGCTACCGCCGGTCCCGCCCCTGATCACAGACGAATGCTCCGGCGTTCCCGCGTGATCCGAGCTCTGGTAGATGCTCGCAATCTTACTATCAATCGGCTTGACTCCCGGTGAATCGGGATCAGAGCTAACGTTGCTACCGCCCCTGGTGGGGTAGCTGACGTTGTCGCCTTTGCCTCCAACCAGCGCACTATTGGATACTCCACGGTGAAAACCCAACGCTCCGGCTTCGAGCTCGCGGTGTTGGGAGGTCGGCCGATGCCGCGCTCCTCGGGGACTGTTAGTACTCGGCTGCACTCAGTACAATAGCTCTGCTCAACGCGGCAGATCCGACCATTCGAAAAAAACGAGGCGAAGGGTGAATGCAACAGAAACAGTCAGTAGATCAGCGACCGCTAGCCGTGCGATTGTCAGCTCGGCCTTCGCCTTACTCTGCCTCATCTGGGGGTTGGCTTTCGTCGTCTTTCACGTCGGGCTCACCACCACTCCCCCCCTGACCTATGCAGCTTTGCGGGCCGGCCTCGCGGGAGTCGTTCTCGCCGGATGGCTCCGGCTAACCGGGAGTACACTGCCGCGCGATCAGGCGACTCACCTCACCGCGCTGATTTGCGGGCTCCTCAACGTCGCCGGTTTCTGGGGATTGCAAAACGTGTCGCTCCGTTTCGTCTCACCTGCCGAAACGGCTATTCTCGTCTATGTCCAGCCGCTGCTCACGGCATTCGGTGCCTGGCTTTTTCTCGATGAGCGGCTGTCGGCACCGAAGCTACTGGGATTACTGGCCGGGATCGGCGGGGTCGTTGCTGTGCTCAGCAGCCAACTCTCGCCCAACGGCGGCGAACCGTTCGTCGGCTACCTGTGTGCGCTCGGCGGCGGTATCAGTTGGGCATCAGGCACCATCTTCTTTAAGAGCCGGCCACATGGCCAAAACCTGATCTGGATCGCTGCCCTGCAAGCTCTCTATGGCTGCGTACCCCTGGCGCTCGCCGCGATTCTCTTTGAACGTCCGGCGATCACGTTCGGTGTGACCTTCGTCTGGACCATACTGTACGCGAGTCTGGCCTCGTCTGCTCTCGCCTACGTCATCTGGTTCTGGCTCCTGCGCCAGCGCGCTGCCAGCGAAGTCGCTGCGTTCATCTTTTTGGTCCCCCTCGTCGCGACAATTGGGGACAGGGTCTTGCTAGGCGACCGCTTTGGTATCAGCGTGCTGATCGGTGGCCTGCTGATCGTTCTCGGCATCTGGCTGGTCAACCGACCGATCAATGTGAAAAAATAGCGGAGTTACATATGGCCATTTATTACACGGACATAAGAGGAATTCGGCATTTTGCACAAATACAAAGGTGCGAAACTCTGTGCACAATAACAATAGTCAGGACTAACGAAGGCTGATAGGATAGATCTGTCCAAAGTAATGATTGACATTATGAACAAGGAGATAGAGTTATGTTACCTGCCCATGAGCTAGGGTTGAGTGATGGTCAACTCTACCGGGCTGGAGAGCTGGCGCCACCGGGGGAGTACGAACGCGTTGACCGCCCCGGGAAGACGATCATCCTTACCCACCCTGACTACTTACCTGCCTCACTCGACGGAACCGTAGCTCTCTATATGCCTGTTGTTCGCGCGGCTGAGCTCATCAACCAGCAGTCGTGAACTCGACTACCCCTTTGATGACGTCATTCTTGTGCTGCGTAACAAAGTCGAATGCTTCCGGCGCCTGGCCGATCGGAAAGTGGTGAGTAATAAGCGTTCGCAGATCCACCCGGCCGGCCGTCGCCAGGAAGATGGCGACCGGATGTTGATGGGCATACCGGAAGCTCGAACGGAGCTGGAGACCAGTGCGGACAATTTTCGTCGTATTCAGGGGTATCGCTGACTCCGAGGCGATCCCAACCAGCGTGATCGTCCCGCCGCGACGAACGAGCTCGAGCGTTTGCTTGATTGTCGGGGTCGCTCCCACCGCTTCGATGACCACGTCCGCGCCATCTCCGCCGGTTAGCTCGCGCACTGCTGAGATCGGGTCAGTTTCGCGCGGATTGATGACCGCACTCGCCCCCAATCGCCGCGCCATCTCGAGCGGTTTCTGAGCTAGATCAATCGAAATAATCTGACCGGCTCCGCGGATCCGCGCCGCCTGGAGAATCATCAAGCCAATCGGACCAGCCCCGAGAATTGCCACGCTATCGCCGGGCTGAATGCCTGCCTCTTCGACCGCCTGGAGCCCAACCGCGAAAGGCTCGATCATCGCTCCTTCGGCATCGCTTAAGGAGTCAGGCCAGTGGTAGACCCAGCGTGCGGGAACTCGGACACCCCCAGCCATCAGACCGTTGGTCGGGGGAATGCCGAGAAATCGAACCGCCGGACACAGATTGTAGCGACCACGTACGCAAAAGCGACATTGCCCGCAGGCGATCCCTGGTTCGACGATAACCCGGTCGCCCTCGTGGAATCCTGCGACCCCCGCACCAACTGCCGCGATTCGCCCGGCTGCTTCGTGCCCGAGTACGAGTGGCTCGCGAACGACGCTCTCGCCGATGCGTCCATCCTGGTAAAGGTGAATGTCCGAGCCGCAGATGCCCACCACGCTCGGCGCGATGACCACTTCGCCAGGGCCCGGCTCGTCACATCGCCGAGCTTCGACCGCTACTTTCCCTGGCTCGTAGAGGACCACGGCCTCGACAGTTCGACTCATCATTCCTTACCTATCTTCTGGTTGCTAGTCAACTCGGCCCGGCGCCGATCGCGTTCAGCGTGAATTGCGGTCCGCTCGGCCACGTCTCGATCGGGGTCAACCACGTAGGCCCAGAGAAAGTTGTCCGCGAGAATAACTGCCCAGACGATCGTAAGATAGAAGAACACCCAGTGCACGGGCAGAAAGATCGCGTTGGCGAGGGCGAGCAGACAATTCACGACCACGAACACCACTGCGTGGCGCTTGAACGCCACCCGGGCCGGCCGGGCAAAGCTGTCGGCACGCCGTCGCGCATCTTCGCCGGCAAGTGTCGTTTCGGCAAAGCTCCGATTACTGGACACTTGTCATTTCACCTTCCGCGGCATCGGTGGTAAGCCTCGTCCGGGGATCTCGCCGAGGACTGGCCAGCCAAGCAGGCCTTCCACATCGGTGCGGCGAACGCTGTCGTCGAGATATTCTAGCAGGAACGCCAAGCCAATTCCGAGGCCAAGACCAATCAGCGAGCGTGCCGCGACGTTCAAAAGTGAGCTTCGACCGACCGGCCCTGCCACGATCCGGGGCTGGTCGACCATCGTCACCGTTACATTTTCTGGCGCGAAGGTTGCAAAGAACTTTTGCTCGGCGTCCGGCGCGGTAAGGAGGTCCGCGACTCCTTGAGCAAGCGCGAGCGCACCGTTCGCGGTCGGCGACGAGGCGGTGATTGTCACCACCCGATGTGCCTTTTTCCCATCAAGACTACCGGTTGGCGCACTCCCGATTTTGCTTTGCAGGTGATCCCGTACCGCCTGCAGGAAGTCGGTCGTCTGGATGATCGAGATCAGATCGTCGTTGGTATATTCCGATGATACGTAGGCGTAGTAGCCGTCATAGCGGTAATAATTATCTGAACCCGGCTCGGCTTGTGGCTTGACCGCTAGGACCAGCGAAGCTTGGTAAGGCGCGGCGGTCTGAGGGACGAAAAAGACTGATGCGGTCGCGGCTACGACCGCGACCAGAAATGCGCCGACGACGACACCAATCCGACTGACGACGATGTCCCAATAATTGTGAAGCTGCACTCAGTATTCTCCAGGTCATCCCGGTTCGGATCAGTAAGCTCCATGCCCCAAGATCACCGCCGGTATGGTCCGCAACAAGATTTTGAAGTCAAGTCCAAGTGACCAGTTCTCAGTGTACCAAATGTCGAGAAGTGCCATCTCGGCGAACGGCAGATCACTCCGTCCGGACACTTGCCAGAGTCCGGTAATTCCAGGCGCGATCTCCAAACGCCGCCGATGCCAATCTTCGTATTTTTCGACCTCCCAGGAAAAGCCCGGCCGCGGTCCAACCAGGCTCATGTGACCGACCAGCACGTCGAAAAGCTGGGGGAGCTCGTCAAGACTGAAACGGCGCAGCCATTTTCCAACCCGGGTTACCCGCGGATCGTTGCGCATCTTGAAAAGGGGACCATCGGCCTCATTGTGCGCTTGCAGTGTCGTCAACTCCTTGTCGGCGCCCACCCGCATCGAGCGGAACTTGTAAAACGGAAAGGGCTTCCCAAAACGACCAATCCGTATCTGCCGCACGATGACTGGACCGGGCGAGTCGAGTTTGATCGCTAGAGCAATGATCAGCATCAATGGAGCCGCGAGAATGAGGGTCACCGCGGCGATCGCGACGTCGATCACCCGCTTGAGCACTTCGCCGCCCCCGGGAAGGATCGTCTCCCGCAACCCGATCAGCGGAATGCCGTTAATTTCAGTTATATCAACCTGGTTCAGACTGAGCTCGTAGAAGTCCGGCACGATTCGGAAGCGCACGTTTTGACGGGCGCAAGCAATGAGAATTTCAGCAATCTTCAGGTGCGACGCCGAAGGCAAAGCGATAAAGACCTCATCGACCTCGTGCTGCCAAACTAAACGGGCAACGTCGGCGCACGTGCCAAGGTATTCAATCCGGCCCAGCGCCTGGCGTGGCTCGTCGTCCACGAAGCCGACAATCTTGTAGCCAATCTCCGGCTGGGCAACAATGTTTTGCATCAGCATGCGGCCAAGCGGCCCTTCGCCGACGATGAGCACGCGCCGTAAGCCAATCCCCCGGCGGCGTAAATGCTCGCGCCATAGGCGATCGGCAAGGCGGGCTATTGCCAGTAAGATGGAGATAACCACCAGGGCATAAATAAAGACGAGGCGCGAGTACCCAAACGGCCGCAGGTAAAATACCCCGACGACGATCAAGGCAACGCCAACCGAGGCGCCCGCGGTAATGCCCGAAACCTCGTCGATCCACCCCTGGAATCGACGCCGCCCGTACACGCCGTTCAGCCGATAGATCAAGAGCAAGCAGACGGTGAGAAAAGCTTGGATACCGTAGTAGTCGGCCAGTGGTAAGTAGTCAGCCGCGGCAACTTCGCGACCAACTTCGAGCTTGTAGCGAACGTACCACGCGAAGGCAAAGCCGAGATTGATCAGGATGACATCGATCAGGGCGAGGAGCAAGCCCGGCACAACCAAGCTGCGTTTGCGTGACATCGCGTGATCTTAGCCTTACTTCTTGATTGTCGGCGTCAGCCGGGGAAGATCGAGCGCACGGCGGTAACTTTCGAACGTTGCTCGGGCTGCCTCGTCCCAGGTGAATTGCTCGGCCCGCTGACGCCCGCGCCGGGCGAGATCTTCCCGCCAGGCGTCGTCGTGGACTACAGACACCAGTACCTCGGCGAGCGCCTCCGGCTCGTCTGGATCAACGAGCACACCCGCGTCGCCCACGACTTCGGGTAAAGCCGAGCGATTGCTGGCGACGACCGGGGTTCCACAGGCCATCGCTTCGAGCACGGGAAATCCAAAACCTTCGTAGCGTGACGGGAAAGCGAACAGCGTGGCCGCATTATACCACAGGACCTGCTCGTCCATCGGCACAAAACCAACCAACCGAACTGCCCCGGTCATTCCTAGTTCTTCGATCAGCGGCTCAATCGTCTGGTCGCGCCACCCGCGCCCGCCAGCCAGCACCAGCGGCGCGGTCAACCCTCGCTGTCGCGCCGCCGCGTAGGCACGCAACAACGTCGGAATATTCTTACGCGGCTCTAGAGTCCCCAGGTACAGGATGAATTGCTCGGGAAGTCCCCGCTCACGCCGAAAACGAGCGAGGCGCTCCGAGTTGGCTTCCGGACGGAATCGCTCATCTACGCCGTTGTAAACCACATCGATCCGCGTCGGATCCACGTCAAGCAGATGCACCAGATCCTGGCGGGTCGCTTCCGAGACGGCGATCAGCCGCCTCGCCCGCTTCGCGGTCAGTCGGCTCAAAGTCCGCAGGTAGATCCGATTTTGCCGATTGAACGCATCGGGTAATAGATAGAAGCTCAAATCGTGAAAGGTGACGACCGACGGGCAGGGTAAGACTAAAGGGGCAACGTAGGCCGGCGCGTGGAGCAGATCGATCCCCAGGCGCCTCAGAGCAACCGGCAAGACTGTTTGCTCCCAAACAATGCGGACTAACGGACGATAGGTCGGCAGATGGGTTTGGATGAGCCGCAGCCAGCGTAAAGCCGGGGCATCCACCAGTACGTCCGGTCCGACGAAGGCGATCATCGAATCCGATGGCAAAAAGCGGGCCAAACCCACTAACGTTCGATCGATGTAACGACTGATACCGGCGCTCCGGTACCATTGCCCATAACTCAAGAGTTGGGCGTTGAAAGCAATCCGCACGGTCTTCTCAGATCTGCACCGCCGCGCATCCCTCCGCAGTCGGCCTTGATGATTATACCTTGCGGGCCATCGAGCGAGAAGCGGAACATTTGACCGTTCCACCCCAACAAAATAGAATCAGCCCAGATATTTTCTCTTTCCCTCTGGGAGAGGGCGAGCTAGGTCTCCGCCTACCCCCCAATATTCCAACGCGCACTACCGCTAGGAGGAAATGAATCTATGCCTCTTCGCACCGTCGTCGTCGGCTGTGGCGCCATCGCTCGTCAACATTTGCCCGCGATTCGAGCCGCTGCCGACGCCCGTCTCGTCGGCGTTTTTGATCAGAATCGCGCTCGCGCCGAGCAGGCAATCGAAGGCCATGCCGATGAGCGCGTCTACGCCAGTTGGAAGGACGTTCTCAACGACCCTGAAGTAGACTGCGTCGACCTTTTACTTCCTCACTACCTTCACCAGCGCTTTGCCGTCGAGGCAGCGGAAGCAGGTAAGCACGTGGTAGTCGAGAAGCCAATCGCGACGAGCCTTGCCGAGGCAGATGCGATGATCGCCGCCGCTGCGCGCCACCGCGTCGCGTTGATGGTCTGCCATACCGTGCTTTTCGAGCCAGGAGCGCGGGCGGTGACAAGCTTGATTCGTTCCGGCTCGATTGGCGAGGTCTACCTCGCCCAGACGATCGGTCTCGAAGGCCCGTCGACGGTGAGCGTCCGCCCGTGGCTCGCCGACGACCCGGGTGGCGGTGTGCTCATGGCACAGGCGATTCACCAGATCTACTTCCTTCAAGATCTACTCGGGCCAGTCGCCCGGGTTAGTGGCATGAAAGGCCGACGTAAGGTCGTGGCGATGGCAAACGACGAAACCTGCCTGGCCCTCCTCGAGTTCACCAATGGCGCGGTCGCCGAAATCACCAGCACTTTTGGCCAGACCGTCGGCCCCTACACACGCGGCACGTTCTTCTACGGCTCGGAAGGCTATGTCGCCTATCAACCGCACTTTCGACCAGGCGCACCACGCCCAGAGATCGAGGTTGTCTCGGAGAAAGCCTACCATGACCGCGAGGCCCACCAAGTCACCTTCCAGCCGGAGAACCAGTTCGCGGTGATGTGGCGCGAGCTTGCCAGCGCTCTCGTCGCCGGTCGGGGTGCGCTCGTCCCTGGCGAAGCTGGGCGCGCGGCGATCGAGGTTGTCTTAGCGGCTTACCGATCAGCAGACGAAGGTCGGGTGATCGAATTGCCGCTCGCATGAAAAAAAATAGACAACAACTCGTCGAGCATCTGCGCCGTGGCGCCCCAGATCACCTGGCCGTGCCAAACGTAGGCGCGCGTGCTCTCGTTGGGACGGCGGGGATGGGGAATCGGCTGGAGGATGCCAGGACGCCGAAGATCGACAAGCGGTACACGCAAGATCGCGGCGACCTCCTCGGGAGTCGCCCGAAGGCGTGGGCTCCGTGGGAGGCGGACCCAGAATGGTAGGATGACGATTCCGCTCGATAGCGTTGTCACCGGCGCTAAGGGGATTGCCGGAGTATCGAGCGGGAGGAACAGGCCGACTTCCTCTTGGGCTTCCCGAATCGCTGCTGCCAACGGCGAAGGATCACTCGGCTCGATCATCCCGCCCGGGAATGAGATCTGTCCCGGGTGGCGGCGCAGCGTGTCCGGTCGACGAGTAAGGATCACGCGAGCCCCACGTCGAGTCTCGTAGGTTGCAACGAGCGTCGCCGCGCGTTGGTCCGCCGGTTGTTCACCGACGATCGGATCGGAAAGCGTTGGCGAATCTGTTGGCACGTCTACCTTCAATGGCGCGGGTGAAATCGGCAGGCCGCCCTTCCTTCTTACTCAGGGCAGGCTTTTCCCCTCTCCCAGAGGGAGAGGGATTTTCAAGGGAAACGAAGCTGCTTTACGAAACGATCCTCGCTCCGGTAAGGACCAATCACCGCGAGGCAGAGGTTCTCCGGGACGAACAACTGCTGAGCCAGACGCTGGAGATCCACGACCTCGACCTGATCGATCTGGGCGATCACGTCCTCGACGGTCATGATCTCATTCAACAGCAACTCTTGCGCGCCGAGCCAGGCCGCGATGCTGCGCGTGTCTTCGAGACGGAGCAGCATTCGTCCTTTCCAAAACTCCTTGGCGCGAGCCAGCTCCTCTTCGGGCACCGGCTCGGCAAACCGGGCGATCTCGCTCAGTGTTGCCTGAAGCGCCTCGTCGATCCGACCCGGCTCAACGCCAGCGTAAACCACCACCGAGCCGGTATCGACGTACTGGTTCACGTAGGAGTGGACGTCATAAGCGAGACCACGCTTCTCGCGAATCTCCAAGAACAATCGAGAACTCATACCTTCGCCAAGAATGATGTTCAAGAGATCCAACGCGAAGCGATCCGGATGGGTATATGAAACGCCTGGCACGGCTAGGCAAAAGTGCGCCTGCTCAGTCCGCTTCGACTTAAGTAAGACTTTACGCGTCGGCGATGCCCCGGCTGGTTCACACGGCGCCGACGGAGCGCCCACCCAATCTCCCAGGTGCACGCCGACGAAATCGAGCACCGCCTCGTGACCAATCGGTCCGGCGATGCTGACAACTAAGTTCTCTGGTACGTAATACTGATTGAACCAGTCGAGCAACTGATCGCGGGTCATCGCCAGAACGCTTTCTCGGGTCCCGGCCACGTCGCGTCCCAGGGGACGATCACCCCACATCGCCTCGTCGGCAAGAACGTGAACCCAATCGCCAGGACTATCGCTAATCATTCCCAACTCTTCGGCAATCACCCGTCGCTCTTTTTCAATCTCGTCGGCTGCGAACTTCGAATGACGCAATAGGTCAATGAGCACTTCGACCGCGGTCTTCCAGTGTCGGTCCGCCACTTTATCCCAGTAGGCGGTGAGTTCCTTACCTGCCTCGGCATTGAAGTAGCCACCGATTCCTTCGATTGCCTCGGATATGTCTTTCGGCGTCGGACGTTTTTCCGTCCCTTTGAACAGCATGTGCTCAATGAAGTGCGACGCCCCTTGAATGGCGGGGGGCTCGAAGCGCGACCCGACGCGCACGAAGAATGTTACGCTAACCGAGCGAGCGTGGGGGATCGTGCTGGTGATTACCCGCAGGCCGTTGGCGAGCCGGCTTTTCTGATACAAAAAAGAACCTCCTCAAAGGCCAAAGCGCTCGCGGCAAAGAGATGATAACACGCGAATTCCGGCCCTGTCTAGGAAGCCGATGGACACCGGTGACCTGTCCTTCGCGATGGCGATAGCGTATAATGGCCCCGGCCTATCGTACAATAGGAGGCATGGAGCTGTGTCCGATACTTACTCGTCCGTGGTTGATTCGGCGAATCTAATCATCCTGGCCGAACAGCCGTTGGTCGCTGAAACTCCCCTGGCCCTCCAGGAAGAGCAGCTTACCCCCAACCCACGGTTTTTCATCCGTAATCATTTTGGCATTCCCACGCTTGATGCGCGTGCCTGGCGCCTGGCGATTGGCGGCACCGTCAACCAACCTCGCAGCCTCAGCCTAGCCGACCTGCACCAGCTACCGGCTCGCCGGATCGAAGCGACCGTCGAATGCGCTGGTAATGGTCGTTCCTTCTTCCCTCCGCCGACCGAGGGCAATCAGTTCGGCTATGGCGCAGTGAGCACTGCATCCTGGACCGGCGTTTCACTCGTCGACGTCCTTGGTCCCAACCCGTTCAAGCCAGGCACGGTGGAAGTCCTCTTCACCGGTGCCGATCACGGCTTCGAGAAAAACGTCGGCGCCGAGATCTCCTTCCAGCGGAGCTTGCCGGTCGACGTCGCGCTCCACCCGGATACGATTCTCGCTTACGAGATGAACGGCGAGCCCTTACCGATCGACCACGGCTTCCCAGTGCGTCTGCTTGTACCGAGCTGGTACGGCGTTGCCTCGGTGAAGTGGCTTCTCGAGATCCGCGCTCTCGACCAGCCTTTCCAGGGATACTTCCAGGTTCAACGCTACATCTACCCAAGCGATCACGGCCCGATTCCCCTCCGCGAGCGACGCGTCCGCGCTGTTATCACCCAGCCAACCCCCGGGGAGGTCGTCAAAATGGGTCCGGTTAAGGTACGGGGAGTGGCTTGGTCCGGTAATCAGCCGATCACCAAGGTCGAGCTGAGCACCGACGGAGGCGCGACCTGGTACAGCGTCGATCTTGAGCCTTCCGAATCACCCTATGCCTGGCAACGCTGGCAGACTGTTTGGCAAGCCACTGAACCGGGCAGCCACACCCTGAAAGTCCGCGCCACCGACGCCAGCGGCGCCGTCCAGCCGGAAATCGCGGCCTGGAATCTTCTCGGCTACGGGAACAATGGGATTCAATCGCTTGCCGTGGAAGTCCGGGCGTCTTGACGGGTTCAGGATTTAGGGATAGGGATTCGCCATGCCAACCGAGCGCCTTTATTACCGGGATTGCCAACTGATCGAGTTCTCCGCGCGAGTGATCGCCCACGCGGCGTATGGTGGCCGCACAGCGATTGTCCTGGATCGCACCGCCTTTTATCCGACCTCGGGCGGTCAGCCGTTCGATACAGGTCGCCTCGGCGACGCCACGGTGGTCGACGTCGTCGAGGGAGTCGAGGGCATTCTCCACGTGCTCGAAGGGCCCGTCCCCAAGGTCGGCACCACGGTCGCGGGCGCGATCGACCAGGAGCGCCGCGTCGACCATACCCAGCAGCATACTGGCCAGCACGTGCTTTCCCAGGCATTCGAGCGCATTGGCGATTTTACGACCCTGTCATTCCACCTCGGTGCTGATGCCAGCACGATCGATCTCGACACCCCCATACTTGACCCCGCGGCCGTCCGCCAGGCCGAGGAGGTAGCGAACCAGATCGTCTTGGAAGATCGACCGATCCTGATTCACTTCACCGACGCCCAAGACGTCGAGCGCTTTGGCCTGCGCAAGCCGGCCCAGAAGGCCGGTGTACCGCGCACGGGCGAAATCCGGATCGTCGAGGTTGCCGGCTTCGATAGCTCGGCCTGCGGCGGTACTCACGTCAGTCGCACTGGACAGATCGGGCCGATCAAGGTCCGGCGCTGGGAGCGCCGAGGAACGGTCAGCCGAGTCGAATTCCTCTGCGGCTGGCGTGCCCTGCGCGATTACGCTGGCCGCGCCGAGACGACGCGTGCTCTCGCCGAGCGACTGAGCGTCGCCGACGTCGATCTCTTAGCAACGGTGAATCGATCACTCGACGACCTCGAGCGCCTGCGCGATGACGTTTCCCGCCTCCGTGAGCAGATTCTCGAAGCCGAAGCGGCGAGGCTAGTGGACCGCGGACAGCCGTTGAAGAATCTACCAAGCGGCCGCCTTGTCCAGCAAGTCTACGTTGGCCGCTCGCCGGACGAGCTGAAGCGTCTTGCTTTGACCCTCGTCAGGACCGGCCCTTGCGTCGCCTTGCTCGGCTCCAGCGGCGCTCGCTGCCACGTCGTCTTCGCCCAATCGACCGGTCTGCCATTCGACATGAATCAGCTCCTGCGCCAGGTCGCGCCCCTCTTCGGCGGCCGAGGCGGCGGCAGCCGCGACCTCGCCCAGGGCGGTGCCCCCAACCCCGGCCCGGTCGACACCGCGCTGACAGAAGCGGTGCGATTGTTACAGGCAGGGTAGAAACGGGCTGGCACTCCCTCTCGAGGCACGGCCCCGCCACGCCGAAGTCGACCAGAATCCCCAACACGTCTAAGTTCTGAAATTGCACCATAAGAATCAGGCAGCCGAGGAGAGGCCATAGCGTCGTCTCACTTGAGCCGGGTCTTCTCGGAAACACAGCCGGGGGACAGCACCCAGCAGG
>JAJPIK010000067.1 GCA_021324795.1 Chloroflexota bacterium
CGGTTTAGGAAACCGCTGCTCTATCCGCCTGAGCTACAGGGGCTTGATTGCTGCGAGTGATGGGCGAAGCGAGAGGTACTCGCCACCTTCCTAGCTCATAGGAAAGACCTTGCTTTATAGCGTACCATTCTCAACCAGCTTCGTCAAAACTGACGGGCACACTTTCGCTTGGTAGTCGAGAATCGCTCGCTTGGCGAGTTGACTGAAGCCGTTGCCAATTTCGAGGAAGCAAACGATAATGAGACGGGCCGCCGTTGGGTGGCTACTTTCGCCAGGGAGGGCGCTGATGCTCGCACCCTTCGTTCTCAATTCCGAAATGCTGACCGCGCGGGTCGCCGAGATCAAGGAGCGGAAAGGACCACCGCCGTGGGCTGAGCGGATCGTGTCGACTGATGAATTTTATGTCACGGTCATCTATCAGGCACCAGGACATGAAAATGATTACCACTACCATGAGCACGATGAGGCCTGGGTGATTCTGGAAGGCGAACTGGCCTGGCATTACGAGCACGCTCCGGAGCCGCACCGGGTGAAGGCTGGCGATATCGTCTATGCACCGAAGAACCTCTGGCATCATATCGAAGTGCTGGGCGATAAGCCAGCGATTCGCATCGGTATCACTGCCGCCGGCGAGTATCACCGCTACGATCGTCCAGGCTGTAAGCGGGTCGAGCAAAAGGGCTAAGGGCTAGAGGCTGAGAGCGCAGGCATCTTACCTGCTCAGACGGAGGAGGGCAGGGAGGCTAGGTCCTAGCCTGTCCTCAAACCCCTAGTCTGGCAAGTGAAAGAACCGCTTCTGGCGGCGGACGAGTTCGCCGAGGGCTTCGCGGATGTCTCGTTCGTTGCGGACGTCGATGCGCTCGACTAAGCAGCCGGCTTGGCGTAGCTCTTCTTCGAGCTCGACTAGCCTTATGGTATCGTCACCGATCATGGTGACCCGCCGCGCCTGACGGGCTTCGTCGACGCGGAAGCCCACCGTTGGCTGGAAGACGCTGACGTATTCGAGGGCGCCGGCCATCATCTGGCGCGGGGTCCACTCGTTGCTCGGGCTATTGGAGAATGACTGAAACAACAGGTAATGGTCGATCAGTCGTCCACCGGTGGCTGATTCTGCGAGTTCTGCGTTTCCTGAAACTTCGACTGGGCTTGTTTCCATGGTGGGCGCATCCGCCTCGACGGTCACTGCCGACTCCGGCGGGCGGCGCGGATGCTTTGGCAGCCCTTTGATGGCCTCGACTGCTAGAAGGCGACTTCCGTCACGCCTGTACCAGGCATGAAAATCGACCGGATCGCCATCGCCAGCGTTCAGTGTCCAGAACGCAACGTTGAAGAGGTATGGGGGAAGCTTATCGTCGAGGGCCATCTGGGCAATAGTCGCGGAGCGCTCGGCGTGGAGAGTTTCGTCGACCCGGGGAAAGCTCGCATGGTTCTGTGTACCGGGCACTAAGCCGGTTTCGCCGGCAATCAGCGGGAGTGAATCGCCAAGCTGGCGGCGAACCACGGCATTGTACCACTCGAAGAGGCGAAAGCCGCGATGATCTTCGGAGTCAACCGGCGTGGTGTAGGGACGGACCCCCGGCCAACGCGTTGGTCCGCCCTGGCCCCATTCGAGTGGCAGGTTGCTCGCGTAGTTGTGAATACAAATCCCCAGCCGATCGATAATGGCCGCGGGCGCTCCGCGGGCAACGTCATTGAGAAGCTGCTCCAGGAACGAGAGGTCCCAGTAATGGCCGCCTGGAGCGAGTGGGCTGAGCAGTGGGAAGAGACCCGCGTTGGCAATCAGTCCCAGCACGGGGAGGAGAAGCTCGGCGAATCGCTTGGGAAGATTAGGCTGATTCCACTCAACAATCGCCCACTCGGTCGCGAGGTTGGGTTCTTGATACAGATGCATGTAGTGAACGCCAGCGCTAGCATACTCCCGACAGAGCTCACCGAAAGCGCTTGGATCGACGGTACGGATCGGTCGGACCACGACACGAATGACTGGCTCGATACCATGGGTGATGAGCTCACGCAGGAATGTCACGGGAACCGGCCGATCGAGTGTCGACGGTAGGACCAGCCAGCTTGCACCGAGCTGGCTGAGCTCATCGATCCAGAAGCGAATTGCTTCGTCTTGATATTCGCAGGTGTCGCTGCAGAAGTTGAAACCGATCCCAGTATCGTTGATCGGCCGTGGGTAGTCACGTAGGTTCATCGCGCTACCTCGAGACGACGGTCTTGAGAATACTGCCGGCATCGTCCAGGGTCACGTGGACGAGCTGGGCAATTCGACCACCGTCTTCCGTTGGGATTTCTTTGCGAGCGGTAACCTCGGTCATCTCGGCTACCGTCGTGGCACGTCCATCCAACTCGCGATGACCACGATGAAGGCAGGAACCAAGGCAGGTGACGCGCCGGATTGTCCGAACCGAGCCACTTGCAACGTCCGGGGTTAGTTTGAGAGCAAGCTCGATCGCGGAACGGAGGAGGGCCGGCGAAGCTACCTTTCCGTTTGGCGGTGTCTTGCTTTGGTTACAGAGCAGACTTACGTTCGGAAGCACATCCTCTGCTTCGTCATCGCCCATTGGCTGATAGAGCGCGCAGAGTGGATCGCCATAGAGGACGAATTCGAGAAGTGTCTTTTGGTCGTCTCCGTCGAGGAACCCTTGCCGCTCCATGACGCTTTGCACGTATTGGCGCCGTGCTCTCTGCAGCGCCGACCCAATCCAATCACCGCGCTGGACGTTATCCCAAAAGAGCTGAGCGAGCAAGTCGGATGCTTCGAGTGGAGGCTGGGCCGCTCCATAACTTCCCACGGTCGCTCCGACGAAAGCTGCTGCCCCCTCGCTCAGGAAGCGCAACGACAGCGAATGCGCGCTACTCTTTGAAAAGATATGTGCACTATAGTTGGCGTTGCTGAAGACGACCGGCGCGTTGAGATCGGAAGCCGACAATTGATCAGGGGTCAATACCACCGGTAGATGCTCCTCCTCACCGGCTCCTGGCAAATCCTGACCGTACCACGCTGGCCGATCGGGAACGCCATGCAAATTGAAGTGAAGCAGACGACGTCCGGCCAAGAGCCGCGCGTCCATTTCGCTCGCCAGCGTCGGCGGACTAGCCCGAAAGAGCGTCTCTGGTCCGAACGATGCCAGGGTTTGTTCGGTCGTCTCGCGCCAAGCCGCGGTAGTGCAGGCGAAGCCGATTGCGTTCGATTTTCCAAGGCCGAGCGCACCAAGCGCAAACCGGCCGGCCCGGACGAAGCTCAAACCATTTGTCGAAATCGTCGGCTTGCGACGAACTTCGAGCAGGGTATCGATCTGGCGCAGTAATAGGCCAAGATTGCCCCCAGCACCATCCGGTAATCGACCGATCGCCAGATCGGGAGCGTAGATCGAGCCACCTGGCCGAACAGCGTATGGATTATCCGTGGGTACCGTGGGATCGTCGTCATCCGCGGGATTCGGCAGATGAAAGAATGGGACGATGTCGTCGCCGCCTAGGATCAAGAGAGCGGTTACTTTGGCATGATCGCGCTCGTTCACCTCGATAAGCCGATCAATCGCTCGCTTGATTTGCTCGCAATCCACCATTGAAACGGTATCCAGACCATGCTGTCCCATACTCGCCGGATCGTCGACAAAGACGGTGACTACTTCGAGACCATCCTCGCCAAGCTCACGTGCGACCGTCTGCATCCGTCGGCCCAAGCGTTGAAAACCGTCGTAGCCGTACCGTGAAACGAGCGGTCCTCGGCAGCTCACCGCTAGGACGCGACCCAGGATGGATTGGCCATGCTCGACGTAGGTGGTGCTCGCCGACGAATCCTCGTCCTGGCCGAGCGAAGCGAAGGCCAGCGGCTTTCTCGACCGTGCTGAATTATGCCCGGCCGACATGAGGTCGGTTGGGGGCGGGTCAGATGGGGCCCATTCCGCGTCAGCGTCGTCGTCGACCATCGCGGGTAGCACCCCGAGCGCTGCTTCAACCTCGGTCGGGGTTCTCGTCAACTCGCTGGGCAGGTCGAGGTTCAGATCAAAGGACAGAATCGGTGGGTGCACGCTCGTCCCACGAAACAGCGCCTGTGCCACCGTCGCACTGGGATCGCTGGCAAAGGCCTGATGCAGCATTTCAAGGCCAAGTAGCTCCCGCTCGGGATCGCTGGTCAGAAGGTGCCCGTAGATCAAGCGCACCTTCTGGAAACGCGGATGGCGTGCCAGAAGCTGCCGAGCGGCTCGTTCGGCGTCACGAAATCGCTCGGCTCGCCAAAGCGCCTCGAGCCTTCCCAGGAGCAAATAAACATCACCGGGGCGAGTGATCATTAATCGGCTAACCGCGTCGAGGGCTCGATCGAGATCTCCGTGCCTTAGCTGCCAGCGAATGACGGCAACCGCCGGGGCCGGGTTGAGTTCGTCAGGGCTGCCGGGTCGCTGCGCATACAATTGCAGTAAGCTATCGCGAACTTCAGCATTGCTCGGACTCAGCTCGTAGGCACGCTCGAACGCCCGGACGGCCGCGTCAAGCCGTCCCGCGCTGCTGTGGAGAACCCCAGTCGCGCTCAATGCGAGGACATTCTCCGGATCCAGATCGAGAACGTAGTCGAAATGCTGGCGCGCTTCATCAAAGTTACCGAGCTCGAGAAGAGCCTGGCCAAGGAGTCGTCGGGCGTGCAAGTCACCCGGATATGATTCGAGCACGTGCTCGCAAAGATCCCGGGCGTAGTCAATCACTCCCACACGGATCGCTAGATCGGCTCTCCGGAGAACGTCGCGTAACTTCACCGCTTCTTCAAACCTCGTGTGATCAGCGCCAGCGTGGCCGCGGCCGTCAACTGTAAATAGGTATCCGCGAAGTCTGGCTTGAGTTCACTGCTCGCTACAGCTCGGCGACCGCGTCCTCCTGGCGCTTCAATAACTTCAAAATTACCCCTGGGGAAGAGGGCAGCAGAGAGGTCGGCCAACATCTGCCTTCGAATCTAGTGTTACATTAGGAGTGGACAGAAAGCGCGTCAAGCGAGAGAGTCGTTAGAAGAGGCTAGGTAATGACCTGCAGACTGATGCGGTGGTAGCCAGTCGCGCCATTGGGGAAAGGGGCCGCGCGGCGGTCAGTCTGTACTTGACCAGTTCCATCCGTAGCGCGCGCCACCAGCGGGTAACGACCTGGTCGCGGTGGCTGCCAGCGTACCGACCAAAACGTCCACGTTTGTAGACCAAGCGAGGGCTGTAGAGTCGTCGGCAGCCAGGTCGAACCGCCGTCGGTTGAAAGCTCCACCTGTTTGATACCCCGAGCTCCCGCGAAAGCCACTCCACCAACTAAAACGCCGCTTAATCGCACGATCGAGCCATCAGCCGGGAAATCGATTCTGCTCATCGTCTGGACTATGGCCTGGCTCGACCAGCCTTGGCCCTCCCAATAGCCAATCGGCGCCGATTTGGCGACCTGGATACCGGTCAGCCACTTGGGATTTTTCATACCATAGGTCCCCGTGTTCAAAACGCGCAAAGGGAATCCGTGCTTGTCGGGCAACTGCTCGCCGTCGAGCAAATAGACGAGAAGGGTGTTAGGGTCCATCGCTGTGGCAAGTGGCATCGTTTCGCTGTATCCGTCGGCGCTGCTAAAGTATAGCTTCGTGGCACTGCTGAGCACGCCAGCCTTCTGGAGCACGTCTGCCAAGCGGACGCCAGTCCAGCGTCCGGTACTCATCAGGTTGCCTCCGACGTCGTTGGAGATGCACTCAAGCGTGCGCGTCGTCTCTTGCCTAGGCATCGCGCGCACATCGTCGTAGGTGAGCACTAATGTCTGATCGACCATGCCACCAACGGTAAGTCGCCAGGTCGACAGATTCACCTGGGGATCGACAAGGTTCTTTGAGACAACGTAGAAGTCATTGACCGGGGTGATTGGCGTGGGCCACTGCGGCCCAATGTTAGCCAATCCACCGGTCTGCTCACCGCTCCCTGGTAGCGAAGGCACCACCCCGATCACCATTTTCCCCAGAACTGCCGAGGCGAGCAAGCTAAGGGCACTGCCCACGAGTAGCCGACGCCCAGTGCTCGTCTCGACCAGACTGGCGCATTTGGTTGGAGAACTATCCGATGCATCGAGCACGGATTCGTGGCGGTAGAACGCGAGCACCAGAGCGTAGCCGAGGTATGCCAGCAGCGTAGCCAGCGCGACTCCGAAGTCACCAGCGAAGACTCCCTGGCCAGCCACCGGCAGCACGAATAAGCCGGTGAAAAGCCAGAAGATGCCCCCCACGACAAATGGTCTGGGCCAACGGTCCACGACGACGCCGCCGACCCCGGCGAGGATGAGCTGGCCAACCAGCAATCCCACGAAGAGCAGCGGCTTTCCTAGGTAGAGCAGATGGTCGAGCACGAACGAAAAGATTGGACCGGGCATCAGCAAGACCAATCGGTCCTGTACCAGCTCAGGGAGCGTGGGAACTCCTGCGACAATCCGTCCGAGCAGTTCGACGACCAAGAACACACTGCCCGCAGCAAAACCGATCAAAAATCCGCGCATCGTGCCTCCGGCCAGTGTTTGGCTAATGTTATCCTAGCACCGGGGAAAGGACCGGGCAATCTCGTCATTGGGGCCCAACCAGGGAAACCCCTGGTATGAGCTCATCCCCAAACTCTCCCAGTCGTGCTGGGCCGAGCTCCTCGATCCGGGTGCGGGCACGTTCGGCGTCGGCGATGAGACGACTGACGTCCACGCCCTGGCAGACCGGTTGAAACCACCTGAGTAACCGAAGGCCGGTCGACAGCTTTGTGACCGCGCCGTGGTAATTACCACGGCGCAGATGGTAGATGCCAACCCCAACCAGCAGTATGCCCTGGTAGAGATAACGGACCGGATCTCGTTCGGCCCGCCAGAGGATCTCGAGAGTCTCGTGCTGCTCGAAGAACTCTCTCCGATTGAATTGCTCAATACCGCGAAGCAAGAGCTCCGGTGGCGGCTCTCCGCAACACTGGGTCTGAAACGGACCGTAGCGTTCAGGGTGGTTGACTGCCATGGCATTTACCTGATCGAGTTTGATGCAGCGAGCGAATCCCGCTTTAGCTGGCTGATACCTACACACCGGTTATTTGGTTGAAATCGAAGTAGCGATCGACCATGAAGTGCGACGGTGCTGCCATCACTTCCTGGTAAATCAGACCATCGGCAGCGATCCATTCTTCGTAGATCGCTTGCGAAGACGGTGTGTAGAAGGAAACAATCGTACAGCGTTGCCCATGAATGGTTCCACTTCCGACAACGATGCCACCGACACCCGTCCTCAGATAATCGAAATCACCACTTGGCCAAACGTAAGTCGGTGCTCCGGTCACTTCCTCCCCACTGACATGGGGGGTGCTGTACTGATAGACCGTATCGCCTTGATGAATGACCGTACTGCCTGACGGTGTCTGGATGGTTTCGATATCGGGCGCGACAAAAGTATACGACGAGAGGGCGATTCCACTCGCTCCGTCGCTCAAGGATTCGATCATGCGTGCGCTGTGCAAACGATCCATCGCATCGGCAGCTCGGTCGAGCAACGCTTTCGCACCGGGATCGACCGTCGCCGACCAAGTCGCGGTAATCTGAAAGGTTGTCGTCGCCGCCTCGACGCTGCCATCGTCGTGGTAAAAGAGCAGCTTCGCTCGCCAGATGCCCTCGGCACTCGGGACGAGTCCCTCTGCCGTGAATTGATCGACACCTTCTGGTTCGAGAGTGATCACATCCTCGGCACCGCCACCGAGATCGAGGGAAGTTAGCTCAAGATACGCCCGATCAACTTTCGACGGGAGAAGACTTTGCGCCTTTAATCTTGCGACGAATCGATTCGGTCCAAGCCGGCCCGGATTGATTGTCAGGGCTACTGTCCTGCCTTGGTCAGTAGCGAGCGAAGTCTGAAATGGCGAGGATCCAAGGGCCAGCTCTCGCGTGGGGTCGACAAGGATCTGCCAGGGATTACGCGTGGGAGCTAGCGACGTGAGCAGGCCTGCACTCAGTAAGACGAGCAAGCCCACCACTGCTTCCGACCAGAGCAAGCCGGCCCAATGGCGTGACAGAGAGGGGGTGAATCGCGCCAGCCAACGCCAGCGTGGTCGTCCCGTCGTTAGCACCGGGACGGTCACTACGTGATTGATCGTCGCGACGAACAGTAAGCCGATGAAAAACACGTGCTTGAGCAGCAAGCTCTGTCCGAAATCGGTCGAGAGGTACGGCGACGACCCGGCCAGGTACAGCCAGGTATTATAAAGCCCGCTGAAGAGCACGATTAGCATGGCCCAGCCAGCAAGCCGCGAGAATCTGGCGACTGTCGCAATCAGCGCTTCGTGTTCTTCAGGATCTTTCGATGACAGCGCCGCCGTGGCGACTCCTGCTACCGCGGGCAATCCCCCCAGCCAGGCCGCGACGCTAACCAAATGGAGCCAATCGATCACCAAGGTGAGGGGCTTAGCGATCGCGACGAGAACCGCGGCGACGGGCAGGTACCACGTCACCTTTGTTCCCCAACCAACGGTCGACTGAATCAAACTCGCGTAAGCGAGTAAACTCCCAGCCGCGGCGTGTCCCGACCAGGCTTGGTCGGAGATCAAACCGACACCGATCGCGAGCATTGCTGTCCACCGCCAGGGAGAAGCCTGGCCGTTCAGCCGGAATGCGACCTCCAATACCGCGGCGATTCCAAGTAAAGCCAACCTCCCGAGCCAAAGCGCCCCAAACCGGCTGCCCAATAAGACGGTGCCAAGGTTGACTGCAGGCGATGCCCCGAGAACATTCTGCACCGCAGTGAGAGTCAGCTCGTCGGACAGGCGAAGAAGCTGACCAAGGAGCAAGGCAAGGATGGCCGCGCGGGTAAGCCAGCGCAAAGCTTCTTTATCTCTTGCCCCTCCCGTGGAAGAAGAGGTAGAGAGAAGTCCTCGCCCTGCACTGAGTCGATAGACGAACAACGCAAATGTCGCGGTGCCAAAAACGAGCGATTCCCCCAAGTAGGTAAGCCAGCGGCCCAGGATGCCGACCGATGACGCCGCTTGTCCATTCGCCGCGCCAAGCTGCCGAGGGACGATCACCGGCGCTCGGGCAGCGACTCCGATACCAAAAGCGAAGACGCCTGCTGTGCTATGGCCATCGGCAGAGCTGACGACATGCCAGACGACAGTGTAGGTGCCCTGGGGAAGTTCAGGTCTCAGTGCTACCGATAGGTGAGTAGGCTGAGCTGGGTCCACCTCACTGGGTTTGAGGGTGACATCGTGCCTTACTGCATCGTAGACAACCAGATTCGAGAGGTGTGGCTCCAGGGACTCGCCAAACCAGATGTCGACCTCATTCGGAGACCGAGCGACCGTTGCGTTCGGGGCGGGCGATGATCGGACTGGATAAGCATGAGCCAGGGCGACGCTAGGCAGAAAGACGAACAGGAAGCTGGCAACGATGACTGCTGCCAGTAGGGATCTTGTGATTGCTCTGAGGTGCCGGAAAGGGGGCGAAATGCGGTTACCCTGTCTGGACCTCGGCCGATTCTGCTTTGTTCGTGGTCTCAACCCACTCATTCACCGCGAGCAAGAACAGTCCAATCACCAGGGCGTGTACTACGGTGCACCAGAGGCAGACCGCGCCAATCAAAAAAAGCTCAGCATAGATCAGGTAGAAGACGACGAGCAGGCCAGCCAGGGACCAGACCATGCGCAGGGTTAGCCAGCCTACCGACGAGGCGAATTGCCGTTGCCAGGTCGGACCGATGGCAAGCACCAATGTGACGAGAAACCAGACGATCCCCAGCAGGGCGACTGGCACCGGCCCGACGTTCGCCTGGGGACTGGTCGTCACCTGTTCACAGTTGATCGGCCCGCTGGTTGCGCAGAGCAGGGAAACCTGACCTTGCGCATAGTGAATAACGGTAAGATAGATCGAGATCGCTAAGCCGGCGAGCGATAGGACGCCCGCCCAAAGGCGGGCGCTGCTCATTGGCCTGCCTTCGGCGGGGGCTTGCTACTCAGTTGCGACTCGATCGTCTTGATCGCCGGTTGAGTACAGACGTTCGCCGGGGTATCACCGGTTGCCTGGCAGATGCCGGCGGTAATCTGGTTCGCTTCGCCGACGATCGCCTTCGCATCGGCCGAGTTCGGATCGTTCAAGTTCGCGGCGATCTGCTCCCAGGTTCGGTTGTCCAGACTGCCAGCGTCGATTTGCGCTCCTGAAATGACGTAGCGGTTGGCCAAATCGATGAAGGGAATTGAGCCAGCGCTCTGCGCCGCGACGTATGGCGGACCGTCGTAGGTATTGAGCAATTGCTGTTGCTGAGGTGTCGGCGTTTGCAAGGTTTGGTAGGTGTTGCCAACTCGCTGATTACTTTGCAATTCAACCGGGCTGAAGTCGATGTAATCACTTTGATAGCTTGAGCCAACGAACGTAAACGTCGGAGTGTTAGGATAAACGTCATCCGAGGCAGAATGCGACGTACGCAAGCCGCTGAACTTGCCGAACCGGCTCAACGCGACGATCAATCCCCATCGCTCTGCCGCGCAGAAGGGACAATACTCGGCCCCTACGTAAACAATGAGTGGATGGCCGTTGGAATCCTTCAAAACGTCCGTTCCAACTGGGATGAGGGTATTCTGAGCCGTTCCCGCCCCAACCTGATTCTCGGTGGCATCGGAGACACTGATCAAATCCTGCATAACCGTTGGAGACACCGGTTGATCTGCCGCCGAGACAGTAGCGGACGATCTGGTAAACGGCAAGACGAACTTGACGACGATCATCGCGATGATGATCACCGCGATAATCCCCGCGACGATCGCGGTGATTAGCCCCGAGTGACCCTGGCGCGCCCGCTGCGGCCTTAGACGGCCATTCGTTGACCCCGGATTGCTGGGAGACATCGGCACGCCGCGTCGTGGTGCTGATCGAGGTACTGCCGCTTGGTTCCGGTCTTTGGGACGGCGTGGGGAATTCATCAGTGGTTTACACTCCAGTTCTTCGTCGCCTTACGACTGGCTCAGATCCAGTCCATCAGACTTACAAGCGAGTTGAATTGCGCCGGTCTGCCTTGGCACAGGCGATGGGTCGGCCAGTCCATCAGAGATGACCGGCGCTTCGAGATTCACTGAGCTAAATTCTACACGATTTGCGCATAAATTACTTTTGCTGAGTTAGGCCTCCATTAGGCGTAGCGAACGTCGCCGGGGCCTTCGCGGCGTTCACCTGGGATTTCAGATAATTCAGGACGTCCCAGCGCTGCTGGTCGCTCAGCTTGTCTTTGAAGGCTGGCATCGCCGAGTCGGGAAAGCCGTTGCTGATCCAATTTTCAAGATCGCTGTCCGGGTGCAAGGGAACGTGGACAATCAGATTCGCGGGCGGCGGATTCAAAGTCGGCGCGAGTGGACCATCACCGCGAGCGTCTAATCCGTGACAGATAGCGCAATTCTGACGGAAGATCTCGGCACCGTCGGCGATCGACTGAGCGGTGGGCGGGTGAGCGAGCGCCGCGGCACTTGCCAATTGCTGGGCTTGAGCCTGCTGAAAATCGCGCCCGGCGAAGCCTCCGCCGAGTCCCGTGATGAAGATTCCACAGACCGCGACCACGGCGGCGCGACGGAGATCCCGCTTGCGCAGCCAGACGCCCCGGGCGAAGGACAATACGCCGAGAACGACGATCACCAGACCGACGTAGAACTGCCAGGTCAATGGCAGCGGCGCCGCCTGGAGTGACCGAGCTCCGGTTGGCGTCACTTCGAATCCGAAGAGCGCGTTCACGTCGTCGCGCCCCGGCCGCCGCAGGTCGATCTCGGCTTCCCAACGACCGGCCACCGCGAGGTCGCTGCTTTGGCCAGTGAATCGGCCGTTGCCTTGCGAGGTAAGCGCCACTTCCGAAACACCGAGGTTCTGATCTAAATAGGTGAATCGAATGCTTGCCTGCTCGACAGTCGAGGTTAACTGTCCACCGGCGTCGCGAACTTCGACCTCGTAGGTATTCGGCCCCGGCCGCCCCGGATTCACCCCAAAGCTCACGCTGAGATCACCAGCCGGGCCAGTTTGGGTGAGCGGTCCGGTTCCGGCAGTAGCAAACTGCTGGACAGGACTAAGGCTGGTCATTACGCCGGCCGCGGCGATGACTCCGACGACGAACAGTAGCTCGAGTCGAACAGTCCAGCGGAAGGTCTCGCCGAGCTGGCGGACGTAGCCAAGCATCGTCGGTGATGACGCCGCCTGACCATGCTTGAAACCTGGGAGAATCACAAAGTGGTTCACCGCGGCGAGGGAGAGCAGCGGGAGAATTAAGAGAACCTTGACCAATAACGCTTCGCCATAGCCATTGTTGAGCAGGTTATCGAACGTGCCGATGTGAATGAGAGCCTCGATCAAGCCGGTCAGGCCCAGAATAGCCAGCGAAATCCCGGCGATGATCGCGAAGCGCGGAATCAGTCCACCGAAGGTTTGAGCAACTTCAGCACTGGGACCGCGGCGAAGTAGCGAGGGCACGATCACCGTGATCTGGAGTAAGCCACCTGTCCAGACAGTCATCGCGGCCAGGTGTAACCAGTCCACGGTGATGCCGAGTGGCGTCAACGGTCCAATCGCGGCGCTGTGACTGGTCAGCGATACCGAGAGAAGCAACGCTGCTCCGACGAGCACCGCCACGCGTTCGATGCGACGGGCCGCTTCGACCTTGGCTGTCCGCCAGTAAGTGATAAGCAGGCCGCCAACTGTCAGCCCGAGAACCATTCGGACGATCCAATACCGCCCGTACTGGGTCTGAACGGCGACTTGCATGAACGGGCCACCAATCGCACCGAGCAGTGACACGCCCACGGCGATCGAGGCTTGATTCAAGAGCAAAAGAAGGTTGCTTATGAAAAAGAGCAGCCAGGCGCCGGCTGCGGCGCGCTGCTGGGCGATGGTGAGCGGCGTGCGCGCCATCCTTTGCAGGATCCAAAACGTGAACGAGCCGACCATGGCAGCGCTGGCAAAGAGTGTCAGCCAGCGCAATACCATTTCGAACGGTGAGCCGGAAACGGCTCCCGAGGCGACGCCCTCCTCCGGGCCCGGGGTCGACGCAATGCTCGTCACGCCCACCCCGAACGGAACGATCCCTCGGACAATGTGACCATCAACTTTTGATTGGGTCATCCAGGCGATCGCATACGTGCCTTTCGGCAGATTCGGCTTCAGACTGACGATTAGCGATGCTGAATCGTCCGGGGCGACGTGGCTGTCTCCGGCGTCAACCCGCTGCTGGTTCGTGTCATAGACGACCGCCTGCGAGAAGCTCGGCTCGAGCGGCTCGCTGAACCAGAGTTGAACTTTGGCCGGCGATTGGGCAAGCGAGGCATTCGCGGGCGGATCCGAGCGCACGAGATTGGCGTGGGCCGAGGCTAATCCGGTCGTCAACCCCAGGATCGCCATGGCCAACACGCATACGCCGACCAATCGCCAGCCACTTCGCCGACGCCGAAGCAGTTCCGCGATCATCGCTTCTTTTCTTCGGTGCTCTTCTTGCTGTCGCGGCCGACGAGCAGCACGATCAGAAGCAGGACGAACGCCGGAACCAAGCAGCCGATCTCATCAGTCCAACCACCAGAGCCACTGAGCACGTGGGCATCGGCGATCGCCGGAATTGATCCGACGATCCCCGATGCGGCGGAGGCCCGTAGCCAACGCCGGAAGGCTTTCACTGGCTCGCAGGAGCCTGGCTGCGGATTGGTGCCGACTCGACCGGCAGGTTCGGCTTGCTCTTACTCACGAGCGCAACGACTGCCAAGACGACGCCAACTAACCCCACGGCAATGCCACCCAGGCCAAAGAGAGTAGCGCGCTGTAGCGCGGCCTGCGCCGTCGCATTCGCGGCTTGCGTCTGCTGAGCAAGATCAGCCGGCGCGGGCACGGTTTCCGGGAACTGCAGTGTCGCCGGCGAGGTCACGTCGTCAAAGCGACCCGGACCCGAATCAAAGCGCTCATTCACCGGTTGACCATCGAGGGTTCCTGAGAAGATGAACGAGTAGCTGCCAGCTTTAGTGGGGATCACGTCAGCGGTATACTTGCCCGGCAAGCCAAAGCGCGCGGTCAGCGGCAAGTCCTTCGGCGTACCCCCTCCGTAGGCGATGGCCACTTTGAGGGTCTTCTCGGCGCCGGTGACCGGCTTACCTTGCGGATCGGTGATCGTCAGATCCAAGCCATTCGGTTGGTTCTGAATCGCCGGCTCGTTCAAAAAGCCGACGACAAAAGTGTAATTTCCAACGGCGCGCTTCTCGTGAGCGAGAGCGGCGGCAGGAAACAAGACCGCGAGCAGAGCAACCAACGCACTTGCTCCGGCCAGGACACGTAATAGACGTTGCATGCGGTCCCTTTCTCCATCGTCAATTTTAGATGATCACAATTGCCGATGGGAGAAACCGCGGCGGTGGAAACTCTGGTCGGTGGTCAAGAGACCCGGGCATAATGCCTGGGAGCAAAGCTAGCCTCCCCAAGCAGAACAAGCCCACCTTGCCGGTGAAGCTCGGCACCAGGATGTCAAGCGCCAGTAAGCTGACGACCAGGATGTTCAATCCTTGATAAACTGAAACCACGCGGCCGTTCGCCAAAGTGTTGTTGGGAAGGTCGGGAAGAAAACGATCAACTGCGAAAGGATTCTCCGAAGCCGTGTGGCTCCAGCGAACCGCGCTGGCAGAGACAGCCACGGGCGAACCCAATAAGGCCGTGAGCGGATTCGGATGCTCGTGATCCTGCCAGTGAGGAGGTGGAGGTCCGCCAATGAAAAGGTGCGTATGAGGCAGGATGCTCTCATAGAGGGCCGGGTACATACCACCGGCAAGCACCAGCGTTGCCAGAAGCAGAATGCACCAGCGCTGAAAATTCCGCTTAATCAATCGAACAGAATCAGGCCAAGCCACGGTCAGCATCTACGGTCACGACCTTAACCACTCAAGCCACTAACATCCTGGACTCAAGTCTCAGTCAAGCGTCCAATGTCAAGCGACCCGGCCTCGGTCAGTTTCAAGACTACACCCAAGTTCTCCGATTGTCCATATTGACGGGAAAATTACCTGATCCTATTTACGTCGTGCTACCATGCAACTAAAGAGGTGACTCTAACTAGTTCTGCGTGCTAGCTAGCAAACGGCGAGGCGAAATCGTGTCAAAGCGGCGTAATTTCCTAATTCGTTCGGTCCAGGCCGGACTTGGCTCCCTGATCACCCTTGGTTCCCTAGCCGCCTGCGCGGCAATGCGAAGGAACGGATTCGCCTCGCCAATCGGTGCTCCGACGCCGGCCGCAGGTGAGCAGGCGTCCGGTCTGTCGACATCCGTGGTGCACGCGGCGACACCAACCTCACTACCGAACGCCATCCCCAATCCGGCGAATGCACCGGTGGCTCAAAATTCTTCGCTTGTGCCATCTCCGCTTCCACCTCCGACCGTGGTACCGGCGAGCGCGATTCACTCAAAGCAACCGAACGTGCTACTAATCACGATCGATACGGTTCGGGCGGATCATCTCGGTGTGTACGGCTTTGATCAGGCCCACACGCCGAACCTGGACCAACTCGCCCGAGAAGGGGTTCGCTTCGCGCGAGCGATCTGTCAACTGCCCCAAACAAACCCTTCACACGCTGCTTTGTTTACCGGACTGTACGCCAGTACCAATGGCGTGAAAGTTCACATGGTCGACAAGCTTCGTCCGGGTACCCAGACACTGGCCAGCGTTTTCGCGGACAATGGCTATTTCACCGGTGGCATCTATAGCTGGGTGAGTTTCGACCCTCAGTTTTCTGGGTTCGACCAGGGGTTCAAGACCTACAACGGCTACGTGCTCAATCGCCCCCTTCTCTTGTCGGATCCGCGTCTCGAACAGTTAGCCGCGGTGTACCGCGATCTGAAATCCCAACTCCCGATCCTTAATACCGCCGACCTCGCGACCCAGTCGAGCGAAAAGCTCGAAGAGACGGTGGACGGTCGCGCCGACGTGACCAACCAAGCAGTTTTCAAGTGGTTAGACCAGTACGCTGGCAAAGAGCCGTTCTTCCTTTGGGTTCACTACTTCGACCCGCACTATCCGTATGCTCCGCCAGCCGGTTACGATCACCTATTTGGACTGAAGTACACGGGCAAGATCGATGGCTCGGTCCAAACCATCCATGACATCGAGAACCATAAGATCACTCCAACTGCTGACGACCAGCGCCGCTTGGTCGAGCTATATCAAGGAGAAATTGCCTACACTGACAATCAGCTTGGCGACTTATTTCAGGAGCTCGAGCGACGTGGGCTCAAGGATGACACAATTATCGTGATGACGGGCGATCATGGCGAGAGCTTCGGTGAGCACGGCGACTGGGTTCACGGATTAAAGGTCTATGAGACCGAGATCCACGTTCCTTTGCTTTTCCACTATCCGAAAAAGCTCCCGGCTGGAGTGACGGTGGCCGCCCCGGTTCAATTAATTGACGTGATGCCGACCCTCTTAGAGCTCACCGGCCTGCGCGCGACCAAGCCATTGCAAGGGAGATCACTCTCTTCAGAGCTCATGCGGAACCCGGCCCCGGCCAATCAGTACGCCTTTACCGAGCTTGCCGACGAGGCGTTCGTATCATTGATGACGTCAAAATGGAAGATCATTCGAAACGATGCGAACGGCCAACTCCAACTCTACCATTTCAGCGATGAGGCTGAACAATACAATTTGGCAAGCAGTGAGACAAAGATTGCGAGCGAACTCAACGCGCTGCTTCAAGACGTGATGAAGCTCTCCGGGGTTTCGCACTGAACGGATCAGCCGTTTACGTCTCGTCCCTGAGCAGTTCGATGAGTTCGCGCGCTCGTTTGACGTCGGTAGACCGGACACGTAGCTCGAACGGTCGCCACACCGTCGCACCCAGCCCCCCCGCACCAGAGGCAAGTGGCACAAGTACGCTGGGAATCCCCTCGTTCTCCAATGCCTCCCTCAGCATGAGCGCCTCGGTCTCCGAGGAAAAGGTTGCGATGGACACTTCGCTTTGACTCATGAACTCACCTTACCTTTTGCCGGGTACGCCCAGTAAGAGCAATCAGTTCATGATACTACGGATGAAACGCCCCGATCCTTGCTCGATCAAGGAAGCTTCGTATCAGGATGCTCTTGGATGTATCGGGCGAGATGAACGCCGATGTTCTCCTGAAGCTGAATTGACAAACCGCCGTCAACGACGAGAGCGTGGCCGGTAATGAAAGAGGCCTCCTCCGAGCAGAGGAAGACGATTGCATTTGCAATGTCGACTGGCTTTCCGCAGCGACGGACCGGGTACTGCTGCTCGAAAAACCGCAGACCGGACGGATTATCATCCCACATGCGCTGCCGAATGCGCTCGGTCACGATGTGTCCTGGGCAAATCGCATTAACGCGAATTCCAAGTGGCCCAAAGTCAATCGCCATCTCCCGGGTCATGCCGATCACTGCCGACTTGCCGGCCTCGTAAACCAACGAATCGGGGGCCATCAGCAGGCCGTGAACCGAGGAAATGTTGACGATCGAGCCGCCGCCGGCCTGCTGAATCCACGGCACGGCGTACTTGACGCCCAGGTAAATTGCCTTGGTCAGCATGGCCATGCCATAATCCCAGGATTCTTCACTCACGTCGACCGCCGAGCCCTTGTTACTGCCCAAGCCAGCATTGTATGCATTGTTTACCAGGATCGTCAGCTTTCCAAAACGCCTGACCGCTTCATCGACCATCTTTCGGATATCTTCATGCTTACTGACGTCGGCAACAACCCACTCGGCGGCCCCCCCGGACTGGCGAATCGTCCTGACGTTTTCTTCGGCCGCCGCCTGGTCGACGTCGACGATCAAGACGCTCGCTCCTTCCTCGGCGAGTCGACGCGCCGTTGCGCCGCCAATCCCCTGTGCTCCGCCAGTCACGATCGCCACCTGCCCCGCCAAACGTTGCATGAGCGACCTCCTTCCTCTTTATGCCTCGGCGAGATGTCTTCTAACCGCCTCGATGATCTTGCTCGTGTCTCCAAATCCACCGTCGCGGTACATTGAGTGGACGAGCTCGCCGTCGACCGATACGTCAAAGGAGCCTTCGTACCAGGGGATGAGCTCAATCGATGAGAGGTTGTGTGCAAAGGTCTTCATGAGTGCTTCTGCCAGCGCTAAAGCCTGTGGCTCGTAACCACACTCGGCGCAATAGGTGATCTTGACCTTCACCGGCCGTTTCACCATGGCTAGCCACCAGCGGGGACACGATCGATGATTTTCCGAAGTTCCCGCACGACTTCACTGTTCGCCCAGGGCGTGGTTTCCTCGCGCATCTTCGCCATCTCTTGGGCCAAGCGCGCCCGTACGTCTTCGGGAAGCTGATCAATTGGACTGTCTGGCGAGCCAAATTCGGGGTTGTTGGCATAGATCTCGAGACGCTTTTCAGCGCGCAGTTTGGTTACGCTATCCGGACGCTCGATGAAGTGGCCCAGTTCGCGGAAACTATCATCGAAGAAGACGAACACCGGAATCGACCGATATTTGCCTTGATTGAGATACTGATCGATCAAATCTAAGTTCTGGTCGCGGAGAAAAACCCGAACGTTCAGCTTACCGCTTTCGGCGGCAAGCTTGCCAAGAATCGGCAGGTTGGCGATGACGTCACCACACCAGTCTTCGGCAATTGCTAAGACATTCAGTGGCTTCGGCAAGCCGCGGAAGGCAGCGAGATCAGCCGGTGATGGCGTGAAGCCACTCTCGGCGGCTTCGAGCCGATCGCGGTTACGGGTCATCTGTGCTTTAAATTGATCGTACGTCATGCCCTGATCGAATCGTTCTCGAGTCACTGCCATGTCATTCTCCCTACCTGAATAGTTCGGCTGAAGATACGCGATCGGGTCCGTTTAAGCGATCCCAAGCTGCTCGATATCCCGCAGGATATCCCCGGCGTGCTGTTCCGGGCTCACATCCTGATAAACCTTACGGATTGTGCCTGCTTTGTCGATCAAGAAGGTCCAACGGCGCACACCAATGGTTTTTGTCCCGTCCGGACGAGTCCGCTCTCCCCAGACGCCGTACGCATTCAGAACTCGATGCTCCGGGTCAGCGACAAGCGGGAAATTCAGATGGTACTTTTCCGCGAACTTCTTCTGTTCCTCAACGGTGTCCGCCGAAACTCCAATCACGGCGACGCCACGCTTTGCATATTCAGAGAACACATCGCGAAAGGCGCAGGCTTCCCTCGTGCAGCCGGGGGTGTCAGCCTTTGGGTAGAAGTACAGAACGACGCTTTGAGATCCTTTTAAGCTACCTAAATCAACTTCGCCAGTGGAAGCTGGAGCACGAAATGTCGGGGCTTGCTGGCCTGCCTGGGGTACAGGATGGTCGCTCATCATCACCTCCTCGAGAATCTCCGCTTGGAGTCTAACGAACAGACTAATCTGACGCAACAATTATTGATCTTGAATTTCTCGATCTGGAATCGATGCAATTTTCGACCAACCCCCTAGACAAGCGGCAACGACCTCGCTAAAATGTTAAACCAATTAAAGTATAAAGCCCTGGTTCACAGGCAGGGGGAAGATAGTGTAGAATAGTGATCACCCAAACCGTCCAGCCGAAGGCAGGGCTGACAACTGATTATAGAAAGTGATTGCACCGAATACCTGGAGGGGTAGATGCTGATGGGTCAAACAGCACGCGAGCAATTTGCGCAATGGCTTCGCGACCAACTACGGACGCAAGGATGGATGGTCTCCGATTTTGCTCAGCAGGTTGGCGTTCGTCCATCGGCGGTATACCGCTGGACGGCTGGGCAACGCACGCCGACCGACTCGCAAGTTGAGAAGATCGCTGCCGCGCTAAAGATGCCAGCATCAGCGGTTTGGGAGGAGCTGGCCCGATCAGGAATCACCCCGATCGGGCCAGTGACGAGCAGTCGTAAGGAGGTACCGCGACCGGCGACACCGCCAACACCTCCCATCGCCCCCGAAGATCGGCCATTCGGAAAGTGGCTCCGCGCCCAGCTTGAGGAACGCGGCTGGAGCGCCGGCTTTCTCGCCCGGAAGATGGGGCTGGACGTCGTTACGGTACGAGCCTGGGCAACCGGACTTCGCAATCCGGCCAGTGTCCAGTTGCCGGGCATTGCCGCGGCCTTCGAAACGGACGTGGAAACGGTTCGCGCTGCGCTTGGTGATTCAGGCTGATCGCGGCACGAGATCCCAGCTTAGTGGCTCATGTCTACTCTATTGCTGAGCGCACTCCATGATCCCGAGGCGCGCTTGCTCCCTTGGGCCCGGCGTCTGTCGATGCCGGGTGATACCTTGATGTTGTCTTGGCAGCAAGTTCGTGCCAATTACTCCGAGGCGCTGGCAGTGGCGAGTCCATCTACCGATTCTCGTACGATTGCCACGCTCAAACAGGCCGGTTGGCGCGTTGAGAACGGCTCCGATGGGGTGGATCGTGGTCTTTGGGCGATGGTTCAGCTCGGTCTCGACCAGCCCGTCGAACGTATTCACTTCTGCGATCTCGATCGGGTTATCCATTGGCTGCATCGCTTTCCCGAGGAGTTGCGATGCTTACCGGAGGTATGGGGCCGGGCCGATCTGGTGATGCTCGCACGGAGCCAACGTGCCTTTGCTAGCCATCCAGCGTGCCAAACCTTGACTGAAGGATTGGCAAATCGCGTGATCGCGGCACGAATTGGCCTGGTCGGCGCCGACGCATTCTCTGGGAGCTACGTCTGGACCCGTCGCGCGGTGGAGGCCATTCTCCAGGTGCCTCCACCACGTGACCTCTCTTTTTACAGTGAAGGGGTGGTTGCTCCATTTCGGGAAGGTTGCTCAATCACCCGGCACGAGGTGGAAGGGCTCGAATGGGAGACTCCCGACCAGTATCCCGAAGAAATCGCTCAATTAGGGTTCGATGCCTGGCTCCAGCAATTCGAATCACCCAAGCAGTGGCGCAGGCGAGTTGAGATGGCGCTGCGCTTCGTCGAGGCTGCACTGGCGTGATTAACCGTCAGCCATTAAACTGCTGATTCGGCCATCGCACAGGTCTTTCGCCGCTCGGTGATGCCGCCAGGTCGGCTTTTTATTCGGGCGGAGATGTCAACGGCACGCGGATCAAAAAGCATTCCCTCGACGGCTAGATCGGACTAAGCTACGCCGGGCAACTTATAGAACGCCCGAGCATTCTCCGACATGACCTTGCGCATTTGGTGCTCAGAAAGGGTGACCGGAAACGCCTCTTCGGGTTTGTCAAAGTGCCAGTGCGGATAGTCGGTTGAGAACATCAACAGGTCATCGCAGTCGATCTGATCAATCACCTCACGAAGCTGGCGGAGATCTGTCGGCGGATCGACTGGCTGAATGGTGAAACGCACATGCTCCTTGATGTACTCCGATGGAAACTGACGATTCCAGGGAATCTCGCGGCGCAGCCCTTTCCATTCCTTGTCCATCCGCCAGAAGAACGACGGCAGCCAGGTCCAACCTGATTCGATCATCGCCATCCGCAAGGTCGGGAAGCGGTCGAAGACACCCTCAACGATTACGCTGAGGAGTTGCGTCTGAAACATCTGGGCCTGGTTGGCGTACTCTTCGATGTAATACGATGGCCAGCCGGTCCCGGTCGGCGGATTACCTGGCGAGCCACCGAAATGCATGCCAATGACCAGATCGTGGCGCACCGCCGCCTCGTAAATTGGATGAAAGTGGCGATTCCCATATGGCATAGCGCTATGGACCGGCAGGAAGACCTGGACGAATCCTGGATGATCACCAACACGGTCGATCTCCTCCGCTGCCATCTCGGGCTGTTGGCTGGGAACGACGATTGAGGCCCGAAGACGCGGCTCTTTCTCAAGCCATTCGTGGATTTGCCAATCATTAACCGCGCGAGCCATGGCAGCAGCCGAGTCCGGATTGTGAATGCTATCAATCGCGTAAGTGCAATTCAGAATGCCGAATTCGGCATCCCAGGCATCCAGAGCCTGCTGGCGCAGCGTATCCAAGCTTGAGCCGGGCGGTCCTCCCTCGGGCGGATTCGAGCCCGGACGCGCCGTCGTCGGATAACCTCTCGGATAAGATGTGTCAACGGGCCCCTGAAAGGCTGATTGATTGATGTACTCTCGCCAGTGATCAGATAAGTACGGGAATAGCGCCTTTACATTCGGAACAATATTGTGCAAATCGGCATCAATCAGCGACCCCATCACCGCTCTCCATTAATTCTCATGGCTTAGCGGCTGGGATTATAGGCGTACAGGCGGCAAGAAGTCAAATCACGGCGGCAGTGCTTACTGAGCCACGTAGCGAGATGGCACCCAGCCAACATCTCCTTGGGAATCGCGAACCTGCACCCAGTGCTCGCCATCGCCCTCTGCCTGAGCACCGAGAAGAACGAGTGACGTGTTATCTGGCAAGGCCACCCACTTGTCAGCCAGCTTCGGCGTATGACGCAAATAGACTCCATCGCCCCCAGTGTTTGCGACATGGCCGATATCGGACGTTTTGGTCGGAGTCGGGGATGGCCTTTCCGTGGGGTAAGGCGTTGCCGCCGCTGTCTGGGATGGCCTTGGCGTCGGCGTCGCAGACGGCGGCTTGGCCGGTGAAGATCCGCTTTGGGGTGTCTGAATCGGTATCCCGGCCAGCGGGGGAACTGGTGTAGGCGCAGTAAACGTCGGCGGACCGACCGTCGTCGCCTGGCTCGTCGGCAGAACCTGGACAGTGGACTTCAGCGAATTTGCCGAGAGGGTTTGCAGATTAACCGGGGCAAAAAGCCAAGCGTTTCCATAGAAAAGGATCGCCGCAATACCGATCAGGATCAGCAGCGCAACCAAAAAAACGGTCGCATGACCGAGATCATCACGAGTCTCGTAGGGATCCGGGAACCGGCTCATTCCCATGCCCATCACCCACCTCCGAAGGTCGCGAGCGTGCTTCGACAGAGGAGATCGCCCAGCGGTACATCTGCAGCAAGGCAAATAGCGTGCCGGGCGCTCTACAAAAGCGCCATCACCGATCACGAAAAGGCCAGGGGTGTCGCCCCTGGCCTTTTCGTGATCGGTGATTATGTCGACGGTCCGGAGAGTCGGAGGATCGAATACCCCCCATTCTGTATTGGGTGTCATCTGTCTCGGGAATGCTCCCGGTCCGCCATGAACGGACTGCTTGCCTAACGCAATTGCACCCACCAGTGTTTGCCTGCGCGGCGACGTCTCCGCCGACCGCCCTGGGGTCTTACTCCCAGCTTTCACCCATCACCTGGCCATTACTGGCCTTCGGCTGGTCTCCTCTCTGTTGCACTTGACCTCACGGTCAGCTTACGCCGGCCGTGGCCCACCTTGCTGTTTCGATGGGTTGGATTACTCCGGACGCTTTCGCGATCCGGAAAGGTGTGGGGAAGTTCCTCTGGCGTCAAAGCGCCAGCGACACCTGGATCCGCCCGACTCTCCGGTTCGTCGCGCGATTGAGGAAATCTATCAGAGATTCCTCTGACTTTGTGACTTTACATTATACCACGTGGGACAATTGTCTCAAATTATAGCGGTTACCCCGCCCACGTGGCCTCATCACAGGAGATCGGACTGTTGGATCTCAGATGTCGAGGATCACCCGGACCTGGGCCGGGGGCCCGCAGTGAACGGAGATCTGATGATAGGTGATCGCCTTCACCTCCGGGCCGATGCGAGCGTGGCGCGCGGGATCGAAGCATTCGCCATGAAGACAAGCTGACAAGCGGCCCGGTTGGATCTTTACCTCGGCGCCGGCCGCCAGAAACCCCTCGGTTTCCTTGAGGAACAATGCTTCGGTCAGTAGTCCAACGAGTAGCTGGGCGAGGTCGTCCCCAGTCGTCCTGACCTCGCGCGTCTCACGAGGTCGGACCCGGCGAACGTCGAAAGTGACCGCAGTCAGCCCGCGTACCGCTTTGCCGAAGGCGTCGGCAAGGTTGTCTGCCCATGCGCTCAGCCCAATGTCGGCCGTGTGTGGAAACAGGCGATAGCCCGACCGAGAGAGTATGCCGGTCCGCCTCATCCCTTGATCACGACCCGGGGCCGTAGCCGAGCGACCTTGCGGGCGATGCCCGCCTTCACGCAAACATCTACCACGTCTGCGACGTCTTTATATGCCACCGACGCTTCCTCGGCGAGGGCGCCAGGGCTTGGCGTCCGGACTAAAATGCCTTGCCGTGCGAGATCTTTTGCTATGTCGATCCCCCGGAGCTGCTTCTTGGCCGCCGAGCGCGAAAGGCGCCGCCCAGCGCCATGGCAGATTGACCCAAAGGTCTCGACCATTGCGACCTCGGTTCCCAAGGCAACAAAGGAGTAGCGTCCCATATCCCCCGGGATAAGGACCGGCTGTCCCACGGCATGGTATCGTGTGGGGATCTCCGGGTGGCCGGCCGGGAACGCCCGGGTCGCTCCCTTCCGGTGCACCAGGACCTCTTCCTCACGCCCGTCGATGCGATACCGCTCGACCTTAGCAATGTTGTGGGCCACATCGTAGACGATGGGCAGGTCATCGGTCCCGAAGATCCGGGCAAAGGCCTGCCGCGCGCGGTGAGTGAGCCCCTGTCGGTTAACAAAAGCAAAGTTCGCCGCGGCGTTCATTGCTCCGAGGTAGCGCCGTCCCTCCGGGCTATCAATCGGTGCACAAGCGAGCTGCCGGTCGGGAAGCTGGATCCCATATCGTCGCATCGCCCCGTCCATCAGGTCAAGGTAATCCTGGCAGACCTGGTGACCAAGTCCACGCGAGCCAGAATGCACGAAGACGCAGACGCTGCCGACCTCGATCCCCATCGCCGTCGCGGCTTCAGCATCGTATACCTCGTCAACGACCTGTACCTCGAAGAAGTGATTGCCTGAGCCGAGCGTTCCGAGCTGGTTAAACCCGCGGTCGATTGCCCGCTTACTGACTGCATCTGGATCGGCGCCGGGCAAGCGACCGCCGGACTCGATCACGGCGAGGTCGGATGGTATCCCGTAGCCATGTGCGACGGCCCATGGGACACCCTCACTCAAGATACGTTCGATCTCCCGTTGGTCGATCGGCAGCCCTTCGTGCACGCCGATACCCGAGGGAATCGCTGCGAGCAGGGCATCCGCCAGCTTCTCCTGGCGGCGGAGGAGATCGGATTCGTTGAGAGGAGTACGGAGCAGTCGGACGCCGCAATTGATGTCAAAGCCGATGCCACCGGGAGAGACAACGCCGTCACGTCGCCGGGTTGCCGCCACGCCTCCAACCGGAAAACCGTAGCCCCAGTGGCAGTCGGGCATCGCCAGCGCGCGGCCGACGATACCCGGCAGAGAAGCAACGTTCGCCAACTGCTCCAGAGCAGGATCACGGCTTAGATCTTCGAGCAAATGCTCGTCGGCGAGCAGCAGGCCGGGAACCCGCATGAACGGTCTCGCACTCGCCGGGATCTCAAAGCGGCAGATACCTACCTTTTTCAAGGGGAGTGCACTACGCGACACAGTCGGCACGGCGTCAGTAGTCGAAAGCGAGGATGCCCCTGATGGCCTATCATTGTCTACCTTGGATGCTTTGGCGAATTCGCCGGGAAGGACAGCATCGCTTGTATCGGTGAGGTCGTCCTTCCCGACACCGCGGATCGCATTTTGTGTCGATCGCTCCGCCGCGTGCTTTTCCGCGCGCTTTTCCTTTCGCTCTTTCTTAGACCATCCCACGACACATCCCTCATCGCTCTGCGTGCCGATGCTCTAGGTACAGAAAAGTCGTCCGGTCGTCAGAGAGGGTTCGTCGGGAGTTATTCTGTGCTTTGAGGGCGATCCAGAACCCTTCCCGCCACTCCGCGAACTTCGTGGTCTGGCGTTTCACCGTCATGCCGACATGCCTTCCACGTCACGTCAACGATCTACCGCTGACCTGGCGAGAGGACACGGAGAGCAACCGGGAGGTCTCAGGCTCGCAAAAAAAGGCGCATCGGTGGGCGAGACAGGATTCGAACCTGTGACCTCACAGATATGAATACTGCGGGGAGGGTTCCCAGGGGTTTCCTCCCGTCTCTCCCAGGCACCGTTTGTCCAGGAATCACGCCAATTTCTGATTCCACGGTGTGCCGGTGTTCTGTAGCGTCCGAGCAGTATCCGGCCGTTTTCGAGTCGGATTTGTCCAAATTTATCCAGAATTGCCTGGGCACTCCGGAACGTCCGAACGGCTGTCTCCTAGGGGGTAGCCTTCCCGTGATCAGAGCCCTCATCCGTGTCCGCGTGTTCGCCCACGCCTCACCGAGGTAAATTGTACCATACTTCCGCGGTCACCCGCCGTCCCGGCGTGGCTTTCGCCAGGCTCGACCCACCGGTTCGCGATGGGAAATAGTCGACGATCTCGGGCTCCTCGATCCCGTCGAAGCTGGGGTCGAAGAGACATTGGAAATCGGCGTCCTGAAAAGCTATCTTGTGGGCGCTTGGTCGGGCGATAAGCGGTAGTGAGTGGTAATGCTCGATCCAGACTTCCAGAGGAAAACGCCCGGCCAACGCGCGGCGAAGTCGTCCATCGGCGTGAACGAACGGGCAGTAGGCTTGATCCGGTTTCGTGGACCGGTTGATGTTCGGCGATAACTACCTACCTAACAATGGCCTCGTATTCGGTCGGCGTCGCGTCGCCGAGCGTGGAGTGACGCCGCTGGCGGTTGGACCAGACCTCGATGAACGCGAAGATCGCTAAACGCGCGGCGGCCCGCATCGACCAGACCTCGCGGGGCAGCAACTCGACTTTGAGGGGCGCGAAGAAGCTCTCAGCGACGGCGTTGTCGACGCCGTCGCCGACCGTGCCCATCGCGGGCAGGAGGCCGGCGGCCTGCCGCCGCTGCCCGAAGGCCAGGGAAGTGTACGGGCAGCCGCGCAGCCCCCTCGCGCATCAGCCGGGCGACGCGCCGGCGTCCGCACCGCTCCCCGGTCGCGCGCAGCTCGACATGGATGCGCGGGCTGCCGTCAGTGCCCCGGCTCGTCTGATGGCTGGCACGAATGCGCTCCCTCAGATGATTAGCGGCTTGGGCCCGGACCCAGGGCGCGCGCGACTTGGGCCTTCGCAAGTCCGCCCACGCGCACCAGTTCAACCGCGCGCGCCCGGAACTCCGGGGCGGAGGGTGCGTGGCTCGGTTTCCCCATCGGTTCGGGACCTCCTATTCGTGTCCGGGGCTCCTCACACCCAAAGGATCAGGGGTCCATCAAACCGAGCCAAGCCCAATCCGCGCGCAAGCCCAGCACGCACAAGAGCGCCGATTTCTCCTCTTCCTGGCCGGCTGCTAGATAGATCCCAAATTCGTTATGACGACCGATACTCTGAAGCGATATACTCGCCTCGACTCCGAAACGAATATCGGCCCAGAGGTAAGTCACTATGCAAAACCTGAACGAAATCCCTCGGGGCTTCCACGAGGATATTGGGCTCGATGACCTTCGACGGCACGTCCTCCTCGTCTCGGTCATCGTGTGCGTGTGCGCCTCGTTCGTCGTCATGTTCTCCTTTGCACATCCGAGCGGCACCGAGGACTGGGTGACGACCGCCGTCCTCGCGCTTTACGGCGTCACGATCACTATTTTGATCGCCAGCCGATGGAGCACGATGGTCGGTGGCGCATCGCTCATCTGTGGTCTCATCGCCCTCGCGTCGGGGAGCCTCTGGATCGCGCCTCTCCATTGGGTCGTTGGCCTGGCCCCGCTTGTAGTTCCATTTGCGATCATCTTCTTCGGATTCCCTGGCGGCATCTTCGCCGCAGTGGTCGTCACTGCCGACCTCTTCACCGCCCGGGCGCTCGGCGGTCCTTTCACCGGAGAGGGCTTCACGGCGATCATCGCGCTCACCTGGGCGTACCTCCCGGTCGCCTGGCTTGCTTCCGAGCCGATCCGTCTCGCGCTCCGGTGGTCGTGGACAGAATACTGTCGGGCGGAAGGTGAAGCCGACCGGGCGCGTCGGCAACAAGCTGAGCTTGTACGGGTCGTGAAGAGTCTCAACCTCGCCCAAGACCGTCTCGAAAAGATGAACGTTGAGATGGAGCGAGCCCGTCGCGCCGCCGAGGAGGCCCGCCGACTGAAGACCGAGTTCGCGAGCACGATCTCTCACGAACTGAGGACGCCTTTGAACATGATCCTCGGCCTCAGCGAACTGATGGCAGTCGGCATGGATAGCACTCAGACCAACAGCGACATCGCAACCTTTCAAGGTGACATCGACACGATCTATCGCAATGCCCGACACCTCTCTTCGCTCATCGACGACATTCTCGACTTGGCTCAAATTGACGCCGCGCGCATGGGACTCGCCCGCGCGTCCGTCATGTTCGATGCATTGGTCCGCGAAGCAGCCGCTGTAGTCGAGCCACTGTTCACGCGCAAGGGTCTTTATCTCCGTGTCAACGTGCAGCCTGATCTCGCGCCCGTGTCAATCGACCGAGCTCGGATTCGTCAAGTCTTGATCAACCTGTTGAGTAACGCCGCGCGATTCACAGACGCGGGTGGTGTTCAGGTGAGCGCGACGCTTGATGGTCAGCACGTGCTCGTCACGGTTTCTGATACCGGGCTGGGCATCCCGGAAGAAGAGCTAACTTGCGTCTTTGAAGAATTTCGCCAGGTCGGGGCACCCGGCGATCACCACACCGGGCACAGTGGACTGGGATTGACAATCAGCAAACGTATCGTCGAGTTACACGGTGGCTCCATGTGGGTCGAGTCTATTCCCGGGCAGGGCAGCAGCTTCCGATTCACCCTCCCCCTCTGTGATAACGTCGCCAGCGTGCCTCTTCGTCAGGAATGGGAGACGTGGGCACGTCCGGTGGGCCGAGATGCCACGTACCCAACCATCATCGTCTACGATGATGACCGCGAGCCCGCTCATCTGTTACAGCGATATCTCGACGGCTACGATGTCTTGCACGCCGATAGCATCGTCAAGGTGCGACGGTTGCGCCAAGATCACGCGATCTGCGCGGTCGTGCTCACCGGGCCCACCGAATCGGCGATGTGGCGGAGCGCCCAGCAACTACGCTCTCACATCAGTGATCTTCCGATTCTCCTCTGTCCTCTCCCCGGCCGTCGTCACCTGGCCGCGGAGCTGGGCGTCCGTGATTACCTGGTCAAGCCGATCCTGCGCGATCAGATCGCCCGTTTGCTTTGCAAGTCACGTCCGTCGATTCACGACGTGCTGGTCATCGATGATGATCCGGATCTGGTCGATCTCTTAACGCGCATGATCGCGTCGACCTCCCGGCGGACGAAGGTCCGCGCCGCGTATGGGGGAGCGGAGGGACTGGCGGCGCTCCGCGAGCGCCGCCCTGACCTCGTCCTTCTCGACCTGTTGATGCCTCAGGTAGATGGGTATACGGTGCTCGAAGAAATCCGCGCGGACGAAAGCCTGCGAGACGTACCGGTCGTGGTGTTGACCGCGCGCGGCGAGCAAGAAGAGGTGATCACGACCGGCATGCTCGGTATCACTCGCGGCAGCGCGCTCACCGTCGCCGAGCTCGTCCGACTGCTGAAAGTAAGCATTGACACCCTCAACGCGACCAGCAGCGATCGAGAGCAGCCAGCAGATCTCCCTGGGTAACGGGTTTCGCCAAGAACTCCGTGGCCCCCAGCGATAGTGCCAGGTCGCGTTGCTGGAGAACCGTACACACGATGACAGGCACGTTCGCGGTGACCGGATCGCTGCGCAGCGATTGGAGTGCCTCATAACCATCGACCGATGGCAGCATCACGTCCAAAACTACCGCGTCAGGACGCTCTTCGGCGACCACGCGGACGGCTTCTTCTCCCGTCGAGGCCGTGAGAACACGATGCGCGTGCGCTTCCAGGTAGCGACGGAAAGTTCTGCGCGTGTCGGCGTTGTCGTCGACGATCAGCACCGACTGCGGACTGGCAACCGGCAGGCTGCTCACGATCACCAGATCCGATCCTTCCATCCGCCAGGATACCTCGCCCCCCTGGAGCTCCATCAGTCGTCGGCACACCACGAGGTTGCTGTCGCCCCCAGTCGATGTCGGCCCAGCGAGTCCAGCTTCCGTCCGGAGTCGGACCACTAAATCAACGCGCGGACCGGACCGGTTCACGGTGAGCAGAATCTCTCCCTCGCGCGACGCATCCAATGCGAACATCAAGAGCCCCAGCATCGCCTGCCGAACGGCCACCCGATCGGCCGCGACCAACAGGAGACCGGGGCCCGTCTTGAGCACGACCGTTCGACGATCGTCCTGGGTCAGACGTGCCACGGTGGACAGTACTCCTTGGACCACCAATCGCAGGTCGATCGGCGTGGTCGCGGGGGCCGTACCGATCCGATCCACGTCCGAGGCGATCGTCTCGTCCCCCACCGACGGCGGCTTCACTAGCCTGGCCACGGCTTGCGGCGCGTCCTCGTTGGGCCACGGGACCCGCAGCTTGCGTGCCAGCGTCACCATGACCGTGTGGAGGGCGTCGCGCTGACGTCGATAGAGCTGTCGTTCGCCCAACGAGAGCTGCCGCGCGATCTCATCCATTGACCGTCCCTTCACGTAACGCAAGTAGAGGAACTGATAGCGCGCGGCCGCTGCGGTGTCGTGCGGCGAGTCCGGGGGCGGCTTCGTGTCCTGAATCGCGTCCAGAATCATTCGCCGAAGCACCCGGCCCGGCTCGTCGCTTCCCGCGATTGGGCCAACCCATCGGGTCAGGGGATGCTCACGCAAGTAGGGAAGATCATACAAATGCGTGAGCGCGTCATGCGTGTACTTCTCAAACTGGGACCATTCGCTCAAATGGACTCCTTGGTCTATCTCGGCATCGCGTCGCCATCGTGGCGAGCGAGGATTGGCGGCAAGTAGGTTCACAAGTCAGGGCGATGTCAGTCAGACGACAGGTTGACGTCGGTACAGGGGTTGTTTCTTTCCTGACACTGTGTTTAGTATACGCCAGTGGTGTAATGTTCAGATCCCATCAATACAAATACATTCGAGTTAGTGGTGATGCGAGGTAATGAAGTCTGCTCAGCACGGACCTCTTCGACAGCGAAGCAGCTTGGGCTAACATAAAGACACTTCTCTCTGAGTAGCCGCAGCCTGGCGCTGCGGGTCGGTCGTTTCAGCGCGCCGTGGTTTGGACCGAATAACCCGTCCAGGAGGAGGAAGGATGAACGGTGGCTCAGTTACGCGCCGCGCTCTCTTGCGCTCGTTCGCGCTCGCTCTCGGCTCCGTCAGCATGGGAGCCATCGTGACGGCTTGCCAATCATCGCCAGGGGAAAGAACGGTCGAAGTGACCAAGATCGTCCAGCAGCAGGTGCCAGTGACCCAGGTGGTGGAGAAAACGATCGTCGTCACCGCGACGCCAGCGCCGGCCCAGAGCGGACCGGTTACGATCGAGTTCATGTACTCGGGCGCGGCAGATACCACCAGCCCGGATGGCAAGTGGATCAGCCAACGCGTCGCGGGGTTCGAGAAAGCGAACCCGTCGATCACTGTCAAGCGCACCGACTTGCCGTGGAACACGCAAAGTGAAGTGCTGATCACGCGGCTGGTCGCCGGTCAGCCACCCGATCTGGCGATCCTGCACTCCAGCTTCTCGGCGGAAATTGGCGCGGGCATGCATGGCCTGGCCGTCATGGATGACCTCGATGGGTGGAAGACCTACAGCCAGATCTTTGTGCCGGCGCGGCTGCAGACCGTGGAGGTATCGGGCAAGCATTACGGGGTGCCATGGTATGGTCTGGTCTTCGGCTTCGCCTATCAGAAGGCAACCTTGGAAGAGGCGAAGCAGAGTCCGCCGAAGACCTGGACGGATCTGGTCGCGGTGGCCAAGGCGACGACCGTGCCCGGGAAGCGGTACGGTTGGGGGGCGGCCATGGGACAGGCGATCGATTCGGCCTACCGCGTTTATCCGTTCGTCCTGGTCAACGGTGGCCGCTTCATGAACGAAGATCTCAGTAAGTTTACCTTCAACGATCCGGCCAACGTGGAGGCCCTCCAGCTCTTCATCGATATGAAGAAGAACGGAAGCACGGTCCCAGGAATGGATACCTGGGACGCGGGAAAAGAAGGGGACGCGTTCCGGTCAGGAATCGCCGTGATGGGGCTAGCGGCAAACTGGCCCGGTCGCCTCCAGAAGCCCGAGCTGCTGGCGCAGTGGCAACTCCTGCCTTTGCCCCAGCCAGAGAAACCAACCGGATCCGCATCTCCGGCCACTCTGAGTGACGATGTGATGCTCACGATCACTGCCCAGAGCAAGAACAAGGCGCCAGCGTTTCAGTTGATCCAATTTCTGATGAACGAGCAGACCTCGATCGAGCGAGCCATCACCCCGGGCTTGCTGTTTCCTCCCGTCGTTCAGTCGGCCTTCAAAGATCCGCGCTGGCAGCAGGTCTGGGGGCATGATGCGATGGAGTACGAGCTCGAGCACTCAGTCCCCTGGCCCTACAGTACGGTAATTGGAGAGGCTCAGAGCATCTACGCACTCGCGGTGTCGAAGGCGTTCGTTGGGCAGATGAGTGCTCAGCAGGCGCTCGACGAAGGTGTCGCGAAGGCGCAGCAGCTCTTCAAGAAATGAACACGATGCTTGAGGCACGATCGCACCGGTCTAGTCTCGCCCACGCGACCGGCCTACGCACTCAGCGTCGACTGGATCGCCTGGTTCCGTACTTCTTCATCGGCCCGGCCATGCTCGTCGTCCTGCTACTCGTGTTCGCGCCGGCGGTGGCCAACATCGGCTTCAGTCTTGAGGACGGACTTCTCACCAGCCCGCAACGGTTTGCCTTCGTCGGGCTGGAGCACTACCAGTTCATTCTCACGGATCCGGACGTCTACGCTGCGGTCGTCCGCGCACTCGGCTTCGCTCTGATTATGGCTGTCCTGGCGCCGACCGTCGGCCTTGCTTGGGCGCTCCTCCTCAACGAGAATTTTCCCCTGCGCGACCTCTACCGCATCGTTGTGATGTTGCCGTGGGTGCTTTCAGGGATCATTGTTGGCCGGGTCTGGAGCTGGCTTGTCGACCCCAATTTCGGCTACCTGGCGCATCTCATCAATCTTCTGATCCTCTCACCGCTCGGCTTCAAGGTCACTGGAGACGGTTGGTTGGGCGACCCCATGGGCGCCTGGATTGCGATCATCCTGGCGAGTACCTGGGGGCGCTTCCCATTCGCCTACATCATGTTCCTCGCGGGTCTGCAGAGCATCCCGCGCGAGCTCTACGAGGCGGCGATGGTGGATGGAGCCTCGCGCTTCCAGCGTTTTCGCTACATCACCGTGCCACGGCTTTGGTTCATTGGCATGATCGTTTGCTTGCTTGTATTCATTGGCGCTTTTAATGACTTCGGCGTGATCCTGGTGATGACCCAGGGAGGTCCCGCGGACGCGACAATGGTTCTGTCTTACCTGATCTACCAAACGCTGACCCTCTTCTTGCGCTTCGGCCGCGGCGCTGCGCTCGCGCTCCTCGTCGTGGTCTTCCTGGCTGGCTTCAGCACGCTCTATCTGACGCTGCTCCGTCGGCAGTCGATTGAGGAAGTGTAGGAGGATCAGGTGATGACTGCGGCCCGCCCCCGAATCGGCGCACTTACGTTGACCATCGTCGCCGGCCTGGGCTGTTTGGCGATAGCCCTGCCGGCCCTGTACACGATCTCGATCTCGTTCCGTCTTCCCGAGGACATTATGCGTCAGCCGCCGGTCCTCCTTCCCCCGCACGTGACGCTCATCGACTACGTCGAGATGTGGCAAGCATTTCCGGTGGCGCGATATCTGAAGAACAGCGTTGTGCTAACGATGGGTACGATCATCGTGGCGATATCGGTAGCGGCGCTCGCTGGCTATGGATTCGCGCGCTTTCGCTTTCGCTTTCAAGACCAACTCATGGTCGTCATTCTGGTCGCCCAGATGTTTCCGGGTGTCGCGACCTACATCCCTCTGTTCCAGGCGCTCCAGACGCTTGGCCTGTACAACACGCACCCCGGGCTGATCATCCTGTTCGTCGGCTACGTCACGCCGTTCAGCACGTGGTTACTCTACGGATACTTCAAGACAATCCCGCGCGAGCTCGAAGAGGCGGCCTGGATCGACGGATGCTCGCCGATCGCGGCGCTGCTGCGGGTCGTGCTGCCCTTGGCGCTCCCGGGAATCGCCGCCGCAGCGGTTCTCGGCATGCTCACCGCCTGGAACGAGTTTGTGTTCGCGATCCTCTTTCTGCGTGACCAGAATCTCTGGCCGATCACCGTTGCCATCGCGAATTTCTCCGGTGAGTATTATACCGCTTGGGGATCGATGGCCGCAGCGGCAATCATCGCGAGTATTCCACCGATCGTGGGCTTCGCCTTGATCCAACGCCGCCTGATCGGCGGCCTCCTCGCGGGGGCAGTGCGTGGCTGATCTGCGCTCCGGGGCGAACCGGGACGACAAGAAGTGAGGAAGAATGAGCACACTGCGAGTTGCGCTCGTCGGATGCGGTGATCACGGCCGACATGGACATCTCGAGGCGTATCAGAAGCTCATCCAGGCAGGCGAGGATCTCGACGTGGTCGCTGTCTGCGATCGCGATGAAGGGCGAGCGAAGTCAGCGGCAGAAACGCTGCCCAGCGGGCGATGGTACTGCGACTACGAAGAGATGCTCGCTGATCAGCGACCGGATGCAGTGAGTATCGCCACGCCGCCCGCTTTCCATCGGGCACACGTGATGGCTGCCCTTCGCTCAGGCGCTCACGTCCTTTGCGAGAAACCGCTCGCGATGAATCTGGCCGAAGCAAGAGAGATGGTGACCGCCGCCGAGGAGGGCGGTCGCATCCTGACGATGGGATTAGAGCACCGCTATGTGCCGGCGTCTGACTACCTGCGCTCGATAGTCATGCGCGGCGACCTCGGACAGGTGTATCATACCCGCCTTTGGTGCGGGCATGTCTGGAAGCTGCCGCCGTCACCGCACTTTCTCCAGAGATCGCTCGCGGGTGGTGGGGTCATCGCTGCCACCGCTGTGCATTGGCTCGACCTAGCGCTCTGGATCCTGGGGAATCCGAACGTGGTCACCGTCTCTGCTTCCACGTTCGCCAAGGCACCACGGCTGCGCGTTCCTCCACCGCCATTCTCGAACGCTCCCGAGGGGGCACGCATCCTCACCGCCGATAACGTCGAGGACTTTGCCGTTGGATTCCTCCGCTTCGCTGACGGGAGTACCCTGTCTCTCGAGGCGAATTGGCTGCAGCATCCGACTCACCGTCGCATTGGCATTCAGTTCCTCGCCGAGTATGGGGTAGCTGAACATCGTCCCCTCGCTGTGCGCTGGGATGGTGACGGTCAGATCGTGGACCGAACGCCCCCCGATCGACCGTCTGAACCGGCGGATCACTATTTTCTCGCCGTTGCTCGCGACTTCCTGCACGCGGTTCGCACTGGCCGGCCGACGTTCATCACAGGTCCCCAAATGCTTCAGGTGCAAGCGATGGTCGATGCACTCTACGAGTCGGCCCGTCGCCAGTGTGAGGTGAGATTGGGAGAGTGACGTCTGCAGGTTGCACGATGGAGCGACAACCAATCGCGTTTTGGGCGACCCGGTGATATCGTGCGTTCGCCCGTGGCAGGTCACAACGCCATTTTTCGGAGGTGAGCGATGCCTGAACGACGTCAATCGGTAACACGCAAGGATCGACCAAATATCCTCTTTATTATGGCCGATGCGCTGCGTTGGGATGCCCTGGGGTGCAATGGGAACCAGATCGTCCAGACTCCGAACATCGACCGACTCGCCCGGGAGGGCATCCGGTTTACAAACGCCTACACGACCAATCCTTTCTGCTCGCCCGCTCGGGCCAGCGTGCTCACGGGCCGCTGGCCGCACGCACACGGTCTCTGGGATAATGGTGTCCGGATCTCACACGAGACGACGACGCTCGCGACTGTGCTTGAGACCGCCGGCTACCGGACGGGAATCGTCGGCAAAGGCCACCTCGACGTCCACTACAATGCCCCGGACTCACCCGACCATGTCTTCGATTGGGATGATCCGGTGCGGGCTTCGGAGATGACCGGGCGCCACTACTTTGGCTTCCGGGAGCAGGCACGCACCTGCGCACACAGCAAAGCCGCCGGGCATTACGGCGCCTGGCTCTATCGCGAGCATCCCGATGCCGTGCCCTTGCTTGATAGAGATCGCGCGTTGAGTGAGCCCGTGGGTGAGTGCTGGAAGTCGGCGCTTCCGGTCGAATTGCACAGCTCCACCTACGTGGGCGACCGGGCGGTCGAGTTCCTTGAGCCCTACGATAGCAGCCGCTACTCCGCCGGCCAGCGGCCCTTTTGTCTCTGGATGTCCTTCCCGGACCCGCACGGGCCACTTTGCCCTCCGATGCCCTTCGCCGAGATGTACGATCCCCGGGAGATGCCCCTGCCCCGACGTCGGGAAGGTGAGACGCGGGACAAGCCGCCGCACTTCCGGGGCGAGGTCGACAGCCCGTACGCCGATTGGCGACCGTATGGTCCGGGGCAGCGGGCAAATGAAACACGTCAAGATGAGCACGAACAACTCAAGAAGGCTTACTACTACGCGCTGGTCTCGCTGATCGACGTCAACGTCGGACGGGTGATCGAGGCTTTGGAACGAACCGGGGAGCTTGATAACACGCTGGTCGTGTTCATGAGCGATCACGGGAATATGCTCGGGGACCACTGGACGGACGGCTACGCGATCTGGCACTATGACCGTGCGATTCGGGTCCCCTTCGTCGTCCGCTTTCCAACTCTGGGCGAAGCGGGACGGAGCGTGAATGATCTCATCAGCCTGGCCGATTTCGCGCCGACGGTGTGCGAATTGACGGGGGTGCCGTACACTTCCTGGCCGCCACAACCTGGCCAGCACCCCGGTGGGCTAGCGCGGCCGGGCACGCTGCCGGACGTCCAGGGACAGTCTCTCCTTCCGCTGCTGCGCGGCGAGGGCTCAGGGCGCTCGCACGTTCTCATCGAGTACGAGTCTCGCTTCAACCCCGGATTGCATCTGAAGACACTGCGCACCCCCCGCTACCGTCTCACCTACTATGCGGGCCGCCCCTACGGCGAGCTCTACGACTTACAGGAGGATCCGGATGAGTTCGTCAATCGATGGGGCGATCCAGCGATGCAAGGAATCCGCGCTGAACTGATCGCGCTATTGCTTGACGAGGTGGTGCGTACCGAGGGACGCCTGCCGCCGCGAGTCGCGCCGAACTGAGAGACGAGGAGGGGAGATACCTGCCAGCAATGGATTCTTCGAGACCTCACGGTGACGAAGCAAGGATCTGGTTGACGACTGGAACGATCTTCTTTATTGCTTCGGCCGCAGTCTGTTTGCCGGTCCAGACAATGGACAGTTCCTTGTCGAATTCGTTTGACATCTCGTCGTACTGCGGAACGAAATTCCGGGCGCGTGCGGTTTTCAACGAGTCAAGAGTTAGGGTGATCCACTCGGGCTTGTAGTTGGTGAGAAACTCCGGCTTTGCCAGCGATTTCACGGTAGGGAAAAGACCGGTGCCAGTGATCATTGTCTTCTGGCCGTCGCCTGCGGACATATAGCTCATGAAGGCCAGCGCCGCGTCGCTGTTCTTCGCGTCTTTCATCACCGCGTAATTGGCACCCTGGACCACCGGCACGCGGCCGATCTTTCCAGACGGCATCAGAGCGATGTCCCAGGGAAATTTCGCGTTGGTTTTCGCGTCGCCAATGTACCAATTGGCGATCGTGTAAAGACCGACCCGGCCGGTTTCGAACATCGACTGGGGACTCTGGCCTTGCAGAGCATCGGGGCCGGGCGCGGCCTTGCTCTTGAGGATCAAGTCGGCATCCCACTGAATCGCCTCGGGGGCCGGTGGCTGGTCGAGGATACACTTGGTCTCGTCGCCATTAAGGATGTTCCCTCCTTGTGACCAGACGACCATTTCCCAATCTGGTTGATTGCACCCGTATTGCTTGTTCGCTCCGCTTGCCTGGGTCAGCTTCGTCGCGAGGTCGAGGAATTGATCCCAGGTCCAGTCGCTCGGCGGTGGCTTGACCCCGGCCTTATTCAGCAGGTCGAGATTGTACATGATGAAGCTGACCCACATCTCGGCCGGCAAGCCGGACAACTTGCCTTTGTAGGTGAGCCGGGACATCGTCTGCGGCCAGAAATCGTCACGATTCAAACCCTGGTCGGTTTTGAAGAGATCGTCGACCGGGCGGAGCACGTTCTTCGCGGCGAAGGCGTTTTGGTGGAAGGGACGCATCAGCGCAATGTCGGGAGGAGTGCCGGCGGCGAGCAAGGTTTGCAGCTTTTGGAGCTGGGCCGCGGGCGGGCCGGGAACCGGAATAATCTTGACGGTCACGTTCGGGTTCGCCTTCTGGTAATTCCCAATGGCCTGATTGGTCCCGGTTCCATAATTGAGCGGTGGTAGCCACCAGGTGACGTAGGAGATCTCGACCGGACCGGTCGTCTTGGCAGGAGCCGTGGCGGCGATGGTGGGCTGCGTGGCAGCCGAGGCCGCCGTCGGAGCGGAGGTTGGTGCGGCGGCCGGGGCCGTCGTGCTGGCAGGAGTGGTGACTTTGGTGGGCGCGCTCGCCGGAGCAGTGGGAGCCGAAGCCGCGGTCGGCGGAGCAGCCGGGCTCGCGCTGCAAGCAACTACCGCCGCGCTGGCTCCCATGAGCAGGCTGGACGCCAGGCCGCGCAGGAACGACCGCCGGGACGTCGCGATCGAGTCAAACATGGAGCCTCCGGGGCATTTTGCAAATTATTCAGAGAAGGATTGATGCCATCGAGACCGATAGATAAACCAATGGATTAATTATTGCGAATGTAACAACTCGTGGGCCGCATGTCAAATGCAAGCGCTTTTGCTCTTGACGACGGTGGCTTGGTGCGCTAGTCTGAATGGCAACTCCAGTGAAAGGGTGCTTGCCATGGCGACGTTGCCGATGTCCGCGTGCCGCGCCACGGCGACTCATTCCCTCCCGGTCGCTCGTCCAGCCAAGCCGGGCGTTCACGGTCCCGGAGCCGGCCGCTGGCTTCGCCCGTTTGCTCTCCACGGTGCCGATCAACAGATCGTCAATCTTCGACGTTATCAGCAGTGGGTGAACGTCGTCGTGTTCTTTCATCACGGCGTGACCTGCGGCGATTGCCGCGAGACGTTGCGTTTACTCGCGCGAAATGCTCCACGGTGCCGTGAGGAAGACACGCTGGTGATCGACGTTGGGCCGGACGAACCGTCGACGTCGAATCGCTTCCTCGGCGAGATCGAGCGCCTGATTCCGCTCTTGAGTGATCCTCGGGGCACAGCCGCGCGAGCGCACGGCCTCAGCGCACCTTCCCTGCTCGTCGCCGATCGCTTTGGCGACGTGTGGGGCATCTGGGAAGGCGGCAAACGCCACGAATTGCCGAAGCCCGTCGAGATTCTTGCCGGGCTCGAGGCGATCCGGACTCGTTGTCCGGATTGCGGCATGCCGGACTGGCCACCGCTAATTGCCGACGTGTTGATGGAATAAGAGACCGCTCTCTGGCCTGAATAGCATCAGGAGCAGGAATCGGACTGAACTCCTTGAGGCGCTTACGCGCGCTCGAGCTTTAGCCCGATTCCTGCTCCTGCCTTTTAAGGCAGAGAGCAACCTAGCGCATCCCATAAGTCTTCTGGGATGGCTTCGCTGAAGGCCGCGACGGTTTCTTCGACCTCCTGTGGGACGAATGCGCCGGGAATCACTGCCGCCACGGCGGGATGGCGCAGGCAGAAGCGAATCGCTACTGCTTTCAGGGAAACTCCAAACTCGCGACAGACTCGCTCGTAGCCACGCACCTGTTCGAGGATCTCCGGCGGGGCATCGCGATACTTAAACTTGGCGCCGGGCACGGCACCGGCCGCCAGGATCCCAGTCCCATAGGGACCGCCGATCACCACCCCCACCTGATGCTGCTGGGCCAGGGGAAGGATCAGATCAGCGGCCGAGTGGTCGAGCAGATCGTAACAGTTGGCGACCAGCGCCACGTCGATCTCGCCGCTGGCGATGTATTCGCTGACGATCGGCGACGGCGTGCCGACCCCGACGTAATCGATAACGCCTTCGGACTGGAGGCGGCGAAGGGCCGGGAGCGCGCGGCCCGGCCCGAGAACGTGCTGGACGGAGGGCGCCAATTGGACGGCGTGCAGGTAGACGAGCGGGAGATGGTCAACCTTAAGCCGTTCGAGGCTCGCCTCGACGCTTCGTAAGGTCTGATCGTAGCTGTAATCAAACTCCCGGGGGTAGCGTCCAACCTTGGTGGCGACGATCGGCCGAGGTCCTGAATAGCTCGTCAAGGCCTCGCCAATCAATCGCTCGGATTGCCCGTCGCCATACCCGGGAGCGGTATCGACAAAGGTGATGCCAAGGTCGAGCGCGCGATGAACTGTCGCGGTGGCCTGCTCGCCGGTAACTGCGCGTCCATAGAGACCGCCGAGTGGAGCGCCGCCCAGCCCTAGGCGCGAAATGGTCAGGTTGGTGCGACCAAGCTTCGTGTATTCCATTGCCGCTTTCCCTACTCTTCGAGGAGGTCCCAGAGCACCGCGCCCATGCTGTGCCGGGGAGTACGCAAGCCGAGCAGATGGGCGAAGGTGGGCGCCAGATCGACCATGCGCATCAATCCCCAGCGCTGCCAATCGCGCTCGTAGCCAATTTTGACGCTGGGCCCGGAGAGAATGCAACAGGCCATGTTGGATAGCTCGGGCGTTTCGGACGTCGGGATCTGTGAGCCGTGCAGGGCGGTCCGGGACTTTCCGATCGTGCCACCGCCGATGGGCGTTCCCCAGCCGTAGCCGCGGTTCATCACCATGACCACGTCGCCGCTGATGTCACCCCAGTAACCGATGATCTGGGCATCTTGCAGCTTGAGGGCAAGGGCGATTGGGCGACGATTATCGAGCGGATCCTTCCAGTCGAGCAGCGCATCGATAATCTCTTCCTGGACTCGTTCGTACTGATCCGGAGGGACGATGCCCATGGGCTCGCGGCCGGCCAGGTTCACGTAGATCTCGGCGCCCCGCTCCGGAATGACGTAAGCTCGGCTGCGCGACCAGTCCGGCTGGCCGTCAGGCGCGAGCACCAGTAGACCAACGTCTTGGAGGCGATTAGGGATGTTGCCCATGCGATGAGTCGGCGCCATCCCGTGATCGGACTGGAGACAGATCAGGTCGCCGTCCTGCTCGAGCTCGAGGAACTGGCGAAGGATGTCGTCGGCAAGCTGATAGGTCCGGCGCTGGGCTTCGAGCAGCCATTCAGCACGCGTCGGGTCGTACTCCGGCCCTCGAGGATCCAGGTAGTTGACGCTGGCGTGGTTGATCCAGTCGAAAGGGTGCCAGTGGGAGAAATGGAGGTCCCAGCCCCGGGTCTTTTGAACGTACTTCGCGACGTTCACTTCCCACTCGCCCATCAGCCGCATTTCGTCGAGCCAGGCGTCGAGGTGAGCGTCGTCCTGGACCATGTTGACGGCGGCGAAGTCGTAGAAAGGACCGCAGGTCTCGAGGATCTCCTGATCCAGGCCCGGCGGCTGGGCAAATCCCTCGGTACCGTAGACCACGCTGCGGACGAGGAGCAGCGTTCCATCGCTCGGATCTGCCTGCATGATCCGAAACCGCACCGCGGCTTGCTTCTTTTCCGGGCCAACGCGAAAATAGCCGAAAGCGCTCCAGCCCTTGGCGGGAACCTCGATGAACGCGCTCGAGCCATCCGGATGGCGGCAGATCGCGACGCGCTCGAAGTGACCGGCTGCACCACGCCGAGCGAGGAGGAAGAGCTGATCGGTCCGCTTTCCGCCGCGCCGGACGATCGGCAACATCGTGACGAGGTCGCCATCGGAGACGTTGCACCAGCCGTCCGCCAAGGCGGATTCAAGGCGGACAACGCTGCTACCGGGAGGCGCCCCTTCTTCTTCGACGTCAGTGCTCCGGCTGCCGAAGACTGCCCCCGGCTGCTCGACGCTCGTCTGGGCTCCTTTGCGGCCGGTGACGAAATAGCGCATGGAAAGCGCATACGAGAAAGGCGCGTCGTGGACACCGGGCGCGACGACGTAGCCATGCTGGAGTGGCGCACCCCACGAGCCGGGAGGGTAGTGAGTGATCAGCGTCTTTCGCTCGGCCTGATCGGCGATCTCCCAGAGCGTCTCGGTGCCACCTAACGCGTTGAAATCCCAGGACATCGTCCTCGGCGTATCCCAGGGAGCATCTTTCGGTCGCACCGTCCAGCCGCCGAGGCGATGGCTCCCGGACGGGGCGCCGGTGACCACGCTCGACCAATTGGTCGGCGTCCAGGCCGGGACCGTCGGAAGCAGACGATTGAGCGAGCCGCGGTCGAGGAGCGCCTTGAAAGCAGGGAGGCTGCCCTCGGCGAGAAATCGCCGGAGCAAGAGGTGGTTCATGCCATCGTAGCCGATCTGAAAGAGACGTTGGGCGCGTGCCATGTCTGTCAAACCTCTTGCTGACGATTGGCGCTGTTCTTCACTCCTGGAGGGCGCCGGCGCGTTCTAGGATCTGCCAAAAGGCGTGATCGGCGAAGCGAACGATTGTGTTTTCCAGGCTTTTCTGGATCCGTTCGCCCTCGGCCGAGTGCGCACCCGCCGTGTGAGCAACTGCTTCCGGCAGGCCAACCGTCAAAGCGACGTGGACCCCGTAGACTGGATGGCGGATCGCAGGGTAGCCGGAAGCGGCGGGATCGTCTTGCCAGCGCTTCTGATTGCGCGGGCTAAATTCGAACGGCTTCCCCACGTCGTGGCAGAGCGCGCAAGCGGCGAGCAGATCACGATCGATGCCCAATGGACCGCAGATCTTCTCCAGTTCGTCGGCCATCGCCAGCGCCACCCGAGTCACCCCGCGGATGTGGTCGGTCTGGGTACCCTTCTTCATCGGCGGCGTCGTCGGTCCGCCCGACGCTCGGATCTCGTCGACCGAGGTGTACTCGGTTTGGGAGAGCGCGAATGCCCAGGCTTCCACCACTTTGTCGCGGAGCTCTGCATTCTTGATCTCGTTCAACTCCGGGAAGCTCTTGCGAACGCCAGTTCGAAGCTCAGCCATGGTTGCCATTGTCTCCCTCCAAATGTTGTTTTCAGGCTACCCCTTGATCCCAGTCATCACGATTCCTTGAACAAAGTATCGTTGGGCGAAAAAGAAGAGAATCACAATCGGCAAGAGCATCAGGGCTGCCGCAGCCATCATGAGATTCCACTCGGTTTGATACTCCCCTTGGAAGAAACTGAGGCCGACCGCCAGGGTATACAGCTTGGGAGACTGGAGGTACACGAGTGGTTGGAGAAAGTCGTTCCAGTGATAGATAAAAGACAAAACCGCGATCGTCGCCAAGACCGGCTCGGCCAACGGGAGGATCAGACTCCACCAGATCTGGAAGGCGTTTGCTCCGTCAACGCGCGCGGCTTCATCAATCTCCAAGGGGATCGTGAGCGCGTACTGGCGGAAAAGAAAGATCATAAAGGCTCCGCCCCCCAGGCTGGGTGGCACAATCAAGGGCCAAAAGGTCCCGATCCAGCCGACCTCCTTGAAAACCAGGAACTGCGGAATCAGTGTGACCACACCGGGAAGCATGAGGGTCGCCAAGCAGGCGCCAAAAAGCAGATCACGGCCGGGGAAACGGAGTCGCGCGAAGGCATAACCGGCGAGACTACTCGAAAGCAGCCCCGCCGAGGTCGCAGTCACGCCGATCAGAAGGGTATTCCGGAGGAACGTCAGCATGGGCTCGACGGTGACGGCCTCCAGGTAATTGTGCCAGACGATGGGGTCGGGGATGAAGTGGGGCGGAATCGACAACTCACGACCGCTCAAGGTGAGGCTGGTCGACAGCATCCATAACAATGGGAGAAGATAGAGCACAGAAATTGCGAGAAAGATCACATGGAGCCCAAGCTGCCTCCAGTGTCGACGGACGACGGAAAGTCGGCGGGCGACGGTGCTTGGCGACTCGATGGTGCTCAGCACCGAGCGGGTTGTACTGCTCATCTGCCTTCTGACACTTCGTAATAGACCCAGCGGCGGGCCGCCAGAAACTGAACGGCGGTCAGGATTACCACGACGCAGAACAGAAGCCAGGCCAACGCCGAGGCATACCCCATCTGGAAATCCTGGAATCCTTTGAAGAACAAGTAGATGATGTAGATCAACGTCGCGTTTGCCGGTCCTCCTTGGGTCGTAACGTAGACGAGTGCGAAATAGTCCTGAAACGATGCGATGATCCCGATAATCAGGTTGAAAAAGATCACCGGACTGATCATCGGCAGAGTAACCGCTACGAAGCGTGTCCATCGTCCAGCGCCGTCGATGCTGGCCGCCTCGTAGAGGCTCTCCGGTACCCCTTGCAATCCGGCGAGGAAGATGATCATCGCGGTCCCGGTTCCGCCCCAGAGGCTGATCAGGACAATCGACGGTTTGGCAAGGTTGACGTCAAAAAGCCACTTCAAAGGAGGTAGCCCGAGGAAGGTGAGCAGGACGTTGGCCAGGCCGAAGTCCGGGTTGAGAACCCAGAGCCAGATCAGCGCGCTTGCTACCACCGGCATCTGCGAGGGCAAGAAACAGATCGTCCGATAGACGTTTACCCCGCGCAGCTTCTGATTGAGCCCGAGCGCTAGGAGCAAGGCGAGGGTTAGTCGCAGGGGAAGTGAGAAAAACGTAATGTAAGCGGTGTTATACACCGTTGTGTAAAAGAGCGGGTCTGCCAGCAGTTGCCGGTAGTTTCCGAAGCCGATCCACTGCGGTGGCGAGAGCAGCGACCAGTTGGTCAGGGACACTGCCAGTGAACCCACCATGGGGAGCGCGGTGAAGCAGACAAAGCTCACCAACCACGGAAGGATACACAGATACCCTTCCAGCGCCTGGGAACGCCAGAATCGCGCCCGCTTGGACATCACCGCCGCCTACGTCAACTGCGTATTCATCGTCTGGGTAGCTTCGGTCATAGCCGCGGGAACACTCGATTGGCCGGCGAGTACCTTCTGCCACTCGGTCGCGAAGGTTCGGTTCTCTTCATTGGGGTTCTTCCCCGGCACGATCCACGCCCGCACGGTCGCGGCAGCGTTGGCATAGACCTCGGCGCGTTCCCACGGCTTGAGCGCCTTCGTGAACCACTCGGAATTGATCAGCGACGTCTGAACGGGTAAGCCGCGCCCCGTCCCTAAATAGACCGGCGCGGCATCTGGCGACCCCAGGAAGTAGACCAAACGATAGGCGTCGTCTGTATACTTCCCGCCCAACGGGATGCCCGACGCCAGCGGCCCATCACGATTGATCGGCCCTACCTTCCCCTTGGGCGTTCCGACTTGGCCAATCTCAAAGTCGAGCTTGGCATTGGCCGCCTGGATGACGTTGTTCTTTCCTCCGGTGGAAATGCCCACCCGACCCGTCAGAAAGAACCAGACCGTGCCCTGCTGATCACTCGGCATCGGCATCGTCTTTTCTTTCAAGAACATATCCGCATGCCATTGCATCACGTCGATGACTGGCTGAGTGTCGAGCAACCATTTCGTCTGCTCCGGGTTCGTCAGTTCCCCCTGGTTGTCCCAGACTGGGACACAGGTATAGAACTGAAGACCAGAAGGGTCCGCAGCGTAACCGAAAACGCGACTCGCCCCGGTTCCCGAGCTCACCTGCTGGGCCAGCGCACGGAGCTGGTCCCAGGTCCAGGCGCCTGCCTTTTCGTATTCTTCTGGTGTCTTGACCCCACGCTTTTGAAAGATCGTCTTGTTATAGTACATAATTGACGGATTGGAATTATAGGGGAGACCATAGAGCCGGCCCTGAAAAGTCCAGAAGTCAAGTTGGACCGGGATGTAGGCTGACCGATTGGGCTTCACCATGTCCGTCAGGTCGCGTACCTGCTTGGCGTAGACAAAATTCAGGAAAAAACTCGGGTGGAGGTACATCACGTCGGGCGGAGTGCCGCCGACGATCATCGTCGTCGCTTTTTGAACGAAGCCGGAAAGGGGCGTGTCGTTGAAATCGACGGTAAGGCCCGGGTTCTTCTGCCCGAAGAGATCAAAAAGCTGGACGAACACCTGATGATCATACGGGTCGTTAGATGAGTACAGGGCGTGCAAGGTGATCTTGCTCGTCGCCGCCGGCTGACTCGCGGCCGTCGGCGCCGCGGCAGCGATCGGGGACGCTGACTTGGCCGACTGGGCCGGAGGCGGAGGAGGAATCGGGGTGGGAGGACTCGCCGTCGTGCATGCCTCGACGAGTGGGAAAAGTCCGGTCAGAGCAACGAGGCTCAACACTTGCCGACGACTTAATCGCCTTTTCTCTGGAACTTGCATCGCCCCCTCCAGAATTAACGCATTGTTCTTCCAAGATGCCTGTGCTAGGATGTCCGGAGAATGAGTGTATATCTCCTGCCGTGTTTTGCAATGCCTTTTGGACCTCCGGAGCGGCTATAAAAGGGACAGAAAAAGGACATGGAGGCCTTGTCCACTTTCGCTCGGGATGTGCGCCACGCTTTGACCCATCTGTACGATCCTGACGCTCTACAAAGCCATCCCCTACTCGCTCGGTTTGGGCTGAGCCGCCAGCCGAGTTCACTGCCGGCGCTTCGTGAGGCATTGATCCGGGCGATCGACGAGCTCAAGCCAGCGCCATCGATTCCACCGGACAGCCGGGCGTGGCGCATCTATCGCGTCCTCGTCTGTCGCTATGTCCAACAGCTCGACCAAGAGCAGACGGCCGATCAGTTGGGCGTGGGTGTGCGTCACGTTCGACGCGAGCAGAACGCCGCGGTCGAGGCGCTGGCCGCTGTGCTCTCCCAGAAATACCAGGTCAGCGAATCGAGCACTTTGCCTCGGGAAAGTGATCTGGCTTCTCAGTTTGCACATGAGCTAGCTTGGGTCAGGGGGGAAGACTCCGGTGAATCATGCGTCGCGGAAGTGATCCAGGCGACCGCACGACTCGTCGCGCCACTCCTTGCCGACCGGGACGTCAACCTGGATGTGCTTCCTCTGCCGGTCCTCGCCCCGGTCGCCCTACACCCGACTATCCTTCGCCAAGCGATGGTGAGCGCCGTGACCTATGCCACGCGTCGTGCCCCAGGCGGGGCGGTTCGCCTGGGAGCCGAGCAGCATGGCCGTCAGATTCTCGTCAGAATCACCGCGACCTCCGAAGAGGGGCTGACGGTGATGACACCGGACCAGGCAAAAAGTTTGGCTGCCGCGCAGGCGCTTCTCCGCATTCAAGGAAGCTCTCTGGATGTTGCCGAAGCGATAAATACCCTTAAATTGACCCTGGCAGTGCCCGTGGTTGGAACGATCAGTGTGCTCCTGGTCGACGATAACGCTGATTTCGCCCAGCTCTTTGGACGCTACCTCGCTCGAACGCGTTATCAGATGAGGTGGATAGCCGGGGTTGATCACCTCTTCAAGGCAATCGATCACCACCGACCCGAGGTCATCGTCCTCGACGTGATGATCCCCGGGATCGACGGTTGGGAAATCCTGGGACGACTTCGCCAACATCCCCAGACGAGCGATCTACCAATCGTCGTCTGCACGATCGTGCCCGAACGCGAGCTGGCCCTGGCGTTGGGTGCAACCGCCTTCTTGGCGAAGCCGGTCATGCGACCGGAATTGCTGACGACGCTGGGTCAGGCGATCCGAGAGTCGTACTGATCGCAAGCGCACAGCGGAGCAGGTCCGGCAACGACAAGCCACCGCTGCGCGTCGCGACGAAGGACGGAATCACGATCGGCTGTCCGTTCGGATCACGAGCTGACAGAATGAGCACGGGAATCTCTTTGAGCTCTGGATTCTTGTTCTTCGCGGCAAGCACGGCGAAGCCATCCAGACCGGGCATGGCCAGATCCATCACCAGTAGGTCGGGCCGGCGCGCGCGCAAGAGTTCTAACGCTTCGTGCCCATTCGAGGCTTGCAGCACTCGGTAGTGCTCGGGCGCATTGGAAAGCATCCGGCTAAAAAGCTGCAAGGCATCGGAATCGTCGTCGACGAGCAGAATCGAGCGGATCGGTCGTTCAAGCTTGCTAATCGCCTGGAGAAGCTGGCCACGGGTGACCGGTTTGGTGAGATAGCCGGCCACGCCCAAATTATTCTCGCATGGATCGGACAGCGCGCACGCGACGATCGGGGTTGGAGTGGGAAGATCGTGGAGCTCGTCGACCCAAAGGATAGCATCTCGGGTGGTCTTGGCTCGAATCAGCACCATCTGGGCGGGTGAAACACTCAGCAGCCGACGGACGTCGGCCGGCGTGGCGCCGGCTTCGATCGTCACGCCATCGAGGTAGCGTTCAGCGCTCAGGTGCAGAACGTCCTCGGGCTCCAAGACGACTACGCGTGGCACAACTTTCAGGTGGGGAGCAATCCGGGCGTGGCGACGCGGCTCCCAGCCAGAGGGAATCCAGCGCGCGATCGTGGCCGGATCGGCGTCCGGTCGATTCACCGGGAGTCGAAACCAGAAGCTTGAACCCACTCCCACCTGACTTTCAACACCCATCTGCCCGCCGTGGAGTTCGACGAAGTGTCGACTAATACTCAGGCCAAGGCCATTCCCAGCCGATTGCCGCGCCTGCGACTGGCCAAGCTGGCGAAAGGGTTCGAAGAGTTTGGGCAGGTCCGTCTCGGCGATGCCCGGACCGGTATCCTGCACTTTCACCTCGACCACGTCTTGGTCGAGGCGTGCCGTGATCAGGACGCCCCCCTGTTCAGTCGCTCGTGCCGCGTTGTTCAGCAGGTTTAACAGCACCTGCCGAATGCGAGTCCGATCACAGTAGACCCAGGGCAGATCGGCCGGCGCGTCGACTTTGAGGTACAGTCGGCGCGATTCGAATAAGGGGGAGACGGCGAGGACCGCTGATTGGATGATCTCGGCCAGCGAATCCCAATCGCGACGCAGCACCATGCGCTGCGCTTCGATCTGGCTGATGTCCAGGACGTCATTGATCAGGCTGGCCAAATGCCGGCCGTTCCGGTGGATGGCGGCGACGTCGGCAAGCAGAGCAGAGGGTAAGCGCGTGCCATAGGTATGCGCGGCGTCGGTGATCATCTCGGCAAAGCCAATGATCATGTTCAACGGGGTGCGCAACTCATGGCTGACGTTCGCGACGAACTCCGCCTTGGCGCGCTCGGCGTCCTCGGCGGCTCGCCGAGCCGAGGCTAACTGCTCGTTCAAGCGTGCCAACTGGACTCCAGCGTCGGCAAGATCGATCACCGCTTGTTGAAGCTCGGCTTGCAGGTCACGAGCTTGGTCAAGTTGACGGTGTGCCTGGTCGTAATGCTCCCACGCCCAGCACACCGCGCTCTCCAGTGGTCGGATCGACAGCCAGATCAAGAAGAACGTGCCCCAGATGAGCGTCAACAGGACCAAGGCTCCTATCGGCGTCGCCGTCGTGGGGAACCAAGGGGCAAAGCTTACGACGCCTATACTGACGATCGCACCAACCAACCCACCCGCGGCCGGACCGACCAGCAATTCGGCCAACGCGACCGGCAGCGCGACGAGACAAAGTGCCGGTGCTTCGGGCCACCAGAAGGCGAAGCCAATGGCGACGGTAAACCAAATACTAACAAGCAGCCAAACCTTGATGAGATGCTGCTGCTTCACGATGCGGTGAGTTGCGAATGAGCCGAGCAGGACGGCAATTCCGAGCAGACCAAGCGACCGGTGCCCGGCAAATTGAATCCCGAGCAGCATCAGGCCAAAGCCGGCCACGCACGTGAACGCGTACAACAGGTCGAGTGCGTCGTGACGCAAGGCATGGAGATCCCGGTCATGATCATCTGTGGGCAACATCCCGATCGAGCCTTCTGGTACATTCATCTTCCACCTATCCAACCCCTCGATTCCTTTTTTTGCGATCGCAATCATACTACTTTGGAAGATCGTAGCATTGGATCTACTTTGGAACCGAGTCGTGTGACCCCAATCTTGGAGAAACTTTCACTCACGTTCGATATTATTCATCGCGCTCCAGTCCGGTCGCGCTGGTTTGCTTTCTCACGATTCTACTGGAGTCCCTTCAATTATGTGCTTGATCTGCTTGCTTCTTCGCCCCTTTCTTCCGTTCACCAACAGGCTTTTTGATTTGAAATCAAGACCCCTTCGTCTCCTCATCAGCGAAGGTTTACCTGGCAAGTGCTTGATGATGTTATTGCCCAGCGATAATGTCCGCTTGTTGCTCAGGAAAGCGGTAGAGAAAGGCGTTGACGTCTTCCTAGGTTGCGATCTCGGCCAGGCGCAGTTCCTTGATCAGCCGATCCGGCAGGGTTCCCCAGAGGCGCTCGATGCGCCCTTTCGCCAGCAGGAGCCGACTCCCCCCTCCACTCGGCCAAGCCCCGTTGCCCCTGGCTCAGCAGCGCCCGACCCACGAGCGCGTCATCCCGCGTCGGCTCCTTGGGCGAGCGCAGGATGGTGTGGCGGTCGTAGTCGTAGGATAATGGTAGGCCAGACGTTTGGACGATCGTACGGAGCATACGGAGGTAGCCGGCCTGGTAGCAGTCACAGGTGATGGTTTCAATGTCCCTTGACAACGGAGTCGGCTCTCGCCTATTCTCCTCATACCTGATGCATCAGATGTCAAAATGGCCAGATTCATCAGCTTCTCGACGGTGCCCTGCGCTACTGCATTGTCGCCTGCGTTACCGGTGGCTGCTACCTCCCCCCTCCGGGATTCCCTCGACTGGCTGAGCGAGAAGGCACAGGTAGCGGTCGAATGGGGATTGCGCTTTTTCCACAGATCAGAACATCGGAACGTCAGGGACATCGGAGCAAGATTGTCGAGGGGATATGCGAGAGGACATCACAGCCGCGCGCGAAAGGCGACGGTACGACAACTTAATGCGCGCCCAGGCGCACCTTGAGGCTAGCTTCAATCCGGAGGTTGGCCTCATTCTCCAGAAGACAGACCTCGCCGCGCGCCATAACGCGGTGAGCTCCCTCGATTATGCGCGCTGTCTGCTCCACGAGGGGATGCCAGCCAGCGTTGAACGTGCCCTTCAGATCGTCGAGCGGGCTTTCCTGCTCCAGGAAGTGACCCCGGGCCATCCTCATCAGGGGGCCTTTCGGAATGGACTCGAAGACGCCGACGTCATCGGCCTGAACGTCGTCTCCTTCGTCTTGCTCCGACTTGCCGCGATCTGGCACGAGCATCGCGACCTGTTACCAGAGAATCTACGCGCCTTGGTGCTCGAGCGCGCCCGGCTGGCGACCGGTGAGTTGGAGAGACTGAGGCTTCATCCGCGTTACACCAATGCCGCGCTCATGGATTGCACCAACCTGATCCTCTGGGGCGAGATCCTCGAGGAGCAGGCGCTCTTTTCTGCCGGTCGGCAAAAATTAGCGCATTGGCTCGCGTTCACCGGAGCCAATGCTCCCTACGAGTACAACAGTCCGAACTACCTGGCGACTGACCTGATCGTTCTCGCGAACCTCGCCAATCTGGCGCACGATCCCGACGCGCGGGTGCACGCGCGCATCTTGGAAGAGCGGCTCTGGCTACACGGCCTGCTCCACTTTCATGCCCCGACGACCCGCCCGGCCGGTCCTCATTCTCGGGCCTACCATGCCGTGATGCAAGGCGCAGCTCAGGCGTTTATCGCCTTACTCTGGCAGGAGCTGGGAGTCGACGACGTCCTCCGACCCAGTCCCTACCTCCGGCACGTTCAACCGCCTGGCGACCCCTGGATGGCTCTCACCGCATTTCATTGTCCGCCCTATCTTGCTGACTGGCTGGTCGCTCAGCGTACGCTCTATCCCTACACCGTTCGGGAAACGGCCGATCAGGCTTCGGGAACTGACCTGACGAGTTACTTCACTGCCGACTATGCCCTTGGTACGGCGAGCCGGACCTACACGATCGGTCAGCGTGGCTACTTCATCGAGCACGAGGCGAATCACTGCCTCCTCACCTACCGAGTTGCCTCGCCCGATTCCTATGCTCCGACCTGGCGAAGCCTCTTCACTCGCTTCGTCGTCAACGACCAGTATCTGGGAACCCTCGTCCAGCACGCATCTCGCTCGGCGCGCACGAACTTCTACGATCAGGGCCTCTTTGCCGGCCATCAGCATCGCAACGTCGCGATCGCCCTCTATGGGCTCGAATTGGGCGAGCAAGGACTGCACGCGGTCGAATTGCTGGTCGTCATGCCCGGTCCGATCCGTCCGGAGCAGGTCTTCGTCGACGGTCAGGTCACCTCAGTGATGGAGGAAACACCGGTCGAAGTGCCGGAGAATCAGTGGCTCACCGTCAAAGACGGGAACGTCTGGATCGGCCTGCGACCGCTCCAACGGGACCACCTGGGCAAGCCGCGGCCGATGCAGCTCCGGATCTTGCCGACCGGTGAGCTCGCGCTGGCAATCACTCACTTCCGCTCTCCCGAGCCGAAGTGGTTCTGGGAATACGAGTCGACCGAGGCCGCGTTCTACCGCCGGAACATCCGCTCGGGTGTAGTGATCGTGGTGGGCGAAGCGAAACAATTCTCGGACGAGAAGTCATTCGTCGCCCATCTGGATAAGGCCGAAATCATCGACCGTCTGGCCGATAGCGGCGTGCTCACCGCGGGCTACCGCGACGCCGACACCTGGCTCGAGCTGGACTACGACTTGGTCCAGAATCGCCCCATCACGCGACGCATCGATGGTCACGTCCTCTCCGTCCCATCCCTGTCTTCCCCGTGGGCGGTCTCGACGAACGACGGCGTGGCTCAGCTCGCGGGCGCGAAAGTGGACGCCGCGAGACGGCCAGTCGTCCTTTTCGCGAACGATCGGATGGCTGGACCAAACGTCAATCGGATCTGGGAGGTTCTGGTCCTGAGCGACCAGCCCGGAGCCGTTCGCCTGGAAACCCCGGTCGGCACGATTGCCGCGGACCGGTTTGGCTTTGGCGCCATCCGCGTGGAAGCGTCACCGGAGGGCACGCGGCCGCTTGCCGTGCACCTGCGTGGCCTCGACGTCTCGGAGACCGTGTCGCTCCCTCCGCCCGAGCCTGGCCAGGGGCGCTATCCGGTCTTCCTCAACGACGTCGACGTTAGCGATGGCATCAATTGGCAGTCGCGTGATCCGGTATTCCTGCGGCACGGCTCGAAATGATATCCTACTCATCACCGGGAGACAATGAATCGGGACGCGCTCCAGAGATGAACCGGCTTTCCGAAAGCAATCTATCTGTGATATCTATGGAGGCACGACATGGCAGGCGTCAGACTGAGCGGACCAGAACCGCCGAAGGATGCCGAATGGGCGGCTCGGCTAACCAAGATGTACGAGCAGGGACTCGCGGCCGCCCGACGGGATTATGATCCCGCCCGCCACCTGATCGGTCACCCCGTGGCACCGCACCATGCATCGCGGCTCTATCGGCCCCCTCAGTCTCTCCCTTATGCTCAGGCACTCCTCCGCCAGGGGGATCCGGAGTCGGTTCAAGAAGCCGCCTTGATCATCGGCGCGGTGCTCGATTCCCAGGAGACCAATCCCCGGCATCCGCACCGGGGCAACTTTCTCTGGTTGGCGGATGATCCCGAGGTCGTCGATCTCAACGCGGTGCAATTTGTCCTGCGCGCTTTGCTGCCGATCCTCGTCCGCCATGGTCAGCAGTTGCCCTCGACGCTGGTCGAGCGCTGTCGGCAGAGCGTGCGGCTGGCCCTGGCGGAAGAAGACCACCTGGCGGTTGCCCCCACCTATACCAACATCCACTTGATGTCGCTGCTGGCGCTGGTCGTCGGCGGGGAGTGGCTCGACGACGCCCACTATCGTGCCCTCGGTCGCCAGCGCTGGGCGGATTGGCTGGGCTTCACGATTCGATCCGGCGCACCACACGAGTACAATAGTCCGGGCTACGGAGCGGTGGATCTGAGCGCGCTCGCCGAATTGATCGGTCTGGTGCAGGATCCGCTAATCAAGCTGCAGGCGCGACTGATCTACGAGCGACTCTGGCTGCACCTGGGACTGCATCTGCACGTTCCCACCGGTCAGCTCGCCGCGCCACACTGTCGCTGCTACTGGCCCATGATGATGAGCGGTCGCGGAGCGGTCAAAGATCTGCTCTGGCTCCAGACGGGTTGGCGCTGGCTGCTCGAGCCGGGGCCGTACGGTGGACAGACGGCGTCGGAGATCCCGACCGGCCTCGATCTGGCCCTTACCGAGCACTGGCTGCCCGAGGCGGTCCGATCCTGGCTCGAACACCAGGATCGCGTCCTCCCCTGCGAGATTCGGGAGACGGCCAACCGGGACGAGGGCTTCGACCTGACTACCTACCTCACGCCGAGCTACGCCCTGGGTACCGCTTCCCGCACCTATGGCATCGGCCAGGACGACTTCTACATCGAGCACCAGGCCAACTATCTCATGCTGCATTACGCCCGCCCGGGCCAACCCGGCGGGTGGGGGATGATGTATAGCCGCTTCGTCGTCAACGACCAGCACTGGGGGACCCGGGCCGCGGCGCCGGATCGTTCGAAAGAATCGAACTTCTACGACTACGGCAACTTCGCCGGGGTTCAGCTCAAGAATAAAGCCATTGGCCTCTATGCACTCCAGCCCCAGAGCGATGAGGTCTTCTCGCTCAAGACGGTGGTCGTGTTTCCGCGTGCCGAACTGCTGGACGAAGTCTGGGTCAATGATCAGCGGGTCGAGGTGGCCACACTGCCCCAATCGCTCGAGGCCGGCGACTGGTTGGTCGTCGCCGATGGGATGGTCTACGTGGGGGTGCGGCCGCTGGAGCCGAGCTGCCTGGGGAAGGATGCGCCGATCGTCCTCGAGCGTAGCCCCCAAGGAGAGCTCTGGCTCACGATCTACAACTATCGCGGCGCCGCCAAGCGCTTCTGGGATTACGCGTCGCTGCACGGGGCTTTCTGGCGGGGCAACCTGAAGGCCGGCTTTGTCGTCGAGGTCGCCGAGCGGTCCGCGTATCTCTCGGCCGGGGCTTTCTTGGCCTACCTCGGTCAATCCATTATCGAAGACGTGGTCGACGAGCAGTTGGCGCGACGCCTGACCTATCGCAGTGGCGGAGAAGAACTGGGGCTGAGTTACGATTTATGGCGGACCCAACCGCGCGAGCGGCGTCTGAACGGAGAGGTCTACCAGCCACCCGCACTCTCCTCGCCAATCGCTCGGCAAGGGAGTTCAGGAAGGCTGGAGGTCGGGAGCGCCTGCCTGCTCACTAATCCGCAATCCGTCTGGCTGATCGCCCAGGAGCTCGATCCCAGCGAGCAGAGGTGGATCGCGGTCAACCCGGAGGACCGCCCAACGCCGCTGCGGTTGGAGACCCCGCTGGGCGTGGTGACGGCAAACGTTTGGGGCGTGGGGCGCCTGGAGTGGCGGGCATCGTCGACGGGTGAGCCCACGTTGATGGTTGATACGTTGCAAGAGCCAGTCGAGCTCGTGGTGCCGAATGGAACGATCGTGGTGCGAGCCGAGCAGTCGTCGTAGTCACGGCGCGTTGTCGATTCAAGAAGTCGGCGAAAAGCAACGAAAGTGCTGGCCGGCTCCGCTGCGCCCGGCGGTCGACCGGATTGCTACGAAGATCCTTATATTGCCCTTTGCTTCTTAGCTCAACGCTACACCCTCCAGAGCATCGCGTTATCAGGAATTCGCGTGTAGACGAGCATTGGAACGTTAGTATCTTCTGGCACAATGAGCATGGAGAACCGACCGCATACCTGGGCCAGTTTCGCCAAGACCCCGCCTCGGACCGCCAAGTCAGCATGCTTCGACCGTGGCGCTCAGCCCGCTCTCCCGGCTGAGCGCCATCTGGCGCCGGGCTTTCTCCTATATCCGGGAGGATTGTGTTACTCCAGCCAGAGCGGACCATTAACGTGCTCTCGAACGGCGTCGAAATCCAGCTCGAGACCCAGGCCGGGTGCATCGGGCACCAAGATGTAGCCACGATCGAGGATCGGCTTTGGTCGAATAGCCAAGTCGTTCCACCAGGGCATCCCTCCACAGTGGAACTCGAGCGCGAGAAAGTTCGGAACGGCCGCGCAGAGGTGTACCGCTGCCAGGGTCGCGACCGGACTCGTCATGTTGTGCGGCGCAATCGAGATGTGATACATCTCGGCCAGCTCGGCGATCCGTTTGATCTCCCGAATCGACCCGGAGCGCGGTGTATCTGGCTGAATGATGTCCGCCGCCTGCTTCGTCACCAGCTCTTGGAAGCCGTGCCGTCCCTGCAGCGACTCGCCGGTGCAGATCGGCACGCGGGCCTTCGAAGTCACCTTGGCCATCGTCTCGACGTTGCGGGGTGGCACCGGATCTTCGAGCCACATCAGCTTGAATGGCTCCACTTCGTAGGCAATGCGGAGGGCATCGGCCACGTTATATCGCGCGTGGCAGTCGATCGCCAGATCCACGTCGGGCCCGATCGCCTCGCGGACGGCCGCGACCGCGTCGACGATGCCCCGGAGCTCGGCCGGACTGAGCGAGCGATCGACCATGTCGTAGCGCGTTGGGGTCGGAAAGTCGATGTCGAATTTGATCGCGGTGAAGCCATGCTGGATCACTTCCCGGGCGTGACGGGCGAAAGCTTCCGGTCGGTACACCTCGAGAAACTGCCCGGTCTCCTGCACTTCCCTGACCCGGTTGGCAAAGCCAATCGGATCCCAGTCGATGCCGGCGTGCGAATCCGAGTACATGCGAATCCGGTTGCGATACTTGCCGCCCAGGATCGCCCAAAGCGGAGCGTTCATCTGCTTACCCGAGAGGTCTAGCAGTGCCATCTCGATGCCGTTGATGATCGCGGGATTGGCCTGGCGCTGCAGGCTCAAGAGCAGCGGCTCGACGTTGAGGGGGGACTGGCCCGCCAGCGCAGCGCGAACACGACCAAGCTCTTCCGGCTGCACCGTCGTCCGCAGCGGCGCTTCGCCGATGCCGCTCACTCCATCGTCGGTATCGATCTGGACCAGGCACCAGCCAAATGGCCCGATGTGGCGCGAAATGTTGACGTTGGTGATTTTCACGTCGGATCCTCTCTCTGAATTGTTTTCTGGAAGCTGCCAATTGAACTGAGCTCAGCCCTTGATACCGGTCATGACCACGCCTTGAACGAAGTAGCGCTGAGCCATGAAGAACAACAGGACCGATGGGAGCGGGGCCATCACCGCAGCGGCCATCAAGAGGTTTTCCCGTGGCTCGGTCCCGAGGTATCCGGCCTGGTCTTGGAAATAGCGCAGCCCGATCGCCAGGGTGAACTTGCTCTCCGAGTGGAGATAGATCAGGGGCTGCATAAACTCTTCCCAGTGGGAGATAAACGCGATGACCGCTACCGTCGCAAGCGCTGGACGCGAAAGCGGCATGACAATCTGCCAGAAGATTGTCGGCCAACCCGCACCGTCCATGATCGCGGCTTCGTCTAACTCGGGCGGGATACTCAAGAAAAACTGGCGGAGGAGAAAGACGAAGAATGCCCCTCCGCCGAAAAAGCTTGGGACGATCAAGGGCAGGAGGGTATTCAGCCAGCCAACGGCGAAGAACATCAGGTACGAAGGAATGATCGTCACCTCGACCGGCAGCATCATCGTGCCGAGCATGAGCAAGAACAAAACGTCGTGGCCCGGGTGACGAAAGCGGGCAAATGAAAATGCCGCCGCAGAGGCCGAGATCACCGTGCCGAGCACCGAAAGCACGACGACGATGGTGCTGTTCAGCACCCACAATCCGAATGGGACGTCCGTCCGGACTTGCACGTAGTTCGACCATTGCGGGATCGCCGGGAGGACGACCGGCGGATAGGTGTGCAGCTCCGGAATCCGCTTCAGGGAGCTCGCGACAGTCCAGAAGAATGGCCCCATAAAAAGAATCGGCAGCAGCACCACCAACAGATACTGGCTGAGACGGAGGGCGCGTCGATAAATGACCGCGACCGTGTTCTGCGAAGCGCTCCTTCGGGCGGCAGTCAGACTTTGCCCCCTCATTCTTGTGGCTCCCGGTCGCCAGCGTAGTAGACCCAACGGGCCGAACTTCGGAACTGGATAAAAGTAAAGGCAAACATGACCACGAAAAACAGCCAAGCCAGCGCCGCCGCGTATCCCAGGTGAAAGTACTGGAATGCCTCGGTGTAGATGTCGACCGCGAAGAACCAGGTGGCGTAGGCCGGTCCGCCGTTGGTCGCGACGATCGCCGAGGCGAACACTTTCAGGGCGCCGATGACGCCGAGCACCAGATTGAAGAAGACAACCGGCGAAAGCATCGGCAAGGTTACGTGTCGGAACCGTTGCCAGAGATTGGCGCCATCTATCGAGGCCGCCTCGTGAAGCTCGCTCGGAATACCCTGAAGACCGGCCAGAAAGATAATCATCTGGTTGCCGCCGATTCCGGCCCAGAGCGCCATGATCATCAGCGAGGGAATTGCCCAGTTCGCATCGCCCAACCAACCTGGCCCCGGAATTCCGATGAGGTCGAGGAGATAGTTGATTGGCCCGGTCTGGGCTTCGAAGAGCCACTTCCAGAGGATCGCCGTGGCGACGATCGGGGTCAAATGGGGCAGAAAGAAGAACGTGCGATAAAAGCTCGTGCCAACCAACGCTCGATTCAACAGCACGGCGAGGAGCAAAGACCCGGAGAGCCCCAACGGCACGGTAATTCCCGCGTAGTAGAACGTCCGGCCCAACGATGGCCAGAAGAGGGGATCTTGAGTCAATGCCTGGACGTAGTTCTGAATGCCGATGAAAACCGGTGGTTTAACGATGTTGTAGGTGGTCAGACTCAAACCAAGCGATGCAAGCATGGGCCCGGACTGGAAAAGAATAAACCCAAGCAACCAAGGCAGCAAGAAAGCAAAGCCCCAAAACATCTCCCGACGTCTAACGGGAGACGAGCGTCTTCGCGTTCGGTAGGTTGGCGTGGCTCGCGTCACACTCACGTTGCCCATTCTCCGCACGATCTGAGAAAACCGCAGAGATCGATCACTCGGGTGGCTTGTCGAGAACCTGCTGCATGGCATTGTTCGTCGTCTTGGCTCCCTGGGCAACCGTTGCCTTGCACGTCCAGATCGCTGCGAGGTTCTGCTCACCCACCGACGATACCTCGAGCCCCCGGAAGTTGGCCGGCGGATGATCCGGTTGGGCGAAGACGAAGGCCTTTGCGACAATCGCGTATTCTGGCGTTGTCTTGATGATCCGTGGGTCCGTCCAGCAATCCGGTCGTCCTCCCGGAGCACCGGCTCCGTCGAGGACTTTTTCTACCCCTGCTTCGTGTCCACAAAGGGATTTGACGAACTCCCACGATTGGGAGCGGTACTTTGTCTTCGAAGAGATGCCCTCGAGGTGCGTAATTGCCTCGGCGCCCCGGGCACCAGATGGCCCGATGGGCAGAAGAGCAACAGTCCACTTGAACTTATTGTCGACTGCCTTGTACATGCTTGCCACCACCGACGATCCGGCTTGGAACATCGCCGCGCGCTGAGTGACGAACATATCCTGTTGGGAACCTTCGACCTGGCCCGACAGCGGCTCGACTTTCCAGGTGTAAAGGTTGTCATATAGCCATTGGAGCATGCTCCGCACCGCTGGCGTATCGACTTGTGCCTTCTTCCCGTCCGCCGAAATGAGATCACTACCGAAGACGCGGGCCCAAATGACGTAGGGGTCCCAACTGTAGAGGCTCATCCAGCCATACTGAACGGTCTTCCCACCCTGCTGAACGGTAAGCTTTTTCGCGGCATTGACTAGATCGTCAAGCTTCCAACTATCGTTTGGCGCGGCCACGCCGGCCTTCGCGAAAAGATCCTGGTTGTAGAAGAACCCGCACTGGCCGGGATGGGAATGGAATGCTAGTCCCATCAGCTTGTCTTCGAACTTCATCGAATCGATGACGCTGGGATAATATTGCGTCAGATCGAACTTGTCGGCGGCGATGATGTCGTCAACCGGGCTCCAGATATTGAGATGCGAGAACTCGGGAAGTACGCCTTGGGTCACCCACGCCCAAATGACGTCGCCGATCTCACCGGTGGCGTACATCGCGCGCATCTTTGCGAAGTATTGGTTACCGTCTGTCGGAAAGCTCTCCACCGTTACCGTGATCGAGGGCTGAGTCTTTGTGAATTGCCCCCCCACTTCTTGGTGAAGTCGGCGTAGGCGCCCGAAGCGGTGTGGGCGCGGCGGGTCACCGAGGCGGCCGTGCTCCCGGTTGATGAAGCCTTTGGAAGGGCTGTGCCCCCCGCTGCCTTGAGAAAACGTCGGCGACTGTTCGACAACATGTGTTTCCTCCCGCGAGGTACGAGCCATTTCCGACGCCATTCCGCACGCCGGCTTTACCTTGCTGTACGACGCCACGACGCTCCTACTTCCTTCCAAACCGATAAAGTCCTCGGTCGTCAGACGTCCGACGTATGCGACGCAGCATATTCTAGTGAGACCCCACTTGCTTGTCAATCAGGTGAACTGCTTCCCCAATTCGGCTTCCGGAATCCGGATCTTGACAGATTTGGTCAGGACACGTAGATTATGATGCGACCGAAGTCATCAGACGTCTAATGTCTAAGCTTTCTGAAGTCGTCCGTTTGGACCCGTGAACAATGTCGTCCATACCCGGTAAGCTTCTCGCAATTAAACAGGGGAATCTCTCCGACCAGGCCGTCCACCAGTTGACCAATCTCATTCTCGAGGGTCACTTGGCCCCGGGTGACTTCCTTCCGCCCGAACCGGCCCTTTGTAAGCATTTGAACGTGAGTCGGGCTACGGTGCGGGAAGCGATTCGCACTTTGGAAGCGCGCGGCTTCGTCCAACGTCGCCACGGCATTGGCATCCAAGTGACCGACCGCAGCCACGAGGTTGCCGCCCATTCGATCAGCCTGATGCTGCAGCGGGGTCGCAGTGACGTCGCCGATCTCCTGGAGGTCCGTCTCGGCCTCGAATGTCAAAGTGCGACCCTGGCGGCGCTCCGAGCAACCAAGTCAGACTTACAGGTACTTGCTGAATCGATCGAAACCATGGCAAATCAGTCCTCGACCCTCGACGAATACGTCGACGCCGATCTCGGTTTTCATCTGCACCTTGCCGAGGCAACCCACAACGCGGTCCTAGTCGCGCTGATCAATGCGATTCGGGATCTGCTGCACCAGAGCATCCGCGCGACCTACGACGTCGACGGGCGCACCGAGCGCCGCTTGGATGCCCATCGCTTGGTCCTCGAAGCGGTGCAGCGGCGGGATCCACACGCGGCCGAGGCGGCGATGCGCGAGCACCTTCACTATACCGAACTGATGCTTCGCGAGCTTGGCTTGATCCCGGCCGGCCACGCTCCCTTAGTCCGCTAACGCGTAGTGCAGCATGGAATAGCATTTTGGGCATTTGAGCGGGGGAAGAAGAAACATGGCTGCCTCATCTCACTGGCTCGATCGCCAGACCATCTCTCTGAACGGCATGTGGTGCTTCGCTCAGGATCCTCTCAACGTGGGTAAGCGTGAAGGCTGGGAAAGGAATTCTACTGCTATCCCCAATCGGACCGAGATCCGGGTTCCAAGCGTGTGGGAGGAGTTTTTTCCTAGTTACGATGGTGTTGGGTGGTACTGGCACGACTTCGTGGTCCCGGAGCAATCTCTCCGATCAACCGCCCTACTCCACTTTTCTGCGATCAACTATTTCGCCGAAGTCTGGCTCAATGGCCGATATCTCGGTAGTCACGAAGGCGGGTACACGCCATTCGATCTCGATGCCAGTTCATGCGTGCGGGCAGGCACCAATCAGCTCGCCGTACGTGTGATCAACCCGCCGAAGGACGAGGTCGGTATCGATGGCATTATCCTGAAGGAAACGCCTTGTTGGCGGGCGTTAGAATCATTTAACTTCGGAGGAATCTGGCAAGACGTAAGCTTTCACCTCCTGCCGCCGTGCCACGTCGTCGATTGCTTTGTCCGACCGCGCATCGCAACGGAATCGGCCGAGCTTCACCTGGAGATAAGCAATGCCACCAGTTCACCGCAGGCGGCATCAATTGAGGTCACGGTCCACCCGGCGGGCGATAGGGAAACGGTTGCCACCGGACATCACAGATTGGTTCTTCCGGCCGGAGCGAGCGAGCATACCCTCAGCATTGCGATCGACAATCCCCGGCTCTGGTCGCCGGACCAGCCATTCCTCTACGTCGCCAATGTTACGATCCTGACGTCATCAGGGAGCGATTCGTGCCGGGTTCGCTTTGGCATGCGCGAGTTCACCCTCGAGAATGATGGCTTCCATTTGAATGGTGAGCGCCTCTTCCTCAAGGGCGCGTTCCATGAAGGCTTCTACCCGATCACCATTGCCTATCCACGTGACGAAGCGATCGTGCGCAAGGAGCTGAGTGAAGCCAAAGCAGCGGGCCTGAACCTCCTGCGCTTCTGGCAGATTCCGATCCATCCGCGCGTGCTCGACCTCGCTGATGAAATAGGAATGCTTCTGATGGACGAGCCCCCGATTGAATGGATCACGGACTCGGTGCACACTGAGCGTCGCTGCCGCCAGGAAGTCCGTGATCTCGTCCGGCGGGATCGCAATCATCCCAGCGTTGTCTTCTGGACGATCCTGAACGAGGGAAGTGTCCTCCCCGATTTCACTCGCCGTGGCCCCGGACAACCAACCGCTCAAGAATGGTTTGGGGCGACGGTCCAACGCATCCGCGCCGAGCTTTGTCGCGAAGCGCGGACGCTCGATCCCTCGCGAATCATCATCGACGACTCGGGCGGCTGGTACACCGGTGCCAACGCCTATCTGCCGGACTCGAACCAGCCGATCCCGATCAACGACGTTCACATCTACCGACGTGCCCCGGTTGATGAGGGTATTTATAACGAGCTCGACGCGTTGGGTAAACGCGACACGGCCCTCGTACGTGCGCCGCTGGTCGGTGGCTTACCTGTCTTTGTGACCGAGTTTGGCTACGGGAGCCTGCCGGACGTCCGATCCATCGTCGACAATTATCAGCGTACCGAAGCACGGGAGGATGCCGAAGATTTCATTCAGATCCGCCGGATCGAGGAAGACCTCGAGCGCGTGTTCCGAGCGGAGCGTCTCGACGAGGTCTTCCCCTCGGTTTCGGCGTTGTGCGCGGCAACCCAGCGGCTCCAGGCCGAGGGCAATTGTCTTCAAATGGAGGCGCTGCGGGCGAATCCCCGCGTCTTCGGTTACGTGATCCACGCTTTCTCGGCGGGAGGTGTAATCCTGTGCGCGGAGATGGTGGACGTTTGGCGGAATCCAAAGCCAATTTGTCGACTCGCGACTGAGATTCATCGGGACATTTATCCGGTGATCCGGGTCTGGCCCCGCGTCATCTACGCTGGTCGTCCGCTGCCAATCCAGGTAACCGTGGTGAGTGATCGCGGGAGGCTAGGACCGGCTAGGCTCGACGTGTTTCTGATCAGTGAAAAAAGCGAAGAGCTGATCGCCCGCGAGGATGTCGGGATTTCTGGAGTTCACACGAACGTTGGGCCATGGACGCCAATGGTCGCGTCCCCTACCAGGGATGCAAAGATACGGGTTACTCTTCGGCAAAGCACGTCAGTCATTGCCGTAAGCGAGCACCCGATCATGGTCATGCCTGAACTACCCTGGAGGATGCTGTCGAAGGCGGTTCGTGTAATCAGCTCTCCGGGCGACCAGCGGTACTCGTTCTACCTCGCTGCCCGCGGCGTCGCCGTCACCGAGGACGCCGCCTCTGCGATCGTGACGATTTCTCCGGGGCGGTCGTCGGATGAGCAACTCCGCGCACGTCTGAATGAAGCGCTTTCGCTGGCGGAAGCTGGGGGAGTGAGCATATTCCTGACGCCGATCGAGGCCGGTGACCTATCAGGCGCTCGTACGTTATTCCCGTGGCTCGGCGGAGTCCGCTCCGCGGTTGGCAATTGGATTCCCGTTGGGCACTACGTCCGCGAGCACGCGATCTTCTCCGGCTTACCCTCGCCAGGCCTCATGGAATGGCCATACGCAAACGTCTGTCCTACGCACACATTGGTCGATACGCCGTCCGACGAAACGCCCGCGGGCGCCGTGTCTCTGCACGCGACCATCTTTGAGAAGCCCGAGCGCGCCTGGGCAGGAAAGGACTTGATCATCCGCCGCCACGGGCGCGGATGGCTCGTTCTTTCCCAGCTCAAGATCCTGGACCACCTTGGGACAGACCCATTCGCGGATCGTTTGCTGTACAACCTTCTCGCCTGGGCACAGGCGAACGTGAGGTAAGGAATGAGCGTAAAGACAACCCGACGTGGCTTTCTCTCGGCATCGGCAGTGCTCATCGCGGGCGCCAGCGTCATCGCCTGCGCATCGAGATCGACGGGAACCAACCCGGTGTCACCCACGGCGTCGAGCGAGCAGGGCGTGTCGCCGACAGCCGTGCCGGCGAGCACTGCTGCTCCCACCGCAGCCGGGGCAAAGCCGGCGGGTAACACTTCGCCGGTCCTGACGGCGAAGGTGCAAATCGAGGTATCGATCTGGGGCTCTTGGGATAGCCTCTATCGTAAGCTCTCGGATAACTTCGAGAAGCAGACGCCTTCGGTCCAGGTCAACATCACATCAGCTCCCCAGGCTACATATCATGACCGCCTCCTGACCCGTTTTGTTGCTCACGACTTTCCGGACATGGCCATGATTGTTGACTTTGAGTTCTCGCGCTTCGAGACGCCGGCTTTCCTGCGAGACTTAACAGCCTATGTCAAAGACGTCTCCGAATGGGACATCAGCGACCCGGGATACAAGTGGTTCTATCCGACTCCGGCGAAGTTCTTTACCAAGGCCGGAAAGATCTATGCGATGCCCAACGAGGTGAACCCGATTGGTCTCGCGTACAACGCCGATCTGTTCAAGGAAGCCGGAATCCCGAACCCGCACGAGCAATGGAAGCAGGGGACCTGGACCTGGAATGCCTTTGTCGAGACGGCAGCGAAAATGACCCACGGTGAGGGGGCCGCGAAGGTTTTTGGCTATACCGGTGCGGCCGAGATCTGGGATCTGGCGCTCCGGATCTGGCAAAATGGCGGCGACATCTTCAACGCGGATAAGACCCAGGTCATCGTCGATCAGCCAGCGGCCTACGAGGCCATTCAATGGTACTTTGACCTCTTTCTCAAGTATCACGTTGCCCCCGCGAGCTTGCGCTCCTCCGACGCGGCCCCCATGCATTATTTCCCCCAAGGGAGAGTGGCAATGATCGAGGGCAGCACCTGGACGCGCCAGTCCTTAAAAGATGCCAACGTCCATTGGGGTGTTGCGCCGCAGCCCAAGAAAGTTGCGTACGCGAGCTGGTCGGGAGGCTCCGGCTATACGATTACAACAGGCTCGAAGTCTCCTGATGCTGCGTGGAAGTACATTCGCTATGCCGTATCAGAGGAAGGTGCACGCTTTCTCTTGCGAAACGGCTCTCCCGGAAGCGCGGTGATCAAGGCGATGGAGTCGCCGGATTTCCTCTATGCGCCGCCCGACAACGCGGACGACTTTCTGGCGATGCTGAAAACAGCCCATCCTCAGCCGTTTATTGACAAGAATCACGAGTTCCAGGATCTCTGGAACAAGCAGATGGATCTCGTTGCGAGCGGCAAGAAAACCGCCCAGCAGGCGACAGTCGATATCAAACGGGAAGTAGAGCCTCTGCTGAAAGGCAGTTAAGACCGTGGTCGATCTGGCCTCCGCCAGGACACGTTGAGGGCGAAAGGGAATGGGCACGATTTCTGATTCTTGGCAACAAACGGCACGGGGGGACCGTCGACGCCGACGGATCACGCAGTATCTCTGGGTGGTCTTCTTTCTCACTCCGAGTCTCATCGGCCTGATCGCCCTCCACGCGGTGCCGATGCTGGTCTCTCTGGTCCTCGGCGTCTCGCAGTGGAACATCCCTGAGTCTCTTCGTTTTGTTGGCCTAGCTAACTTTATCCACATGATCAACGACCCGGACTTCTTTCAGTCGCTCTCGAACTCGGTCTATTTGATGGTTGGCCTCGAAGCACTCAACACGACGTTTGGACTGCTCGCGGCACTGGCCTTGAATCGACGCCTCCGCGGGATCAGCATTTATCGCACGATCTACTTCCTGCCCCTGGTCACGACCTGGGCGGCGGTCGCACTTGCCTGGCGTTATATGTATAGTTTGTCAGGGCCGATCAACCAGCTTTTATCCGTAGCTGGGATCGCCGCAGTCCCCTGGCTTTCCGATCCGAGCTGGGCGATGCCAGCGGTCATTCTTACCACGGCTTGGAAATCGATTGCCTGGAAAATGATCATCCTCCTCGCCGGCCTCCAGGGGATCTCTCCCGAGCTCTATGAGGCATCCAGCATCGATGGCGCATCAAAGCTACAGCAGCTCTTCAAAATTACCCTGCCCTTGCTTAGCCCCGCCTTGTTCTTTGCTCTCGTCATCGGCATCATTAATTCTTTGCAACTGTTCGATCCGATCTTCATCATGACGGCCGGCGGACCGGCTGACTCAACCCGGACCCTCGGCTACTACATTTACACGACGGGGTTTCAGGATCTGAACATGGGGTATGCCGCGGCGATGTCCTGGGCCCTGCTCGTGATCATCCTTTGCTTCACGCTGGTCCAGTGGTACCTCCAAAAGAAGTGGGTCTTCTACGAATAGGGTGCGGTGACGATGCAAGAGAGAAGTGTGATTGTTTCACCGCTCCGGAGCACCTCGGCACGGAACGCGATGCGCCGGGGAGCGATCATCCGAGCATCAATCTTTCACGTGGCCTTGGTCGTTGGCGCTATCGCGATGCTCATCCCTTTCTTCTGGATGGCTTCGACGTCGTTCAAGGCACTCGCTGAGACCGACGTTTACCCGCCCGTTTGGGTTCCCCAGACCCTCCACTGGGAAAACTACGTCGAGGCGGTGCTCACCTACGGTATAGGGCGTGCTTTCGTCAATAGCCTCGTCGTGACAATATTCGTGCTCATCGGTCAGCTCATCACCTGCTCCTTCGGCGCTTACGCTTTTGCCCGACTGCGCTTCCCCGGGCGCGATGCTCTCTTTCTCGGCTATCTGGCGACCATGATGATTCCACACGAAGTCACCATCATTCCCATGTATGGCATCTTCTGGTCGCTTCGACTGATCAACACCTACGCGGCCCTGATCATCCCGGGTTTGTTCAGCCCCTTCGGCACGTTCCTCTTACGGCAATTCTTCAAACAAGTTCCGCTGGTGTTGGACGAGGCCATTCGGATCGACGGGGGCAATGAGTGGACCAGCTACTGGCACATCGTGTTGCCGCTTTCGAAATCAGCGCTTGGCGCGTTAGCGATTTTCACCTTCCTCGGTAGCTGGAACGATCTGTTTTGGCCGCTGGTCGTCGTCGACAAGAAGGAACTGTTCACGATTCCCTTGGCGTTGGCGATGATGGTTGGCCAGTTCGTCACGGTGATCAACGTGCAGATGGCTGGCGCAACGTTGTCGAGTCTGCCGATTATCGTCGCCTTCCTTTTGGCCCAGCGCCAGTTTATCTCGAGCATCGTCCTAAGTGGAGTAAAAGGGTAAAAAACAAAGGTTCTTGCGGTGAAGGAATAATGAAGCAAAGTCGTCGACGTCTCTTTCTACAGGGCGCAGCTCTACTTGCGGTTGTCAGCAGCATCAGCGCGTGCAGCACGAAGCCGCCGGTGAGCCAAAGCAGCGCGCCGGCATCTTCCGGAGGGACCCCAGCCCCGGCCGCCGGTTCGAGCTCGAACAAAGCCGCCAATCCGTCGGCGGTCGAAATTTCTATCTGGGGGGAGAAGGAAGCCCAGTATAAACCGGTCGTTGCCCAATTCGAGAAGCTTCACCCGCAGATCACATCTGAGGTCACTTCGGCACCAACCGCCAATTATCATGATCGCCTGCTCGTTCGCATGGCGGCGAATGATATGCCCGACATGGCGATGATCGTCGACTTCGAATTCATGCGTTTTGTCAGCGCAAGGTTTCTCCGGGACTTGTCGTCGTATGTACAGAATGAGCCTGGTTGGGACATCGGCGCGCCTGGCTTTAAGTGGTTCTACCCGGCGATCACCGACTTCTTCAAGTCGAGTGGGAAACCATATGCGATTCCGATCAGTGTCAACCCGTTTGGAATTGGCTTCAACATCGACCTCTTCAAAAGGGCGGGGGTGCCAACTCCCTATGATTAGTGGAAGCAGGGGACTTGGACCTGGGACGCTTTCCTGGAAACGGCGCACCGGATGATGAGCGGCCAGGGGAGCACGAAGGTGTGGGGATACACCGGTCCGGCCCAACTATGGAACGTGGCGATCCGAATTTGGCAAAATGGCGGCGACATCTTCAATGAGGACAAGACCAAGGTGATCGTCGATCAACCGCCTGCTTACGAAGCGATCCAATGGTTCTTCGATTTGTACTTGAAGCAGAAAGTTGCGCCGGCGAGTTTACGCTCTTCTGACGCGAGTCCGGCTCACTGGTTCCCCAATGGCCAAGTCGCGATGATCGAAGCCGATACGAACACGCGCTTCCAGTTTAGGGACACGAAGGTGAATTGGGGAGTGGCTCCGCAACCGAAACAGGCTCAGTACGCAAGCTGGACCGGCGGTTCCGGGTACACAATTCCGACCCTGGCGAAGCACCCCGACGACTCTTGGGCATTTATTAGCTATGCATCGTCCGAGGACGGGGCACGCCTCCTGATGCGACAAGGAGCAGCGGCGAGCGCGGTGATCAAAGCGATGCAGTCCCCGGATTTCCTTCACACTCCTCCGGAGTACGTCGAGACCTTCCTGGATATGCTGAAGACCGCCCACCCCCAGCCATTCATCGTCAAGAATCATGAGTTCCAAGATATCTGGGACAAAGAGATGGACCTGGTCGCCACCGGCAAGAAGACCGCAAAGGAAGCCGCAGGGGACGTCAAACGCCAGGTTGAGCCACTGCTTGCACCGACCGGTTGAGGATCGCCTTCGACCAGAAATCCGGACCTCCAATGGAAGAGACCCGGCATCGCGGGAGTTACCGCCCAGCCAGTCGCAGACGGACGGAAGCCGAAAACAACCGATGATTCTCTTTAGGCAGTAAGGAAAAGAAATGCCAGATCATCCGAATATCATCGTCATCATGGCCGATGAGTTGCGAGCCGACGTCTTGGGGTGCTACGGTCATCGCTTGGTTCGAACCCCCAATCTGGATATTCTCGCCGACCAGTCGGTCCGTTTTGACCGTGCCTTTGTTACCTGCCCCATGTGCCTGCCTTCGCGCGTCAGCATTGCCACGGGCCGTTACGTTCGGAGCCACGGCGCCTTTGATAACTCGTTTCGACCAAGCCCGGACGAACGCTCACTCTACGATACCTTACGTGCGCAAGGTTACCGGACTCTGAGCTACGGAAAGTCCCACTTCGGAATGCCAGCAACCGAATTCGGCTTTGATCAGGCATCTGACTTCTCAGATGGAACCACCCCGTTCGGCATCCGGGATCCGGCCGAGCGCCGTTCGGTTCCGCATAAGCGGACGGCCGGCGCCCTCCCACTGGTGATATATGGACGGCATCCGAGACCCGCCGCCCAGACGAAGGCTGCCCAAGTGGCCGACGCGGTCATCCGGAACATCCATGAGCTTGCCGCCAGCCGAGAGCCGTTTGCGGTGTGCGCGTCGTTCCACGAGCCCCATACGCCAATCCTGCCCCCCGTGCCTTTCGATACGATGTATGACCCCACCCTTGTCGATTTGCCTGGATCGGTCGGCGCTGGCTTGAGCAGCAAGCCGGTGCTCCAGCGCTATTATGCGCGAGCGCGGCGATTTGACGAACTGACGATCGAGGATTTCCGGCGCTGCCGAGCGGCGTACTACGGATTGGTCACCTTTCTCGACCAGCAAATTGGCCGGGTCCTCGCTGCGCTCTCAGACTTGCAGATTCTCGATCGGTCGATCGTCGTGTTCATGGCCGATCATGGCACGATGCTGGGTGAGCACGGCCTAGTGGAGAAGTGGGGTCACTTCTACGAGCCGCTCGTGCGCATTCCATTACTGATTCGCTTTCCCGATGGTCGTCTGGCGGGCTATGGCCATCCGGGACTGGTCGAAGCGATCGACGTGCTCCCGACCGTTCTGGATTACGCCGGCATCTCTCGGCCGGAAGGCGTCCAGGGGAGGAGTCTTCTCGCCGAGCTCGGTGGCGAACCCGAGCAATCTCGGGATCAGGTCTTCAGCGAGTGGCACGCGGCTGGTCTGCTCGAGGAGCCAATCGTGATGGTCAGAACGGAACGGTGGAAGTTGGCGCTCTACCCATCCCAGGAAGCGATTGAACGTCGTCTCCCCAACGATCACCCGCTCAAGTATAGCGATCTCTTTGATGCACCGTTGGTCGATGGCGAACTCTACGATCTGGTAAACGATCCCGGCGAGCAACACAATCGCTTTGGCGACCCGAGCGTCAGCGAGTTGCAACGCGATCTCACCGCCCGCATCGAGAGCTGGCTGGCTGGGCAGAGCGCCGCAGATTTCCGCGAGGCCCAAGCTCCGTCGGCCTTCTCGTGGGGTTATTTCCAATTCGAGCAAGGCGCATGGCTCAAGCATCTTGCGGATATCCATCGGCACACGGGGACGAACATCTCGGTCGGCCGCCAACCATAGACAACATGAAAGAGCCAGTCGGTAACGTTTGATCAGTCGCGGTGGCCACGAAGATGATGAAAACTAGCCAATCTGTTGATGGCAGCGTCATACGTGGCGATGCTGCCGTTGATCATTTTGTTCTTCGCTGCCCAGCGTTACTTCATCCGTTACTTCATCCAAGGCGTCGCCTTCACTGACGTGAAAGGATAAACATGGCACACCCCGAATTTTGTGGACGAGGGGAGAGGTCAGGTCGCCCAGGAGCCAGACGAGGAAGGCATAGGCCAAAGCGACAATATGGCCGTTGATGCATCTCCCGTAAGCGCTGCACTTCGACCAGGTCGGCTTCGATGCCCCAGCGCTCCGAGCTCGCGGCAATGCTCTCCGGTGCGCCCGGAGGTACTACCCGAGCGGGACGGGTACGGCCAGGACGGGAATCCACGACCTCAACCGGGTAATCAAGGTGATACCAGTCGCAGAGCGAGAAGTAGAATCCAACGCGCAGGCCGGCGGCGCGGAACGCTTCGTCGTATGGGCGTACGAGGTCGCGGCCGGCCGCGCGCCGGGGCGCCGAGTAATCGCTGAGCTCGGTATCATAAAGCGCGAACCCATCGTGGTGCTTGGTGGTCAGAACGGCGCAGCGCATCCTGGCTTGTCTGGGCAAGCTCGGCCCAGGCGGTCGGGTCGTAGTGTTGTGGATTGAAACGGTCGGCGAGGGCCGCATAATCCTGATAGGAAATCTGCCCGTGAACGAGCGGCCAGGATGCCTCGAATCCCCGAAGGGCGTAGGTGCCCCAGTGCACGAACAGGCCGAAGCGCGCGTCACGAAACCAGCCCAGGTGATCCGTCACAACTACTTCAATGCCCCCACTTTTTTCAGTTGCTGGGTCGCGAACTGCTCTGATGTCTTTTGAAAGAGATTCAAAGCCTGATCGAGTGACATGCTGCCGCCCAGGTAGGACGCGAACAAGCGCTGATATTGCTGGAAGTAGGCGAGATCCATCGACGCTTCGTGAATTGTCAGCAGAAAGGTCTGACCGGGGAACGGCTGGAACTTGGTCAGCGCCGGATTTCCTTTTGCGCCCTTGACCACCGGAACCACCCCTCCTTCTTCGGTATCCATCGCCGTGGCGGCTTTCGGCGTCGTGATGTACTTGAGAAAGTCAATGGATAGGTCGACGTTGTTGTGCTTCTGGGCGGTTGAGGTGATTGCCCAGCCGCTGCCGGCCGCGCCGCCGGGAAACGTCGTGTGTCCGACTTCCACTTTGCCGATTTGCGCGGCTGCATCGGCGATGTCTGGGAAGTGGGTGACGTCCCACTTGAAGGTGCGTTGCTTGTCGCTGACGACGTTAGGCACGGCCCCGGTTAATTCCCACATGAACACGGCTCGCCCTTGGTACCAGAGTGCCTCGGCGTCTTGGTTCGCCATCGAGAGAACACCATCCGGCCAGTAGGCCGACCATGCCTTGGTCATTTCCCACATTTTACGACGTTCCGGGCCGGTCTCTTTGAAGACGCCGTCGTGGATAGCCATCCAGCGTTCACGAACGTCGATAAAGCCATCGTGATTGAGGTCCATCTTGTCGAACAGTCCGGTCGCCTTGAGCAGGCCGGTCAGCATCGTCGTCGTGATCCACTGGGGCACCGCGCCCTTTTCCCAGCCGAGTGCCCAAGGGATTGATCCGTCTGCCTTCATTTTCTGGCAGTCGGCAAGCATCTGCTCCCAGTTCCAGCCAAATGGTGGTTCGTTCAGCACATTCTCGCTGAAGCCAGATTTGGTGAGGAGATCAACGTTGGTTATAGCCTGGGCCGAGGTGATGCTGGTGGGAACGAAGTAGTAGTTTTTGTCGATCATCCGCTCGCGGGCCGTGAATCCGGTAATGAACGCATCTTTCCAGTGCAGACTGCCAGATTGGCCGGAGCTGATGTAATCGTTGGGATCATCAATGAACGGAGTGATCGGAACCCAGTTGTGGGTTGTGCCAATGTCTTGCTCGAGCTCGTTGTCCTGGACCCAGGTGATCTCGGGGATCGTCCCGGCGGCTTGGTTGCTTTTGATCCACGCCGCGTACTCTTGCGCTCCCTGAGTTTGCGGAACTTGCGGGAACCCGATTTTCACCCCCGGATGGAGCTTTTGCCACTGGTCGGCGAGGTCTTGAGCCGCCTTGAGAGGCGGCAGCGTGCCACCGTTCGCGGTTTGCCTTGGTTGACCCGGCTGGAATTCCGCCAGGTAGGCGTTAATCGTGCCCTGATATCCCACTTTTGGTGAGGCCGACGCAGCGGGGGCGGCGGTTGGCTTGCTTCCCGCGGTTGGTGTCGATCCACCGGTTGTCTTACTCGCGGGGGGGCTGGTCGCGGCGGCCGCAGTCGGCTGATCTGGGGCGCTCGGCGCGGCCTGACCGCAAGCCACCAGCAATGAGCCAGCAATTCCAAGTCCAGCCCACTGGAGAACGTCACGACGCTTGACCTGTCGTCGTAGGTTTGTTACCGATATCATTTCTCTCCCTTGAAAATATCGTTCCTACCGATTTGTGCGGCACCGACTTGCTTGTTTAGGCAGCAACCGGAGCAGGCGTCACGGTGACTGCATAGCCCAGATCTTCCAGGCGGCGGACCAGACGGCGCTTCACCCCTTCCCGATCCCGCTCAGCAAAGTAGTGCGGGCCTAGATCCTGGTAGTTGATTTGGTGGGTGAGCAGGTGGTAGGCGATCACCAGGATCGCGTGGCCCACGGCCACGGCGGCTTTTTTCTTGCCCCGCCGTGCCGCCAACCGCCGATCCTGGGCCCTCAGGTAGGTGTCTTTGGTCCGCCCCGCGGCATGCGCGGCCTGGACCAAAGCGACCCGTAACCAGGGATCGCCCTTGCGCGCCGCCCCACTGCGCCGTTTGCCCGCGCTCTCGTTGTTGCCCGGAACCATCCCCACCCAGGAGGCCAGGTGATCTGCGCTGGGGAAACGGCCCAGATCCGTCCCACTCTCCGCGGCTAACTCCGCGAGGATCTCCCACCCGGACTTGCCCATCATGTTGCTCGCCACCGCTACCAACGTGATGTTGGCGCCTTTCAATGTCTTCTGGAGGCGATTCACCTCGGTGCTACGCTCACGGATCAAACTCGTGCGATAGCGGGTCAGTTCCCGCAGTTCCCGTTGGAGACGGTCCGGGACGTAGCTGCCCCGGGGTAGGCCGTGGCGGAGCAAGTCGGGGGTGCCCTCTGGGCCCCATTCGCAGTCGCGCACATCGGTCTTGCGACCCGGCACCGCTTTGATGTGATGGGCGTTCACCAGCAGAAGGGTCAGGGTATCCCCTTCCAACAGGTTCCAGACCGGCTTCCAGTAGACACCGGTCGCCTCCATCGCCACGTGGGTCACCCCCTGCTCGCTAAGCCAGTCCGCCAGCTGGAGCAGATCATCGGTCAACGTCTCGAAGGTGCGGATCTCTCTGTGGGACTGACCATCCGCCCCGGGCACGATCAGACAGGCCACAACGGTGCGCTTGTGGACATCCAGGCCGCAGCAACGTGGATAGACGACTTCCATGCCTTCCTTCCGGACGGTCGGGCAGGATACCACCATATCACAGATTCTCCCTTGCGTGCTATCCCGACGGGGTGCAACAATCGGTTGTTCCTCGGAGCATCCGGGTCGCACTCTTAGACAGGCTCGCAGCACCACGGAAAACCGACCTCCTTGCCCGAACCGTCCGCCACCTGCTTAGCCCACCAGCACCCGATTTTCATCCCCGGTTGTGCCCACTCGGGCATGAGACACTCCTACCACCGGCCCTCGACGAGGGCCTTTTGTCCCGTGATTTGGCTCATGGGCGAGCGCTAAATTTTCAGAGCGCCAGAGGTGAGCCCGCTCATGAATTGACGCATGGTCAACGCGAAGAGGAGCAGCATCGGCAGCGACGCCAGCACGTAGCCCGCGAACACTGCTCCAAAAAGCGATTGCTGGTCGTTGTTGAGAAATGCCAGTCCAACACTAATGGTGCGGACGTTGGGATTGTTCACCGTCATCAGGGGCCAGATCAAATCGTTCCAGATGTTGCGTGTCTGCAATATTGCCAACGTCCCGAGGATTGCCTTCGAGAGGGGAATGGCAATCTGATAGTACATTTGTAGGTCGCTCGCGCCGTCGATTCGCGCGGCCTCGAATAGCTCCTCTGGTAATTCGGCGATGAAGGTTCGCAAGACAAAGATCGCGAACACCTGTGAGCCGGAAATGTAGGGCAGAACTAGCGCCCAGTACGAGTTCAAGAGGCCAAGCTGCATCACCACAATGAACCGGGGCAGCAGCGAGACGATGCCGGGAATCATGATCAAGCTCAAGATGACGAGAAACAGAGCATCTCGGCCAGGAAAGCGATGTCGGGCAAAAACGTAGGCCGACATCGATGCGAACACGAGCGACGGAATAACCGACAGGACCGTCACCAGCGCGGTGTTCCAGATGTACGTTGAAACGAGCTGCCAGGCCACGACGTAGTTGTTGATTGTGGGCGGCAAAGTCGGAAGTAGGAACTGGTGGAGAAACTCATTGTACGTTTTCGTCGACGTTGATACGGCGAAGAGATAGGGAAAAAGGACCAAAATGGTCGATATAGTCAGGAAGGTGGCCGACGCGACCGTGGAGATACGGGGGAATCGGCGGGTCACGGCCGTCGAAGTGACCGCAACTGCACTCGTCGATGAACTCACGGGCACTCAACTCCTCGGCTGGGATCAGCCATCGACCGCAGCATTCGTTCGGATGAACCGGTTATTCGTCACCGTCAGGACAAAGATAATAATGAAAAGGACCAAGCCAATCGCCGATCCGTAGCCGAACTCGCCGCTCGAAAACGCTGTATCGTACATGTACAGAGCAGGGACCAGAGTCGAGTACCCCGGACCACCATTGGTGATGATCAGAATCCAGGCGAAGTCTTGAATGCCGCCAATGATGTTCAGAATGAAGATCAGCTTCAATTGACCGCTGATCAGCGGAATGTCGACGCTGAAGATGCGCCGGAGCGTTGAGGCTCCGTCGATGCGTGACGCGTCGATGATTGAATCCGGTATTCCCTGGAGGCCCGCGTAGTAAATCAGCATCGCAATCGGCAGCACCCAGGGGAACCCAGTAAACATCAGGCCCAACAATGCCAGGTGCGGGTCTCCCAACCAGGCGTGCTCGAGACTCTTCAGGCCGATTGAGCCGAGGATCATATTAATCAGACCCAACGGTGGTGGATTCAAGAAGAACCGCCAGACGAGGCTTTCAACGACGGCGGGAATGACCAAGGGAATAACCAGAAGCAAGCGAAACCAGTACTGGGCGCGACGGCTCGGGAAATTGTAAATAAACTCGGCGAAAATCAGCGGAACGGTCAGCGCGCGGAAGAGTTGCCAGGCCAGCAAAATAACCATGTTGCGCAGCGACAAGAGGAAGGCAAAGTCTTGCGTTAACTGGCGAAAGTTATCCAAACCTGTCCAGGTCCAGGCGCCGCTTCCGGTCCAATCGGTAAAGGCGTGAAAGATGGCGAGCGCCGCAGGGTAATATTCGAAAGCGAGGAGGAGAAGAAAGCTTGGTGCGATAAAGGCGTAGAGATGCCAGACTTTCACCCCCTGGCGAAAATGACCGCGTGGACGACGCGTGGGGACAGGGGCAACATCTGAAGCATAGGAGCCGACATTAGCCATCATCGTCTCGGATGATCAGTTTGGGGTGTCAGATACGGATTTGCCCTCGGAGTGACTGGTGCTTGTCTTCCGTGTCCTATCTTCACCACGATATTCGATAGATTGCATTATTGTCAAAATAGCGAAGCACATCGATTTCTCAAGGGATTGGGGGTGGGCGAGACAGGATTCGAACCTGTGACCTCACGGATGTGAACCGTGCGCTCTAACCGGCTGAGCCACTCGCCCTCGGAGAGAACTAAGTTATCGTACCATGCTGGCTCCATTAACGCAAGTAATGCGAAAGCAAGCATGCCGACGAGCATTATGCACCGGCGGTAATTCGTCGCCCCAGTATCGGAGGTACTAATGGAGGCTGTTCCGAGAAGCGGTAGGCACCAAGGATCTCATAGCGGGCATCGGCTTCTTGCTGGCGGTCGGCGAGGTGCAGGGTGAATAGTGCTTCGCCAACATGGACCGAGGCGCCGATCTTGCGGTGGAAGACGACGCCGACACGGTGGTCGATCGTGTCGCCTTTTTTCCGGCGTCCCGCGCCAAGCGCGACCAGGGCACGTCCGACGGTGCCGGCGTCCAACGACGCCACGTAGCCGTCCATTGGAGCGGTGACGATTTCCTGGATTGGTGCGGTTGGCAGACGCGAAAGATCGTCGACGACGGTGACGTCACCGCCTTGCGCCGCGATCATCGCTCGGAACTTCTGGAACGCTGCGCCGGATTCGAGCATCTGACGTGCCTTTGCCTGGGCTTCTGGAAGATCCACGGCGAGTCCAGCGGCGAGAATCATCTCACCGGCTAAGGACAGGACGACCTCACGCAGGTCGGCTGCTCCATTGCCGTGAAGCATCTCCACCGCTTCGCGAATCTCCAGGGCATTGCCAACTGCCTGTCCGAGCGGCTGGTCCATGTTCGAGACGCGAGCGATGACTCGCCGATCGCAGCGAGTGCCGATGTCGACCAGCGCCCGCGCGAGCTGTTCGGCTTCACCCTCATTAGTCATGAATGCCCCCCTTCCCGCTTTGACGTCGAGGACGATCGCTGGTGCTCCCCCGGCAATCTTCTTACTGAGGATTGAGCTAACGATCAGCGGCAGGCTATCCACCGTGGCAGTGACATCCCGCAAAGCGTAGAGCTTGCCGTCGGCCGGTGCCAGGCTCGGCGTTTGACCGGTGATCACCAGTCCAATCCGGCGGATCTGTTCGAGGATCTCCGCGTCACTCAGGTCAACTCGGAAGCCAGGAATCGACTCTAGCTTGTCGAGGGTGCCACCGCTCATGCCAAGTCCACGGCCAGACATCTTGGGCACGATCACCCCGGCTGCCGCGGCAACCGGCACGACGACCAGGCTGATCTTATCGCCAACGCCGCCGGTGCTGTGCTTGTCGACCGCTCGCGAGGCTAGGTCACCAAGGTCGAGGATATTCCCCGATTCGGCCATCGCCCGAGTCAGTTCGACGGTTTCCCCCTGGCTCATCCCTTGGAGATAGACTGCCATGAGCCACGCCGCCGCTTGATAATCGGCCACCTCGCCACTCACGCAGCCCTGGATGAACCAGCGAATCTCTTCCGCGGTCAGCTCGCCACCATCGCGCTTGCGTGTGATGACCTCGACGGCTTGCATGGTTACACCACGATCTCGAGCGAAAGATCCAGCGAGCGTACCGAGTGGGTCAGCGCGCCAATCGAGATTAGGTCAACGCCGGTCTCGGCCGCCGCTCGGACGGTTTCCAAGGTAATTCCGCCCGACGCTTCAACTACCGCGCGGTGGTCGATCAAGCGCACCGCCTCGGCCATCAACTCCGGCGACATGTTGTCGAGGAGAATCGCGTCGACGCCGGCGGCTAATGCCTCCCGGACGTCGGTGAGCGTCTCAGTCTCCACCTCGATTGTCATGGTATGAGGCAAAGTCTGGCGCAAGTGCGCAACCGCTTGCGACAAGTCGACGCCCCGGGCGCGCAGCGCGACCAGATGATTATCCTTGATCAGGACGGCGTCGCTCAAACAGTGGCGATGATTATGTCCACCCCCGATTCGCACCGCGTATCGCTCGAGCACACGCAGACCGGGGGTTGTCTTCCGGGTATCGGTGATCCGCGCCCGGCAGCCCTCGACCGCCTTCACGTAGCGATCGGTCACCGTCGCGATGCCGCTCAAACGCTGGAGCAGGTTCAAAGCGACTCGCTCACCCCGCAACAAGGTCCGCAGCGAGCCACGCAGCGTTGCCACGACCTGCCCTGGCTGCAAGTGGGTACCGTCGGCGCAATGGGGCTCGAAGTCGAGCTGTGGATCGACCTGGGCAAAAACCGCACGAGCGACTGGTAGCCCGGCTAGCACACCACTCTGGCGCGCTTCGATTCGTCCAACACCACGCTGGCTGGACGGGATCAGATTGTCGCTGGTGACATCTCCCCAGGGCAGATCCTCGGCGAGTGCCTGCGCGACAATCTTTTCAACCGCGGCCATCGGAAGTTCAATGTTCGATACCTGGTTGCTCACCTATTTTCCTTTCTCATTCCGTCACTCGCGTGGAGGACGATCCGTCGCTGCCACGCTGGCACCGGTTGGGGAAAGTCGGTGCGATAATGTGCTCCTCGGCTCTCTTCTCGCCGGAGTGCTGCCGTCGCCAGGAGACGCGCCAGGAGTACGAGATTTCGGCATTCCTCGTCACGACCTCCCTCGCCTTCATCCATGGAGAATTGCCAGGCGGCACTAATCGACTCCAGTTTTTCCAGCCCTTCTCGATTTCGCGTCAATCCGGCCAGCGTCCAGGTCAGGTCGCGCAGCGTTGCCTTGGCGAGCGGAGGTGCAGAACCCGCGCGTCCAGCTCCGACCTCGATGCATAGATCGTCTTTCAGGTCGTCCTCTGGCACATGGTCGATGCCCTGCCTACCACAGTGATCATCTACGCGTTCGAATTGACGTTGGGCGATGCGTGCGGCAAAGGCAACCGCTTCCAACAAAGAGTTACTGGCCAAACGGTTTGCACCGTGCACACCGGTGCAGGCGCACTCCCCGACAGCGTAGAGGCCGGGGAGTGTCGTTTCCCCCCACGTATTGGTACGAATGCCACCCATAAGGTAGTGAGCGGCGGGTGCGACCGGAATCGGCTCACGTGCTACGTCGATTCCATAACGGGCGCAGGCGTGGGCGATCGTTGGAAAGCGACGTCGGAAGAAATCTACTCCCATCTCAGTCACGTCGAGGTAGGCGCAGGGTTCCCCGCGCCGCTGCGCCTCGAAAAAGATCGCACGCGCGACGACGTCCCGGGGAGCTAGCTCGCCGCGCGGATCGTAGCGCAAGACAAAGCGTTCGCCGGCCCCGTTCCGCAGGATGCCACCCACGCCGCGCACCGCCTCGGAGATCAAAAAGCGCGGAGCGCCTGGCACCGCGAGTGCGGTCGGATGGAATTGTACGAATTCCAGGTCGGCGACATCGGCGCCAGCTCGAAAGGCGAGGGCGATGCCGTCGCCGGTCGCGACGTCCGGATTGGTTGTCTGCGAAAACAACTGTCCGATCCCGCCGGTTGCCATCACGACCGCCGCCCCTTCGAATTCTCCGGCGTCGCCGGTCGCCCGATCAAACGCTCGGACGCCAACCACGCGCCCATTTCGTACGAGCAAGGTTCGGGCTTCGCAATGTTCCCGAATCGAAATTCTCGGATTTTCGCGTACCACCCGGGCCAGGGAGATCTCGACGTTCTTACCGGTGGCGTCGCCGCCGGCGTGCAGGATCCGAGCGCGACTATGGGCGCCTTCGGTCGTGAAGACAACCTCACCGTTTTCGCGATCGAATGGCACGCCGAGCTCGATCAGATCCCGAACCGCTCGACGCCCGGTCTCAACCAGGATGCGAATCGCGGCTGGATCGCCCAGTCCCGCTCCGGCCGCCAGGGTATCGGCGACATGCAGTTCGGTCGAGTCCGATGGCCCCAGGGCAGCGGCGATCCCACCCTGGGCGTGGTAGGTATTGCAGTCCTCGAGCTGTGCTTTGGTGAGCACGAGGACATTTCCATAGCGAGACGCCAGGAGTGCACAATAGAGACCAGCCAACCCGCTCCCGACGACGATGATATCATAGCTTTTCAATGGACCAACTAGCGCCTTATGGCTTGATCGCGAGCATGCGGCTGACCGCCCGACTAGCCTTTTCGATAATTTCTTCCGGTACAATGACTTCTTGCCGCAAATCGCGCAGACTTTCGTAAAGATTTTGCAGCGTAATCATCTTCATATAGCGGCACACGGCGTGATCGTCGGCGGCAATGAATGTCTTGGTCGGCATCTCTTTTTGCAGGCGATGGAGCAGACCAGTTTCCGTGGCAATCAAGAACGAGTTGCTGCTCGACTGCCGGGCATGACGCAGCATGCCTTCGGTCGACAAAACGTAGGTGCGATTTGACTTCATGACCCCATTGCCATTCGCCCAGACAAAGTGGCTCGAGCAACCGCATTCCGGGTGGATCAAGAGATCCGAGTCCGGGAAACGCGCTCGGTTCGCGTCCATCTCCTGGGGGCGAATCCCGGCGTGAACGTGGCACTCGCCTAGCCATATGTGCATCTTCCGGCCGGTCACGCGCTCCAAGTGGCTGCCCAGGAACAGGTCCGGGCAGAACAAAATCTCCTGGTCTTCCGGAATCGACCGAATGACCGCTTCCGCATTTCCCGAGGTTACGCAGACATCGGATTCCGCCTTGACCTCGGCAGTCGTATTCACGTAGCTCACAACGACCGCCCCGGGGTGCTCGGCTTTCCAGGCGCGCAATTGCTCGGCCGTGATCGAATCAGCCAACGAACAGCCAGCCTTGCTATCGGGAATCAAGACTGTTCGAGACGGATTGAGAATCTTGACTGTCTCGGCCATGAAATAAACGCCACACATCACGATGACCGGCGCATCGATCTCAGTCGCGGCTTGGGCTAGCCCGAGGGAGTCGCCGACGGAATCGGCCAAGTCCTGGATTGCCGGAATTTGATAATTATGGGCCAGGATGACCGCACCACGTTCTTGACGCAAACGATTGATCTCGTCGACGAGATGCCGCCGGGTCTCATCCGTCGCGTTCACCGGGGTGGAGATCATGGTAGAGTAATCCTCCTCCGCGTCCTTACCGAGGGCGCAAATCTAGCTCTTGTTTTACCAGGGAAGTTCGCGGTCGCGAGTTCCGGTGACCGGACCAGCAAATCGATACAAATCACTAGGTCGGCCTCGCCGACCAGTTCGGGTACGCCCGACGATCCGAACGATACCACTGTCGAATAGCGGACGCATCGCTTTCTTGAAATTCCCCGAGGAAAGACGAGCCAGGCTAGGATCCAGAATCGCGGCATACACCGCGCGCAACTCGGGCAGGGTGAAATGCTCGTCGAGCAATTGGAACGCCACCCAAGAGTAGCGCACCTTATTGCGAATGCGCTGCACGCCGGCCCGAATCATCTCGGCGTGGTCGAACGCCAAAACGCGCTCGTGGACGCGGCTGACGGCGCACCATTCCGTCGCATAGACGTCGGTTCCCGGTCGAAGCACCAGATCGTCGCTCCGGACGAGCGCCAGGTGAGAAACCGAGGCGACCCGGGCACGGCTATCCCGCGTGGGGTCACCGTAGGTAGCGAGCTGCTCCAGGTACCAGGTCGCCGCGTTCAGGCCAGCCTTTTCGGCGAGGGCACGCCTTGCCGCCTCGGAAAAGGTCTCGGCCGGACGCACCAGTACCCCGGGCAGCATCCAGCGGTCTTCGCCACTTGGCGCTTGCTGGCGTACCAGTAACACTTGCAAAGCATCGCCGAGCGGGGCTTTGCGAATGGTAAACAAGACCACGTCCACCGCGAGGAATGCATTGGGAATGAGCCCGGGTGGCGCGGTGCCTTCTTTGGCCTCGGTGAGCACGTCAACGCTCGGAATTAGGTTCTTATAGAACCTTATTATACTCGCAGCCAATCTAACGTCAAGGATTATTCGGGAAATTCATGGAAAATCTTTGCGAGTGTACTCACGGCAAAATCGTCATCACGAGTGAGCCAGTTCCGATTCGTCGACCCGAGTTCCACGAGGAATCCGTAGCACGAGGCACTCTTTGCGTCTCCCGTGCTACAGGACTGCCGCGATGCGAAGGCGGTTCCCGGTCCAGTCTACCCCCCGGTGCTTACCTCCCTATCAGAATCCGCCGCGCAGGCTGCCCAGCGGGTAGCGCAGGAGCGCCGTCAGCATCAGCTCGTTGGCAAGGCGGTCTTCACTGGCCTTGAGTATCTCACGTACCCGGTGAAGCTCGCGTTCGGTGAGGCCTGCTTTCATCAGACACTCCGGGGTTACCGCGATTTGTCGGGGCAGGTTGGTGGCTAGTTGCTCGGCCTCACTGATCATGTCGTTGACGCTCGCCGCGAACTCGTCGGTGGTGAGCAGCGACTTGACGTCGGCCCAGGCAATCCTTAAATAACGCGGAAATTGTCCGATCACACCCAGGCTAAGCGGTTCCTGAGCGAAGCTGAGGACGCGACGGGCTTCCGCGAAAACGCGTCGGACAATTTGACCTGCTGCATTGACGTCCACCCGTGGAATCAATTCCGTGTTCCAGGTCGTCCGAGAACGCGGCCAGTACTCGGGTCGCGGGCGCCCCGGCACCTGTCCACCGATTCCTAGGCGAAGCGCTTCGACGGCTAGGAGTGCCTGCGCGCCGCCAAAAAGAAGTGCCGTGAGCGCGATACGCACTTCAGACAGATCATCTAGCGCCACTCCGAGCTGCTGCAGATCACCCACGCCGTAACTCGGGGAATACATGTCTGCCGTATCGTCCATCGCGTTACAGTAGAGGGTTTCTGCCGCGCGAAAGAACTGAGCCGTGCTGGCAACTGGCTTCAACTCGGACCAGGCAATTCGCACGTACTCCGGGATTTCACCGAGCTCTTCGAAGATCCACGGCGTCCAGGAGATCTGAAATGTATCTCGAATATCCTGAAAAATCGGACCTAGGGATAGTTCGGGGTTTGGTATTCGAGCAGGCTGTCTCTGCATCACTGATAGCCTCCCGGTTGGAGGAGTCGATTTCGCCTACTCGGCGCATTACCAATGCCAGACGCTGGCCTAAACCAGATCTGCGATCCACTCGCGCATTAGCTTGATGTGCTGGGGAAGCGCTACTTCGGGCTCCTCGATCTCGGGATGCCACTTCTTTTCCCATTCAACGACGACATAACCGTGGTAGCCACGCATGACCAGCGCGCGAACGATCTCTCGGCACGGTACTTCGCCTTCGCCGAGGAGCACGAGCTGCCAGGTTCCATCTGGACGATGCTGCGCATCCTTCACGTGGAAATGAACCAGACGATTCGCGAGGTTCGTCCAAACCTGAGCGACGGCCTCGCCCATTCGGTAGGGATGGTGACTATCCCACAATGCGCCGACTGCCGAGCTCTTTACCTTAGCAAGCACCGCTGCAACCGCCGAACTCGCCGAAAACGCGTCGTGAGTTTCCAGAGCAATCGTGACGCCGGCGCGTTCGGCGATTGGCGCGCAGCGCAGAAGGCTTTCCGACACTCGTTCGACGCCGACGCTGAGTGGAGTTCCTTCGGGTAGTAATCCACCGAAAACCCGTACGAGTGGTACCTTGAGCTCTTGGGCGATTTCAATGAATGCCAGCAGATCCTGCTCATTCTTCGCGCGTTCCGCAGGGTCGGCTGCAGTCAGACGGACTGATGAGCCAAGGACGATAAGCTCCGGCTTTCCCGATCCAAACAGGTTAGCGATGCGGTTGAAGTTCGTGCGTAGCGATGCCGGGGTAATTACCTCACCGTCGAGTAGGCGTAGCTCAATCCCATCGTAACCGTACTCCTGTGCCTTATCGACCGTTTGCTCCAACGTCCAGCCAGGGCAGCCAAGTGTACTAAATCCAAATTTCACCTAGTGTCTCCTTCTCTCCCTCGGTACTGTTGACTTTAAAGTGCATCACGCACGTCCTGGGAACCAGCCTGATCATCACGCGTCGCGAAGCTCTCGCGAGCGCATTGCAATCAACCCAATCCCCAGCAAGCACATGGCAGTATTCGCCATGATCGCGTTAGGCGTACCGATCATCTCGGCAACCGTACCAATTTCCAAAGCACCGAATGGGCTTACGCCAATTGCCAAGGTGAGCAGTCCCATTGCCCGGCTCCGCAGCGCTTCCGCGCAATTTCGTAAAATGATCGTCGCCTGAAAGGCGGAGAAACCAGCCCGGCCAATCCCTTCAACGAAGAGCAAACCTACCGCGCTGGGGAGGCTTCGCATGAGAGTGAAAAGGACCAGGGCAATGCAACCGGCAATACATCCAAATAAGAAGAGTATACCGTTTTGACGACGATCAACGAGCATCGCGATGCCAAGCGTTCCCAAGAGGGATCCGAACCCGTCCGCCGCGGCGAGCGCTCCGAGGCCGATTGCCCCCTGGTGGAGGACGTCAGCGGCCTCCACCGGCAGCAACTGCTGGAATGGAAAGAATAACAGATTCATGACGACCGTCACGACGAGCACGCCGGCAATTGCCTGATCTTTTAGCACGTCGCCGATCCCTTCGGTAAGTCCCTGCCACGCCTTGGGCTTCTTTGTCGTCAATGGCTGGACCAGCCGAGGAATCCGAGTGATCAACAATCCATTGACGACAAAGAGCGTGGCGAGGAGGCCGTACGCGCTACCCCAGCCAAGCGTGGCGATAATCGCGCCGGATAGGAATGGCCCCATCGTTCGACTCAAGTTTTGCGCTGCGGCGTCTAACGCCACGGCATTGGTCAAGTGCTCTCGCCCGACTACGTCGGCAGTCAGGGCGCGTCGCGAAGGCCAATCAACCGCCGTGCTGATTCCGATGACAATCTCGCCAATCGCCAGCTCAGAATAGCCAAGCAAATGAGCCACACTCAAAGTCGCCAAGACGGATGCGCAGGCTAAATTCACGACTTGCATGCTGAAAACGAGTTGCCGCCGATCGACGCGGTCTCCGATCGCACCGCCAAGAACTCCCAATAAGAGCAGAGGCATGCTGCGATAGAAGCCCACCAACGCGACCAAAAACGGCGAGTGAGTCAGTTCGAACGCAATCCAGCCAGCCGCGATCTGATCGATCCACCGGGCGACGTTCCACGCGAGATTGGCTAGCCAGAGCGATGGGTAACCGTCGACACCAAACGCAGCGACCCGCATTCGATGGGCAACTTCGCGGTGGTTGGAGAGTGCGGATCCGAACACGCTCGGTACTCCGGCAGTAGATGTCGCTGATTATATGGTAGTCCGGCGAACCGGTTCAATCGGCCGGGCGAGTCGCGGCAAGGCGTACCGCCAAGGCTGTCGCGATGGCCGCGGCAAGTACCATCACGGTAAGCTTTTGCAGACCATTGAGGGCCATTGCCGCCATACCCCCGGTCGCGCATACGCCGTAAATAAGTAAGGCAATCCGGCGGGTTGATAAGCCACGGGCCACCAGGCGGTGGGGCAAGTGCGCGCCATCGCCGCCGATGAATGGCGAGCGACGGCGTGCCCCGCGTTGGATGATCACCATCAGAGCGTCGATGATCGGCAGGCCGAGAACGAACGCGGCGGTAGCAATCTTCGCTCCACCGATCAACGCCAAGATCGATAAGGTAAAGCCGAGAAACATCGAGCCGCTCGTTCCCATGATGATACGCGCGGGATTGAAGTTGAAGCGCAGGAAGCCGATACAGACGCCGGTGAGCGCGAGCGGGAGCAAGCTGATCGTATACTGCCCGAGTGAGAAACTTCGTGCGAATAAGACGACGCCGGCAATTGCTGTAATGCCCGCCGCGAGGCCATCCATCGTATCAATGAAGTTTAGCGTGTTGATCATTCCCACCACCCAGACCAGAGTGAAGGGAATGGCGATGAACATCGGCAAAATGATCAGTCCACCAAGAGGGTTAGCGACGTTGGTGATCACCAGACCAAAGGCCATGGCGATGATCGCCACCGCGATCTGTCCAACAAGCTGAGGCAGAGGTCCAAGGCGACGAAAGTCGTCGATCACAGCGAGCGGAATGATCAGCAAAATGCCAATCATCAAACCGGCAATCCGCTGCAGCTCCTCTGATTCTCGAGGGAGTAAGAGGAGACTGGCGACGACCGCGATGAAGAATGAGGCGAGAAGGGCATAACCGCCCGATCGCGGAATCGCCTCGATCTGAAGCTCGTTGGCACGTGGCTGGTCGACCAAACCAAACTTGTGCCCTAATGCACCAGCCAGCGGAGTCAGTAGCATGCTCGCCCCACAGCTCAGCCCGACGACGATCATCGCGGCTAGTTCAACGCTCATGCGTCAACTCCCGGTGCGGCTGGTGCCTGCACCCCATTGGGCGGCTCCTCCACTGCACGCTCGACCAACCATGTCCGAAGCTGCTCCGATCCGTACTGGTAGTAGATTTGGCGCAACCGGCACAAATCACCCAGCCAGGACTCCGCAGTCCGAGCCATGATCGGTTGAGCGAGCCGAAGCAAGCCTGGTGACCTCGTCGCCACCACGGTTTCGCTCGGGTATGATAGCTCTTCGTGAATGCGCTCGCCTGAGCGCGAGCCAATCAATCGAAATTGCGGATCGCCGCGGCCTGGACAAAGCAGGGCATAGACCCTTCGTGCCGTTTCGGTCATCAACACTGGCTTACCCACGTCGAGCATGTAAATGCCGGGATGCTCCGTCTGGCAGGCCGCTCCGAGCAAGAGTTGAACTGCCTCGTTCATCGTGATCCAGTAGCGGTCCATGCGGAGATCAGTAATCGTCAACGGCTGCCCAGCCGCGATTTGCTGGGCAAACAATTCGATCACGCTCCCCTGAGTCCCGAAGACGTTGACCAGGCGAATAACCCGCACGGCTGGATCTGTTCGCTCACGGCCAACTGCTAACAACATGCGCTCGGCAACTCGTTTGGTCATACCGTAAATACTTGGCGGGTGGACCGCCTTGTCGGTCGAGGGATAGACGAGGACCGCACTCGCATGTTCAACCGCGGCTTCCAGAACGTTCAAGGTACCGACGAGATTGACACCGATCACCTGATCGATGTTGTCTTCAGCGAGTGGCACCTGCTTGTAGGCAGCGAGGTGAAACACGACATCGATCCGAAATCGACGGAAGATTTGTTCGAGCTTTCTCTGATCGCGCACGTCGCCAAGGACGTAGTGGACATCGACTGAACCAGCATAGTCGCGGATCTGCTGCTGCAAGTGGACCAAAGACGCTTCGTGGCTGTCCAGACAGACAAGCCGATCGGGCAGCCAGTTGCTCGCAGTTCGGGTCAATGCTCGTCCGATCGAGCCACCAGCGCCGGTGATGAGCACCCGTCGCCCCTCGATCGTCGCGCGAAGCACCGCGGCTTCAAGACAAATTTCTGGCCGGTCGAGAAGCTTCGACCAATCGTCGATCACGATCATTTCACCTCGGAGTGGAGCGCACGCAACGCCAGAAGCTGAGCTTGTGCATCGCGCATCCCAGCGGCCACTGCTGGATTTGACTCGAGCGTTTCGGTCACAAAATACGGCACCCTACCGAGCAGCGGAGCGAGCGTCAGATCAAGGTCGGCGTCGCCCTCCCGGTACCATTCGCCTTCGCCAAAGAGGCCAACCGCATTGGCGACGTGCATCGTCGTTGTCCATTCGGCAAGCGGCCCGACGTATTCCGGCAGATCCATTGGTCCTGGCTGTTCGCGGGCATGCCGGGCCACCATCTGAAATTCGGGCGACAACGTCTCGAGATCGATCTGCCGCCAATTCAGGTAGAGACTAGCGTGAGATACGTCGATCGTGAAGCGTAGCTCCGGAATCCGACGGACGAGTGCCAGCAGATCCTCCGGAGCCGCGCCGATCGCCGAAAACACGTACGCCGCTTCGCGCATTCGGCCAACCGGCGGAATGTTCTCAACCTGAGGAATGAGTCCTGCTTTCTCACAGAGCACCACGTAACGTCGGAGGAGCGGTAATGCACGTTCGAGCGCGCGTTCGTGCGTTAGTTGAGAAAGAGTGGCGGCAGCGAGAGTTGGTGCCACGACGTGAATGTTCGCGGCAACTGCTCCAATTGCCTTGCCGACATTAGCTACTCGCTTCAACGTCTCGCAATGGTCGTCATCGTCACAGGTGAGGTCAAAATATGCGCCACCAAGCGTCCGAATCGGTGCTTCGACGATCCACTGGCAAACGGCCGGAGCGTCGCTATTCTCGAGCACACGGCAGATCCGCTGGACGTGATCGTCGCGCATCAGGTCTAAACGATCGAGATACAACTCAAGACCTTCCGGCGCCGGGGCACGCAGCCGATCGGCAACCTGGTCAGGCGTGGGTCTCGCCTTGAGTAGTATTCGAGTCGCAGGTGACGTTTTTTCTCGCATGGCGTTCACATTCTCGCCTTTTCGGGGACGAGGCGTTTCGAGGCACTAGCCAGTACCAACGTGACGATTGTACCAAACCAGTCCGTCGGCTAACTCAATTTGTGCCTCGAATCCAAGCTCGGCCGCGGCCCGGCGCGTATCGGCAACGTAGCTCTCCGCACCAGGAGTGAGGTCCACGATCGTTGGAGTAGTCGAGCCAACAATTTGACGGACGAGATCACCCAGTTCGGCGATCGAGGTCGCGCGCCCGGTACCGACGTTGTAGACTGCCAGGCTCTCTGGTGGATGAAGGGTCGCTAAGCCGATTGCTCGGGCCGCGTCTCGTACATCGATAAAGTCTCGGAGCTGGCGCGCCCGTACTCGGAGCGGCAGCCCCTCGCGAGCGGTGCGGAAGAAGATCCCAACGACGCCGCTTGACATACCGGGAGTCTGGCCCGGACCGTATACCGAAAAGAGGCGGAGAATCGTGGCTCGGACACCGTAAAGCCGAGTGTACAGCTCGGTCCATTGCTCGGCTTGTTGCTTTGATTGTCCGTACGGGTCGACGGGACCAAGGGGTGCGTCTTCAGCGACTGGCCGAACTGAAGGCCGATATACCCGCATCGACGAGGCCAAGACGAAGCGCGCGTTATTCCAGCGGGCCGCCTCCAGGGCTCGCAGAGTCCCAACCACGTTCACACGTGCGACTTCGAGTGGCCGCTGGTACGACGCGGAAGCGTCGGCATCACCGGCCAGGTGAACGATGCAATCACATCCTACCGCTGCGGTCGTGACATCAGACAGAACGTCACCCACGACGTGGTCGCGTCGCGACAGATCCCGGCGCGAAAAGGTTCGCACCGGTACCCCCGCCGATTCGAGAAATTCCACGACGTACTGACCAATAAATCCGCTTCCCCCGGTTACCAGAACGCGATTCGGCCGATTCGTTGGTAGTGTTGACATCCGTATCGCTCATTGACCGTGCACGAAAAAGTGATCGAAGGTTTCGTCGATGCCTTGAGCGAGGTTTCGCCTTTGCACGAATCCAATTTTATCGAGCACCGAACGGATGACCGGGCGCGGACGGCTCGGCTCACCCCGAGCAAGCTCACGGATGGTAACCTCGATTTCCCGAGCGGCAGCAGCCCGGCGAACCAGATCAGCCAGTTCGCCAACCGTCGTGACGTCGGTTACCGCGTTGAAGGCAAGATACCCTGGCTGGTCGAATTCCGCCGCTTTTAATAATGCCTGCATCGCATCTTCGACGTGGATCACGCCCAGTGGGTCCGCCGATCGCACTTCCAGGGGCTCGCCCCGAGTAGCGCGAAGACAAAATAAATTCGGAGCGGTCATAAAGCGTTGGTCGGTCTTCATAACCGGGGCAACTCCATAGGTTAAGCCAAGGCGGACCACCCGGGTAGTCAGGCGATGGGTCACCGCGAACATTTCGAGCAGCTTTTCAACATAGCACTTGCTGAGATGAGCGTAATCTCGGAATGTGCCATATGGGGTTGACTCATCAACCACGGCGGGTAGAGGCGACCCGTAAACGAGCGTCGAGCTTGCGTAGACGACCGGATTCCGCAATTGTCGTTCGGCCAACGCTTCAAGAATGATGCGCGGTCCACGCAAATTTGCTTCTTCGGTATACTCAACTGAAGCCGCGTCGGGGTGGGCGCTTGCCTGCGCCGCCAAGAGAAACACGGAATCGATCTCGCCAGCCAAGTCCACGGCTCGCCTGACAATCGAACGATCGGTAATACTCCCCTCGACAAACCGAAAGCTCGCGGCTTGGCAGAATCCTTCGATCGCCCGGCGGTCAGTTGCGAAAAGATTGTCAACGCCCACCACGTCACACGCCTGGTAGAGTAGCTCTTGGACGAGCCGTGAGCCAATGTACCCGACGCCAAATACTAACATTGCCATGGTTGGGGATTGTAACATAGCCCAGGCATAGCTGCTAGCAGGCTGGCCGCCGCCTTGACTTTTGGCGAGTCGGAGCCTATCCTTTGAAAGTTAACCGAGTTGACACGATGAATGACCGGAAAGTCCGTCTCGACGTCTTGCTCGTCGAACGCGGCCTGAGCGAGTCGCGTGAGCGCGCTCGCGGTCTGATCCTCGCGGGAGACGTTCGGGTGAATGGCCAAACGGTTAGCAAGCCCGGCACGAGCGTGGCCGCGGACGCCGAGCTAACTGTGACCCGACCGCCGCCCTACGTTAGTCGCGGCGGATTCAAGCTAGCGCACGCGCTGGACGCCTTTGACCTGGACGTATCGGGATTGACCTTGCTGGATGTCGGGGCTTCGACCGGCGGTTTTACCGACGTGCTCTTGCAGCGTGGTGCCCGGAAGGTTTACGCAATCGACGTGGGGTACGGGCAATTGGCCTGGCGTCTCCGTCAGGACCCGCGGGTGGTGGTCATGGACCGAACCAACATCCGTCATGTGACCAGTTTACCCGAAATCGCCGACGCGGCGGTGGTCGATGTATCCTTTATCTCGCTGACCCAGGTACTCGGATCCATCGAGCATCTCCTGAAACCAGACGGCTGGATCGTGGCTCTCGTCAAACCGCAGTTCGAAGCGGGACGTTCACGCGTCGGCAAAGGCGGTGTGGTGCGCAATCCGGAAGTACACCGCGAGGTGCTCGAAAGCGTTTTGACCTGGGCGACCAAGCATGGGTTGCATGTCGGTGGCTGCACACCGTCGCCGATTTTGGGACCGGCCGGCAATCGCGAGTTTCTCGTCTTGTTAAAACGATCCGGTCCGAGTGAGACCGTCGCCGACGCGGTCAGATTCTGCTTGGCCAACGAGTGAGCGCACAATGCTCAGCCATCTGACGATCCAAGACTTTGCGATCATCGATCGGGTTGATCTGGATCTGACTTCTGGCCTGGTGACGCTGACCGGCGAAACCGGGGCCGGTAAGTCGATCGTCATCGACGCTGTTGGTGGCTTGCTTGGCAATCGTTTGGGCGTGGATGTGATTCGTGCCGGCGCTCCGGTTGCCCGCATTGAGGGGATCTTCGAGGTCTCCGACAACTCTGAACTGACGGCGGTCCTTGACGAGCTAGGGATTTCTCTCGACGATGATTCTTTGATCGTGAGCAGGGAGATCAATCGAGCCGGCCGAAGCATCGCTCGAATCAACGGACACGCCGTCCCGCTTGCCGCGCTACAGAAGGTCGGGCACTTTCTCGTCGATCTGCACGGACAAGGGGAGCATCTTGCGTTACTGCGGGTTGCCGAACACTTACGCTTTCTCGACTCGTATGCCGGGCTTGTCAGCCGCCGTGAGCAGGTGTCCCACCTGGTTGAACAGATCCAGGCTGTCCGCCAGGAACGCGCCGCGATCGACCGCGACCAGCGAGAGCGCGCCCGACAAATGGATCTCCTCAAGTTCCAAGCAGAGGAGATCGCAGCAGCGCATCTGCATATCGGTGAAGACGAAGAGCTGCGTCAGGAGCGTTTGCTCCTGGCGAACGCCGAGAAATTGGCCAACGCGGCCGATCTGGCTCACCAAGCGCTTAGCGAAGCCGAAGGAAGCTCTGCTTCCGACCGTCTTGGTCAAGCTGCCGCCCTGCTGCACGAAATCTCTCGCATTGATCCCTCACTTGCCGACGACCAGCAAGCGCTCGATCTCCTCCTTGACCAAGTCGAGGAGCTTAGCCGCCGGCTGCGTCAATATCGCGAGCGGATCGATTTCAATCCAGGGCGCTTGGAGGAGATCGAGGAGCGTCTCAACGTCATTCAATCATTGAAGCGCAAGTACGGCAACACAATCGAGGAAATCATTCTCTTCGGAGAAAAGGCCCGGCAGCAGCTCGACGATCTGATTCATCACGACGAGCGAGTCGCTGTGCTCGCCGAGCGCGAGCATGAATTGCTCGCCGAGCTGGCTGTCTCAGCGTTAGAACTATCCGAGGCCCGCCAGTCAGCAGCCGTGCAACTCGCACGTGAGGTCGAGCGCGAGTTGGCCGATTTGAACATGGCTAATGCTCGCTTTCGAGTCGACTTCGCGCGACCGCTCGATCCGGATCAGGGAGTTCTGCTGCCAAGCGGTGAAGCCGTGCGGTTCAGCAGCGCCGGGATCGATCAGGTCGAATTTCAGGTTGCGACTAACCTGGGTGAGGAGTACAAGCCACTCGTTCGGGTAGTCTCGGGTGGTGAGACGGCACGGTTGATGCTTGCACTGAAGAACATCTTGTCGCGCGGTGACACTGTCGGTACGCTCATTTTTGACGAGATCGACGCCGGCATTGGCGGGCAAACCGCGGTAGTCGTCGGTCAGAAGATGGCGAGCCTGGCTCGCCAACGACAGATCATCTGTGTTACCCATCTTGCGCAGATCGCGTCTTTCGCGGATCTTCACTTGGCGGTCGCCAAGAGCACTGTCGGTGGGCGCACCCAAACCACCGTTCGGGCGCTTTCTTGGGACGAGCGCGTCGAAGAATTGGCAGCGATGGTTGGCGGTCAGGCCGGTCAAAGCAGTGTGCGAGAGCACGTTCGCGAGTCGCTGCAAGCGGCGGCGGCATGGAAAAGTCGCGACTTACTCGTCGAACGAGGTGTACGATGAACGAGGCTATTCCCGAAAAGGTGATCTCATCGCGAGAGATCTACCGAGGCCGCATTGTTACCTTGCGGGTCGACGAAATTCGCCTGCCGAGCGGCCGAACGACGACGCGGGAAATTGTCGAGCATCCCGGCGCCGTGGTGATCGTCGCGGTCGACTCGCGTGATCGAGTTATCCTCGTTCGCCAGTATCGAGCCGCGATCGCTCAGACAACCCTCGAGCTACCTGCTGGCACTCGAGAGCCCAACGAGGCAGCGGAACGCTGTGCTCAGCGCGAGCTAGCGGAAGAGACCGGGCTGAGCGCTCAGACCTGGCATCCACTCGTCGGCTTTTACAGCACGCCTGGTTTCACCAACGAGCACTTGTCCGTCTTTGTCGCCACGGATCTCGGACCGGCCGAAGGCCACCCCGAGGAGGACGAGTCGATTCAGCACGAATGGGTCGACCTGACGGCAGTGCCGGGCATGATCTCAAAGGGCGAGATCTGCGACGCCAAGACAATTGCTGGCCTGCTGTGCTATCTCCAAGGTATTCGCGCGACCCGAGGAGTGTAACCGGTGGCTAAGCTCAAAACTGCCCGAGCCGAGTCGGAGGGTGGTGTCGTCTACCGCCAGCGAGATGGCGAGATCGAGGTCGTCCTGGTTGGTCGAGAAGCACAGGGGAGCTGGTTCTTGCCGAAAGGAACGCCGCTGCGCGGCGAGTCGCGCGAGCAGACGGCGATTCGCGAAGTCAGTGAGGAAACTGGCTTAGAGGTCCGGATTCTCGAGCCGATCACCAGCATTTCCTATTGGTTCATGTCTGGTCGCGTGCGCATCTTCAAGACCGTATACTATTACCTGATGGTCCCGACCGGCGGTGACATCAGTCGACACGATCCTGAATACGATCGCGTCGCCTGGTTTCCAATCCAGCAAGCGCTGGCTGTCCTAACCTATGCGAACGACGCCGATGTCGTACGCCGCGCCGCCGAGTTGATCAAACGCCGCCTTAGCTTACAATCTCAGCAAGCCACGCGTCGGTAGTGTTCCATCAGGAGAAACTGTGACCGATAACGCTCTCAAACGAACACCTTTACACGCGGAACACGTGCGCCTTCACGCCCGCATGGTCCCATTTGCTGGCTGGGAGATGCCAGTGCAATACCAAAGTATCCTACAAGAGCATCGAGCTGTTCGCGAAGCGGTTGGCATGTTCGACGTGAGCCACATGGGCGAGCTGGAAATCAGCGGTCCGGCGGCCGCCGCGTTTATCCAACGTTTGACTGTTAACGACATCTCTACCCTCGCTGAAGGCTCCTCGCAGTATTCGTGCGTATTGCGCCCGGATGGTGGCATCCTCGATGACATCGTTGTCTACCGTTTAACCGATCTTTTCCTTGTCGTCGTGAATGCTGCGAACGTCAATAAGATTGCCTCCTGGTTTGCCGAGCATCGTGAACACGGTGTCAATCTACAGAACGTCTCCGACGAGACCACGCTGATCGCGGTACAGGGTCCTCGCACCGTTGATACGCTCCAGCCGCTGAGCTCCCTCGATCTATCGGCCGTGCCAAGGTTTGGCATCCGCCCCGGGAAGCTAGCCGACATTGCTTGCCTGATGAGCCGAACTGGCTACACTGGTGAAGATGGCTTTGAGATATTCTGTCAAGCGTGGGATGCCGTCGCGATCTGGAACGCCATTTTGAATAATTCGGCGCAACCAGTTCAGCCGTGCGGTCTCGGAGCTCGGGATACTCTTCGTTTAGAATCGGGCAAATTGCTTTACGGCCACGACATGGACGAATCGAATAATCCGCTGGAAGCTGGTCTTGGCTTCATCGTCAAGTTCGACAAAGGTGATTTCATTGGGCGCGAGGCGCTCCTCCGGGTGAGAGAGACCGGCCCGGTGCAGCGACTGGTCGGCTTCGAGATGGTCGGACGGGGCGTGCCTCGCGCCGGCTGCGCCGTCCAGAGCGGCGGTCGCTTGGTAGGTCAAGTAACCAGCGGGGGTTACGCGCCAACGCTGGATCGGAATATCGGCATGGCATACGTCGAGCCGGTTCTGGCGACGATCGGCCAGTCCCTCGACGTCATCATTCGCGAACGACCAGTCGAGGCGAAGGTTGTCAAGATGCCCTTCTACCGCGCCAAGAAACGAGGGGGGTGAACCGATTGCTTAGCGTGGGGATCGACACGGTCGAGATTGCCCGAATCGCTCAGGTCTATGAGCGGCATGGTGAGCGCTTTCTCGCGCGGGTCTACACCGACCGCGAGGCTGCGCGCTATCGGAACCGGATCAATGAATTAGCCGGCCGATTCGCTGCGAAAGAAGCTGTCTCGAAAGCACTCGGGACCGGGTTGAGGGGCATTCACTGGCGCGAGATGGAAATTCTGCCTGATCCGCGTGGCAAGCCACTCGTCTTCCTCTCCGGGCGTGCCGCCGAGCGAGCCAATGAGCTTGGGCTTCGTGAGTTCGCGATCAGCATCACCCACACTAACCAGCTCGCGATGGCGTTTGTCGTCGCCCAGTAGAGAATCTCCGGCTTAGGGGAAAGGCCACGTGAAGAAAGTCGTCACCGTTGATGAGATGCGAAGTCTCGAGCGCGGCGCCGAAGCCCGAGGCCTACCCGGCCCCGCGCTCATGGAGAATGCCGGCCGCGCCGTTGCCGATGTGATCGTTGGCCGCTACGCTCCATCGCGTGGCAAGCACGTCCTGGTGCTCATCGGTCCGGGTAATAATGGTGGCGATGGTCTCGTCGTCGCGCGCCACCTGGCAGATGCTCGCTTTACCGTGGTGTCCTATCTGATCAATCGCCCTCTTGTTGACGACGCTAAGCTCGACCTCCTTCGCCAACGCGGCGTGCCACTCATTAGCCACTCTGAAGATCCTGACCGGGTACGGCTTGCGCAACTCCTCGAATCGGCCGACCTGATCGTCGACGCAATCCTGGGAACCGGCCGCGCGCGGCCGGTGACCGGCGCCCTGGCCGACATTCTTGACCAGGTGAATGCTCGACGCGAAGGACATTCAGGACACTCTCCACTGGTCGCGGTGGATCTACCAACCGGCGTCAACGCCGACACTGGCGACGTTGACCTGCACGCGTTGACTGCCGACCTCACGATTACCCTCGCTGAGCCAAAGCGTGGCCTACTCCTCGGAGAGGCCGTGAACAAAGTCGGCGAGCTCGTCGTGGCCGACATCGGCATCCCGGCAGTACTCGCCGCTTCGATACCGGTCGATTTTCCCGCCGCCTCAGACATTGCCCCCCTCTTGCCAGCTCGACTGCCAGGTGGTCACAAGGGCTCCTTCGGGCGCGTACTGGCAATCGTCGGCTCGGAGCTATACACCGGAGCACCAGTCTTGGTCGCAAGGGGTGCCGAGCGGATCGGGGCAGGCTTGGTCACGATAGCCTGTCCGGTGAGCGTGCGGGCAAACATCGCGGCTCATACCCTCGAGAGTACTTTTTATCCACTTCCCGATTCGGGCACGGGACATTTTGGTCGGGAATCACTTTCAACCTTGCGACCGGTGCTCGGCGACTACGTCGCGTTCGTCGTCGGACCTGGAATCGGTCGAGCCCCCGAAACGGCTTCTTTCCTGATTGATCTCTTGAGCGAGCTACGACAGCATGATCGACCGGTCGTGATTGACGCGGACGCTCTGACGCTGCTCAGTCAGCAGGAACGTTGGTGGAGTTTGCTGCCCTCGCAGGTCATCCTCACTCCACATTCGGGCGAGATGGCTCGATTGACTGGTAGGCAAAGTGAGCAAGATCGGATAAGCGATGCGATTACTTCAGCGACCCAATGGGCTGCTAACCTTGTCCTCAAAGGAGCCTACAGCGTCGTCGCTCGCCCGAACGGTCAGGCCGCGGTTCTCCCATTTGCCAACCCAGCCCTGGCGACGGCCGGTACCGGTGACGTTCTCGCGGGAACGATCCTCGGGCTCTTAGGACAAGGATTGCCCCCGGTCGATGCAGCACTCGCCGGCGCATTCGTCCATGGCTTTGCTGGCGCTTTGCTGCGCAACCGCTTCGGCCCGGCCGGCGGGCTCGCGAGCGATCTCGCCGGGCTCTTGCCGGTCGCTTTGAATACAATCAGGCAAACCGTCACTTGAGCGTTGCCGAAGCGGTCGAGTGGATGGTACAATCCGGCAGAGGAAAGGAGGAGCGTCATTAACGACAATATCAACTGGCGGCGCCATCGTACGGCCTGCCCGAATTACCGCGAGGACTGGGATGTCGAAGACAGTCTTTACCGTTGCATCTGTCTGTTAGATATGCCTCCAGAGACGCGTGAAGAGCAAGACCTCTGCATGAAGAGCCGCCACGGTTGTTGGCGATTCAAAAAGAAGGCGGCAAAGGCTAGTTAGTCCTCCCGATACCTGGTTTGAAACTTGCCAAGTATGTCCTCGACGGCAATGAGTTTCAACCAGAACCAACAAAACAGCAAGTCAGCAGCTTCTCTCCGGATCGCGATGGTTGCGCCACTCTACGAGCGAGTTCCGCCAATCCGCTATGGTGGAACCGAGCGAGTTGTGTACTATCTCGTCGAGGAGCTCGTGCGCCGTGGTCATGACGTGACCTTGTTCGCCAGCGGAGATTCCGAAACTTCGGCCAATCTGGTCAAAGTCTGTCCGGAGTCGCTGAACTGCTCGAATCGTCTCGCAGATCCGATGGCATTTCACTTCCTTCAGCTCGGGCTTGTCTTCAAAGATGCCGACGAGTTCGACCTGATTCATTCGCATTGCGACTTTCGGGCGTTGCCATTCGCCCCATTAACGGATGTGCCGACGGTTTCGACAAGCCATAACCGATTGGACTCGCCCGAGGCGCACGCGCTCATCACTGCCTATCCCGAGTCAACGATCACAGTCTTGAGTCGGAGCCAGGGACAGCAGCTCCCTGCTGGCCGTTGCTTAGGTGTCACTTATAACGGGATTCCGGTCGACGAGTTCGCCTTCCATCCGAAACCGGGTGACTATGTCGCGTTCGTCGGCCGCCTATCGCCGGAGAAGGGCCCACTCGAAGCCATCGAAGTTGCCGAGCAGACTGGCATCTCACTCAAAATTGCTGCGCGCATCAACGAATGGGAGCGGGAATACTTCGAAACCCAGCTCCGCCCGCGGATCCAGCCGCCGTTGATCGAGTTTATCGGCGAGCTGAACGAACAAGAAAAACGCAAGTTCCTTGGGAATGCCAAAGCGCTCCTGTTTCCGATCTGTTGGCCAGAGCCATTCGGACTCGCCGTGGTCGAAGCGATGGCGACCGGAACTCCGGTGCTCGCCTTCCCTCGTGGTGCCGTCCCTGAACTCGTCGCGGATGGCAAGGTCGGCTTTCTCTGCCATGACGCTCAGGACATGGTGGAGCGACTAAGCCAGATCGATCGGATCGATCGTCACGCCTGCCGCGACTGGGTGGCTCAGAACTTTTCAGTCCCGGCGATGGTCGACCGTTACGAAGCAGCCTACCGCCAGGCGATTGATCTGGCCGCGAGGCACGCGGCGGGCGCGAGCAGCAAGCCTCGTCCCGGCAAGCGCCGCCGGGCATGAGTTGGATTCACCTCGATTGCATCTTTCCTTCGTTTGCACTAGCATAGCTCCAAGATCAGATTATCCTGAAGAAGGAGAAGTGCGGTGTCATCTCTGCCATTCGACGGCGAAAAGCTCACCTGCTTGCTTGACCAGGCTGGCTTGGATGCGATCGTGGCGACGAGCCGCCATAACATTCGTTATCTGACTGGCGGTTACTACGATCACTTTCACGCACGGGTCACGCGCGCTGGCAGCAGTCAGTACCTGGCCGCGGTTGGCATCCCGCGCGGCCGCTACGACGCGGCGTTCTATGTCGGTACTATCGGGGAGAAACGTCAGCTTGCCGAAATGCCGGTCTGGATCTCCAACGTCGACCTCTCTGGTGGGACAACTGTCAAGACGGCAGAAGTCGCGGCGCGCCAGTTGAAAGAGCGCGTGCCAGCCAGTGCGAAGATCGGCGTCGAGTTGCCTTTTCTTTCCGCGGACAGCCTTCTCGCTTTACAGCGGGAGCTCCCGCACGCGACTATCGTCGATTCGACCAACCTGCTCCACGAATTGCGCGCGATTAAGTCTGCGGCAGAACTGGAAACCCTGCGCACCGTTGCCGACACGGTGGCCGAAGCGATCGCCGCGACCTTTCGCGCCGGTCGGGACAATCTGACGACGGCTGAAATGTCCGCTATCTGCGAAAAGGAGATGACCGCTCGCGGTGTCGAATTTCTTTGGTCGTTCACAAACGCCGGACCAGGCTATCTGCGTGCACCGTCCTCCTTACTATGGGAATCTGGCCGAGCCATGCACTTGGACTGTGGCGGCGAGATCGGCGATTACCTTGCCGACATCTGCCGGATGGGCCACCGCGGTAAGCCATCAACCCTGGCAAGCGAGCTTCACGCGGAATGTCTCGAGATCCAAAACGAGATTCGCAAGTTCGTTCGACCGGGCACGCCCTACGCCGAACTGGCTCGCGCTGGTGAGGAAGCCATGGCGCGAAGCGCTCATGGCTCAATCGGGCGTTTTGTCGCTCACGGCATCGGTATGGTCTCGCACGAGCAGCCTATGATCAGCCACGACAGTCAACGGCCGCTTGAAGCTGGTATGGTGCTCTCGATCGAAACCGAGTTCCTCCATCCCGAGGTCGGTCATCTAAAGATCGAAGACGTGGTAGCGGTGACTCCGGCGGGTTACGAAGGCTACGGCGATCTCGGGCGCGAGTGGCAGATCGTCTGACATCTACCCTGAAATTCCCTCTTCCCAAGAGAGAAGTTAGAGCTTGCCGTGCAGCCAGGGTCAGTGCTGCAATCATCGCGGGTCCGGCCTGAGAGCGACATCGGACGTCAGCAAAGCTTACGCCGAGGTGAGTCGCTCTGCCCACTTGGCTCGTCCCGTTGTTCTCAACCGTTCGAGATAGGCCGGCAACTGACCCCGCGTGTGGAGCGGGCCACCCTCGCTGATCACCGTCCACATCGGGTCGACGGGATGAGTCGCGGTACGCATCATCTCGCCATGCCACCGCTCAAGCAGATTCAATGCATACTCGACGACCCGCGGGCGCTCGTCGGCTAGATCGTGCTGCTCGTGAGGATCCTCGGCTACATCGAACAGCATGACGTCGGGGAAAGCGTGGTAACCATCGTGGTAAGATCGAATACATAGGTAATGATCGAAGACGACTGACCGCTGGCAACTCCACGCGCCCTGCGAGATGACCAGATGATCCCGACCGGCTGCTTCACCACTGCGAAATGCCGCCGCGAAGCTTCGGCCGTCCCAGTTCTCCGGCACCTGTCCACCGGCCAGTTCCACCAGCGTCGCTGCCCAGTCTTGTTGATAGTGGAAAGCATCGTCGACTCGACCGCTCTGACGATCGGTCACGCCTGGCCAGCGCACAATCAACGGTACGCGACTCGTACAAAAGTCGGCGAAGTGGTGGTCGCCGTAGACATTGAGCTCTCCCAGGTTCTCGCCATGGTCTGCGGAAACCATGATCACGGTATCATCCAGCACACCCTGATCGGCCAAGGCGTTGAGCAGTCGACCAACGTGGGTGTCGGCATAAAGAACCCCGGTATCGTAGCCATCAAACATCATCCGGACCGCGGCCATTGAATCGGCCTGGGATGGCTGACGACGATAACGTGGTGGCACCGGGGCAAAACCTTGGATCTCCTGGGCTGAGTGTGGCCCGCAGCCATTCCAATGTTGCTGACGCACCTCTTCGGTGAGCCAGTCCGGTAGCGGCTCTTCCTCGAAGGGATCGCCGAACTCATCAGGAGTTCGATAGGGTGTATGAGGATCCCAGAAGTTGACGTGAAGGAACCAGTTGTCCGACTTCCCGTTTCGGGCGATCCAATCGAGAGCAACCGGAGCAATTTCATCGGCCCGTTCTAGGCCTCCCTTGCCCGTGTTGTAGACCTCGTTGAAATTGGCGTACCAGTGCCAGGCCGAGTGGCGTTCGCCAAACGGACTCACCGTGACAGTTCGGAAACCGGCCACTCGCAAACACGCCATCCAGCTCGTCATTCCAAGGCGGGAGCGAAAGCGGCGTGCCGGCCCTTCGATAAACGGATCCGCCGCGACGCCACCGTGGTTGATCACCCCGTTGTGGATCCCAAATCGCCCGGTGAACAACGCGGTACGACTGGGCAAGCACGGCGCGTCGGGAACAAAGCAGTTGGTGAATCGCACGCCTTCCGCCGCGAGACGATCAATGTTGGGGCTCGTTTGTCGATGGTAACCATAGCAGCCAAGGTGATCCGGTCGTAATGAGTCAATGTCGACGTAGAGAATTCGCATCGATTTCCTCCTCCCTCACGATAGACAGACAATGGGCTGCATCGAATCGAGATTGCTTGATGCCAAGCGACAGACAGGATGCTGGAGCACACCACGGTCGATGACATCGACCATTGTAGCACCATCGTTTGACGATCGATGGTATAACCGACCAGCTCCTGGCCATTGTCACGCTAACACAAGAATCGACCAATATTCCAGTCATGTGTGCACAATGACCGGGAGCTGGTACACGAGTACGATCTGAGCCAGCCCGGCACAACGCATAAATTCGGCAGACATCACTTTTTCAAATACAGGAGTCTTGCGATGGCGATGCGCGCTTTCGTATTCCGGGTGCCGATGGCCAATCCGGCCGACGTGTCGGGAGTGGCCGAGTTATTTGACTCGGGCCAAGTACGTCCCGAAAACGTCGTCGCTATTCTCGGCAAGACCGAGGGTAACGGCTGTGTTAACGACTTCACCCGCGGCTATGCCACCTTTGCCTTCACCCATCTCCTTGCCGAGCGAATTGGTTGCTCGTTTAAGGAAGTGGATGAGCGCGTCCAATTGATTATGTCTGGTGGAACCGAAGGAATTCTCAGTCCACACTGCACAGTTTTCGCGCGCGAGCCAGCCTCGGCGATTCCCCAGGGGCCAAAGCGTCTTGTCATCGGCACGGCCTCCACCAAGCCATATCGTCCCGAGGAGGTTGGCACGCTGGTTCAGGTCGACGCCGTCGCTGCCGCGGTTCGCCAGGCGGTAGCGGATGCCGGGATCGCCGATCGCACTGACGTCCATTTTGTTCAGATCAAGTGTCCTTTGCTGACCTCGGACCGGATTCATGATGCGCGCCGGCGTGGCCAAACCGTTGTCACTGACGACACCTACAAGTCGATGGGCTATTCGCGTGGCGCGTCCGCTTTAGGCGTCGGGGTTGCCTTGGGCGAAATCAGCCGTGAATGCTTGACCAACGCATCGATCCTCCATGATTGGAATCTGTACTCTAGCGTTGCCTCAACCTCGGCCGGCATCGAGTTGCTTCGAGACGAGATCATTGTCATCGGTAATGCGCCGGGTGCGCCAAGCGAATTGGTTGTCGATCACGCAGTGATGCGGGACGCGATCGATGGCAACGCGGTACGCCAAGCGCTGGCTGGAGTAGGTGTCGACGCGGTCCAGTCAACTTTTACCGAAATCGCCGCGCGCGTCGTGAACGTCTTTGCCAAGGCGGAAGCCGACCCAACCGGCTTCGTTCGCGGTCGTCGCCACACTATGCTCAACGATTCGGACATCAACAACACTCGTCATGCCCGGGCGGTGGTCGGCGCGGTCATCGCTAGCATCGTTGGAGACCCGCTCATCTACGTCTCAGGAGGTGCGGAGCATCAAGGACCTGTCGGTGGCGGACCGATCGCTGTCATCGCCCAGGCAACGTAACACTGATCAGTGACGTTCCGGAGAGAAGGGAGAGCAAGGTGGACGACATCGCTGAGGTCGGCGACCTCACCAATATTCCGAAAACTCGCCTGTATAACGAAGATCTCGCGCCGGCTGGACCGGCTCGGCGCACCTGGAGCACCTACAATTATTCAGCACTCTGGATTGGCATGACGCATCAGATTCCAACGTACATCGTGGCCGGTGGCTTGATCGCCCTCGGCATGAGCTGGTGGCAGGCAATTATCACAGTCGCTGTTGCGAACGTGCTCATTCTGATTCCGATCCTCTTGAACTCGCACGTAGGTGCCAAGTACGGTATTCCGTTTCCGGTGGTAGTGCGCGCACCGTATGGCGTGTTTGGGTCCAACCTTCCCGCGCTCATGCGAGCAATCGTCGCCTGCGGCTGGTTCGGGATTCAAACCTGGATTGGTGGTACGGCAGTCAATCAAGCATTTAGCGTATTAGTTCCGGGTTGGGCCACTTTTGGCGGCATGGTTGGCGGACAGACGCCCGGTATGTGGATCAGTTTTGCCATCTTCTGGGCTCTTAACGTTTACATCATTTTCCGCGGTATGGATACTCTTCGTCGTTTCGAGAACTGGGCGGGTCCCGCTGTCCTGGTCTTCGCCGGTATGTTACTTGTTTGGATGGTCATCGCGGCTCACGGCTTCGGACCAATCCTGGCGCAGCCCAGCAAGTTCCACGATCTTGGCAGCTTTCTCCCCGTCTTTATTCCATCCATGACCGGCATTATGGGGCTCTGGGCAACGCTCTCGCTGAACGTGCCTGATTTCACCCGATTTGCGAAGAATCAGCGCGCTCAGCTCATCGGCCAGAGCATCGCGCTGCCAACGACGATGACCCTCTTCGCGACAATGGGTGCCGTGATCACTTCGGCCTCCGCTGTCGTCTTCGGCAAGGCAGAATGGGATCCGGTCGTGCTCGCCGGTCACTTTACCATCCCCATCATCGTCGTCATCGCGATGTTCAACGTCGCACTCGCGACGCTTTCCGTCAACATCGCAGCGAACGTCGTTTCGCCATCCTATGACTTCTCGAACGTCCTACCGAAATACATTGACCTGAAGCTCGGCGGCCTGATCACTGGCATCCTGGGTATCATCCTCCAGCCGTGGCGCCTGCTCGCCGATCCGTCTGGTTTCATTTTCAACTGGCTGCTTGGCTACGGCGGCGGCATGGGAACTATTGCCGGGGTGATGATTGCTGATTACTGGCTGGTCCGACGACGGACAATGCGTGTCCGAGACCTCTATCTCGAGAATGGCGAGTATACCTATACTGGTGGCTGGAACCTGCGGGCCGTGTTCGCGACCATCGTCGGGCTGTTCTTCGCCTGGGGAGGGCTGGTAATCCCGGTCATGCGACCGCTTTACGATTATGGCTGGTTCGTCGGCTTCTTCGCCGGGCTGATTGTTTACTGGATGGTGAACACCTGGAATGCACCGGCTGAAGCCCCACGGCTGGTGAGTCAAGCTGAGTAGAGGCGACACCTGTAGCGAAACCTGATACTATTTGCCCAAGACGACTGAGGTGGGATGACCTCCCGTGCTGAGGCACGGATGGGATCTTCATCCGTCGCCGCAACTTCCTCACTCTTTCGGACAGAGAGGAACTAGATGGCAATATTGGATCAGATGCGGCTCGATGGCCGCATTGCCCTGGTGACCGGGGCAAGCCACGGAATTGGCGAGGGTATTGCGCGCGGCCTCGCCGAGGCTGGTGCCAATGTCGCGATCTCTGCACGCTCCAAGGATGATCTCGAGCGCGTCGCGATGGGCATCCGGGCGCTTGGGAGACAGGCTTTAGTTGTGCCAACTGACCTCAGCCGATTAGACGCCGTGCAGCCGCTGGTCAATCGCACACTTGAAGAGTTTGGCGCAATCGATATCCTCGCGAACGTCGCCGGAGTCGGCTTCCGCAAGAATATTCTCGATTGCACCCCCGCCGATTGGGATCACGTCATCAACATTCACATTCGAGCAGTCTATTTCCTGTCACAAGCGGTGGCACGCGTGATGATCCGCCAGAAGCAAGGCAAGATCATCAACATCGCCTCGATGAATAGCTACCGCGGTTTCCAAGGACTTTCGCTGTATGGACTAGCCAAGGCCGCGGTCCTTCAGCTCACGAAAACGATGGCGGTCGAATGGGCCGACTACAATATCCAGGTGAATGGCATTGCACCAGGCTGGATCATGACTCCGATGCTCGACACGATGCAGGAAGACCGCAAGCAATGGGTTCTTGACCACACTCCCCAGCACCGCATGGGCACACCGACCGATATCGCTGGATTGGCGGTTTACCTGGCGAGTCCAGCCGCTGATTTCATCACCGGGCAAACTTTTCCTGTTGACGGCGGCTTTACCGCCGGCCACCCCTGGCCTGCACTACCGAGCTGAATGAGCAAAGCACCGGGTTACCTTCACTCTCCGGCCCTTTGCCGGTCTGGGTTACATCCGCAGCTTCTCCACGACTTGTACGAGATCGTGCGCTTGACGCTCCCAACCCGGCCCCAGCCAGGCAGTAAGGTGACCATCATCCACGACCGAACGAAGCTGCTCTATTGTCCGGATGCCACGTTCCTGGAGATGGGTGATCGTAGCTGGATCGATGCCGAAATCGCCCAGCACAATCTCCAGCGTCGACGGTTCGGTAAATGCCTCGTCCGGCGCCGGGGGTAGGCGGCCGGGTGCGGTGATCCGGCGGAGGCTCTCAAATTTTCCATGCTGGCGCTGTAAGAGCTGCTCTAATAGGTCGGCCAGTGCATCAACCGCCACCCTGGCATCGGCCGCCCGCTCTTCACCCCGGAGCATCAGATTTCCCGCGACGATGACGTTTGCCTGGCAGACGTAATGATCTTGGACGTGCCGGGTGGGCTGTCGGGTTAGCTCAACCTCGATTCGCTCGATATGTGGCAGAAACTTATCGAGTCGACGAAACTTCTGTTCGGCATAATTCTGGATCGTGTCATCCAGCACCATGTTTTTGCCGGTCATAACAACGTCCACAGCAGCATCACCTCGCGCACGCCTTGCTGCCGCTCCAGCGAACGCGCACAAATTTCTCATTGGGCAGCCACTGCAGCTCAAGGCTGCCCTTGAGCGCCCGGCCGGAGCGGAACCATAACAACCACCGTCACCTGTCGGCCCAACAAGCTCATCGATCCAATGAGCCTCTTTCTACCTTCTACCATCCTTTCAGACGAGGGTGTGAAGGCGTCTAGTGCCGACTTTCCTTACCACCACGACCGTGACCGGCCGGATGGCCAGCACCTTCTCCATGGTGCATGGTACTGAATGGCATACCTTTCTCTTCGCGTCTAGACTGCTTACCGGTTCCCCGAACGCTGGGGCTCACCGGCTCTTTCAAGCGATACGAGTGGGGTGCATTTTCGTCCCGACGTCGTTGTGCCATGATCGACGCTCCTAGTTCTGAAAATCTGCCTACCGCGCGACGGTCGCGATACCCCTGCTATTCAGGCATAGATGTTTGGGGGTGCAATGTCTATACCGTCGCCCAAACGCCTACGTATCCTCCTTGGCCTGAATCGGCTATACTGGAGCTACCATTCCGAGCCCATCGGCGCCGTCTCGGTGCACCGGCGCCGATGAAATTGGCAGCTAGCTCTCATCCCGTCGGCTGCGGCCGCGGACACCCTCTGGGTGCCTCTTCCGCTCGAAGCAGGAGATGGGCAGAGGTGGGGAGTTCAGAGGAGAATAATGGCACAACACGTCGTCGGACGAGTCGCGGATATTCCGCCCGGTCAGCGCAAGATCGTCGAGCTGGAGGGGCGATCGATCGGCGTCTTCAACGTCAAGGGAACATTCTACGCACTGCGCAATTCCTGCCCACACCAATCCGGCCCCCTCTGCCTCGGTAAGCTCAAGGGCCTCTTGACCGCGACCGACCAGAGCCACTTGGAGCTCAGCCGAGACGGAGAGATTATCCGCTGCCCCTGGCATGGTTGGGAGTTTGACGTCACCAATGGGCGCTCAATCTTCAATCCACACAAGCTACGCGTCCGGTCCTACGAAGTCACGATCGAGCCAGATGAGGAGGACCCGAGTATCGAAACCTTCCCGGTCACGATCGAGCGTGGCCGCGTTGTCGTACACGTCTGAGTCACAAGTGAGGAGAAATGCGATGACTCTTTCGGTAATCGAAACGACGTCACAGCGGAAATCGACACTTCGACTGATTGACTGCGACGTTCACCAGGAGTTTCACTCCTGGGAAGACCTCCGTCCATACCTTGGTCCAGCCTGGTGGGAACGAATCGGACCGAAAGGGCCGCCATTCGGCCGGCGTGCCTACGAGAACGTCCGCGGTCACATTATCTCGGAAGATATGATCAATCCGGCAACGGGCAAGGCCGCGGACGATCCGGAATGGGTTAAGCGAGAGCTCATTGAGAAGTACGGAGTGAGCATCGGCGTGATGACCAGCAACATTCTCTCGCTCAGCTCGCACACCAACATTGCGCTCGCCTCGGCAGTCGCCCGTGCGTACAATGACTGGACTCTCGACGTCTGGGTGCGGCCTCATTCGGAATTCAAAGGATCGATCATTGTCAATCCCCAGGACCCCGACTTTTCGGTCGCCGAGATCGAGCGACTGGGCGACGATCCGGGCATTGTACAGGTGCTCATCTTTAGCGGCTCGAACAACCCGTACGGTCAGCCCCGCTTCTTTCGTATCTGGGAAGCGGCGGCGCATTACGGCCTACCGGTCGCGATGCACAGCGGCGGCGAGTCTGTGGGAATCGCGCTGACCAACACACCAGCCGGCCCGGTGAGCTATTACGTCGAGCACCACGCGCTCCAGACACAGAGCGCGATGGCTCACGTCGTCAGCCTGGTCATGGAAGGCGTCTTCGAGCGACTGCCGACGTTCAAGTTTCTGGTGATCGAAGAGGGCATCTCCTGGGTCCCGCATGTTATGTGGCGACTGGATAAAGATTACAAAGGCAATCGCTCGGAATGCCCCTGGCTCAAGCGGCTTCCTTCGGAGTACATTCACGACCACGTGCGCTACAGTAGCCAACCTATCGATGAGCCGCAAAAGCCCGAGTACCTCTTGCAGATGTTCGACATGATCGACGCCGCCCACACTTTGCTCTACGCCTCGGACTATCCCCACTGGGACTTCGATAATCCGAAAATGGCATTCAAAGACGTACCCGCCGACCTCCGGGAGCGGATCTTCGTCGGGAATGCCCTGGATCTGTACGGAGATCGTTTACTGGCGTCGAATCGCTGAAGGCGGCGAGAGCCTCCACGGACTGCTTCCATCTGCAAGGCATCCACGAGCAGAGTGCGCTACCGCCGTTTGCCACGGTCGCGCTGAATGATCCGGGCGCCTGCCATTGAGCTCGTGCGCACGAGCGGCCGGTCGAAAGCGCACGTGGCGCGCGATCCGCAAGAAGGCGACGGCGTTTTTCGCCCGAGAGAGTGCGACACGATGAGCGGCGACCGGTTCATCGCGGCCGAAGCGGCCCAGCCCCCGGTCGCGCTCTCCGATCGGGTGCTGGATGTCTCGTGCTCAGGCTCCGACGCCTGGCGCGGGTGGGCAGGAGTCAGCCCGGGCCGACGCCCGGCTGAGCGAGCGCATCGCCGCCATGCATCAGACAAGCCATGGCACCGATAGCAGTCCGCGCGTTCCCGCCCAGCACCATCGGTGCGCCCGACCGGCTCTGGATGGCCGATATCTCGTCCGTGGCGACGTCCGAAGGATGGCTGTATCTCGCCGTCATCCGCGATGTCTTCAGCCGACGCGGGGTGGGGTGGGCGATGGCCGCCCACCCGCGGACGGAGCTGGGCCTCGACGCGCTGGCAATGGCGATTCGCCACCGCCAACTCGCAGCAGAGGTGATTCATCATTCTGCCCACGGCTGCCAGTACATCTCCCTCGCCTTCGGCCAGCGGCTGAAGGAAGCCGGCCTCCTGCCCGCGATGGGCTCGGTCGGGGACTGCTTCGACAACGCGCTGGCAGAAAGCTTCTTCGCGACGCTCACGGTCGAGCTCCTGCACCGCCAGGTCTGGCCGATGCCGGCCGCCGCGCGCCTGGCCGAGTCAGGCAGCCACCTGCGTGGCCCACTCATCGCTGAAGAGCTCGGCCTGCTCGAGGACGGTTTGCATGGCGATTTCCTGCTTGTCAGGCGGGTAGCCATGCTTCCGGAGGATACGCTTCACCAGCACTCGAATCTGGGCGCGCACGTTCTCGCGGATCGTCCAGTCGATGGTGACGCTCTTCCGCAGGGTCACCACCAGCTCGCGCGCGATCTCTTTGAGCATCGGCTCACCGAGGACGGCTACCGCGCCATCGTTGGTCGCCAGGGCATCGTAGAAAGCCAGCTCGTCGTCCGAGAGCCCCAGCTTCTCGCCCCGCGCGCTGGCCTGTCGCAGCTCCCTGGCAAGCTGGATGAGCTCCTCGATGACCTGCGCTGATTGGATCGCCCGGTTCTGATATCGGCGAATCGCCTGGTTTAGAAGCTCGGCAAACGAGCGCGCCTGCACGATGTTCCGCCGGGAGCGGCTCTTGATCTCGTCGCGAAGGAGCTTCTGCAGCAGCTCGACGGCGAGGTTCTGCTGCGGCATGCCGCGGATCTCGGCCAGAAACTCGTCCGAGAGGATCGAGAGGTCTGGCTTCTTCAGCCCAGCGGCGGCGAAGATATCCACCACCTCCTCCGAGACCACCGCTCGGGAGATAATCTGGCGGATCGCGTGGTCGAGCTCGGCATCCGTCCGGCTCTCGACGGGCGCCGTCTTGGCCAGCACGGCGCGCACGGCCTGGAAGAAGCCAACGTCATCGCGGATGCGCAACGCCGCGTCGTGCGGCACGGCGAGCGCGAACGCCCGCGACAGCGCAGTGACGGCGGCGAGGAGCCGAGCCTTGCCGTTCTCCTGGGCGAGGATGTGCTCCTGCGCGGCTGGGAGAAGCGAGAGTCGGTCCCGTGGCGTTCCGGTCGTCCAGCGCGACCAGTCGAAGCCGAAGAATAGACCGCGGCACACCTCGTACTTCTCCTGCATCACCGCGACCGCTTCCTCGTGATCAATCGCCGTCCGGCCGGTCCCGCCGCTCTCGGTATAGACCGCCAGTGCCTGCCGCAGCTCGTCGGCCAGGCCGAGGTAGTCGACCACCAGCCCGCCCGGCTTGTCCTTGAACACGCGATTGACCCGGGCGATGGCCTGCATCAAGCCATGCCCGCGCATCGGCTTATCCAGGTACATCGTGTGGAGGCTCGGCGCATCAAAGCCGGTCAACCACATGTCACGGACGATCACGATCTTGAACGGGTCAGCCGGGTCTCGGAAGCGCTGGGCGAGCGCTTCGCGGCGGGCCTTGCTCCGGATGTGCGCCTGCCATTCCTCGGGATCGGCGGCCGAGCCGGTCATCACCACCTTGATCTCACCCTGATCGTCGCCCTCGCCGTGCCAGCTCGGGCGCAGCGCAACGATCTCGCGGTAGAGCTCCACGCAGATCCGCCGGCTCATGCAGACGATCATCGCCTTGCCGTCGATCGCTTCGCGCCGATTCTCGAAATGCTCCACAAGGTCGCGGGCAATGAGCTTGAGGCGATTCGCCGACCCGACCACCGCTTCGAGCTGCGCCCATCGGGACTTGAGCTGCTCTTTGCGCTCGACCTCCTCGCCCTCGGTGACCTCCTCGAAGTCGGGATCGATCTTCGGCCGCTCGGACTCGGCGAGCGCCAGCTTCGCCAGCCGGCTCTCGTAGTAGATGGGCACCGTCGCCCCGTCCTGCACGGCGCGCTGGATGTCGTAGACGCTGATGTAGTCGCCGAACACCGCGCGCGTGTTCGCGTCCTGCAGATCGATCGGGGTGCCGGTGAAGCCGATGAACGAGGCGTGCGGCAGGGCGTCGCGCATGTGGCGCGCGAAGCCGTCGACGAAGTCATACTGGCTGCGATGGGCCTCGTCAGCGATGACCACGATATTGCGACGGTCGGAGAGCACCGGGTGGCGGTCGCCCTTCGCCTCGGGGAGGAACTTCTGAATCGTGGTGAACACGACGCCGCCCGCGGCGCGGGAAAGCTTCGCGCGCAGGTCAGCGCGGTCGACGGCCTGCTCCGGCGGCTGGCGAAGCAGATCCTGGCAGCGGGCGAAGGTCCCGAAGAGCTGGTCGTCCAGGTCGTTGCGGTCGGTGAGCACGACGATGGTCGGATTCTCCATCGCGGGATGCTGGATGATCCGACCGGCGTAGAACGCCATCGTCAGACTCTTGCCAGAGCCCTGGGTGTGCCAGACGACGCCGACGCGTTGGTCCCCGGGGGCGCCGCCGGGCGGACGTCTGGCCTCGTAGCGCCCGGAATCTTCGCGGAGCCGATCGGGCCTCGCGAGGGCGGCGGCCCGCAGCGTTTCCTCAACCGCGACGTTCACCGCGTGGAACTGGTGATAGCCAGCAATCTTCTTCACCAGCCTCCCGCCGCCTTGATCCTCGAAGACGACGAAGGAGTGGACGAGGTCGAGGAAACGCCGCTTCTCGAAGACGCCCTCCAGGACGACCTGAAGCTCGGTCAGGCTCGGGGGCGCGTCTCCGCGACCAGAGATCGTACGCCAGGGCTTGAACCACTCGCGGCCCGCCCCGACCGGTCCGATGCGCGCCTGGACGCCGTCCGAGGCAGCCAGCGCGACGTTGGTGGCAAAGAGCACGGGAATCTGCTCCTGGTAAGTCTGGAGCTGCTGGAAGGCCGTCCAGACGGTCGCGCCCTCGTCGGTTGGATTCTTCAGCTCGATCACCACCAGCGGGAGGCCATTAGCGAAGAGCACCACGTCCGGTCGGCGCACGTGCTGGCCCTCGGCCACGGTGAACTGATTGACCGCCAGCCAGTCGTTGCGGTCCGGATCAGCAAAGTCGAGGACCCGCGCCTGGGCGCCGGCGATCGAGCCATCCGCGCGCCGATACTCGACGGTGACGCCGTCGATGAGCAGGCGGTGCGCGAGGCGGTTGCGCTCCAGGAGCGAAGAAGCCTGGATGCCGGTGAGCTTCCGGTACGCGTCGTCGAGCGCTTCGGGCGGCAGGGCCGGGTTCAGCCGGGCGAGCGCCTGGCGTAACCGCCCCTCCAGCACTACGTCGCGGTACCCGGGGTCGGCCCGCTCGGCGCCCGGCTGGCCAGCGGCGATGGCCGGCCCGTGGAGCACCGCGTAGCCGAGCGCCTCCAGCCAGGCGAGGGCGGCCTGCTCGACGACGGATTCGGAGAAAGCAGTCATACGGACACCCTGTTCGGATTTTCCTCGTCGGCGCCCCATCGCGCCGGGTTTTCGACGACGTAACGTCGGGTACGGTCCAGCGCTGCGTCGTTCCGGATAATGTGCTCGTAGTAATTGCGCTGCCACAAGCGCCCGCGGAATGGTGTCCACCCCGCGTTCTTGACGGCGCCGGCGTAGCGCCTTGTCGTCATGGTCTTGAACCGATGCACCACATCCGCCAGTGAGATCACGGGCTCGGTAGGGGCAGGCCCCCGTGCCTGCCCTGGGCCCCATTCCTGTCCCGACCCGGGTGCCTGCACCGGTTGCCGGCCCACGCCGGATATTCTGTCCGCCGGCCCCGACGAATCACCTGGTGTCGTCCAGACGTCCGTGTCCGCCGTCGGTTGCTCGTTCGGATATGAACCAGCGTCACGGGGGGACGCCCGTACCAGTGCGGACACGCTGGCCACGCCGGTCAGGAAGATGATTCCGTGAACGTGATTCGGCATCACGACGAATTCGTCCACGAGAACGCCTGGATAGAAGGCAGACAGTTCATCCCAGACCGACTGCACCATCCGTCCGGCGTCGTTCAGCCGCACGGCAGTCGCTTCGACCTCGCCGAACAAACAGGATCGATCCTGGGTTACGATCGTCACGAAATAGGCCCCGGCTCGGCTGTAATCGTAGCCCTTTAGCCGCACGGAACGCCGATGGTGTCGATAGGGATCGTACGTCAAGGCTGTCGCCTCGTCAAAAACAGCGAACATTGGTTCGCATGGGGTTGACACGGGCAGGAACGGGGGCCTGCCCTTACGTCCCATACAGATGTCGTTGCAGAAAGGGATCCCATTCTTTCCGCTGGTGGTGCCACCGGGCGCACCACCGCCATGCGATTTCGTTCCGGCAGCGGCGGCTCCCCGTGGCCGCCCGCGGATCTCGACCGGCGGTCGAGAATTCGGCACCGGCGAGCCTTGGAACGCAGGGTCTCGTCCCCGACGACCTTCTTGCCAGCGTGCCTGCCCACGGCAGGCAACCCTTCGGGCGCAGATGCGCCTTCGCTGCGCCAATCAGTCACGACATGGCCTCTGGAGGAACCGCTCTGCGTCCTTCACCCGCAGCTCGCCCGAGATGAGCTTGGGCAGCAGCGCATCCCGCAGGGCGGCAAGGGTGCGGGATTCATGAATGCCTGTGATCATGCGGTTAACCGAGGGTTGTATCAGATTGCTGAACGACCTGGCGACGGGCTCGGGCGGTAGAACAAGTTGGTAACGTGTCATATCAGCCCAGCTTGTCCGTGGCATCTTCGTGCCGGTAGACCTCGCGTTCGCGTACTCGACGAACTCGTCGCTCGATCCGACACCCAGCACGAATGAAAACCAATGCAGGGCGCGAGGTGCGACGACAACAATGTCTGTTGAGCACACGCCATCTACCGGCGCGACGCCTACCTTGTGGAAGTAGGGACGTAGCTTGCCGAACAGGATCTCGCCCTTCTTGAACACGAACTTGCCGCTTCCCAGACCCTCGGCGACGCCCCACTCCGAGAGGGCGATAGAGCGCCTTGGCATATGCTCGAGAGCGATGTAAGACGTAGCCGGACCGATCTCTCGGGGCTCAACCCCACGTCGCGGGTGCTCGGCGACATCACCCAGAGTGCCGACCCTCCACCCCCGCGGAATCTCCCCCAGCTCCGACTCCTCGAAGGAATCCGGGAACAGGTCGGCAATGTGCTTGGGGAGCCCAGGATCCCGGCCCTCGGCTTTGGCGCGAACCGGGTCGAAGTCCACGAACCACGACTTGAAGAGCGCCCGCGCGATCTCCTCCAGGGTTCGGCTCATGCGGCGGTTGAGCTCGATCTTGTCGTCCAGCGTGCCGAGGATATGGGCGATGGCGCGTTGTTCCGATACCGGGGGAAGTGTAATGTGCATTCGCCGCTGATCTGATAAGCTCACGTACTCGGCCATATCTGTCTGACCCGCAACACCCTTGAATTGGACGAAGAACTCGCGGCCCTGCATCCAGTAATAGAGGAATCTCGGATCAATCAGGTTATCGTCCATTGACCGCCAGAAACACAGCTGCGGGGAGTAAACAAACTTCGGAGTGTCGGCCCGAACAAATGCAAACCGCCCCACAGTCCCCTTTGAGGTGAAGACCACGTCCCCCGGTTGGCTGACCTTGTTGCCGACACGCTTTAGGTCGCTCTCCGGGAAGCGATCGGCTCCAGCGAAATGGAAGCCACCATCGATGTTTCCAGCCCGCGCGAAGGGGAGGCCATCGTCCGAAAGCTCTTCATTCTTCGCTCGGTAGCCGTCGCCGATAATCAGTTTGCCCGCCGAGATTAGGTCGCCCACGTTGAGGTGCTGCCAGCCCTCATCTGCCATACCCAAGCTCCCTCAGGTTGGCGTTGATCGCGGCGTCCAGCTTCGCGGCTTCGGCTTGCTGCTCGCGTAGCTCGGCGACCAGCCGTTTCATCTTCTCCGCGAAGGGCTCGTCGTCCCCCCTGGTCGGTGCCGCGCCGACGTATCGGCCGGGGGTAAGCACGTGGCCGTGCTTTCGAATCTCGGCGAGCGTGGCCGATTTGCAGAAACCCGGCACGTCGGCGTAAGCGCCAGCACCCGGGTCGCCTCGCCAGGCGTGGTAGGTGCCGGCGATCCGGGCGATGTCCGCGTCGGCCAGCTCCCGGTGCACCCGGTCGACCATCGTGCCGAGCTGGCGCGCGTCGATGAAAAGCGTCTCCCCGCGCCGGTCCCGGTAGGGGCGAGCCCCCGTGCTCGCCCGCTTGCTCCGGGTGAGGAACCAGAGGCACACCGGGATCTGCGTCGAGTAGAAGAGCTGGCCTGGCAGCGCGACCATGCAGTCGACCAGGTCATCCTCGACGATCGCCCTGCGGATCGCGCCTTCCCCCGAGACGCTGGACGACATCGAGCCATTGGCGAGGACGAAGCCAGCCAGCCCGGTCGGGGCGAGGTGATAGATGAAGTGCTGCACCCAGGCGAAGTTGGCGTTGCCCGCCGGGGGCACCCCGTAGACCCAGCGCCGGTCGTTCCTCAGCAGATCGCCCCGCCAGTCGCTGTCGTTGAAGGGCGGATTGGCCAGGATGTAGTCGGCCTTGAGATCCGGGAAACGGTCGTCGTGAAAGCTGTCGCCATGGGCGATCTGCGCGTCGATGCCCCGGATCGCCAGGTTCATTTTGGCCAGACGCCAGGTCGTGTAGTTCGACTCCTGGCCGTAGATCGAGATGTCGCCGATCCGGCCGCTGTGCGCCTCGATGAACTTCTCGCTCTGAACGAACATCCCGCCCGAGCCGCAGCAGGGGTCATAGACGCGGCCCCGGTACGGCGCCAGCATCTCGACCAGCAGCCGGACCACGTGCGAGGGCGTGTAGAATTGGCCGCCGCTCTTCCCCTCGGCGCTCGCGAAGCGCGCTAGGAAGTATTCGTAGACCCGGCCCAGGGTGTCCTTTGCCCGCTCGGCGGCGTCCCCGAGGGCGATATCGCTCACCAGGTTGATGAGCTGGCCGAGGCGCTGCCGGTCGAGGCCGGGGCGGGCGTAGTCTTTCGGCAGCACCCCCTTGAGCGAGGGGTTATCTCGCTCGATCGCGCCCATCGCCTCGTCCACCAGGGCGCCGATCGTTGGCTGAGGCGCGTTAGCCTTGAGGTGCGACCAGCGCGCCTCCTTCGGCACCCAGAAGATGTTGGCGGCCCGGTACTCGTCGGGGTCCTCCGGATCCGCACCCTCAGCGCGCAGCGCCTCCAGCTCGGCGTGCTTGGCCTCGAAGGCGTCGGAGATGTACTTGAGAAAAATCAGACCGAGGACGACGTGCTTGTATTCGGCCGCGTCCATATTGTTGCGCAGGGCGTCGGCAGCGGCCCAGAGCTTGGCCTCGAAGCCGAGCTCGCCAGGGCCGTTGGACCGCGCCGATCCCCTGCCCCTGGCAGCGGTCCCGGTCCGGCGAGCTGTGGATGGGAGCAGGCTCACTTGTTCTTCAGACACACGATCTCCCGTCGAGGGGATTTGCTGGACTGCGGGCGGCGCCACGCGCAAGACATGATGCCAAGCCCAGGAACGTCTGCCTTCAAGAGAGATTAGCCCAGCCAGCCAAACGGCGTGTCGTTCGTCGTCCCGGCGATTATCGTACGAAGGCAATGTGATAGCAAGTGGTAAGTGCGTCTTGAGTGCGAGCGGCGACCTGGCGCAGTTTCGCTTTGACCTTGCTGAAAACCGTCTCGATCGGCGCGAAGTCGGGCGAGTAGGCCGGGAGGTGGATCAGGAAGCAGTCGCGCGCTTCGATCGCCGCGCGGACCTCGGGTCAAGGCCCGCGAGCACTGTGACTGGGCCATCCGCGTTCACCTGAAGCCAGCGCTCGGACGCACCCGACTTATTGAGCTCCGTGCCGATCATCTCTAGTCGCTCTACACCTAGAAGATTGACGGCAGGCTGAGTGTCCAATCAGTCCAGCACCTGCAGCGGGTAATGCACAACGCGTTGTGCCAGGCCGTGCTCTGGGGCCTGGCGCCGGGTACTTCGAGATACGGATGTTTCACCCGGCGAGCGAAAATCCGTCGTATTGGACGGAACGCCGAAGACCCAGAAGGGCGCACGGCGTGTCGTCTTACCGTCCATGCACCAAGAGGCGGCGCGACTCATGGCAGAAGGTGCTCGGCGCCAGCTAGGCGCCGCCAGGAAACATTGCGAGTCGGGTGCGCTCGGCAGTTTTGAGAGTTCGTCGGAATTGCGACGGGCCTTCGCATCTCTGGCGCCTAGACGCCATTCTTGCTCGGCGGAGAGGGAGGGATTCGAACCCCCGAGGCTCATCGCCTGGCTGTTTTCAAGACAGCTGCCATAAACCGCTCGGCCACCTCTCCTTACTTATATATGCTAAAGCTTGCCAGTATACCGTGTCAAGTTAGACGTCAAACTAACGAGTAAGCTCTTTGCAAAGCGTCATGAGTGTCCCTGGTAGGTATGCGACTCCCAGACGCCCTCGATCAACGCCTCCATCTCCTGGCGTAATCGCTGGTACTCTTCCGACTGCTGCCAAAAGCGCAAGCCGGCCAAGTTGTACCACTCTTCTTGGATCAGAATGCTGAGCTTATCTTCGCGATTGATAGCGCAAAAGCCGCGGGCATAGCCTGCCGATTGCATCAAGGTGAGGCTGTGCTCAAAGATGCCGCAGATACGCTGGGCATCGTCGGGGGTCTTCGCTCGTCCGATGATTTGAAAGATGTACATTCCTTGCTCCCCCCCTCCTCTTTACTTACTTACTTAACTTACTTAGTAGGAGAGCGGCCAACGCAAATTGGGTGCCGGGTGTATTGGTCATGGGGTCCAATAACAGCAATAGGTCAAGTTGTCTGTACTCTAACAGGCATGCTATAATCCTAAGGTGAAGTTTCAGTGATTTTAAACACAGATCTTGAGCCGGGGGCCCGCGCTCGTTGACGCGATCTGAGCGCTCCGTTGATCGGTGATCCCCTGGACAACGAAAGGAGTTCGCGGCATGCCGCTGGACAAGAGCCAGAAAGCCGCAATTGTTGCCGAGTACCGAACCCACGAATCAGACACTGGCTCGCCGGAAGTACAGGTCGCGCTATTGACGGAGCGCATCAACCAGCTCATTGAGCATTTGAAGGTTCACAAGAAGGACCATCATTCGCGCCGTGGTCTGTTGATGCTGGTCGGCCAACGGCGGCGTCATCTCCGGTATCTTACCCGCGAGGATCCTGGCCGCTATCGACAAATTATCGAACGGCTTGGCTTGCGCAAGTAGCTTGAAATATTTCGAACATACTTCAGCCCATGGTACTTTACCGTGGGCTCTTTCCTATTGTGGAGGCTGACACACCGATGGTACATCGTTTTGAGACGATGCTCGGCGGTCGGGCCCTTACGATCGAAACTGGTCGATTGGCAGGCCAGGCCAACGGCGCAGTAACGGTCCAGTATGGCGAAACCGTGGTCCTGGCGACCGCGGTCGCGGCTCGTGAGCCGCGCCCCGACGTCGATTTCTTTCCGCTCACGGTTGATTACGAAGAACGACTCTATGCCGCTGGCAAGATTCCAGGCGGCTTTTTCAAGCGCGAAGGCCGACCGGCTGAGCAGGCGATTTTGACTTGTCGCCTGACTGACCGGCCAATTCGTCCCCTCTTTCCGAAGGGTTTCCGCAACGATGTCCAGATCATCGTGACCGTTCTCTCCGCTGACCAGGAGAACGAACCCGATATTCTGTCGATCATTGGGGCTTCCGCCGCGTTGACGATTTCTGATATTCCCTTCGAGGGGCCCGTCGGTGGGGTGAAAGTCGGCTACATCGACGGCAAGCTAGTTCTCAATCCGCTTGCCTCCCAGATGCCGGATAGCCAGATGGAGCTCGTCGTTGCCGGCTCACGGGATGCCGTCGTCATGGTCGAATGCGGAGCTAACCAGGTTCCCGAGGACTTACTGCTCGAAGCGATTCGCTTTGGCCACAACGCGATTCAGGATGTGGTCAAGCTCCAGGATGAGATGCGTGCCGCGATCGGCAAGGAAAAGTTCCCCTTCACCGTCCACGAGATTCCGACTGAATTCCGCGAATCGGTCGAAAAGATCGTCGGCGACCGAATCCAAACTGTCGTTTATCACCAGGACAAGCAAGTTCGCGAATCCGAGCGCAAGCAGCTCATTACCGACGTTGTCGCCGCGCTCGGGGAAGGCACCAATGTAAAAGATGTCGCCCAAGTCATCGAGGACTTAGAGTTTAATGTCGTCCGATCGGGGATCCTCGACGAGGGAAGGCGTCCTGATGGTCGCGACCTGACCACAATTCGCCCCCTCTCCTGTGACGTGGGCATTCTGCCGCGCACCCATGGCTCTGGACTGTTCCAACGCGGCCAGACCCAGGTTTTGTCGATCGCCACGCTCGGCAGTACGGCTGACGAACAGATCATCGACGGCCTGGGGGCCGAGGAATCCAAGCGCTTCATGCACCACTACAACATGCCGCCGTTCAGTGTCGGCGAGGTCCGACGCATGGGCTCACCCGGACGCCGTGAGATCGGTCACGGAGCGCTGGCCGAGCGAGCACTGTTGCCAGTCATCCCGCCGACCGATGAATTCCCCTACACGATTCGCCTGGTCTCCGAGGTGCTGAGCTCGAACGGCTCGACCTCGATGGGAAGCGTCTGCGGGAGTATCCTAGCCTTGATGGACGCGGGCGTTCCGATTAAGGCGCCGGTCGCCGGTGTCGCGATGGGGCTCATCACCGACGACAAGGGCCGCTTCGCGATCCTGACTGACATTCAAGGCATCGAAGATCACCTTGGCGACATGGACTTCAAAGTGGCCGGCACGGCGACGGGCGTGACCGCGCTGCAAATGGACATCAAAGTCAAGGGACTGTCGTACGAGATCATGCAAAAGGCGCTTGCCCAGGCGCGCGAGGGCCGACTTTTCATCCTGGAGCGCATGCTGGAGACGATCGCCGAGTCGCGGCCGGAACTGTCGCCGTACGCTCCGCGCAGCTACAAGACCAAGATCCCGGTCGATAAGATTGGTGCCTTGATCGGTCCTGGCGGTAAGAACGTGCGCAGTCTTCAGGATGAGCACAATGTCAAGATCGACATCCAGGAAAACGGCACGGTGTACGTGTCATCGGTCGATGCCGAGGGCGCGCGACGCGCCCTGTCGGCAATCGATCGCTTTGGTCGCGACGTCGAGATTGGCGCTGATTACCTTGGTAAAGTGACACGCATTACCAACTTTGGTGCGTTTGTCGAGATCTTCCCAGGTAAGGAAGGTCTCGTGCGACTCGGCGACTTGGCCGAATATCGTATCACCAGGCCCGAGGACGTCGTGAGCGTCGGTGACGAGATCATGGTCCGGGTCATTGAGATCGATGCCCAGGGACGAGTGAATCTTTCGCGGCGCGCTGTGCTCGAAGGCACACCGGTCACGGCAACTAATCAACCGAGCCGACCGTCCGGGCCAGCTCACGGTGAGCGGCGGCCGTCAGGAGGTGGCCGCCCATCCGGGGGACGATCCGGCACTGGTGAACGTCACGGCCCCGGTGGCAGTACTGGCGGCGAGCGTGATGGATCACGCCGTCCGCTTGGCCCACGAAAGTGGTGAGCGTAGCGCCCCCATCAGCACGGATGGGGGCGCTACTTTTTACCAATGCGGCGGCTTGCCGCTCGTTCGCACTATCTGGTACAATTTCCTAACAATCAACGTCACGACATAGCAGCCTCACCAAAAAATAACGACAACGATAATGCCAACGAAGCGCGACTACTACGAAGTTCTTGGCGTTTCTCGCAACGCAACTGAAGAGGAGATTCACAAGGCGTTCCGGAAGCTGGCTTTCCAGTACCATCCGGATCGCAATTCGAGCGCGGACGCGGAAGCCAAGTTCAAAGAGATCAACGAAGCACACGAAGTCCTAAGCGACCCGCAGCGTCGTCGCCAGTACGATCAGTTCGGCCATCAGGAACCGGGCTTCGATCCGGCGGCCGGCACGGCTGGCTTTAGTGGCTTTGGCGGTTTCGGCTTCGACGAGATCTTCGAGACATTCTTCGGGGCACAGACACGCACGACGGGCACCCGTCGCGCCCAACGCGGTGCGGACCTCCGTGTCGACCTCACGCTGACCTTCGAAGAGGCCGTCTTCGGTTGTGAGAAGACCATCGAGGTGCCTCGCCTGGACCGTTGCGCTCGTTGCAATGGCAGTGGTGCCGAGCCAGGCACTCAGCCGAGCCGGTGCCCGACCTGCAAAGGCACTGGTGAGATTCGCCGCGTGCAGCAATCACTCATCGGGCAGTTCGTGAGTGTCAGCGTCTGCGATCGCTGCCATGGCGAGGGGCAAGTCGTGCTGACCCCGTGCCAGGAGTGCCACGGCACTGGTCGGGTGCGCACACCGCATCGGGTGCTGGTCTCGATTCCAGCGGGCATCGACGACGGACAACAGATCCGCTTACCCGGTGAAGGGGAGCCGGGAGCTCGGTCTGCGCCATCTGGCGACCTGTACGTCGCGATCTCGGTGACTCCCCACCAATCCTTGAAGCGGCAAGGCGTCGATCTTTTGTACGATCTGACGATCAACGTTGCCCAGGCCGTATTAGGCGACGAAGTCGAAGTCCCAACCGCTGAGGGCCCACCGGTCAAGGTGAAGATCCCGAGCGGTACTCAGTCCGGACGGGTCATTCGTCTGCGCGAGAAGGGCGTCCCTCATATCCGGGCTTCCGGACGTGGCGACTTACTTGTCCGAGTGCGCGTAGCCATTCCGACAAACCTTACTGACGAGCAGCGTGACCTGTTCGTCAAGTTGGCGAAGACCTTTGGCCACGAGCCGCACGATGACAAAGGGTTCTTCGGCAAGGTCAAAGAAGTCTTTGGCGCGGACTAGTCCGGTGCACTGGCTGGAACTGGAATGCCGGGTTGACTCGGAAGCCACCGAGGCTGTAAGCGAGATTTTCTCCCGCGTCGCGGCGGGGGGAATCGCGGTCGAGCCGGAGCTAGTTCCCGGTGCAGACGACGGCGTCGTCCTTGGTCGCAGCGCGACCGTGCGCGGTTATATTCCAATCGACCAAAGCGCGGAAGACAAGAAGCGGCAGGTCGAAGAAGCGCTTTGGCATCTTCGGGCGATCTGGCCAGTCGGTGAGCTCGATGTTCGCGAGGTAGCCGAGGAAGACTGGGCGAGCGCCTGGAAAGCGCATTACCATACCTTTCGCATTGGCCAGCGGATCGTCATTCGCCCGTCCTGGCTCAACGATCAGCCAAAGCCGGGCGACGTCCTGATCTCCCTGGACCCCGGTGCCGCCTTCGGGACGGGCCTCCATCCGACGACTCGCCGGTGCCTCGAGCTCCTCGAGCCGATCATTCGCTCCGGAGACGAGGTCTTCGACGTCGGAACTGGCTCGGGTATCCTGGCTATTGCCGCGATCGGGCTCGGCGCTCGCCGCGTGGTCGCCGTCGACATCGATCCAATCGCCGTCACTACCGCGCGGGAGAACGTGGCTACGAACGGCCTGACAGCGCGGATTCAGGTCGCTGAAGGAAGCGTCGATAGCCCACCGGTCGAGGAGAAATTCGATGTCGTCGTCGCGAACATCATCGCCCGGGTGATCTTGGAGCTCGCTCCGTGCCTCGTCGATCGTTTGCGCCCCGGTGGCAGATTGATCGTCGGTGGGGTGATTGCCGAGCGGGCAACCGAGGTCGAAGACGCCTTGAGCCGCCTCGGCTTGACGGTCCACGCCTACCAGGATGGTGACTGGTTCACCTTCGTTGGCCAGATCGACGGCGAATGAGCCCATGCAGCGGTTCTTTGTCCCACGAGAAGCGCTCAGTCACGGCACGGTGACTTTCAGGCCGGACCAATCTCGCCAGATCGCAAGTGTCTTACGCCTTCAACCGGGCGACGTGGTCAACGTCCTCGACAACGCCGGTTGGATCTACGATATCGAATTGACCGATGTCAGCCCGATGACGACTCACGGCACGGTCCGTGGCCGCCACCTGGCCACTGGTGAGCCTCGCACCAAGCTCACCCTCTATCTTTCCTTGCTCAAAGCCGATAAGCTCGAATTCGTCTTTCAAAAGGGAACCGAGCTCGGTGTCTCTGGCTTCGTGCCGGTTATCTCCGATCGATCAGTGATCGGATCGATCGTCTCTGAGAATAAGCGGATCCGCTGGGAACGGATCATTACCGAAGCGGCCGAACAGTCCGAGCGCGGACGACTGCCCCAGCTTTACCCGGCGATCGTTTTTCCTCAGGCCTGTGAGCAGGTGCGTGGATTGTCTTTCATCGCCGCCGAGCGCGGCGAGCGCCCCAGCATACAAAAGGCTTTAGCGGAGAAAGCCAGGGCTGCCGTTGGTTCACGGCCGTTCTCTCTGAACCTTTTCATCGGTCCAGAAGGCGGGTACACTCCGGAGGAGATCCAAACCGCGGTTTCCTATGGCATAATTCCAGTAAGTCTCGGCCCGCGGATCTTGCGCGCCGAGACAGCCGCGATTGTCGGCACAACCTTGGTGCTTGCCTACACCGGAGATTTAGAGTAAGTCCAGAAAGTAAGAGGAATGAGCCACCGATCCAATCGCACGGTTGCCTTGACCACGCTTGGCTGCAAAGTCAACCAGGCCGATTCTGACGAATGGATTCGCCAATTCGGAGCCCTCGGTTACGAGCTCGTTGATTTTGGCGAAGTCGCTGACGCCTACGTAGTCAACACCTGCTCAGTGACCCACGTCGCTGATCGTAAGTCGCGTCAGCTCCTTCGGCAAGCGAGACGCCTGAATCCGGCCGCGTTGGTGGTCGCCACTGGTTGCTACGCCTCGGTCGCAACGGACGAAGTGGCGCGTATGGTAGAAGTCGATCTAGTCATCGGAGATCAAGACAAGCCTCGCTTGGTCGAACGGGTACATTCGGCTCTGGAAGGCGACGACGAGCAGCCGCTCGAAGCGCTGGGCGGCGCGTTGCGGGTGTTTGGCGCGCGTCATCGAGCGTTTGTCAAGGTTGGCGACGGATGTGATAAGTTCTGCGCGTTTTGCATTGTTCCCTATGCTCGCGGTCGCGCCCGCAGTGTGGATCCGAATCACGTGATCGCGCGCGTGCGTGCCCTCATCTCGGCTGGTTTCCGCGAAATCGTCCTTACTGCCGTCCACATGGGCAGCTATGGCCGGGATCTGGAACCGTCGACGACACTTCGCGCCCTTGTTCGGCGTGTTCTCGACGAAACGCCGGTCGAGCGGCTGCGTCTGTCTTCAATTGAGCCAGAAGACTTTGACCTGGACATCCTTGACTTGTGGCAGGATTCACGTTTGTGCCGTCACTTCCACTTGGCGCTCGATAGCGGATGTGATGCCACGCTTCGTCGCATGCGGAGACGCTACCTCGCGGCTGATTATCACCGTCTGATGCAAAGCATCCGCGATGCGGTGCCAGGGGTAGCGATTACGACGGACGTGATGGTTGGCTTTCCGGGCGAGACCGAAGAGGAGTTCGCGACAAGCTATCGCTTCATCGAAGAGCAGGAGTTTGCCGGGATTCACGTCTTCCCTTACTCTATCCGACATCGAACGACCGCGTCGAAGCTGCCGAATCAAGTTGGACCGGAGGAGAAGCACCGCCGGACGGAAGCGATGCTCGCGCTCGCCGCGCGTAGCGCGGCTCGGTTTCGCCAGCGCTTCTTGGGCCAGGTTGTGCCAGTTCTTTACGAAGGTTCTACGCGTACGAAGGATGGCAGTCTAACCTGGGAAGGCTTAACGGATAACTACTTGCGCGTTCGCGTCGAAAGCGATATTGCTTTGACCAATCAAGTTGTCGCGACGCGCTTGGAAGCATGCGCGGAGGATGGCATTCGGGGTATCCTCCTCGGTCCGGTGCCTGAGATACGCCAAGCGGGTGCAGACCTGAATATTTTGAGTGCAGCCAGTCGGTAGGAGGTCAGCTATGGCCTGCTTATTTTGTCGGATCGTAAGCGGAGAAATACCCGCCCAGGTCGTCTACCGCGATCCTGAGGTCATCGCTTTTCGTGACATCAATCCCCAGGCGCCAGTCCACCTGCTGATCGTCCCCACGCGCCACGTCGAATCGATTTCAGAGGTGGGCAGCGCCGATGCCCCCTTGCTCGGTCAGACGATCGAAGTCGCGAATGATCTGGCTCGCCAGGAAGGCATTGCCGAAAGCGGCTATCGTATCGTCATCAACTGCGGCCCCAATGCTGGTCAAACCGTCGCCCATCTCCACTTCCATCTTTTGGGGGGACGACCAATGAGCTGGCCTCCAGGCTAGCTCATTGGGGTTAAGCTCATTCCACTAATTTACACACTTCTCGACAACCTGGTAAAATCGTGCGGCTTTCAATGTGATTAATCGATCCGACCAGATCGCTAGTTGGTGTATAGGGAGGTTGGAATCATGGCCAACAAGAATCGACCCGCACGAATGCAAAAGAAGCCGAAGAAGGACGCCAAACTGAAGACCGTTTCGACGGAAGAAGCGGTACCAATGACCGTCGAGGTCATCAAGCGTAAGCGTAAGGAGCGTCTGCCGGAAGACGAATAGTGGAGCGAAGGGCCGACCAACTCGCTTGGACGATCCTCCTGGGATCGTTTGTCGTCTTTTGCCTGATCGTCGGCAGCGTGATCGGCGGCGTCAGGTGGTACTTTGCCCATGCAATGACTACCCGCCCGGTCCGTCTCGACCTGATCCAGGGAACAGCGCTCTGGCTACCCGAGGGCTCACGACAGGAAGTCAACGCCGCCGACCGGAGTATGCTCGCCGAGGGGGATCGAGTCCGCACAACCGAAGGCTCGGAAGCCATTCTGTGGTTCTTCGACGGCAGCAACCTTCGTCTGTGGCCGAATACGACGGTCCAAATCCTCAAAACTGCTACCAGCACCTATCGGCCACTCGACACTGATGAAATTTTGAGCCAGGATCAGGGGCACGTTCGATACAACATCGCGCTTCCGTCGACGGATTCACGTCAATTTGAGGTGCAAACTCCGCAGGCGAGCGTCATCTTGCGCGAAGGGAGCTACAAGGTTCAAGTTGCTCCTGGCCAAACGGTTGTCACGGTGACGTCAGGTTCGGCGACCGTCAGTAGTCAATCGCAAGCGGTCGAGGTTCTGCAAGGGGAATGGGTCACCGCTAAGGCCAATCAGCCGCCCAGCACGCCCGAGTCTGACGTCCACAACATTTTGACTAATGGCGACTTTAGTCAGGAGCTAGCTGGCTGGCAACCAGGGAATCGCGCGGTTGAGGACGGCATTCCTGGTCAGATTCAAGTGCGGGAGGAATTGAATCGCCCCTTCGCCGAGCTCTGGCGCGAGGGATCTGACAAGCACGCCGAAACGTTCATCCATAAGACGATTAATGAAGATGTCACCGATTACGGTATGCTGCGTTTCGCTTTTCAGCTTCGCATTCTCGAGCAAACGCTGTCCGGTGGTGGCGACCTGGGCTCCGAATTTCCGTTGAGCGTGCGCGTCCACTATCGTGATAGCTCAGGCAGCGAAGCCGATTGGGTCCACAGTTACTACATCCAGAATCGCGATCACTTGCCGACTCCGAACGCAGATCAAGTCATCCAAAACCAGTGGACTGATGAAAGCATCGACCTGTTCGATCCCACGGTCGTGTCACCGCGACCGGCCGAGATCCTTTGGATCGAATTCAGCGCGTCGGGCCACGGGTACCGCAGCGATATCGGTCGAGTCCAGCTTTTGGTGGATTAAGAAGCATCCCGCATAACCGAGCGGACGCCCTTGATCCGTTCCAGTCGCGCCAAGATGCGGCTGAGAGTCTGAATGTTAGCGACTTCGAGGGTGGCCTTGATCGTTGCGGTATGATCGGGGTGGGTCACTGCCGTAACCGAGGTCATGTTGACGCGATCCTCCGCGACGAGGGCCGCGACGTCGCGGAGCAAACCGTCACGATCCCAAGCTTCAAGGCGGATCACCGCCGGAAAGACTTGCTGATGGACTCGCCCCCACTCGACGTTCACTAGCCGCTCGCGATCGCTCAGATGGACGACGTTGGTACAGTCAGCTCGATGTACCGTAACGCCGTTGCCCCGGGTTACGAAGCCGATAATGGCGTCGCCTGGCACCGGGCTGCAGCAGCGTGCGACTCGAGTAAGCAAGTCGCCGACTCCCATCACCTGGACGGCATGCGCGACCTCGGACTCGGACACGGTGGGCGCAGAAACGGGGATATCGTCCTCGGTCGTCGACTCGCCCCCGGCCAATCGGACGACTACCGCTTGGGGATTAAGTTCACCACAGCCGATCGCCAGGTAAAGATCCTCGATCTTGTCGAGTTTAAAGTTCGGTAAAACGTCTTCGAGATGTGCATGCGACAGACCGAGGCGGGAAAGCTCCTTATCGAGCTGCTCTTTACCACGTTCAATGTTCTCGGCACGTTCTTGCCGTTTGAACCACTGTCGAATCTTCTCGCGGGCATGCGCGGTCTTGACGAAGCCAAGGCTAGGATTTAGCCAGTCACGGCTTGGTCCGCGCGGTGTCTTCGAAGTAACGATCTCGACAACGTCGCCATTGCGAAGCTGATAGTCCAACGCTACGAGTCGCCCATTGATCTTGGATCCGATGCAGCGGTGCCCGATGTCGGTGTGGATGCGGTAAGCGAAGTCGAGTGGAGTCGAGCCAGCGGGAAGCTCGCGAAGCTCGCCGCGCGGCGTGAAGACGTATACCTGATCACGAAAGACGTCTGATTTGAGCGATTCGACAAACTGCTGAGCGCTCCCCGACATTTCAGATTGCCAGTCAAGTAATTGTCGGATCCAGGCGATCCGTTCTTCGAACCGCACATCGCGCGGACGCCCCTCTTTGTAGCGCCAGTGGGCAGCTACGCCAAATTCGGCTTCTCGATGCATCTCTTCCGTACGAATCTGGACCTCGAGTGCGGTGGCCTCCGGCCCCATCACGGTCGTGTGCAGCGATCGGTAGCCATTCTCCTTCGGTACCGCGATGTAATCACGGAATCCGGTCTCGCCAGTTGGCGTTGGGATCGGCGTCCACTTTTGATGGACCACGCCGAGGGCCGCGTAACAATCAGCTTCATTCCCGTCCAAGATCACCCGCAAACCGAGAAGATCATGAAGCTGATCAACCTGTAACCCGGTCCGTTGCGTTTTGCGCCAAATGCTGTAGAGATGCTTCGGACGCCCAACGACCCGTGCTCGCAGGCCAGCCTTGGTCAGATCGGCCATGAGCTGCTGAGACGTTTGCTTGATGTAACGTTCACGCTCGGCTCGGGTTATGGCTAGCGCACGGGAAACACGACGGTAAGCCTCGGGGTCGAGATAGCGGAACGAAAGATCTTCGAGCTGCCATTTCATTTGCCAGATGCCAAGGCGCGCCGCGAGCGGCGCGTAGATCTCCATCGTCTCCCGCGCGATCCGGGTTCGACGGTCAGCAGACAGTGCCTGCAACGTTCGCATATTGTGGAGACGATCCGCTAGCTTGATCAACACGACCCGAATGTCGTCGGCCATCGCTAAGAACAGTTTGCGTAAGTTCTCCGCCTGAACAAGTTGTGCCTTGAGACGGTCCCGCCGACGATTGTCGCCAGTGTCGAGGGGTGAAAGATCGCCGAAGTCAAAACTGCTCAGCTTGGTCACGCCCTGGACTAGCTGAGTGACTTCTTCGCCAAACTGGTTGCGTAGATCATCGTTCGTCGTTGCCGTATCTTCGAGAACGTCGTGCAGCAATGCCGCGGCAATCGGCACGGCCTCGAGGTGGAAGTCCGCTAAGATCTGAGCGGTAGCAATACAATGGTTAATGTAAGGCTCGCCACTTTCGCGACACTGATCTTCGTGTGCCAGCCGCGCCAGTTGATAAGCGCGTTCAACCAGATCGACGTCGCAAGGAGGCAGATAGGTCCGAATCGAGGCGAGCAAGTGGGCGAAGAGGGTACTCGACGAGGCCGTAGCCATCGAAGCCCGGCCAGCGCTCTTGTCGAGGGGGGCTTCCTCAGTTACCATCATCTCGGTTGCTGGCAACAGCCCATCCGTCTCAACGGTGGCCGACGTCAATTGCCGTTCAGGCAAAATATCACCGCTCAGTATCTGGCTCCCTCGGTCACTTTTCAAGAGTATACTGCAATTGAGGATACAACCGCAAATGCTCCAACTAGCCTGCCATCCGTGTTAATATTATTCGCGCCAGGAGTTTGAGGGAAGGAGACAAATCGGTGTCGGTACACGAGCGCCTGGTGAGCATCGTCGCCTTGGTGACGATCGGGCTTGGCGTCTCCCTGGTGATCAATCCCCCTTTGGTTTGGGGATTCGTAGCGCTCCTGATTGTCACTACCTGCATTGGCACTGACCAACTGCTGCGCAGCCAAGCCAAGCCTAATTCATCTAGCGAGCAAACCAACGTCAGCCTGGCCGTTTTTGTCCTGCCGTCGCTAATCGTCCTCGGTGGCTTTTTGTTCCTCCGTTTGCCGACTTTTTCCCACGGTGTCGCCGTTGCCATCGGCTTGGTGACCACCGCTCTCTTCTTGACAACCGCGTTGTATGGCGAGGCGATCACCAGCGATCTATCGACCAAGCGAGCTCGGCAAGCTCGCCTCATCTTGAACCTCATCGCCTACGTCATTGCATTCGCCTTGTTTAGCGCAATCTTCGCCCCCAAAGTTCGCAGTATCCTCTCGGCAACGGCGATCCTCGTGGCAAGTGGCTTGATCTCGGCTGAGTTGCTTCGGGGGGCCAAGCGTCCTGAATCCCATCCCATCTACGTCGCGGCAATTGCGCTGAGTGTCGCCCAGGTCACCTGGGCGCTCAATTACTGGGTTCTTGGAGCGCTAACGGGCGGAGCAATCCTTCTTCTTGTCTTCTACACTATTACCAATATCATCCGTTCCCACCTGAATGGGACGCTCGCCCCCGGTATTCTGGGCGAGCACCTCGCGGTCGCCGGCATGGGCATGCTCGCGGTCATTGTCGGAGGTCTTTGGCTGCGCTAGTTTTTCGAGTGGGACGGTCAGTGGCATAGAACTTGCTAAAAAGGGGCACATTGTAGACCTGGTTGACGGATGCCTTTGCGTAGCCGAGTCAGGACGACTAAACCGAATTACCCCTTGATAACCGGTTAGCAAATCCGTACAATTCTTCGCATTCTCTTCAAGCAGATTGGCAATTGAGGAGCACAGTTGAGACCGAACTTTGAGACGGAGGATAAGAACAAGCTCCGTCGACGCTGGGTTGATCAAGCAATCGCGCTGGCGATGCAAAATCGCTGGGAAGAAGCAGCCAAGGTCAATCAGTCAATCCTGGATATTTTCCCCCAGGATACCGACGCATTGAATCGGCTTGGCCGTGCTTTGACTGAGTTGGGACGCTACCGTGACGCGCGCGACGCATATCAGAAGACCGTGCAGTTGGACCCAACCAACACTATCGCGCGGAAGAATCTCTCGCGCCTGGCAACACTGAAAGTCGAGGAGGCTCCGCCATCAGCCGAGAAAGTCGATCCACGCATGTTCATCGCTGAGACGGGGAAAACTGGTGTTACCAGTCTCTTCCACCCAGCGCCGCGCGATATCCTTGCCAAAATGGCTGCGGGCGACCAGGTTCAGTTACGCCCGGAGGGGCGCGCCCTTCGAGTCGAAACTATGCGCGGCGAGTTTCTCGGGTGGGTTGAGCCCAAAATCGCACAACGACTGGTTGACCTGATGCGAAACGGGAACCGCTATACCGCGGCGGTGATGGCCAACGAAGAGGGTAACCTGCGCATCTTCATTCGTGAGACGTACCAGGATCCGAGCAACGTCGGGAAGATTTCTTTCCCAGTTCGTGCCGAGGGACAAGGGATTCGGCCATACACCCGCGAAACCCTCCTGAAGTACGAACTCGAGGAAGAGGAAGAATTAGAAGCCGAAGAAGCAGAATTCGGTGTCGACCACGAGGAGGAGCTCGAAGAAGCGCTCGAATCAGTCGACCTCGACGAAGAGCATACGGCTGAGTAAGGCATCCAGATTGCCATCAGGGAGGTGAACAAATCTCTTGGTAAGATTGTCGTCTCGATGTATACTGTGACCATTCACTGATCACTGATCACTGATCGCTTTGGAGGAGGTGAGCTTCGTGGGCGACAAAAGTCCAAAGGCGACCGAGAAAAAGAAGAAGCAGAAGGACACCAAGAAGGCCGACACAGCAAAGAAGAAATAACCCCTGACGTTGCCGGGAACGGGGAAGTTCGCCTGTTCTCGGCAACACCGATCTGCCGCATCTGCTCCACTCAGGATGTTTCGATCGTCTCCAGCTTGACCAGGGCCATCAGTGCGACCACTGCGATCATTCCTGCCACGGTGTAGGCTTCTTTCATTGTCGCGTGGACCAGCATCGTCGCGATAATCCCCAGGGCTCCACAGGCCAGATAAAGCGCCATGACCGCTTCGCGGTGTGTCCAGCCGAGCTGGACCAGACGGTGCGAGATGTGGTCCTTACCGCCTACCAGTGGATTGACACCACGGCGAAGCCGTGAAACGACCACGAGCGTCGTATCGAAGATTGGCACCCCCAGGATGAGGACAGGGATCATCCAGGTCACCAAATCGGTGTTGTCGAATTTTAGCTTCAGTCCAACGGCCGCCAGGACGTAGCCAATGAAGAGGCTTCCGGAATCACCCATAAAAATCGACGCCGGGTTGAAATTATAGTAAAGAAAACCCAAACAAGCCCCGAGCAAGGCTGCGGCCAAACTCGCGACGAGGAATTGGCCACTCTGGACTGCCAGCAACAGAAAGAATGCTGATGCGACGGTCGCTACCCCCCCGGAGAGTCCATCCATGTTGTCGACCAGATTCATCGCATTGGTAATCCCGATGATCCAAAGCAAGGTCAAGGCGCCATCGATGATCAGGCTCGGGAAAATTTGCACGCGAATCCCAGTCCACATCAGCAGGCCTGCCCCGACAAGCTGGCCGGCGAGCTTGACCAACGGCGGGAGCTCTGAGCGATCGTCCCATAGCCCGAGAAAGGATACGACCGTCGCCCCAACGAAGATACCGATGAGCTGGGCAACGTAAAAACGATCGCCGAACAGAATCAACGCAATCGCGCAGCCGAGATAGATCGCTATTCCCCCCAGGAGAGGGGTCGGCGTCTGATGTGCTCGACGTGAGTTGGGTATCGCAACCATGCCAGACACGACCGCCAACCGGCGAGCGACCGGCGTTGCCGCCATGGCGACGATCAGAGCAACCAAGAAGATCAAGACAAACGGGAGCATCGCTATGGCTTAGCTTGCTGATAGGCGTTGATCAACTGCTGGAGCGACGACGTCTGATCAGACGGAGCGTACTTCAGCGCTTGCTTAGCCGCAGCGACGGCAGCCAGGCCATTTCCTTCTTGAGCGTAGGTCAGGGCCAGGTTTCGCGCCGACAGCCAATCGGTCGGATCTTGTTGGAGAAGCTGAACATATTGCTGCTCGGCGGCTTGAAGGTTACCCAAGCGAGCCAGGAGAAACGCGTAGGAGGCGCGCACTTGACGCGGAGCCCCTTGCCGGACGAGCTGCTGGTAGCGATTAGCTAACGTCTGGGCCTGCTTATCGGCGATGTATTGATTCACCCGCGTTTCGAAGCTCGCATCAGATAGCGCCAGCGGATCCAGGCTCAGTGCCTTCAAGTGTTCTTGCAGTGCTTGCTCATCCTGGTGCTGTGCGAGATAAACGTCACCGAGGACGACGTGCGTCAGAGCGTATTCTGGATCCAAAGCCACCGCACGCTGAGCGTGGCCAAGGGCGTCACCGGTATTCCCTGCGTCGAGCGAGGTCATCGCCCATTCAGCAAAAAGCTGAGCGGAATGTGGGCTCAGCGTCGTCGCGAGCCTGTACTCGCTCGATGCGTCGGCGAGCTTGCTCTTATCCTGAGCGTCGCCCCAGAGCCGATAAAGGCGAGCGAGGTTTGCGTAATGGTCAGGATTCAATGGCTCGAGGATTTGCGCCTCCTTGAGCACCACTTCGGCAGCATGGAGCGCGTCGACCTGCCCCATTTGGCTTACGGTCGACGGAGTCATCGTCAAAAGTGACGCCAGCGACGGTTGAAACGGTGGGCTCATTGGCGTCGTCGGCGCGCGCTTTGCAACTTCGAGATAGGCGCGACCAAGGAAGAGATAATAGTACGCTTGGGTAGGCGCAAGGCTGATTGCTTTCTCGTAAGCGTAAGTACTATCAGCATACTGGTTTTGGCCATCGAACAGCGTGCCTTGCTTGTGATATACGTCGGCGGCGATCTGGTTCAAATTTAAAGCAATTGCTACAAGTGCAACCAGACCAGCGACGGCGATAACCCAGCCAGTCCGAGGGCGAGAAACGGTGAATGGTGGTTGCCATCCCTCGATCCAAGCCCAAGCAGGCAATGCTAGGGCAAGCCAGAGAAACGTGCCATAGGTTAACACTCGGGCATCGGACACACCAGCCATCGATAGGAAGAGCTGGCCAACGACAAAGACCACAATATAGGCAAGGATACCAATGAACCGACGCGATTCCCCAAGCAATACTGGCGAGCTGGCGGCTGCCAGAACGACCGGCGGGCGCGCAGCGCGTTTCACCGGCTTCCGATTGCGCGCCGAAGCCGGAGATCCGCCGGCAATCGGCATTGGTACAGTTCGCTTCCAGATGTCCTCACTCCGCGTGGCGAGTACGACCAGCAAGGCTAAGCTGAGCCAAAAGTAGGTTTTGGTCGACACAATTGCGATGCCCGTCTGCGTTTCAGCCACATGCCCGCAAAGCACCGCCATGACACCGGCAACCAGTGCCGCTTCCCCATACGTCGCGCTCTGACGAAAGATTCGCCAGGCGAGAACAAGCGCCCATACGAGCAAGGCCAGATACGCGGCCAAACCCCCAATACCTTCCATCACCAAATGATCGAGCAAATCATTGTGATTGCGATCAGGCGAGGCGTTTCGCGATTCGAGGTCGCCAAGTGCCGGCGGATACACCTTGTTGTAGGCTTCGTGCATCGTTTCAGGGCCATAACCGACGACCAATCGAGCCACTCCGAGAGGATCAGGTTGAAAGCCAACGTCTGGACGAGTGGTTAACAACGCGTACGTTCCTTGCCAGATCAAGACACGAACGCGACCCGTCCCATCGTTAACGTCGCTCAATTGCCCCAGTCGGCCAATGTACGGCACACTTCGAAAACGAGCAAGTGGGGAACTCGGCAAGTTGAACACGACGAGCAGTACACCGAGGACCACGAATACTTCAAGAGTAACAGTCAGGAGTTTTCGCGCCGCGGGGGTACGCAGCTCAATGAGGACAATAAACACCAGCGCGCCGACCAGGAGACCAAGCCACGGACCACGACTCTGGGTCAAAAAGATACAGACGACTTGCAGCACCAGCAGACCAGCCATGGCGATTGCTTCCGCCCGCGCTAGGCGGCGGCTGGACAAGACACGCGGCTGCGTCGCCACGAGAACTGTGAAGACGCCGATGACGCCGGTCGCGATCCACCAGATCCCCAATATCGCCGAGTGCAGGATCAGCAGACTAGCGAGGAGTACGTTTTGGACGACGATCAGGGTGGCCCAGCCAGTAACAACCTGGCCAATCGGCTTACCCTCGGGCGTGGCCGGATCCCGGAGCCGTTGCAGTGCCGTGACCAGACGCACACCGGTGAAGGGAACGACCATAATCAGATAGGCGGCAAGGAAGATCGCGTTCCCCATCGTCGATGTGACGCGAAAGACGACGTCACCGCCCCATGGCAGCGGATCTAGCTGCAAGTGCTGAACAATGCCGTAGAGCGCGACCGGTACACTGGTCACCAGGACGACGTTTAACAATCGATTGAGCTGCTCGTGGGTGCGCAAATTAACGGCGATCAGGAAAAACAAGGCCACGTACGTCAAGAGGGTGTAGGTGCCTTGGAGACGCTGGTAAGAGCCAAACAAGCTGGTGAGCGGGTCAATCGACGTCACCGTCGCCAGCAGCTCGGCGAGAACGAAAAGAGCGGTCGGGATCAGCAGTGGATTAGCGGTACACCAGCGGCCCCATAATCCAGGGGAATCGGCGTGCGCGGTTGGCCGGGCTGGTGCCCGTTCGGCGAGCACCGCCAATTGTGCCACTAACATGACCAGAACAAGACACCGAAGCAGGGTGATCTTGTCCGGTTCGAATACTCGGCTACTGTAAACGTCGAAATAGAGCGGCACCGTGACGAGCGCGACAAGCCACCCGGCTTCAATCAACCGCTCTGAAAATTGCTGCAGCCTACTCATGCGCCGGGCGCCGTCCTCTTCCGTCCAACCGTTGACCAGGCGCGACGCCGGTCCGGATTCGAAGCCGCCCTTACGCTACCATGTCGCTCGTGAAAATTCAAACTGTCCACCGGAATGACCGGCGGTAGCTTATGCCCCGGCAGCTGCCCCGGCCGGCACTGCGTCCTTCGGAAGCATTGGTGTTAACATGCGGTAGAGAGCCATCGTGTGGCTACAAACGTTCCAGCTTGTGAAAAAGTCACAACTACAGTGCCATTGCCCGTTCGTATATGAAACAACGTGCTCGTCATTCTCACCGTGGAAAGTCACTTCAAACTGGTTGAACTTAACTCGCTCGGGCTCCTGGGCGTAGCGCTTTGCCTTCTCAATTTTGCCGATCAAGCTTGAATGCATCGCAACTCCCTCAGTGTATTCTGGCAGAAAAAAGCAAACGGGCACCAAACCACGTCGTGACCTGGTGCCCGTTCTCGGATGATAAGCTGACCCGGCCGCCCTTTGTTCGGCAGCACGCACTCGCTCACCTCCGTTGCATCGAGCCGATTATACGCCCTACCGGAGCGGTTGTCAAACGATCAACCAAGCTTAGGAACGCGACAAAGCCTCTTTCAACACATTGATCGCTTCGATCTGGGTCGGATCCACGCGGTTGAGCATCGCTAGATAGTACGAGGCGTAGTCACCAAGATAGATGCTGCTCATGACCCGCTCGAGGTCGCTCTCACCTTCGCCTTCGACCATGGTGTGACTGATGCCAAGTCGGTCGAGAAGCTGTGCGGTGATTTGCGCGCGCCGCTGAATTCGTGGCGGACTCGCCGCCGTTCCAATCAGGATCACTTGGAGAAGTCGACGGAGCTCGGCCGGGTGCTCGAATCCGACGACGGCATTGTGATTGAGCTCTGGCAGCGCTTCGAATAATCCCCAGCTCTTGGAGTTCTCGTTGAGCTGATTTTTCCAGCGTTGGGCGACGACGGCGTACGGTCCGCCCCCGTAAATGACCGCGAGACGGCCGTGGAGGCGTTGGGCAAGCCTCTTGGCCGCATTTTGCGACGTTGGAACGTCCGGTCCATAGGTGCTACGCAAGCAGCCGAGCAATTTGATCGTGCGATCGACCTCAGCGGTGAGATCATCCAGATAGCCAAGCCGAACTAAGACCGCGAGCGGTAGGGAAAACAGGTAGCCAAGCGCGGCTCGCGGCTGCGACGCATACTGGAATTGAATCAGTGGCACGCCATGCTGACGGGCAAGCTCACCGAGCGCACCACCGGACGTAATGGCCACGAGCTTCGCACCGCGATCGAGCGCAGCACGAAAACCGGAAAGTGTTTCTTCAGTGTTTCCGGAATGACTGAGCGCCAATACCAACGTCTCAGGACCGACAAAGCCAGGAAGTCCGTAGTCCCGCCATACGGTGAAGGGTACTTTGAGATCCGCTTGGGTCACTCCGCGAACGACGTCGGCACCAACTGCCGATCCCCCCATCCCAATGGCAACGATTGAGGTCGCTTGACGATGTGAGTCAGGCAGGGGCACCTTCCTGGCAAGATTCCACGCCGCTTGGACCTGATCCGGTAACTCGGCGATGCGGTCGCCCATCTGCTGTGGGTCAGCCGACCGGAGTGCCACTAGGTCATCCAGGTTAGGCATTAACGTCTCCCGCTGTTTTCGTCCACGAATCAAACGCCAGCGATCGCTTTGCCAGCTTGGAGCAATTGCTGAACCCTGGCCAACGACTCGGCCTCGGCATAGATCCGCATGATTGGCTCGGTACCACTGAAGCGCACCAGCAGCCAGCTTCCATCCGTGAGCATGATCTTGAAGCCGTCAGCACGGTTCACCCGCTCGACCGGTGTTCCGACCAGAGTGGTTGGCTCGGCCTGGGCGAGCCGGTCGAGGATGACTGTTCGCTCGGCCGGATTGAAGTGAACGTCCAAGCGGTCGTAATAGTGCGGGCCGACCTTACTGAACAAATACTCGACGAGCTGTGACGGTGTCTTGTCGAGCTTGACCATCATATCGAGCAAGAACAAGCCCGCGACAATGCCATCGCGCTCTGGAATGTGTCCCCGGAAAGCGTATCCACCGCTTTCCTCGCCGCCGATGAGTGCATTGGTTTCGATCATTTTCGGCGCAACGTACTTGAAGCCAACACCAGTCTCGTAAACCGGCACGCCATACAGCTTTCCCAGCTTGTCAAGCATCGAACTAGTGGAAAGCGTTTTGACGATCGGGCCCCGCAGGCCGCGAACCTCGAGCAGGTACAGGGCAAGCAAGCTGTAGACCCGGAGCTGATCGATGAAGTCACCGTGCTCGTCGCAGACCCCCAAACGATCGGCATCCCCATCGGTCGCCAGTCCGACACTGGCCGACACGGCCTTCACCGTTTCGAAAAGCTTACCAAGGTTTCGCGTGATCGGCTCCGGATTGATGCCACCGAACCAGGGATTACGCTCACCATTGATCTGAATGACTCTGATCCTGCTCCCGCCGAGCAGACTTGGAAACCAGCCAATGCCAGCGCCGTACATCGCGTCGACGACGACTTTGAATGGGGCTTGCCGGATCGCCTCTAAATCGACGAGCGACGCGAGGTGCCGAATGTAGCTATCCGAAGGATCCAGCGCGACGATCAACCCGCTCTTTTCGGCCTCCGAGCGGACTATTGTTGGAATTCCCTCCGGTCTGACACCAGCGATGAGTTGCTCGAGCTCGGCAATGGTTTCCGGCTCAGCCGCTCCACCGTAGTCCGAACGGACTTTAAAGCCGTTATATACAGGAGGATTGTGACTGGCGGTGATGGTAACGCCCCCGGCCGCCTTTTGAACCAGAATCGCGTAGGAGATCACCGGCGTAGGCTCAGAGCGCGTGCATAGGTAAGCACGCACACCGGCACCAGCCAAGACTTCCGCGACCGCGGCCGCGAAATCTTCCGATTCAAAGCGCATGTCATAGCCGACAACGACGCCACGATCAGCAATGCCTTTTTTTTGGAATAGTTCGGCGATCCCGCGAGCACAACGCCGAACATTATCGAAGGTATAATCCTCGGCGATGATTGCTCGCCAGCCATCAGTGCCAAAGATGATCGGCTTATTGCTCATCACTCACTCTTTCTTTGAAAGCGTCGCAGCCGAGGTTGTCGCCAGGCGTTGTCTCCAATAATCGAGCAGGTCGCTCATGGTCTTGTAAAACGGAATCTCTGGCTGCCAGCCTGTCTTCGCCTGGAATTTGCTTGGATCCGACCAGAGCAGGGTCACATCTGAGGGGCGCAGCCGCGAAGGATCGACCCGTATTTCAACTTTTCGGTGCGTCAAAGTAAGCAAAACGTCGAGCATCTCTCCGACCGATCGACTCACACCCGTTCCGATGTTGTAAACGTCGCCCGGATCACCATGCTCCAGCGTCAGCCAATAGGCTCGAACCGTATCACGGACGTCAGTCCAGTCGCGTCGGCTTTGCAGATCCCCAACTTCGATGACCGGTGGCTTCAGGTCGCGCTCAATTTGTGCAATCTGCAAAGCGAACGAACTCGTCACGAAGTTCTCGCCGCGGCGTGGCCCGGTATGATTAAAGCCACGCGTCACGATCGCGCGCAGACCATAGCTACGATGATACTGCCAAGCGAGCAGCTCCTGTCCGACTTTGCTCACCGCGTATGGACTGAGCGGACGCAGGGGATTCGTTTCTTTCATGGGGACTTCGTGCGGATAGACGAGACCGTACTCTTCGCTGGAACCGGCGACATGGACGAGTGGATCGATCTCAGCCTCGCGAATCGCTTCGAAAAGGTTGACCTGGCCGATGACGTTGAGCTGGAGGGTCTCCGCCGGCGAGTCCCACGATGCCGGAACAAAGCTCTGCGCTGCCAGGTGAAAGATGCGATCCGGGCGCAAGCCAGCAATCAAGCGCCGCATTGACGACGGGTCGCTGAGGTCGCCCAGGATCAAGTTGAGATGGTCTGGCCGGGCTTCAGCCTCGATACGGCTCGCCAATTCCGCGGCCGAGCGAACGTTGCCGCCCCCGGCGATACGCGTCACTCGTCCTGCTTCGATCAAGTCGTTGAGATTATCCATCCGACTGCGCCACCGATAAATACCGAACACTTCGACCCCGGGCAGGGATAATGCGTATTCGGCGAGATGGCTACCAGCCATTCCGGTCACATCGGTAATGAGCACCCGCAACCTAGCTCTCCTCTCGCAAAACTCGTTCGTTCTTCCTGGTACCACAGCACCGCTTCCTTCGCTCCGCTCAGGGCAAGCCTCTTAAGGTCGCTCGGAACGACAAACAGCAATGGTAGTACGAAGAGAAGGTGAACGTTGTTCTTATTCGGTCAATCTCCTGCTTGCCCCGAGCGATCAGCGATCTTCTGTCGCCACTCTTCAAGAATGTCTCGCAGGCTCTGCTCGAAAGAGATCGTTGGCCTCCACGACAGGGTACTTTGGAGGCGATGGGTGTCGCACTCGACGACTGGCACGTCCGACGGGCGCAAAAGCGCTGGGTCAACCTGAACGTCGACTGGCACTCGTGCCAAGCTGATCAGCGTATCGAGCGCATCTCGTATCGATCGGTTGCTTCCCCCACCAACATTGTATACCTCACCGACGGCTCCCTGTCGGAGCAGGCCCCAATAGGCTCGAACGGCGTCACGGACGTCGGTGAAATCACGCCTCGGCTCGAGATTTCCGACCCGGATGAGCCGGGGGCGCAATCCGACCTCGGCTTCGGCAATCTGCCGGGCAAAGCTAGGAATGGCGAATCGGTCTCCTTGGCCCGGGCCAATCAGATTGAAGGCACGGACTCGGATCACCCCTAATCCATAACCGAGAAAGTATTGTAAACCAAGAAAGTCTTGAATCACCTTGCTCAACGCATAGGGGCTATCCGGTCGCAGCGGAGCGTCTTCGGTCAGAGGAAGCTCGTGCGGGGCAACCGCACCGTATTCTTGCGAAGAGCCGGTGACCAATACCCTGGATCGAGGCGCATGCACAGTTAAGCTTCTGAGAACGTTGAGCTGAGCGACTAGATTATTCACGAGTGTTGCTTGGGGATCCTGCCACGAATCGGATACCGACGACTGCGCAGCGAGGTGGACGACCAAATCCGGTCGTACCTCGCTGATCATCCCGTCAGTAAACGCACGATCAGTGAGGTCGCCGACGTAGGTACTTACCGTTCTCTCTGGCCACTCCAGTGAGAACGCATGCCGACTTGTCCCGGCAATCCTGAGGTCAGGTTCCGACCGCAAGAGATCGAGTAAATGCCTACCGACGAATCCAGTCGCGCCAGTGACGAGTATCCGTGTCATCGCCTCCTCGGGGGCGCTTGGCTCACAAGCCAGCGTCGCGTCGCAGCGCCTCGGCCTTATCGGTCACTTCCCAGGGCGCATCAATGTCGTTTCGTCCAAAGTGACCATACGTCGCGGTGGGCCGATAGATCGGACGGCGAAGGCGCAGATTTTGAATAATCGCCGCCGGTCGCAGATCAAAGTGAGCCCGGATGAGTTCGGCAATCGTCTCTTCGGGGACTTTGGCCGTCCCAAACGTCTCGATCATCAGCGAGACGGGATGAGCAACCCCGATCGCGTAAGCGAGCTGGATCTCGAATCGGTCCGCCAACCCGGCCGCGACGATATTTTTCGCGACGTACCGCGCGGCATAGGCGCCGGACCGATCAACTTTCGTCGGATCCTTCCCGGAGAAGGCGCCACCGCCGTGTCGGGCCATGCCCCCATAAGTATCGACGATGATCTTACGTCCGGTCAAGCCGGCATCCCCCATGGGTCCACCAATGACGAACCGACCGGTTGGGTTGACGAGAAAGCGCGTCCGGTCGTCGAGTAACTCGGGTGAGATGACTTCGCCGATCACCATATCGATGATGTCACGCTCGATTGTCTTGGCGTCGACGTCTTCGTCGTGTTGCGTAGAAACGACGACCGTATCAACCCGGACCGGGCGCCCATACTGGTATTCGATCGTCACCTGCGACTTGCCGTCGGGGCGAAGATACGGCAAGATACCGTCTTTGCGAACCTGAGCCAGGCGTCGACAGAGGCGGTGAGCGAGAGAGATGGTCATTGGCATCAACTCGGGGGTTTCGTTGCAGGCAAAACCGATCATCATGCCTTGGTCGCCCGCACCGATGCGTTCCATGGCATCATTCGTGAGCAAGCCATCACGAGTTTCGAGCGCGTGGTCGACGCCCCTACTGATGTCCGGAGACTGCTCTTTGATCGAAACCATGACGCCCGCCGTCTCGTAGTCGAAGCCGTAATGGGCGTTGGTGTAGCCAGTTTCCTTAATCGTCTGGCGGATCACCTTGGGCATATCGACGTAGCAGGAAGTGGTGATTTCACCCATCACCAGAATCAAGCCAGTCGTCGCCGCGGTTTCGCAAGCCACCCGAGCATTTGGATCTTCGCTGATGATCGCGTCTAGGATCGCATCAGAAATCTGGTCGCACAACTTATCCGGGTGCCCTTCGGTCACCGACTCGGAGGTAAACAAGAGGCGCGGGGACGTCATAAAGGTGAGGTTACTCATTCTCCTTCGTTTCCTTTCTTCTTTCCAGAACGTTACACATGTCCTGCCCAATCACTATAAACAGATGAGATTGGCGGGCAACCCTCACCCTAACCCTCTCCCAGGGAGAGGAGACTTCGGAGGAGCAGATCAGGTCCCAGATTCCCAAGATGCCAAGTACTTCCTTTGTTCGTCGGTCAGCTCGTCGATTTCGACGTTCATTGCCCGAAGCTTCAAACGAGCGATTTCACGATCGATCTCGGTCGGCACGACGTAAACCTGATTCTGTAGCTCGCTCGCGTGCTGGCGAAGGAATTCGGCACTCAACGCCTGGTTGGCAAAGCTCATGTCCATGACCCCAGCGGGATGCCCTTCAGCCGCCGAAAGATTCACTAAACGTCCGTCAGCAAGCAGATAGAGGCGGCGCCCGTCAGTGAGACGGAATTCCTCGACGAAATCACGCACCATTCGCCTTCCTGACGACATTTCCGCTAGGGCCGGAATATTGATCTCGTCGTTGAAGTGACCGGAGTTAGCCAGCATGGCACCGTCTTTCATCACGGCAAGCTGAGCCCGGTCAACGACGTTGACGTCGCCGGTCGCGGTGATGAATACGTCCGCTCGCTTCGCGGCCTCGACGCTGGGCATCACCCGGTAGCCGTCCATCAGCGCCTCGAGAGCACGAATCGGATCAACCTCGGTCACAACGACGTTTGCCCCCAAGCCACGCGCTCGCATGGCAATCCCACGACCACACCAGCCGTAGCCAGCGACGACGACCGTACTGCCGGCGATCAAAAAGTTCGTTGCTCGAATGACACCATCCAGCGTACTCTGCCCCGTTCCATACCGGTTATCGAAAAAGTGCTTCGTCGAAGCTTCGTTGACCGCGACAATTGGGTAACGAAGGACGCCATTCTCTTGCATGCTCCGCAGACGGACCACGCCGGTTGTTGTCTCTTCGGTGCCACCAAAAACCGCGTCGATCAGACCGGTCGTATCTCGATGGAGGGCGCTCACGAGATCGCAGCCGTCATCCATCGTCATATTGGGTCCGGTCGATAGCACGGCGTTGATGTGTCGGTAGTAGGTATCATTGTCTTCGCCTTTGACCGCGAAGGTAGAAATTCCGTATTCCGAGACGAGCGCAGCCGCGACATCATCTTGAGTGGATAAAGGATTGCTCGCGCACAACGCCAGATCTGCACCACCGGCTTGCATGGCTAGCATCAGGTTGGCGGTTTCTGTCGTCACGTGCAAACACGCCGCGATTTTCACTCCGGCGAGCGGCTTTTCCTTGGCAAAGCGTTCTTGGATCAAGCGTAGGACCGGCATCTGAGTTGCCGCCCACTCGATGCGCAACCGCCCGTGGGCGGCTAAGCCGAGGTCCTTAACGTCGTGCTTGGGCAGTGTATTGATGGGCATCGATGAGTCCCTTCTCCCACTCTGGTTCTATCTGAGTAAACGACACGAGTTCTCTCAGGCGTCGATCGACCTCTTCGGGCTGCAAAGCGACCACGCGATCGACGCTAAATGACTCGATGGTGAAGGAGGCGACGACCGAGCCGTGAAGAACCGCGCGGCGAATAGCTCGCCAGGACCAATCCGGTGAGTTGGCGAGGCTACCAATGAATGCCCCGGCAAAGCTATCCCCGGCCCCGGTCGGGTCACAAACCTGCTCTGACGGGTAAGCCGGGACCGCGAAGTATCCGTCCTGCGCGTAAACTGCGCAGCCGTACTCACCTTTTTTCACCACCACGGCTCTTGGTCCCAGGTCGAGAACCTGACGAGCCGCCGCGGTCAAATTCCGGTTCTGAGCGTACTGACGGAGCTCGGCTTCGTTGACCAGCACCACGTCAACCGAACTCATGACTTCGGTCACCACATCACGCTTCGAAGCGATCCAGAAATTCATCGTGTCCATCGCCGTGAAGCGCGCGCCGCGAATCTCTTTGACAACCCGGAGCTGGAGCTCTGGGTCAATATTCGCTAAAAAGAGAACTGGCGTATCGCGAAAGTCGGCCGGAATCTTCGGGTCAAACTGAGCGAAGACGTTGAGCTGGGTCTCGAGGGTCTCTGCCGAGTTGAGGTCATCCCCGTAGCGGCCTACCCATCGAAAAGTTCGACCGGGCACGATTTCGAGACCACGCAGGTCGACGCGCCGCTCTCTGAGCATGGTCAAGCCACGTTGAGGAAAATCATCGCCGACTACCGCGACAAGCCGAACTGGCCCATATAACGACGCGGCTAAGGAAAAGTAGGTGGCAGATCCGCCCACTGCTTCGGTGACCCGACCAGCCGGCGTCTCAACCGTGTCAAGGGCGACCGAACCTACCACGAGCACACTCATTCTGCTCTTTATCTCCTTCTCGCTCTTCCGACCCTAGCCATGTTTGGGATCACCCCCTTATCGCCCCACCAGCGCGAGAACACCACAAGATCTGGCGAGCGGCCGGTGGGAATGTCTCGGGAAGTCCAAATGCACGTCGCCTCGCGGCGGCCACGCGAACTTGGGCAAGTTTCAGACCGTTCGCCCGGCATACTGCCGGCTCCGGTCCGATGGGGTTCCCCCGGCGCCACGTAGAGGGGAACGGCGAAGCACAGATGAGCACCGGGCAAAAAAAATCTTCTCCCGTGATGAGAGAAGTCGTTCCCCTTAGGTCTCTCATCTCCCGGAACCATTCGGGTTCCGTCGGAATTAGCACCGCACCTGCTGCCACGATCATCTGGCGTCGATCTTTGCAAAGCAGGCCGGTTGCCGGGCTTCGTCGGGCCGGTCCCTCCGCCTCTCTGGATAAGAGCGGCATCGCCTATTCAATTCGCGAGGAGTATACCACGCAGCCAAGCCTCGCCGCAACGTGGAAGTATAGTTAACGTTGTGGCGACGTTGAAATTACGTGTACCGGATCAGACTAACGATCGGCACGCCATCGCCTACCTTCTCTCGACCGTGGAGGTAGAGAAGCTCGATGAGGAAGGCAAGGCCAATGACTTGGCCTCCAAGTCGCTCGACCAGCTCCATTGTCGCCTGAACAGTACCTCCAGTCGCCAAGAGATCGTCAACGATTAGCACACGCTGCCCGGGCTCAATCGCATCTCGATGAATCTCGAGCGTATTCTGACCATATTCGAGCTCATAGGAGGTGCGAATCGATTCAGCCGGCAAGCGTCCGAGCTTTCGTACTGGAACTAACCCGGCGTCTAGCTTATAGGCCAAGGGCGCAGCGAAGAGAAAACCCCGGGACTCCATGCCGACGACGATGTCAACCTTAATATCGGAGAAAGGCTCGGCTAAACGATCGATCGCCTCATGGTAAGCGACCGGATTCTTAATCAAGGTTGTGATGTCTTTGAAAAGAATTCCCTGATTGGGAAAGTTAGGAATGTCGCGAATGTACGATGCGAGATCGATATTCTTCACCTTTCCTCCTCGGATGCCAAGTCTGGGAATCTCGACACTCGATCATAAGCTAGGTATGATGAAAACAGACTACATGGACTCGCGAGCCGAGGTGATGCGATGAGCGAACCTACGCCCAGACCAGAGACCCAACCGCTATCCGGTGAAACCACCAGCCAACGGCGCTCGACCGGTGCACCGGTGCCCTATCTGGCGCGCCTGCTCTTTCCGTGCTTGTCTCCGGAGTTCTTCGCGCATATGAGTAACGCTCAACGCGAGGTATTGCTCGCTCTCCGCTCCCTCTTGGACGCGCGGATTGCCGCGTTGGAAGAGGCCAGCAGCGGCAATCGCCAGCGTAAAGCTCAACGTATCAGCATCGAATAGCCTCACCCCTTGGAAAAGAGAGGTCGGAGAACATCCCCGACCTCTCCGGGGACTAGCGACGCGTCACGATGTTCAGGAGCTTCCCAGGCACGTAGATGACGTTGGCGATGGATGCACCATCGATGTAGCGCTGTACCCGGTCGCTATTCAGGGCTAAGCCTTCGACCGCGTCCCGCGTGATATTGACCGGCACGGTCAACTTCTCGCGGACCTTGCCATTCACCTGGACGACGACGGTGACCGTCTCCTCGGCAGCCAGACTCTCTTCCCAGACCGGCCAGGGCTGTTGGTGAATGCTATACGGCAACCCCAAGCGATACCACAACTCTTCAGTGATGTGCGGCCCGATCGGTGCCAAGAGCAACAGGAGCGAGCGAATCGCCTCTTTCCAGGCAGGCGTTCCGACAGCGCGTCCTTCAGCATAGGGAGCCAGCGCGTTGGTGAACTCCATCAATGCGGCCAGCATCGTGTTAAAACGGAAGCGCTCGACGTCGTCGGTGACCCGGGCGATCGTCCGATGAGTCAGCCGCCGGATTTCGCGCTCATCATCCGCAGCACTGCTCTCGGGAGCCTCGGCATCCTTCGTGTCCAGGACCATCGACCAGACCCGGTTAAAGAAGCGGTACAGGCCATGAATACCACGGTCGCTCCAATCTCCACCTTGATCCCACGGTCCGAGGAACATCAGGTAAGCGCGAACAGTATCGGCACCTAAAGTTTCGACGAAGTCATCTGGATTGACGACATTGCCTCGCGACTTGGACATTCGTCGGCCACCCGAAATAACCTGCCCCTGGTTGAACAACCGAGTGAATGGCTCGTCGAAGTTGACCAGGCCGAGGTCGCGCAACGCCTTGACAAAGAAGCGCGCGTAGAGCAGATGCATCGTCGAGTGTTCTGCTCCACCGACGTACTGGTCGACCGGCATCCAAAATGCGGTTTTTTCCGGATCAAACGCTTCGTACCAGTCGTGAGGGCTGCAGTAGCGCAAGAAGTACCAGGACGAATCCACGAAGGTATCCATCGTATCCGTTTCGCGCTCGGCCGGACCGCCGCACTTCGGACAGGTCGTGTGCAAAAACGTCTTCGACAAGCGCAAAGGCGACTCGCCGGTTGGACGGAATTCGACGTCGATCGGCAGCCGAACGGGTAACTGATCTTCGGGGACCGGTTGCATTCCACAAGTCTGACAGTAGACGATTGGAATTGGCGCCCCCCAGTAGCGCTGCCGCGAAACTAACCAGTCACGCAGCCGATACTGAACGCGGCGTTGACCCAAGCCGTGCTCCTCGACAAAGTCAGCAATCGCATCCTTGCCGGCCGTCGAAGTCAGGCCGCTGAACTGTCCCGAATTGACCATTGTGCCCTCACCAGTGAAGGCGCAGCTCAATTTCCCACCGGACCACGCGGGTGGTGCGATTACCACCTGAATCGGCAGGCCAAACCTCTCGGCGAACTCGAAGTCGCGTTGATCGTGAGCCGGAACAGCCATGACTGCGCCAGTTCCGTAAGATTGCAACACGTAGTCAGCGATCCAGATTGGCACCTTTTCCTGGTTCAAAGGGTTGATCGCATAGGCTCCGGTGAAGACACCAGTCTTCTCGCGACCAGCCGCTAGGCGCTCGATCTCGCTCATTCGGCGCGTGGCCTCGACGTAGTCATCAATCGCCTGACGTTGCTCGGGCTTGGTCAATTGCTCGACCAACGGATGCTCCGGCGCCAGCACCATGAACGTGACCCCGAAGATTGTATCGGGGCGGGTCGTGAAGACTGGAAGATCTGCTCCGTTTTCGGTCTTGAAGACGATCTCAACGCCAACGCTCTTACCAATCCAATTAGTCTGCATGACCTTGACTTTCTCAGGCCACTCCAGACCGTCAAAGCTCAGCAGCTCCTCCGCGTACTTCGTGATGCGGAAAAACCATTGATCCAGATTCTTTTTGGTGACAACCGTGTCACAGCGCTCGCACAGGCCCTCGATGACCTGCTCATTGGCCAGAACCGTCTGGCAGGATGGGCACCAGTTGGCTGGCGCCAGAGCTTTGTATGCCAGGCCAGCCTTGTACAATTGCAAGAATAGCCATTGGGTCCACTGGTAGTAGCTTGGCAAACAAGTGGCGATCTCCCGGCTCCAATCGAAGCTCACTCCCATCGACCGGAATTGGCGGTGCATGCGATGAATATTGCGGATCGTCCAAATCGCCGGATGAATACCACTCTTGATCGCCGCGTTTTCGGCCGGCAAGCCAAATGCATCGAAACCAATCGGCTTCATAACGTTGAAGCCGCGCATGCGTTTGTAGCGGGCGTGGGCGTCGGCCGGGGTGAAGGCATACCAGTGGCCAATGTGAAGATCACCCGAGGTATACGGGAACATGTCGAGCGCATACCACTTTGGGCGATCGCTCTTTTCGGTCGCCTTGTACAGCTCGTCCGCTTCCCACTGATCTTGCCACTTCTTTTCGATGACCGGCGCGTCGTACTTCTCCGCCACTCTTGCCTTACCTCGACGAAAAAACAGCCTTCCACCAGCATTTGGCGGAAGGCCCAACCTTTCATTTATGATTGTAGCAAAATTGAGCCTATTTTGGCAAGCAGTAGACCAATCCTTTTCCTCCAGGTTGTTTGAAAGGATGGCTAAGTGGTTAACACTCCTCACTCAAACGAGACCTTTCGTGCCCTGCTGGATGGCGCGCGCGCGCTTGGCCTCACCCTTTCTCCGGAAGAACTCGATCGCTTCGCCCGCTTTCAGGATGTGCTACTCGATTGGAACCAGCGGATGAATCTGACGGCGATCACCGCACCAACCGATGTTCAGGTAAAACATTTTTTGGATTCGTTGACAGTGCTCGAGGGACTACCCGGGCCGGTTCGCAATGGCGAGCAATCGGCGCGATTGCTGGACGTCGGAGCAGGGGCTGGCTTTCCCGGCATTCCCCTCGCCATCGTTCGGCCGAACTTGCAGGTCGTACTGCTCGAAGCTACTCAAAAGAAATGTCGCTTTCTTGAGCACGTCGTGACGGCGCTCAATCTTTCCAACGTTCAAGTCGTCTGCGGACGTGCCGAGGAGATTGCCCATCGCCCTGACCAAAGAGCCGCTTACGATGTCGTCGTCGCGCGCGCCTTGGCCAACCTCGCAACTCTTGCCGAGCTATGCCTGCCATTCGCCCGCCTGGGCGGTGAAGTAATTGCCCCAAAGAAGCTGGGCATCGAAGCTGAAGTCGCATCGGCCGCCAAGGCGATCAACACACTCGGAGGGAAACTCTTGCCCCCGCTGATCGTCAGGCTGCCAATCCTCGACGAGGAGCGTCAGTTGATCCGGATTGCCAAGGTTAGACAAACTCCAGCCACCTATCCACGGCGCGCCGGAGTTCCGGCAAAATCGCCCTTGTAGGCGAGATTATGTTCAGTATGTTCAGTAAACATTTTCATTCTGCTCCGCACCGCCCGACACCGCTTTAGCAAGCCAGATCTGCTCTTCCTGACGCACCAGTTCCAGGTTGCGATGGCTCTTCATGATCCGAAAAGCGTGCTCGGCAACGCTCGGAAATGGCACGTTGTCCTTCGCCGCCTGCTTTGCGTCAGCAATCATATGCGCCGCTTCGCCAGGCGTGATCAGCTTGCTCGACTGCCCGTGATTATTGAGCCAATTGATCAGATCGTGCCAACCAGTCGGACGCGCGTTCACGAAAACGTCGCGCACGTCCACTTCTTCGTAGTCCTTAGAGACTTTGCGTTCCGGCATCATTCCCTCTACCTCACGAATGAATCACCAAAGGCATTCACGATTCTGTTCCCAGCCGGCCGCCGCATCCGGGGGAATGATCCAAGATCGTACCGCCCAACTGAGGCTTTCGCGCAGCGCGGGTTGACTCCGGAGCCACGACCGGACCAAAACTGCGCCGACCAAGGCGACGAACACTGCGATTATCACACGTTAGAATCCGAGCGTCGTCATTACAAATCTCCACTTCGCGCCATGGTGGCAATGTAGTCCGCCGTACGCGCCGCGATTGCCGAAATCGTGATCGCCGGATTCGCCGATCCTTGGGTGACCATCACGCTACCGTCGCAAATCCAGAGGTTGGGTACGTCCCAGCTCCGGCAAAACTGATCGACGACTGACGTCCGCGGATCATCACCCATGCGGCAGGTACCAACCAGGTGCGCGTAGCGATTCACATAGTGCGTCTCGACTGCTCCCGCTGCTTCCAGTACATCCTTGGCGCGTTGCACGCCGGCGCGGATCAATTTCAGGTCGTTCTCGAATAAGTTGAAGTGAGCATACGCCACCGGGATGTCGTACTGGTCGGTTTCAGGGGCAACACTCACATAATTGCGCTCATCGGGGAGCAGCTCGCCCAGGACGCCGATCGCGGCGTAGTGATTGTACTCTTCCATTAAGTGGCGGAGATTCCAACCAAATGGCTCGCTCTCTTCGGTAAGCAGGTGGGCCATCGCGATTGGCAGCGGCGAAACGCTTTGCAAGGCATAGCCGCGCACAAAATCATTGCGAGGATCGGTCTCGTAGAACTCTTCGGTTTCGGCGCAGGCAGGCGGAGCTTTGTACTGCCGGATCATCGTTGGGAATCGTCCCCAAACGACCTGACCAGCTTGAGCCATGAGGCGTTTGCCGACCAGGCCACTTGAGTTCGCGAGGCCGTCGGGAAAGCTTCCCGAGCGCGAATTCAGTAAGAGGCGAGGAGTCTCGATCGCATAACCCGCGACGACGACGTGCCGCGCTTTCTGCTCCGCTTCTTCGTACTTTCCCTCGTCCATAGTGCGGAAGTAGCGGACGCCAGTAACCCGACCATCGCTGTCGAGAGGAATTTCGTAGGCCATGCATTCGGCACGAATTTCGGCGCCATGATCAATCGCATCCGGGATGTGACTGACTAGAGTGGAATGCTTCGAGCCCACCTTGCATCCTTGCAGGCAGAAACCGCGAAAGATGCAGTGAGGTCGTTTGCCAAAAGTCCCGGCGGTGATCCCGATCGGTCCCCCCGGCACGACTGGGATACCAAGCTCGACACAGCCGCGAATCAGGGCGTGGCCGGCCGTCCCTGACTGGAGTGGTGCGTAAGGATAAGAATGTGGCTTACCCCACGGAAAGTACGCCGGGCCCGCGACCGGATACTCACGCTCCATCGCCTCATAATAGGGCTCGAGATCTTCATAGCGAATCGGCCAGTCGTCGGCAACTCCGTCGAGACTGCGTACCATGAAATCCGACGGATGCAGTCGCGGACAGAACGCCGCGTAGTGAACAGTGCTTCCGCCCACGGTCTTCCCCGAATTGTTCGCGCCGAGCTGTAGTGGCTCGTCTCCCCCGGTGATTCGCAAGTCGTTCCAATAGAGTGGTCGCGCGCCGGCCTCGTCGCTGACCATATCGCGCTCGGAATCCATCCACTTACCCGCCTCCAGGCAGACGACCGAGAATCCTTTGCGTGCCAGGCGCTGGGCAAGCACACCACCTCCGGCCCCGGTGCCGACGATGCAAAAGTCGACTGGCTCGTTCTGCGGGTACGCTCGCATCTCGACGTCTAGAAACCAATCCGGGGACAGATTAATCTGAAGTCTCATCCAGTCGTACCTCGCGCACTTCCCAGGGTTCCGGGTAGCCGTGATTCAGAGCAAAGTAGCCCCGAGGATAGGCTGGGCCGCCGAAGCCGATCTCGTCCCAGGCCGTCGGATGGGCATAGTAGATCGAGGTCATCTGACGGAGAACGATGTAGATCCAAAAACGCCGTGGGGGCAAATTTCGCCAAACTTCACCCGGTGGCTGGCCTCCAGCGATTGTGCGCAGCACGTGGTCTTGTTCATCGGGTCGTAGCAGGATGAACTGCTGTCCATAGGACGCGATGGCGACTTCGTCGATTCCCAGCAAGCCGAGTCGCCAGGCCTCGTCATCCGGCGGCATGTCATCGAAGCGCCAACCGTCAAGCAATCGCAAGTAGCAGCGCTGATCGATCCATGGAGCGATGGGAATTCGTTTCTCTGCCGGTCGATCGTCCTGCGGTAAGACGCGGGCCGCGAGAGCCTGAAGCGTTTGAATCTCGTGCGGTTTGAAGAAGCGAAACGCCGGCACCTGATTGATGCGCGTCATGATCACCTGGCGCGTCGCCTCGTCCCAATGCTCTTGCTGATCAAGGACGTGGAAGCCGGGATAAGCGACGATTGGTCGCTCCACCGGGCGTTTTTTTGTTGCTTGCACCAAGGTCGGATTGGCGAGTGGGTCGTCTCCAGCGCGCTGACTCATCACCACCGCTCCCGTCGGACAACTGAGGCGACGATGCCGAGCAAGCCAACACTACAGAAGAGCAACGGAGCAAACAGCGGCGGTCCCATGGTGAAATTGAACCAGAAGTTGCGAAAACCGCCGGCCATACGGCTGACTCCGCGCAAATGTAAATAGAATCCGAGCACACCATCAAAGAACGACGCTACCGCGGTGAGTGGCAGGACAGTACGGGCTACTCGCTCACTGTAGAGCGCGCCAATCCCGGCTCCGGCCACGAACGGCGTCAACCACACTGGCGTCCACATCACCCGCTGACAAAAGCTGCCCCGGAGATGCTCGAAAAACGCCTCTCCACCCGCGATAACCACGAAAATTGCCGTGGTGAGAGCAAGGAGACGCTGGAAACGCCCATGCGCAAGATCACTGCGCACGGAGTCAAGACTGGCAAAGGAAGAATTCATCGTTTCTGTCCGTTTTCCCGGGTGGCCGCCCGAGCTTTCTCGAGAATCCGCTACCACGAATTTGGTCGCCGCTCCGGTTGAAGCGCGGAAGCAAGCAGTCCAAGAATCCCAACACTTAGCATGAATAGCGGTGCGAAGATCGGCGGACCCATTGTGATGTTGTACGTAGCGAAGCGGAAACCGCCGGGCAGCCGACCAACTCCTTTGAGGTGATAAATGAAGCCGACAATACCGTCGACAATGATCGCCAGAGACATCCAGGGGAGAACAGCGTGTGCTACCGCTCGGTTGAAAACGCTGAGCAAACCAGCCACTACCATCGGCGGCGTCAAAAGGACCGGGGTCCACATGAGCCAATCATTGTAGGCTCCGCGCATATGCTGGACGTAGGCTTCGAATCCTGAAACGAGCGCCGAGAATGCCGCCAAAATGCCGAACGTACGTTGCAAGCGGCCGTGCCGCACTTGGGAAACTGCCCATGCGGCGTCACGATCGAGATGAATGCGTGGAGCAGAAGAAATGATCGTCGCCGTAGCGGCCTCCGAGGGCACCCGACAACGTTGGAGAAAAGGAGATCGGGCGCACGTCAATAATTATGTACAGCAAAAGTCGTACCAACGAGCGCCCGATCAAGGGGGAATAAGAAGCTAGAACTTCAAACGCTTGAACGCTTCGGCGTACTCGAGACCGTGATCCTTCCCAGCCTCGCGCAGCCCCTGGCGTACCCGCTCCTCGAGCGTGTCAAGGCGCTGCTCAACTTGACTTCGGTGATTCTTGAGCGCCGCAATCCGCTGATTGACAGTCTCGGAAACGTCCTCCCAGTGATCCGGGTCTTGCGCCCAGAAGAGATAAGCCTCCTTGACTCGCCAGGGCTGTCGCTCGCCTAGCAATTGCTCTGGGAAGATATACCACTCCCGAGCCGCGAAGATGGCATCAAGAGCGGCTTGCCCAGCCGCCCGATGATCGGGATGTAATTGATAATGACGCCAGGGATCGATAGTAAGGACGACATCCGGCTGCCGCTCGCGGAGGATTAGACAAAGTCGCCGACGCAGCTCGAGCGTATTCTCCAGAACGCCGTCCGGATAATTCAAATAGATAACCTCTTTGACACCAAGTACTGTGGCTGCCGCGCGTTGCTCCTCCTCGCGTCGCCCAGCGATCTGTCCCGGACGGACCGCGGCGTCGTGCGAGCCCTTGTCACCACTTGTCAAGAGAAGGTAGGTAATCTCACGTCCCATCGCCGCCCATTTGGCAACCGTACCGGCACAGCTAAATTCTGGATCGTCGGGATGAGCGGCGATTACCATCACCCGGCGGATTTCTTCGGCGCGTTCTTGTTCTGACATTCGTCGCCTCTCTTGTAACCTGTATTGTTGTGGAGTACGAGATCGGGTGCGTCAGGGCATTACCTGCATCGCCTCTCGGTGCATAAGCAATACTACTGCGCCGGTTTGTTTATCCGGACGAAAGCGCAAGCTGAGCGAGGATCTCGGCAGCTCGTGCGACGTCGCTCAAGCGCACGTGTTCATCTACCGTGTGCGCCAGATCAATACTACCCGGTCCGAAGACAACAGATGGGATTCCTCCCGCGCTCAGCTTACCCGCATCAGTGCCAAAGCTTACCCCAGCGATTGCCGGTCGGCCGACAACTACCGTGGCTGCTTCGCAGAGCTGCCGAACGATTGGCGCACCGCTCGGAGTCGACAAGCTAGGATCGACAACGAACGGAGGACCGAGCTCCACAGCAACGTTAGAATTACTTCTCACCACTTGCTTGATGACATCCATAACTTCCGACGTCACTGATTCGAGTGTCTCGGTGGGAATCGTTCGTCGGTCGATCTCGGCGACGCAGAGGTCAGGAACCACGTTCACCGCCACGCCACCATGGATAGTGCAGACGCACAGCGATGGCTGACCAACCAAGGGGTGATTGCGTTTCTCCAGGCGCGCCGCCAGGTCGCGGCGGAGCGCCACCAAGACTTCGACCATGCCGTCGATCGCGTTCGTACCGAGCGCAGCGCGAGAGCTATGTGCCGACTGTCCTCGCGTCGTCAAGCGCCAGCGAATGCACCCTTTGTGAGCGGTGATGACTGACAATTCAGTCGGCTCACCGACCACCGCCGCATCCACGGTCGGTAATTGACCTGCCTGAATCGCCCGAACCAGCTCGATTACGCCCCGCGCCTGATGCTCTTCATCAACCGTCGCAGCCAGGACTAGCGATCGCGTCGGTGGCCTGCCACTTTCTACGATCAGGCGTAGCGCGATGAGCATCGCGGCCAGGGTACCTTTGACGTCGCACGCCCCTCGGCCGTAAAGCCGTCCATCGGCAATGCGTGGCTGAAAAGGATCCGGTGGGGCTAACCAGCCCGGGACGGTATCCATGTGACACTCAAAAAGCAAGCAGCGCCCCGCATCTCTGCCTTCAGCCCGAAGCAGAATGTTATCTCGTCCTGGGAGTACCGATTGACGTATTACCTTCAGCCCAAGGTCACGGCCGTAGCGCTCAACGTAGTCGGCGACGCGGCCTTCACCATAGGGAGGAGACAGGCTCGACTCGTGGAATGGATTCACCGAAGGCAGAGCAACCAAGTCGGCGAGAACTGAAGCAACCTCGGCTTCCGATACCTGGTAGCGTAGGTTAAGGCTCACCGAGCGCTCAGCGAAAGGAGCATGTCTGCTGTCTATCTTTTTTGCTCATGACTCACGTTCGTCGGTTTCCAGACTCACCATACCACGACGATCGCTAATGATTCAACCAATTACAGAGCTGATCAACGGACTCGACCATGCTGGAGCGGTCAGAATTCATCTGCTACAATTTTGCCACAGTTGAGATCGCGTGGTTGTTTGTTGGCAAGGAACCTGGCTAGTTAGAGAAGAAAGTGACGGACGACGCATTACTGATTCGGGCAAGTGGTGGAGCTTACCGTCGGTGCTTTGCCTGCGGCACGGAAAACCCGATTGGCCTTCATCTCCGCTTTCGTCGGGAGGAAGGTGGAGGAGCACGCGCGGAGTTCCGCCCCCGTCCAGAGCATCAAGGGTGGGATGGCATTCTCCACGGAGGGATTATCATGACCCTGCTAGACGAAACGCTGGCCTACGCAACGCTGTTTGCTGTCGGCCCGGCGGTCACTGCCGAGATTCACGCGCGGTTACGTCGGCCGGCGCCCCTCGAGCAAACCTACGTTCTATCGGGAACGGTCGAGCGCGTTCGGCTCGGCCTGGTCAACGCCCATGCGACGATCCTCGACGAATGCGGCCAGTTGATCGCCGAGGCAGACGGCAAGTTCATGGCCGTCCCGAACGTAGTTCAGAATATCTAGCGCGTCAGTTCGGATGATGTGATATAATTAATTATGGACAAGGCCGAATTCAAAGTCATCGCCCAAAATCGTCGCGCACGGCACGAGTACTTTATTCTCGATACCTACGAGGCCGGGTTGGTCTTGACAGGTACCGAGATCAAGTCGTTGCGGGCCGGCAAGGTAAGCTTGCAGGAAGGCTTTGCGCGGGTCGATAAAGGCGAGGCGTGGCTGGAAGAAGTCTACATTGCCCCGTATGAACAGGGCAGTTGGCTTAACCCGCCAAGCAAGCGTCGACGCAAGCTGCTTTTGCATCGCGGCCAGATCCGCGAACTGCAAGAGAAGACGAGTGAGAAGGGCTTGACAATCGTGCCTTTGCGCCTTTATCTGAAACAGGGACGCGCGAAGGTTGAGCTTGGTGTTGCCCGAGGTAAGCACCTGTACGACAAACGTGAGTCGATCGCCGAACGCGACGCTCAGCGCGATATCGAGCGGGCGCTGCGCCGTTGATTGTTATTCCTATGCGGGGATGATTGGTTTCGACGGCGGAGGAAGGTTAGCAGTAGCAAGCCGAGATGCCGGATGGTCACTCGTAAAACACCGGCAAAACAATAACTGCCAACAATCAAGAATTGGCCCTCGCCGCCTAATTAGGCGGTGACGTCTGCCTCAGCCTCACTCCGATGGGCTGAGAGCGGGCGCTGAAATGTCGGAGTGCTCTCGAGGTAGCGCGGACGAGCCTCGAGCTAAGACTAGTCCGATAGTCTAGCTGGACCCCGTCAGCGGGGGCCGGCCGGACGAAACCAAATCGCTGACTAAGCTTGTAGGTGACTGCTGGCTCATTTCGTCGGACCCGGGTTCGACTCCCGGCATCTCCACCAAAATTGAAAGTCGAAGGGCGGTGAGCGCAAGCGTTCATGCCGTCCTTCTTTGTTTATCGACTACAGCGCGGAACGATTTGAAAGGGTGGGACGCTAGGTTCTCTTGCTGGCCTGACTTTTGCTGCACTCAACCGGTTGAGCCTCACTGCCATCGACTCACGACCACGATGCGGCTAGGGGCACCGCGTCACGGGAGAAGCATGGTGAGTACCCTACTGCAGAGTGTGAAATACATGGAAGCCGCGCGCGAGGAGATCAAGCGCCCGAGCTTCATGACCCAGCTTTTCAGCGGCGAGCCGGATTTCAGCCTCCTCGCTCCGTACCCACTCCAAACGACTCAAGATAAGCTCGTGGGCGATCAGATCTGCGCCCAGGTCGCTACTTTCCTCACCGGTAAGGTCGATCCCGCGGAGATTGAGCGCACCGGCAAAATTCCGCGTAGCGTGCTCGATGGCCTGGCCAAGCTCGGCCTGTTTGGCATGAATATTCCCCAAGAGTACGGTGGTCTTGGCCTTTCCCAAACCAACTACAACCGCGTGCTTGCCCTCATCGCGAGCTACTGCAATATCCTGGCGCTCCTTCTTTCGGCGCATCAATCAATCGGGGTGTCGAAGCCCATTTTGCTCTTCGGCAACGAAGAGCAAAAACGCACCTGGCTTCCACGGATCGCGGCCGGAGCGATCTCGGCGTTTGGTCTCACCGAGCCGAACGTGGGCTCCGATCCGGCGAATATGTCTACCACCGCAGTACTGAGCTCGGACGGCAGTCATTACGTCATCAATGGGGAAAAGCTCTGGTGCACGAACGGAACGATCGCCGACGTGATCGTGCTGATGGCCAAGGTGAACGGCAAGATCACCGCGTTCGTGATGGACATGACAACTCCAGGCGTTGAGGTCCAACAACGCTGTGAGTTCATGGGCTGTCGGGGCATCGAGAACGCCTGGATTCGCTTCACCGACGTCAAAGTACCGGTCGAGAACGTCATCGGCGAAGTGGGCAAAGGACTGAAAATGGCCCTGACCACGCTGAATGTTGGGCGAATCTCCCTCGCGTCGGTTTGCCTCGGCATGGCGAAGCAGGTATTCGCGCCGGCCGTCGAATGGTCAACGCAACGTCAGACCTTCGGCAAACCAATCGGCGAACACGAGCTCAATACCCAAAAGCTCGCCCGCATGGCGGCTGACATCTTCGCGATGGAGGCGATTACTTACCTAGTCTGCGGGATGGTCGATCGCGGTCAATCGGACTTCCGGGTCGAAGCGGCGGCCGCCAAGCTGTTCACGTCGGAAAGCCTCTGGAAGATCGTCGACGCCGCCATGCAGATTCGCGGCGGACGCGGCTATGAGAAGGCCGATTCGCTCCGCACGCGGGGTGAGAAGCCGGTACCAATCGAGCAAGTTTTCCGCGATGCGCGGCTCTATCTGATCGGCGAGGGAGCGAGTGAGATCCTCAAACTCTTTATCGCGCGCGAAGTTTGGGATCCACATCTCAAGCGCACCGCGAAAATGTTCAGCAGCGGGGGGATTGCAAAGCTGCGCGAGGCGGCCAAGGTTGGCAGGTTCTACGCCGAATGGTACAGTCGGATAGTCAAGCCGCAAAGCGATCGCGATTTCAGTTGCCCGGGTGTCTTCAGCCGAGCCGCGATCGAACAGCTTCGCTACGTTCGGCGAACGAGCCGGCGACTCAGTCGCGTCGCCTTCTACGCGATGTTGCAACACATGGCAACCCTCGATCAGAAGCAAGCGCTCGTTTCTCATCTAGCCGACGTGGGGGTCGATCTCTTTGTGATCACCGCGGTAACTTTGTACGCCGAGGTAACCCCGGGCAGTGCTGAGCTCAGTCGGCAAGTTTTTCAAGATGCGCGGGCCCGGATCGATACCCACTTCCGGGCAATTCGCGACGGCCGTGAGGATGGCACGACCTGTCTCGGCCAGGACGTTGTGAAAGGTCGCTACGACTGGCTCCTCAACGGCAGCCTCGCCGAAGCCTGGCTGAGCGAACGTTCTTCAGCTGTCCCCCAGACGATCGATGCGGCTGCCGAGAGTCCAATCGCCGCGACTTAGCAGATCGCAAATCAAAGTTCTTTTGATTGCTGCGTAAGCGGCCCGGGGCGCCGGGACGGCTATTCTTCCTCGGTGTCGATCGCCCGACGACAGCCTTCGACGTCATCCGGATCGAGGACTGGCCGATCGACCGCGATCATCTCGGCATTGAGCAAGCCAGCCCCGGTCAGGAACAGCACGATCTCCGCGTCCGGATCCACCTGATGGGTCGCCAGGAGTCGGCGCAAGCCAGCGAGGGTGGCTCCCGCTTCAGGCGAGACGAAGACACCTTCGCGGGCCGCTAGCTCATGCATCGCCGCCACGATTTCGTCGTCGCCGACGGTGAGCGCAGTGCCTCCGCTGTCTCGGATCGCTTGCAGGATTAGATAGTCACCGATTGCCGACGGCACACGCAAGCCGCCAGCGATCGTTTGCGCGCCAGTCCACGGCTCGGCCTGGTTCTGCCCCTGTTCGAAAGCACGCACGATTGGTGCACACCCCGTCGCCTGAACACTGATCATCCGTGGTCGCTTCGAGTCGATCCAGCCCATTGCCTCCATCTCGGTGAAGGCTTTCCACATGCCAACGATGCCGGTTCCGCCACCAGTTGGGTAGATGATCACATCCGGAAGCCGCCAGCTTAGCTGCTCGGCGAGTTCGTAGCCCATCGTTTTCTTTCCCTCGGCGCGATACGGCTCTCGTAAAGTCGAAACGTCAAACCAGCCCCGCTCGCTTCCTTCGCGACGGACGATTCGCCCACAATCCGAGATGAGCCCGTGCACGAGGAAGAGATGGGCTCCGTAGGCAACGCATTCGGCCTGGTTCATTAATGGAGCATCTTCGGGCATAAAGACGTAGGCAGGCATCCCAGCACGGGCGGCGTAGGCGCTCATGGCGCAGGCCGCGTTACCTGCCGAAGGGGTCCCCAAACGGCGGGCTCCCAGTTCTTTCGCGCGCGACACCGCGACTGTCATCCCACGCGCTTTGAAGCTACCAGTCGGATTGACGCCTTCGTCTTTGATGAGAACACGCCGACAGCCAAGCGCCCTGCTCAAGCGGGGAGCTTCGAGCAGCGGAGTCCAGCCTTCGCCGAGGCTGACGACATTTTCCGGGTCGCGGACTGGTAATACCTCGGCATAGCGCCAGAGTGAGCCGCGGCGACGCGCAAAATCATCCGGCCGCACGGCATCGCGTACTCGGGCCAGGTCATACCGTGCGAAGAGCACCTTGCCACAACTCGAACACACAGTATGCAGTTGATCGGCATCGTAGGTCGCTCCGCAAGCGGAGCATTCCAGGTGGTCGAGAAAACCTTTCATCATTCCTCTTAAAAGAACGTTTCGGCGTCTGCTCAGCATTGACAATCGGCAAGCCGCCCCGGTATCCTCTCAATGACATCACTCTTGAATGTGGAGAATGCCTTTGAGTTCAGTTGTCAAAAAGCGCCGCAAGAAGATGAACAAGCACAAGCATCGGAAGCGGCTGAAGCGTGAGCGCTGGCAGCGACGCCACGGTTAGACTTGCTACCGCTACGAGCGCTCTGCTCGTGGATCATCTTGCTCAAAAATTCTGACCTGAGCGGACTGGCTGGATCGGTAGATCGAGTCCAGCCAGTCAATGTTGTTATCCCTGTTCCCCGGATTAGTTATTCGTCGACGACCGGATGTTCGAGTAGGCCCAAGCCCTTTACCTCCGTCCTACGTCATCCCCTGCAGGCAAGTACGGTCGATAGTTCCTCCTTGGATGTAAGTGACAACGCTGTCCACCGCTGCGTCCGTGCGGTCGATTATTCATAAGACTCGTGCTGGGTGACGCGAGCATTGTAGCTAACCGATTGGAAGACGCCAAGAGGTACTCCTGAGCCTGTTCCAGCGAATAACGACTAAGCCGTGTCGTAAAGGGTATAATGGACGCGGTGTCAGTTCCGTGGATCTATCAAGAAGCGAGGACTCGACAGCTTGAACCAGCAATCGCAACGCTTCCTGAACAATCTCGCCTCGATCCACACTCATAGCCGCTATTGCGATGGCCACGGTGAGATCTACGAGTACGTCGAGGCGGCAATTGCCGCCGGTCTCTCGGCGTTTGGCGCTTCCGGGCACGCGCCGCTACCATTCCCTTGCGAGTACGCGATGCCACTGACTAGTGTCGATGCCTACTGTGCAGACGTCCGCTTGCTCGCCGCCCACTATGCCGACCGTCTGCCGGTGTTGCTTGGGCTCGAGCTGGATTATCTCCCAGGCTTGAGTGAGTTCTACGAACGAGAATTCCTCTTGCGCCACTTTGACTACTACGTCGCTTCTGTTCACTACGTCGGCGAACTCGGAACTGAGCCCTGGGCCTACGATGAAAGCGACATGGCTTTTCGCCGGGAGGTCAAGCGACGCCACGGCGGTGATGCCCGGCCAGTCGTCGAGAATTACTTTCAGCGCGTTCTCCAAATGGTCGATGAACTCAAAAGCTGGCCGGTGCCAATCGTCATTGGTCATCTCGACCGCATCGCCCTTTGGAATCGGAATGACTGTTATTTCCCGACTAATGACGATTGGTATCTTGGCATAGTCGACGAGGTTCTGACTGCGATCTCGCGCACTCCGCTTATCATCGAGCTAAACACCTCCGGCTGGTCGAAGCCCGCCGAGGTCTCCAATCCCGGCCTAGCAATTCTGACCCGCTGTGCCGCCAAACAGATTCCAACCATCGTTAGCGCTGATGCCCATCGACCGGCGAACGTCGCTGCAAACTATAGACGAGCGGTTCAGCTTTTAAAGCAAGCCGGCTACCGAGAAATCGTCGTCCCTGGGAAAGGCGCTTGGAGCACCCGACCTTTGCTCGGAGAATGAACCGTCGCGTCAACGCGGAAAGGGACGGCTAACGTGGTTATCGTTATTGTCGTCGTCGCAATCATCGTACTGATAATCCTGGGTCCCGCTGCCGCGAGTGTTTACACCGACTGGCTCTGGTTCCAGAGTGTTGGACAGGCAGCCATCTTCACGACCGTTCTCTCCTCTGAGATCAGTCTGTTCGCCCTCGGCGCCGGTGCCTTCCTCGTCCTGACTATGCTCAACCTCTTAATTGCCCGGACAATTGTAAGCCACGTCGGCGAGTTACCCCTCGCTCGTGAAGGTGTTTTCACGTACATCGCGCGCATGCAGGCCAAAGCAGCCGATCGACGAGTAACCTATAGTGCGCTGCTGACGACCGCCATAATTGCCTTCTTTGAAGGAATCTTCGTCGCGTCGCAGTGGCCTGCGGCACTGACATTTCTCCATCAGACGCCTTTCGGCACCCAGGATCCTCTATTCGGCCTTGACGTCGGATTTTACGTCTTTACCCTGCCGATTCTTCACCTCATCCAGGGTTGGTGTGTCGTATCTTTAATCCTTATCGGAGGGATCACCGCCGGCTATTACACCTTTCGCTCGTACGGCTTCAGCTTCCAAGGCTCCGACGTAGCAGCGCTCGCCGCTGTCCGAACCATTCGGCTGCACTTCCTGATTCTCGCGGCGCTGTTCGCGCTCCTGCTCGCCTGGGGCTATGTGCTAGGTACCTACGACCTGGTCTACACGCATCATGGCGTATTTACCGGTGCGGGCTATGCGGACGTACACGCCGAGCTTCCGGCCTTACGCATCCTCGCGGTGGTCGCCATCGCGATGGGAGCAGCTTTTATTGTGACTGCTTTTCGTAAAGGCTACGCGTTGGCGGGTTTAGCGGTCGCAGTTTGGATCCTCGCGGCAATTCTCGTTGGCGGCATTTATCCTTCAATCGTGCAGCACGTCGAAGTTCAGCCATCCGAGCTGGCACGCGAATCGCCATACATTCAAGACAACATCGCGATGACGCGCCGGGCCTTCAATCTTGATCAGATCGACGTGCAGTCATTTCCTGGCGAGGCATCGCCAGCACCGGGCGTCGTCGAGCGGAACCCACAGACTTTTGGCAATATTCGCCTCTGGGATTACCGTCCGCTCTTAGCTACCTACAATCAAGTTCAGACGATCCGCCTCTATTACGACTTCAACGACATTGACGTCGATCGCTATCGGATCGGTGGAAAGTATCAACAAGTGATGCTCAGCGCCCGTGAGCTGTCCCCGTCCAAACTGCCGGCGCAGGCACAGACGTGGCTGAACCGGCATTTGCAATTTACTCACGGCTATGGTTTGGCGATGAGTCCAGTGAACGAAGTCACGCCAGAGGGATTGCCTCAGTTCATCGTCAAAGATATCCCACCGGTCGGTGACGTCCCGATCACCCATCCCGAAATCTACTTCGGTGAGTCGGATACCGACTACGTGATCGTCGACACCAGCGCCGATGAATTCGACTATCCGCAGGGGAACCAGAACGTCTACGCCAAGTATCAGGGGACTGGTGGGGTTGTCTTGAACTCAGTGTGGCGAAAGCTTGCCTTTGCTCTGCGGTTTCAAGACACGAATATGCTGCTAACGAGCTACCTTTTGCCGAACAGTCGCATTATCTATAACCGTCAAATTACCGACCGCGCTAACCTGCTCGCGCCGTTCTTACTCAAGGATTCTGACCCTTACCTCGTCGTATCCGGTGGGCAGCTCTATTGGTACCAAGACGCTTATACCTATACCGATGCTTTTCCTTATTCCACCCCCTACAACAATGGCATAAATTACATTCGAAATTCAGTAAAGATTGTCACTAACGCCTACGATGGAAGCATTCATTTCTACGTATCGGATCCAAGCGATCCAATCATCCAAACCTACGAGAAGATCTTCCCGACTCTCTTCCAGCCATTAGCAGCAATGACGGCGGATCAGCAAGCGCATATTCGCTACCCAGAGGAACTGTTCCTCATCCAGTCGGAAATGCTCCGGGCCTATCATATGCAAGATCCACAGGTTTTCTACAACCGCGAAGACCTCTGGGATATTCCGCGCGATGGTTCCTCGGGTAGCACCCAGATGATGCAGCCCTATTACGTCGTGATGCGCCTGCCCGGTTCGTCGCGTGAAGAGTTCCTCCTGATGCTACCGTTCACCCCTTCAGGTAAAACGAATATGATTGCTTGGCTGGCCGCCGAATCGGACGCACCCAATTATGGTAAGATGGTCTTATTCCAGTATCCGAAAGACAAAGTCATCTTTGGTCCGATGCAGGTCGAAGCCCGCATTGACCAAGATCCGCAGATCTCAGCGCAGCTCACCCTCTGGGGCCAACAAGGCTCGCAAGTTATCCGGGGAAATCTGCTGGTCTTGCCCGTCGAAAACTCGACACTGTACGTCGAGCCGCTCTTCCTCGAGGCGAGCCAGAGTCAAATTCCCGAGTTCATTCGGGTCATCGTGGCGACTCAAGACAAATTAGTAATGGGCGTATCCTTGAATGATGCCTTGCAACAGCTCTTTGGCCAGGGCAATCAGACCTCAGCTCCGGCTAATCCATCGGCGAATCCGTCGACTCCAGTGACCAGCCCTCAGCAGCCCGCCACTGGAGCGGTCGCACCCGCGGCGAACTTGGCATCAATCTCTCAACTCGTCAAGTCGGCACAAAGGCACTATCAGAATGCACAAGCTGACCTCAAAGCAGGGAATTGGGCTGGCTATGGTCAAGAGCTCCAGGGGCTGGAAGACGATCTGAACCGCCTCCAGCAACAAACTGGGCAGTGATGGCTGTCCGAGAACACATGTGGTGTCTCTGTCCCCCAAAGGTACGGTTGTAAGGAACCGGCGCCGCGCATATAATACGTCGGCTGGTTTCAAGGAGTGTCTGTTGGAGATCCATCAGATAGTCGTAGAGGATAGAGGCCCACCGCATGCTGCGACGCATCCTGCTTACCACGTTTGCCATCGGAGTGGCCGGCTTAGGAGCATTGTTACTCAAACGTCTGCGAAGCTCTGCTGACGTGACGGGCTCCAGGGACAGCCAGAGTGCGAAATGCCTCCCCGCCTTCACCGGAGCTTCAAATCAAGGTCTTCGATCAGCCAGTTCCATCGCGAGCTTGGCGACACCAAAAACGTCCATCTATATCGATCTTGATGGCATCGGACCGGTAACCAGGGGAACGAGACGCGAATCTATTTCGGCTATGCTCGGCCTCGGCGTTTGGGCAGGCGCGGTACTCTTGGCGTTTATCGCCCAATATGAGCTCACTCCCCTCAAACAAATCGCTCCGGCCGGTATCCTTTACGCGGCGGCTGCGATTTTGTTGGTCGTCGGAGCAGCGCTGATCGATCGACGGTCCCCCCTACCCGATCCGATGCAGTACGTGGGCCCTGGCGATGCGCTGTTGATGAAGGACCGGTCGACTTGGCGTCGCCTCGGGGGAACTATCGGGATTACGCTCGGGCTGCTCCTGACCGCTTCTTCGGCGTACACCCTCGCTGTCCAAAATACATCGACGACCGCTTTACCACTTTGGATTTTGGCCCTCTGCGCATTGGTCGTTGGGGTCGGGCTTTTCACCTCTTTTCCTTGGAGACTCCCTCGTAGTCGACGGTCGGCACTCGAGCTGGCAGGGGTTATCGCACTCATTGGTGTCGCCTTCGCTTTTCGCTTCTGGAACCTCGTGGAAATACCGCTGGACGTTCACGGGGATGAAGGAGCAGTAGGGATCGCCGCGCGGGAAATCATTAACGGCGACGTGAAGAACATCTTTGGCCTTGGCTGGACGAGTCAGCCACAGCTCAGCTTCGCCACCGCGGCCCTGTCTTTAAAAGCTTTTGGAAACGACCTGTTCGGCCTTCGCATGGCATCGGTAATCCCGGGATGCCTGTCGGTCGGCCTGCTCTACGGAGTCGCGAAACGCCTGTTCTCGGCGCGCGTAGCGACACTAGCGGCGATTCTCCTCGCCAGCGCGCAAATGGCGAACCACTACAGTCGAATTGGTAACAACTATATCCAGGCTCTATTCGCCAGCTTGCTTCTCTTCTATTTTCTGCTGCGCGCTCTCCTGGACCGACACTGGCTCGACTATCTCCTGGCAGGATTCTCGGTCGGGCTCACCTTGAGCGTGTACATCGCAGCGCGCTTGACACCGGTCCTTTTGGTTCTCTATGTCTTGCACCGCGCCATCAGCGAGCGCCAATTTGTGCAGCGGCATTGGAAAGGGCTGATCGTCTTGGTGGTGGGTGCTTGTTTGTTCATGGCGCCCCAAATCGTCTTTTACTCGCACGACCCGTCGCGAGCTTTGGATCGCACGTCAGGTGTCTTCGTGCTGCAACCAGACAACCTCGATCACGAGTACGGGGTCTACCACGTCCACTCCGCTGCCGACGTATTGCGCATGCAAGCCATCAACACCATCGAAGCGTTCAATCTGCGCGGCGAAACAAGCTTGCAATATGGACAATTAGGTCCGCTGCTCGATTTCTGGTCGGGCACGCTCTTCGTGCTTGGGGTGGCGCTCGCGACAACACGCATATGGCAACCCCGTTATTTTCTGCTTGCGATGTGGCTCTGGCTCACCTTGCTCCTGGGATCAGTCATGAGTGTCGACGCCATGTTCTCACCGCACATCGTCGCGCTGCTTGGAATCCTCGCGATTTTCCCGGCTCTGATTGTCGACACCGGCTGGCGTGGACTGGCAGATCGCTTCGGCAAGTGGGGAGGGAGGATGGGGTTGGCGATAGCAATTGCCTTTGCGCTCGTTACCACTTATGCCAATTATGTTGACTATTTTTTCGTTCATACCAGTACAATGGAGTCTCCGGGATTTTTCACCGTACTCGCTCGTTACATCCTGACCATTAATGATCGCTACCGCGTTTATCTTCTCGCGGATCAAGATACGTCGCTTCGCTACGACACCACTCAGTTCCTGATTCCGCACCTCGACGGCGTCGACGCGCGAAATTTTCCGCTCCATCTCCCCTTGGATCGCATTCCGGCTCAGAAGGGGGTCATTTTCATCGAACGCAACCGCCAGGATCCACGATACGCGGCGATCAAAGCGCAGTATCCTCGCGGAATCGAGCAAGCGCACCCTAATCCTACCGGTTTTATCGAGTTCTATAGCTATCAGGTCGAGCACGCCGACCTGCTGGCCGCCGATCCACAGGCATACATCGATCACACTTCGATACCGGCGGTGGACCTCAATCAGCTTAGCCCTCCATAGAGTAGTCAATAGGGTAAATCAGCAAGACCGGCTCGGGTATAAATCCTGCGGCGTCGGCCATCGGATTCTGTTGGCGGCAAGCAGATGCCATGCAAACGAGCATCCAAAACCTCATTCTATCGCTGCAGCTACTTGATGGAAGGCCTGCTCTGCGTTTCCGCACCGAGTTCCGTAGCTTCGAGTGGAGTTACGGCGAACTATTTCGCCTCATTCGGTCCACCGGTGATTGGTTAGCACGGCAGGGCATCCACAAAGGCGATCGCATTGTCTTCTGGGGCCCCAACTCGCCTATGTGGGTCGGCGCCTTCCTGGCAGCATTAGCAAGCGGAATCGTTGCCGTGCCGCTCGACCTTCATAGCGCCCCGGACTTCGTCGAACGGGTTCTCGACGAGACAAATGCGAGGCTTATCCTGCGCGGTCGTTTTCAGCCTCAGATCAGCGGGCAGCGCCGATCTTCCATCTTCGAAGAGCTAGAATGGGAAACGCGCCCGGGGCAACCGGAGCGGACTGACTGGCCACGGATTGATCCAAGTGACCTTGCCGAGATCATCTACACGTCAGGTACGACCGCTCGGCCCCGCGGAGTCATGCTGACCCACCAGAATCTTGCCGCGAACTTGACATCAATTCAGTCAATCGTTCCCCCCGAGCCATTCTACCGCTTTGTTTCGCTCCTTCCTCTCAGCCATGCTTTTGAACAAATGATTGGATTGCTCTTGCCACTCAGTCGTGGTGGTGAAGTTATCTACCTGCAAACGCTCAAGCCATCGTCACTGGTCGAAGCGCTCAAGGAAGAGCGACCGAACGTGCTCGTCGTCGTTCCTCGTCTTCTTGATCTGCTCCGCAGTCGAGTGCAGACGAGTCTTCCAGAGACAGCCTACACGGTCCTGTCCAAATCGGCGCCGATTCTGTCGAAGCTGCCTCCGGTCCTGCGGCGAGGTATCGTGTATCCTCTTTTGCGTCAGTTTGGTGGTCAGCTTCGTTACGTGGTCGTCGGTGGTGCACCGCTTGACGTCGGTCTGGAGCAGTTTTGGGATGCTCTCGGAGTGCTTGTCCTTCAAGGCTACGGTCTCAGCGAGGCCGCTCCGGTCGTCACTGCGAACACGTCAACTTCTCATCGCCTTGGCTCGGTTGGGAAACCGGTAGCCGGAGTGCAAGTTCGCATAGGAAAAGACGAAGAGATCCTAGTGCGTGGCCCGAATGTCACTCCTGGCTACTACCAGCGGCCCGATGCCACGGCGGCCGCCTTTGTCGATGATTGGCTACGAACCGGAGACCTGGGAGGGTTTGACCAAGACGGCTTCCTGTATATCCATGGGCGACAAAAGGATCTGATCGTCACTCCGGCGGGGTTGAAGGTCTATCCAGAGGACGTCGAGGCCGCGCTCAACCGGCAACCGGGCGTGCGCGACAGCGTCGTTCTCAAATGGAACCAACAGATCTTCGCGGTCCTCTTGCTCGATCCGTTGGCGGCAGTCGATCCTCGGACGATCATCGACCGAGCAAACCGACAGCTCAACCCAGTGCAACGGATCCAGGGATGGAGCGTCTGGCCAGGGGCAGACTTCCCGCGCACACCGACGCTCAAAGTCAAGAAGTACCTGATACGCGAGGCGCTCGCCAGCAATGTAGCCGCTCCGGCCAACCCGATTCGTTCGACTAGCCGGATTGCGACTATTGTCCATGGTCTGGCGCCTAATCGGCCAGTGACGCCAAGCGCGCGGCTCGGACTCGATCTCGACCTGTCGTCGATCGATCGACTGGAGCTGATTACCCTGCTTGAAGAAGAGTTTCACGTCGACCTCCCGGAAATCGAAGTGACCGGCGAGACGACCGTTCAACAGATCGAGCAACTCGTCCAATCCGCGCCGCGCCAAGCACCTTGGCGCCCTCGACGCTGGCCGCTCTGGCCGCTACTGGTCAGCCTGCGGGATCTTACTCAACGCTGGCTGATCTTCCCTATCCTGCGAAGGATCACCCCGCTAGCTGTTCGTGGCCACGAGTACGTGGCGACTCTTACGCCGCCAGTCATCTTTGCCGGAAATCACGTGAGTCATCTCGATGGGCCGGACGTCCTGATGGCGCTACCAGACCATTTGCGGCGGCATACCGCCATCGCCGCGTTGGCCACGTTCTACTATCCGCCTGCCACTAACCGGTTTGAGAAGGCCTTGCACGCGGCAATTTTCGATCTCGCGACGGTCTTCTTCAACATCTTCCCCGTGCCGCGGGAGGGCGGTTTTCGCGACAGCTTACGCTACGCTGGCTATCTCGTCGAGCGAAACTGGAACGTGCTGATATTTCCGGAAGGTACGCGCAACCCAGCAGGCCACTTGCAGGAATTCCGCGAGGGCATTGGATTACTCGCTAGCGAGCTGAAAGTTCCGGTCGTTCCTTTTTACATCAAAGGGACGTTTGAAGTCTTGCCCCGGGGTGCCTGGATGCCTCATCCTGGGGCAGTCACCGTAACCTTCGGCCCCGCGATGACTTTCCCAGCTCTCTCACCATGGGAGATCACGCGCCAGATTGAGCAAGCCGTGCGTAGTCTTGCCGAAAAGCAGGTCGTTCGAACCGCTTAAGACAATTTTCTCAGCGCATAGCTGGTCTTTATTGCAGCGATCATTTAGACTCCCAATATATGGCAAAACTTCTCTTGATCGCCGAGATCCAAACGCGGATCCTGAACTGGTACGCCGAGAACCGCCGTGACCTGCCTTGGCGCGGACGGACCGATCCGTACGAGATCCTGGTCTCGGAAATTATGCTTCAGCAAACCGGAGTGGAGCGAGTCGCAGAGACATACCAGCGTTTTCTCGATCAGTTCCCGACCTTCGCCTCGCTGGCCGCGGCGCCTCGTGGCGACGTGTTGCGGGCCTGGGCCGGCCTTGGTTACAATCGACGTGCCGTCTATCTCCACGAATGCGCCAAGCTCGTTGTCCGCGACTACGACGGCCAACTCCCCAGCGCCCCAGAAAAGCTTCGCCGTCTGCCTGGCATAGGTCCCTACACCGTCGCGGCAATCCAAAGCTTTGCCTTTGGCGCTGAAGCAGCGGCACTCGATACCAACATACGCCGGGTCATCGGCCGCGTCGCTTTTGACGAGCCTCCCAGCGATCTTGATCTCAATGAGGTCGCGGGCCGGCTCCTACCAGCGGGACGGAGCGCGGAATGGAACCAGGCGCTGATGGACTTTGGCTCGCTCCAATGCACTGCCCGTCGGCCGGCCTGCGTCGTCTGCCCGCTCCTTGACCTTTGCGCGGCTGTCCAACAGTTCTCACCCCGAGCTTTCGAACGAAAGGTGGCCGAGCGCCCCGAGCCATATCTCGGCTCGCGACGATACTATCGAGGAAAGATCGTCGCTTTCGTCCGCGAGCTACCGCCTGGCCAAACCGCGTCGCTCGACGCGGTCTTGGCAGCGGTCAAGCTCACCGACGATGGCCACGACCGAACCTGGATCGAGTCGCTCGTCCGCGACCTCGAGGCAGAAGGGCTCGTCAAGCTTGCCGGGGGCGATGAGTTACGGATCGCCGTCCCGACCTAGAGGGCGAGGCAGACCGATTTGGCCGGGCGGCGGGCCCCTTCGACCTCACCTGCTCCGGTCACCGTTCAGGGGATGCGGCTCACCACGACGTGTGCCAATTTGACGAGGGCATCTTCGCTGGCGGGAGGTCCCTGGTCGCTATTGCTCTGGCCGACCTCCACGATATCGTCGGGAAGAAGCACGACGACCGACCGTTCGATGATATCCTTGGGGTCCAATCCATGGCTCTCGACGAATGTCGCCTGCTGGCCGAGACCGGTGACCGTCGTACAGTGGTTAGAGCCTTGGTTCGGGCCACCGCACAACGTCCCGAGCATACTCTTAAACTCCTCGGTCCCGCTCACCCCGTAATCCTGCACGTGCAGGCGCGCGCCATTCGTGAGCTTCCATTCGCATGCACTGCTCGTCTGAGTCCCATTCGCCGACACGCCAACGCCGAGCGCGGACTGGATCTCGGCCGCAGTCGCGAGCTGGCAGAGATTGACTTGGCTCGCTTTGGCCGGGGCAGCACCCGGTGTCGTCGCACCAACTGCGGTTGGAGCAGGCGCGACGGTAGCCGTCGCGTTCGGACTGGCCGTGGTCGAAGCAGATGCAACCGTGGCCGTTACTTTCGGGCTAGCCACTGTCGGAGCAGACGCGAGTGTGGGCGATTGAGGGGGAGATTGAGGCGTTGGCGCTGCGGCCGTCGGGCCACCGCCACAGGCGCTCACGAGGCCGACCGCGAGGAGCAGCAGCGCAATCAAAGATCGTGGATGTCCCCTCTTGACCAAGGAAAACCCTCTCACTAGGAAAAATCCTCCTTGTTGCCAAATTGGTCAGTGTCGCTACGTCGCAACGTCCCTGCCGCGGCGACGAAACTGCCGGCAACTATTCACTCGGTCGACAGTATGCCATTTTCCAACTGACCTGTCAATGTTCAGACAACGAATCTACGGTTCAAGCCAGCTCTTCGGCTCGATAATATTGCTCGTGAATGTGAACCAGCGCGCGTGGCTGCCGCTCGACCAGATCGCCAAATTTGAGTGCTTCGACCTTTTGCGCTGGCAGCGATGGTACCAGACATCCTGCGGCTTCAGCTTCGGTTGGGAAGGCCAACCAGAGTCCTTCCCCATCCCGAATCGCATACAACTGGGCGCTCTTGCTCATGGTTAGCCGCGGCTGTGGCTCAGTGTAGAGGCGGATCCTCTCCTCGGTCGCCCCTGCGGCCCCCATGAAGTCGACGAACGCCGTGTGCATCTGCTTCGCCACCTCGGGGCGTTCAGAAATGACGTTTCGCTCCTGCTTCGGATCACTAGGGAGATGGTAGAGCTCCCATCCTTCTAGTCCGGGCAAACAGACCAAAGCCCATTCTTCCGATGTCACCGTGATCGGCTCGCCAATTTGATCGCCACCGGCCCAGCCGTCGAATTGCGCCGCTTCGCGTGCCCCCGCTTGTTGAGCGGGTGACTCGCCAGCACCTCGACTAAAACGACCGGAGAAAGCGTATTCTCGGATCATGGCCGATTTACCTTCGATCAACGGCCAGAGCGATCGCCCGTGTAAGCCACTCGGAACCTTGACGTCCAGGAACTCGAGGATCGTCGGCAACAGGTCCGGGTGCTGCGCGAGGCCAGAAATCCGGCGCCCCGCACCAAGACCCTGGGGATGGCGGATCATCAGTGGCACACGATTGGTGACTTCATAAAGTCGGCCATAGGGCCCGGTTGGCTTGCCTTGCAGATCGTGATCGCCAAAAAGGTGACCGTGGTCAGTCAGGTGGACCAGTAACGTATTCCGATCGAGGCCGAGCGTATCGAGCTTCTCCATCAGACGCCCGATCCAGCGATCGACAGCCGTGACCAGGCCAGCATACAGCGCTCGTACATGATTGCGCTCGGCCGCTGACATGTAATCGCCGCGACCGTAGCGGGGATAGATGATCATATCCCCCCGGTAGCCTGGCTCCGCGTAGCGCTCGAGATCGAAAGCAGGAGCGTCAAATGGCTCGTGCGGATCCCACATGTCAACCCAGAGAACGAAATTGTCCCGGGTTCGATTCCGCTCCAGCCAGTCAAACGTCGCCGACAGGGTCCGTCCGTGCATCCAATCTCGCTCGTAAACGCGATTGGCGGTATTTCGCAGATACAGCTTGGTCGCCGTCACATTTTTCAGTTTGTGCGGAGCGGCTGGGAGAGCAGGGTCAATCGGATCGACGTTGTACCGATCTCCGTGTTGACCACGCATGAATTCAATCCCAGCGAAGCCACGTGTATAGTTGTAGGAGTCATTCCCAAGCATCGGCGTGTCGTAAATCAGCATCGGCACTTTGCCGGCCGCCCGAACAATCTCTGACAAGACGATGTCGCCGCGCTCCAGTGGCTGCCAGCCTCGCGTCGGAAAGCCGTAGCGGCCGGAGAATAGGTCGTAGCGACAAGGAATGGTCGGATAGGATGCGCAATAAAAGCGGTCGAACACCGCGGACTCCGCCGCCAGTCGGTCGAGGTTCGGCGTGTGAATGAAGGTCTCGCCCCGGTGACCCGAGCGCTCCCATGGCGGCGGCAAGCCATAAGCAGCAACGTGGTCGCGACGGAGAGTATCGTTCATCACGATGATCACGTTTGGCACGGGAAACCTCGCATGCTTTCCTTAGTCAGGCGCTATTCTAGCACACATGCCGTTCACGTCTTTAACTGAATTAATGATGGACGATCTAGCATCGGGGCCATACGATCAACAATATAACTGCGGACAGGGTGACACATGGCCCAGTTAGACATTACTCAGTTACACATCGCTAATGACCTTCGTGCGTTCCTCGACTTTTGTCTCGACCAAAACCGTTCGCATAAGACAATCTCGACCTACGAGCAAGTCCTCGGAAATTTTGCCCAGTGGCTCACGCAATCGTTCCCGGAGATCAAGAGCATTCGTGACATCGAACGTCGCCACGTTCAAGGCTATGCTCGTGCCCTTCGACTACGGCAAGACTCGCACGGCAATGAGCTCTCGGTGCGGACTCGTGCGAAATACCTCGCGACGATTCGCAGCCTGCTCAAGTATTACGCCGTGGAAACTGACGTGTCGGTTCTGCCCCGTGATAAAGTCACGCTTCCCCGCACCGGCGACCACCTGCCCAAAGCAGTGCCGACTCCCGAGGACGTGGCTAAGCTTCTCGCCAAGGTCCCCACCGATAGTTTTGTCGGTCTACGGGACCGTGCCATTCTCGCGCTCCTCTTTTCGGCCGGGCTGCGTGTCGCCGAGCTTTGCGCTTTGGATCGCTCACAAATCCGCGAAGAGAGGCTGGGCAGTGAGCCAGTTCTCGAACTCAGCATTGTGGGGAAAGGACGACATAGCCGCATCGTCTTCGTCAATAGCGCCGCCCAGGCCTGCCTGCGCGATTATCTCGCCGCGCGGCGGGACGACGACCCGGCTCTGTTCGTCCATACCCACCCCGGGAAAAAAGCCGAGGCGGGCGGGACGGTGAGTGCCCGGCTCACCCCGCGCACAGTTCAAGAAATGGTCCGTCGCCTGACGATCAAAGCGGGACTTGCCGAGCGTCTGACACCACACGCGCTGCGGCATGGGTTCGCTGTCGATCTGTTGCGCGGCGGCGCAGATCTGCGAACGGTGCAAGATCTTCTCGGCCACCGCAGTGTCACGACAACCCAAGTTTACACTCGGCTGACGAGTCAGGCGCTGCGTGAGGGATACTTGAAACGTCTTTCTTTACGGGCGGCCGACAGAGATGCCACTACTGAACCTGAATCGTCCCCAGAACAATCCGATCACCAGTGACCTTCCCGTCGGCGTCCTGGACCGGTAGACGCTGGCCGGTACTCGGGTTGTACATCCCAACTTCGATGGAATACATTCCGGGGGCAAGATTAGACGGCAGTGCGAGATCGTAGTAATCAGTCACGTACTCACCTTCAACCCAACCGGTCGTTGGGTCGTTTCCATTACCTGGTGGATGATCCTGTTGAGCAACGATCTGGTTGCGTGAATCAAGCGCGTGGGCGAAGACGGTGTATGCGGTCTCTCCTGAATTGCCTTTGGCTCGCCAATAAAGAGTCAACCGTAGATGGTCACCCGGTTGGGGAGTAGGGTTACTGAGGTCGTAGCCAATCAGGTTGGCAAAGCTCCCCAGAGTGACGTTGAGCGAATGAGCAACGCTCGCCGGCGGCGTGGTCACAATCTGGCGTCCGATCACGTTAATCGTGCCGACATCGGTAGACACTCCCTGAGGTGTAGGCACCGGCTGGCTTTGCCCGTCCGGCAGGACCGCGACCAGGACTCGCGTCGGGCCGGGTGGCACGTCCACTGGCACGATAAATCGCTCCCGCTCACCGACCAACTCACCAGCATGCCATTCATTCGGTGGATAGCGGCCTCGGTTGGGCAGGGCATCGAGCACCGTCCGCTGAAAGCTACCATTTTGAAGCTGAACCTGGACGTGAAAGTCGGTCGGGCGTTGAGTGATCGGGAGCCACCATAATCCCAAATCAACCTGACTGCCTGGCCGGACCTGGGTATCATCGATCTCGACTCCCACCAAGCGTAGCAAAGACTGGAAGTCGACGTTTCGGGGGCCGGGCAAGGCCACCTGGGTGGGGTCGATGTTCGTGGCCGCGGGTAGGACGGTGATCTTGGCGAACTTAATTGCCGTTCCTATTGGCACACCGCCCCTGAGGACGTTGAGGTCTGCACCGACTCCCTGACCGTAGACACCTAATTCAAGATCATACGTCCCAGGAGGCGTACCCGGTGGGACCTGAAAGGAGAGCTTGCCACTGACTACCTGCCCGATCGTCCAACTCGTCGTCGGATAGGTCTCGGCGGCTGGGCGTCCATCGTGTCGCCACCAGTAGAACGTGCCATCGGTAATCCGAAGAGACACGATGTAGTCACGCTGAAGCGCCGTAATCGCCTTCCAGTAGAGGGTGACCTGGCCGGACTGACCGGACTGAATCGTCTGAGTTGGCAGGTCGTAGCCGAGCAGTTGTAAACGGTTTCCGAAGTTCACGAGTTCCGGAATTGATGGAGTCGTCCGGACCGTAAAATCCGGCTTGCCATCAATCGCATAGAGGCGGAGCTCGAGTCCGGCGAATCCCCCATTCACCGGCAAGCGTGGATAAGCATTGTCGAGCGCTTGCCGAACGTAACCAGTCGGATCTGCCCAGTCAGGGTTCCAAAGGAGAAGCCAGGCGCGTTTACGGCCAGTTAGGGCGCGGTTTAGCATGGCCGCGCCGGCTTGGACGTTCGTCCCTGGCTGAATTGCTACCCAGGGGATGTTGCCATGCGAGTAGTATTCGAATGCCTGCCGCGTGTCCATCATCAATAGGACGACATCGCCGGGCTGATAGTGTTGCTCGATGTAATCAATCGCTCCCCGGTTGTCATCCTTGCGGTAGCCCGGCCCGTAGTAGACCTGCCAGAGCTGGCTGAACGTTGCCCCGACCAGGGCAAGGAAGATTACCGTGCTGGCCAGCATACCTGACCAACGAATGACTGAAAGGCGAGCGTAGCGCGTCCGATCCGCCAGCACGACCAGGCCGTAACCGAGTGCCAGGTAAAATGCGGGGACGATCATAATGAGATAACGTTCGGTAAACTTCGGATTCTGTACAAGCAACGCGTACAGGCCTAGAAACGGCAGGAGCAAGTAGGCAAGCAGGTAGAACTCTCCCTGCCCATGGCGTAGCGCCTGTCGAACCATCAGCAAAATGCCGATGCCCAGTAGGCAGCCGATCACCACCGCAGCAGCTACGAGGTTCCCCAGGGCAGCGAATTGCCCCAAGGCGAATGCCCCGAAGATGTGCCCTAGGACGTAGGTGAACGACAGTTCTCCTTTCCAAAAATCCGGTACTTTAATCATCCGCTCGATCTGCAAGTAGGCAAAAGGCAACCAGGGAACGTAGAGCAGTCCAACAAGCACCATGGCACCAATGGCTTTGCGCGCGACAGGATTGCCACGTAAGAGGAGGCTAAACACGACGAGGCATTGGAAAACGACGACCAAACCGCCAAAGTACTGAGAATAAAGCATCGCCGTGGTGAAAATCACGTAAGCCCACCACCAGCGCGGCTGTCGACTCGTGAGCAATTTCCAGAGCGCATGACTCGAAAACAGCGACATCGTCGCAAGCAGGGCATACATCCGGGCTTCTTGTGAGTAGTAGACCATAAACGGAGAAAACGCCAGGAGAAAGGCGCCAATCAAGCCGATCACGATTGCCGCTCTCGAGCTGATCGGAGACTTCGGTCCGCTAGCCTCACTTTCGCGCCCGACCGTTGAGTGAAAAAGAGCGCGACCGAAAATGTAGGTAGCCGGCACGGCCGGTAACCCACAGAGCAAAGAGAGGTACCGGATGGCGAACTCGGAATTCCCGACTAGCCGCATCCAGAAATGGAGCAAGAGGTAGTACAAGGGAGGATGGAGATCCTGATAGACAAGAGTAGGAAGAAGCTGGCGAACCGGCTGGGCCGCGAAGATGGCGCTCAAGGCTTCGTCAAACCACAAACTCTGGACGCCAATCTTCCACACGCGCGCCGTGAATGCCAGGAAAATCAGGATGACCAAAAAGTCTCGCGGCCACGCGAGCCGTCGGAAATTGTCCACTTTGGCCACGGCTCGACGCTCCTCAAAGGATGGATTGATAAAGGCGCAGATTTGCAAGGGCGATAGCATCCCACTGGAATGAGACCGCCAAGCGAGCCACGCCAGCCGAAAGCCTTGACCGCAGGCTAAAATCTCTGGCAAGTTGCTCGATAGCCTGCGCGAGTTGCTCCGGCGCCTCGGTTGGAACGAGTAAGCAATTCTCCCCGGAGACGAGGGTTGGAAAACCCCTCGGCGCATTTTGATTTTGTGGGATCGTCGTAATCACCGGTAAGTGCTGCACGAACGCCGCGATCAAGGTACCGTGACGCAGCGAGGCACCATCTTTGAAAGGCAAGACACAAAGGTCGGCAGCACGAAGATACCCGGCGACGTCTAAGGCGCCGACGTATCCAGTCCAGCCGATTCTGCCACGGAATTCTGGCTGGTCGAGGCGCTGACGGATCGTATTCACGTAGCGCCATTCCGAGTTTCCCGTGTCTCCCGATGATGCTCCAATCATCAAAAGTCGCACTGCCAGGCCCCGCTTTACCAATTGCTCGAACGCTGAAACCAGGGTATGAACGCCTTTACTCGGGGCAAGGAAGCCAAAAAAAGCCAACAGACATTCATCGTCACGAACTCCCAGGCTTTCACGCCAAGTGCGTCGGTCATAGGTGGTCGGCAGCTCGGCCGGAATATTGCTGCCAATCGGGATGATTCTGAGCTGTCGTCGGCCCCAGGTCCACCGAGTCGTCTCACTCGTCACCCGACCAGCGAGTCTCTGAAAATCCTCCGCCGTCGTGGTAATCACCGCGTCAGCTCCGGCGCCAAGAATCCAGGTTGCCAGGTGACGGATTGGCCCGATCTTCGGCAACAAGTATGGTTGCTTGAGATCGTGATACGTGACAACCGTTCGTGTTCTTGGCCGGCGGAGGCGGTTGATCCATGGCACGAGATTGACGCCAATCTTCATATCAAAGGCACCAGTCTGATACTGAATGTGCAGAACGTCCGGTTCCAAGATATCGAGCTGCTGCACCACGTCGCGCCAGAGATCGGCCCCCCATGACTTGAGCGATGGATAAACACGGACCGCGCTATCTTCGCCGCGCGGCGTCGCCCGTTCCGACGTAAGCACCGACACTTCAACGCCGTGACGGGTGAGACCAGCGCCAAGCAGCGCAGTATAATCGGCAACTCCTCCGCGTAACGGCGGGTATTCACCGGTGAGCAAGACAACGCGCAAAGATGTCCTCCCAGGTCGGGGAACTTAGAGCTTGCACGGCAACCGTACCACCGAGGCACAAAGAACACAGAGACGCACTTGAAGCATTCATGAACTCCTCTGTGTCCTCTGAGCCGCGATAGTGTCGTGACTGTCCGGTTGATATCGATATCCGACTAAATGCCGGAGCTGATGGCTTGCCACTAGGAAGTGTGAATGCAATCGCTCTCGGCGAAGGGCGACACGATGGCCAACGAGCAGCTTCCCGAACTCCGCGACCGCCTCGACAATCGTGAACGCTAGCAGACACAGACGTAACGCCCGGCCAACATCGGCGCCAAAGTGCTTCTCATAAAGACGACTCTTACTTTCGAGGAAGTTCTGGCTCCGCTGTATGCGATTTTGTTCGCTGCTCCGTCCTTCGTGGTGGATCACAACCGCTGACGGAAGGTAAACGATACGCCAACCAGCTCCCTGAGCTCGGTAGCACCAGTCCAGCTCTTCCGAATACATGAAAAAGCGTTCGTCGAAGCCACCGATCGCATCGATCACCTCTCGGCGGACAAGTAAACACGCTCCGACCAACCAATCGACGTATTGACACTGGTCATCCGATTCATTCGCCCGATAGTAGCGCCTCAACGGCGGCAAACCCGGCAACCAACGCTGAATAGGCGTACTTTCGACCAGTCCGGTCAGAGGAGTCGGGAAGGAACGGCGGCTAGATTGAACACTGCCGTCAGGAAACTGAAGCCGTGGTCCGACAATGCCAACGCGTGGATGGTTGGCCAGATACTCGAGCATCGCAGTGAGCGCCCCTGGACGCAGCTCAGTGTCTGGATTTAAAAAGAGCACAGTCTGGCCAGTCGCAATTTCCAGCGCTTGGTTGTTTGCCGCCGCGAAGCCAGGATTACGATCATTGGCGATGACCCGCACCACGGGAAAATGCTCGTGAATCGCGTCGACTGTACCATCAGAAGACGCGTTGTCGACGACGAGAATCTCGGTATTTAGCCCGGCTAGCTCGGCCTGAACTGTTTCTAAACAGCGACAGAGCAAGTCGCGGACATTGTACGATACGATAATGACCGATATGGTCAGCGACACCCCTGGAACCTTCCCGTCGCTTGCCGATAATCAGCGCTCTGAGTATACTGAATCTGAACCCAGTACGCGAATGTTTGACCGGTCCGGCAACTCAGCTTCGTCTGACTGTTGGTCGAAAGGGTGTATTTCTATGCCTGAGCCGCTCGTGTATCTCAATGGTGAGTTCCTCCCCTATGCTGACGCGCGAATTCCCGTCGAAGATCGCGGGATGCAATTCGCCGATGGCGTCTACGAGGTTGTAAGGTACTACCTGGGACGTCCGTTTCGGATGGCAGATCACCTTGCCCGGTTGGTCAGATCGGCCGAGGGAATCGAGCTCCCCCTGCCGCCGCTCGATCTAATCGAGCAGGCGATGAATCAGCTTGTCGAGCGCCAAGGCATGTCCGAAGCCACCGTTTACCTACAGATTACGCGTGGCCCGGCCCCTCGTTTGCACGGATTGATCGACCATCCGACGCCCACGGTGATTGCGATCGCTCGACCGGCGAGCACAACTCGTCCGCGCCCAACCCTGCGCGTGGTCACCGCTAGCGACGATCGCTGGGCCCGCTGCTACCTCAAAACGACGATGTTGCTGCCGAACGCTTTAGCTCGGGAGCGAGCCCGTCGACTGGGCGCTGATGATGCGATCTTTCTGCGCGACGGCTTTGTGATGGAAGCTACGTCGTCGAATGTATTCCTGGTCAGGCAGGGACGATTGCTCACCTCACCTTTGACAAACTACATCCTGGCCGGCATCACCCGTGGTGTTGTGCTGGAGTTGGCTGCGCAGATCGGCATCCCCGTATCCGAAGAACCAATTCCGGCCCATTGGCTCTACCAGGCCGACGAAGTCTTCCTCACCGGTACGAACACTGAACTGGGACCGATTATCAGCGTCGACAGTCGTTCTGTCGGCACTGGCCAACCCGGGGCGATTTATCAGCGATTGCTCGAAGCATTCGATGCGCTTACCCGGGCGTCACAGCCGCTCTCGGTGCGGTCAGGCTAGCTTGCGAACGGTCCGAGTGACGACTGCCGCCCGGCCAAGCTTGCCCGCTTTCGTCTGGCGGGTGCGCAAGCTGATCTGGTGGCGGCGAGGCAGTAGCGAGATCACGGATCGGTCGTCATTCGGAAGCACTCCATCCACGATTCGCCATCTCCGGCTTGGCGTTCTCGAAATACTTTCCCTTCTGATCGCGGCCGGTTTGGCCCCGCTCTTTTATTGGCGTCTTCTCACCACTAACCCAGAAGACGCTGCGACGCTGCCATCTGGCGATTTCACTGATCTTAACTATCCCTATCGCCGCTGGGTTGCCGAGCAGCTCGCTCGCGGCGTTGAGCCCTACTGGAATCAATTCGTTTCCGCCGGTCACTCGGCCGTGGGTGACATCCAGTTCCGCATCTTCTACCCACCGGAAAACTGGCTCGCTTCGCTCGGCGGGAGTAATTTTTCCGTCCGGCTGTTCGAAATTGGCGTCGTCGGGCACATTGCGTTCGCAGTGGTTGTCACCTACCTGCTCGCCCGGCGCCTCAGCCGAAGTCGGGTCGGCGGCCTCGTCAGCGCCGTCGTTTTCGGCTTCGGCGGCTATCTCAGCGGTTTTCCGGTTCAGCAAACCAACGTTCTCGAAGCGAGCGTCTGGTTACCATTCGCGCTCTTGTGCGTTGAACTCGGGACTGATTACGGATCGCCCGCCGGCTTCGCGGCGGGTGCAGGGGCACTCGGGTTGTCCGCGCTAGCTGGACATCCTCAAACTTTCCTATACGCTCTGATCACGACGATATGCTACGCTCTTTACAAGAGTTGGTGTCATGGCCGCATTCGCCTGACGCCGCTGCTTGGCACCATTCTCATCGGCCTTGGGAGCGTCGCGCTCGCGGCGATTGCCCTGCTTCCAGCGTACCTTCACCTCGCCCTGACCGACCGGGCGACCGCGGCTTACGACTTTACCAAGGGCGGTTTCGCCCTGCACGAGATCGTCGGTATATTGTTTCCCTCCTCGATCGGCGGCGCTCCTTTGTACAACGGCATCTTTACCTGGTTTCTTGTCGCGATCGCCCTGGTCAGTCCGTTCCGGCGCTCGAACAAGGTTTTCTGGTGCGTGTTGGCTGTTATGGCGCTCCTTCTTTCGTTCGGGGCGAACACGTTTCTGCAGCCGGTCTTTTACTTGGTGACAGATAGCTACAAGCTCCACGACCACGAACGCGCCGTTTTCTTATTCGATTTCGGGGTCGCAATCCTCGCCGGTTACGGAGCCGCTCAGCTCGCGGCGTCGGCCGACGTATCACTCGCCTGGCTACACCGGGCGCTACGCTGGCCAACCGCTGCCATCGTCGCGTTCTTCGTTCTTTTCGTGGTCGACTTCGCCAGCACCACCGGTGCTCAGGGTACCCTGCTCGCCTTCGCCGATCCAATGGTATTTCTGACGCTCGTCTTCAGTCTCAGCGTCGCGATTCTCTGGCTGCGCGAGCGTGGTCTGATCTCACCGGCAATGACCGGCCTGCTGGTGATCGGCCTCGTCACTCTCGATATCTTTTCTGTCGACTGGCAAGCTAACCTTCGCCCCGGACCGCCGGATCAGTTGCTGGCGCCAACCCCGATCGTTGATTACCTCGAGCAATATCCGACCGGCTTATTCCGCATTGCGAGCGAAGGGCTTCTCCCCGGCGACGGTAATGCTGGAGCGCTTTGGCGCTTGGAAGACGTGGTCGGTAACAGTCCACTCGAAACCAAGAGCTACAGCGATTTCACCAAGCTCGTTCCAGAATGGACGCGCTGGCAGGTCTTGAACGTCCGCTTCGTCGTGACCAAGCGTAAGCTCGACGATCCGCGGCTTCAACTCGTCCGAAATGATGGCGACGTCAACCTCTATGAGATCGATCAGAAGGATCGTCTTCCCCGGGCCTACGTTGTTGATCAATTTGTCGCCGCTCCTAGCCATCAGATCGCCTTGCAGGCCGTCCAGAGCGTCAATTTGCACACCACCGCGATCGTGGAAGGCACCCTTCCGGACTGGCTCATCGCCAGCCAACCCATGACCACCACGATCAACTCGTCTATCCACCTCGTCCAATTCTCTGATTATCAGGCCAACACCGTCACGGTGAAAGCCGATCTTGCGCAATCCGGCTTACTCGTGCTCAGCAACGTGGACTACCCCGGTTGGCACGCTAGCGTCGACGGTACGTCGACTCCTATCTTCGAAGTAAACGGCATCGTTCAAGGAGTAGCCTTGAAGGCCGGCCTCCATACCGTTCAGTTCACTTTCAATCCGCCAGGCCTGATCGAAGGACAAGCTATCACCAACCTCGCGCGAACTCTCCTCCTGGGTATCGCCGGTCTTGAAATCCTCGCTCGAATCGTGCTCGGCTTGGAAAAGTTTCGACGGCTCGGTCGCCACCGGCCAAGCTACCACCATCAGCCGAACGAATCCACTGAGCTCAGTAACCTTACAATCGATCCCTTTCCTTGATTAACGCTTTTCGCGCATTGCCTTGCCTAGTCGTCCGTGATAGAATTAAGAGGTAGGATTTTACCCGGTGTTCATTCTGGCAGGGGTTAATGTACATGTGGATCCCGCCGGAGCGAGGGCCAAGACCGAAATGGCCTTTCTCATCGGGACAAGCTGGACAAAAGATCTGTAGAGAAAAGTTGGGGAGGACCACTCGTGGATAAGGGAACCTGGACGGTCAAGAAAGGCCTTGCCGAGATGTTGAAGGGTGGGGTCATCATGGACGTCGTCACGCCCGAACAGGCGCGTATTGCCGAGGAAGCAGGCGCCTGCGCGGTTATGGCCCTGGAACGGGTTCCCGCCGACATCCGGGCCGCCGGTGGCGTCGCGCGCATGAGCGATCCCAAGCTGATTCGAGCAATCTGCGAAGCGGTCACGATTCCGGTGATGGCCAAATGCCGCATCGGACATTTCGTTGAAGCTCAGGTTCTCGAAGCATTGAAGGTCGACTACATCGACGAGTCGGAGGTCCTTACCCCGGCCGATGAGACCCATCACATCAATAAGCACGAGTTCAAGGTGCCGTTTGTCTGCGGTGCACGGGATCTTGGAGAGGCGTTGCGGCGAATTGGTGAAGGCGCGGCCATGATCCGGACCAAAGGCGAAGCCGGCTCCGGCAATATTGTCGAGGCAGTCCGCCACATGCGTGCAGTCATGAGCGAAATTCGCAAACTGCAGAATATGCCGGAAGACGAGCTCATGGCCGAAGCCAAGAATCTTGGTGCACCCTACGAGCTGGTCGTCGAAGTCGCGCGAACTGGCAAGCTCCCGGTCGTTAATTTTGCTGCGGGTGGTGTCGCGACCCCGGCTGACGCGGCCCTGATGATGCAACTTGGCGCTGATGGCATTTTTGTTGGCTCGGGGATTTTCAAGTCGTCGGATCCGGCGGCACGAGCGAGAGCCATTGTCCAAGCAACGACTCACTACAAGAATCCGGAAATCATCGCCGAGGTTTCGGCAGGTATCGGGGAAGCGATGCGTGGGCTAGAAATCTCCTCGATTCCCAAGGCGGAGCTTTTGGCGACGCGAGGCTGGTAGCCGCAGTGACAATTGGCGTTCTGGCACTCCAGGGAGACTTCCGCGAGCATCTGGAGATGCTCCGGAAAATTGACGTAGACGCTTGCGAAGTGCGCTTAGCCGGGGATCTCGAGCGGGTCGACGGCTTGATCATTCCCGGTGGTGAGAGCACGACAATCGGCAAGCTTCTCAGACAATTCGATTTACTCGAGTCAATGCGCCAGCGAATTCGCGCGGGTATGCCAGTCTATGGCACCTGTGCCGGCGCGATCGTCCTTTCAGCCGAGGTTCTCGATCGCGGGGTTGACCAACCCACTCTCGGTGTCATGGCGACGACCGTGCGGCGTAATGCGTTCGGGCGGCAGGTCGACAGCTTTGAAGCTGATCTTGCAATCCCCGTCCTTGGTCCTGAGCCGTTCCACGCCGTCTTTATTCGAGCACCGATTATCGAGCGGGTTGGGCCTGACGTCGAGGTGCTCGCCGCGTTGCCGGACGGAACGATAGTCGCGGTCCAGCAGGGGAATATGCTCGCCACGTCCTTCCATCCCGAGTTGACCGAAGATGGCCGATTCCACCGCTATTTCGCCAGTTTGGTCGACCGGAGTCTCGCGGCTACCCCCCTAGCTCGTGAGAGTCGATGATTCGGGCGCTTCGGCCCACCGATATCCTTGCCTACGTCGACTTCTGCCGTCAGGTTGCTGGCCCCCTTGCAGACGGCAAGAATGAGCGCTTGCCACCAATTTCTGCCCTTCGGAGCTTTTGGGGTCACTCCTTAGCCATCGAACCAGGACGAGAAAGCTGGGTTCAAATTGAGCACGGCCGGATTTCAGGGCTGGTAACGACCAAGCATCGGGAAGGGGTGGACGTCTGGCAGATCGATCAGCTTTTGATCTTGCCATCGGCCGATGCCGGTCGAACGTGCATGAGACTGCTCGAACATTTATTGGCCGCGGCAGCGGACGAGGGTATTCAAAAAGTATTCTTGCGGCTCACAACGGCTGATCCGGCGCTTGAATGGGCAAGCCGGGTGGGCTTTTTCCAATACTGCACTGAATATGTTTACTATCTCGACGAAGTGCCGACGTTCGCGCACCCGGCGGTGGACTCACATCTGCGCCAGCGACGAGCGTCGGACCATCAAGCCTTATTTCAACTCTATTGCGCTGCGGTTCCGTTCCGCGTTCGTCAAGCCGAGGGTATGACCTTGCACGAGTGGAGGTGGACTGATGGTTGGCAAGTCCGTCACTTGGGATTTCCGCTTCCCTTTCGCACATCCCGACGCCAGGACTACGTCGTCGAAACCATGCCCCGTCTCAATGGCTGGCTTCAGGTCAACCATCAGGCGCGGCGTCTCAGCATCATGGCAAACCCCAACGAGGCGCCTGACGTGACCGGTTTGCTCCGTTTCGGCCTGGCCCGGCTTGGGCCAGGCCGAAACGCCGACTGTGTTGCCCGAGACTATCAACCGGAGGTGATCTCTACCTTGGAAGAGCATCATTTCCGCCAGATCGGGCACTTTGCCTTGCTGGCGCGGGCCCTAGCCGCGCGCATTCCCGAAGTAAAACTGGTACCAATTCGAGCATCATAAAAATGACATACCGCTCATATCCGCGTCGCTCCCGGTGGGATGATTCCCGACGCGGCGTATTACCTTTCGGACAAAGATCGGCAATCCAAATGGACAATCGTGTCCCCCTGCCGGCCCTGCCACCGCTTGCACCGGCAACGGACACTCAGCGACAGATCACTGACAACATTGACGCCCTTCTGGATACCCTACCCCTCCGGATCGCCGACCCAATCCGGACGATGGAAGACCGTGATAATTTACTCGAGGTCGTCCTCGATCTCGGTCGCCTCCCAGAGGTCCGCTTCCCGGGGCGAGAGGTCGTCGTGACGACCGAAGAAGTGTCCGTAGCCGATCTCGATTACGTTGTCTCGCGCATCGGCGAGTTTGGCGAAGACAACCGCGCCGGTATCGAACGGACCCTCCATCGCATCTCCTGCATGCGCAATCGAAAAGGACGGATCGTTGGCCTAACCTGTCGAATTGGTCGGGCGGTCTACGGCACGATCGCGATCATCCGTGACATCATCGAGTCCGGACGTAGCACGCTCTTACTGGGACGACCGGGGGTTGGCAAGACAACGATGCTGCGTGAGGTTGCTCGGGTTCTCGCCGATGACTTCAAGAAGCGTGTCGTCATTGTTGACACGTCCAATGAGATTGCCGGCGACGGTGACATTCCTCACCCGGGAATCGGTCATGCCCGTCGCATGCAGGTGCCTCGGCCAAACTTGCAGCACGCGGTGATGATCGAGGCGGTTGAAAATCACATGCCCGAGGTTATCATCATCGATGAGATTGGGACCGAGCTCGAAGCCCTAGCAGCGCGAACAATCGCCGAGCGGGGTGTTCAGCTTGTTGGCACCGCACACGGAACGAGCTTGGAAAATCTCATGCTCAATCCGACCTTATCCGATCTGATTGGTGGCATCCAAAGCGTAACCCTTTCCGATGAGGAGGCGCGTCGACGCGGCACCCAAAAGTCGATCTTGGAGCGTAAAGCGCCGCCGACCTTTGACGTCGTCGTCGAAATTCAATCCTGGGATCGCGTCGCGGTTCATTTGGATGTCGCGATCACCGTCGACGCGATTCTGCGCGGTCATCCGCTGCCCGCGCAGCTTCGTGCCCTGCAGCCGTCCGGAGAGATCAAGGTCGAGCAGGCAAGACCGGTGTCGCTGGAGGCGCCTGCTCCGACTACTCGCACCGAGCCGACTCCGAGAATGGTCAGCCGACGAGAGACATCCAACAAGCCGCTCCGGATTTATGCCTACGGGATCAGTCACAGTCGTCTCGACCAAGCGGCACAGGCCCTCCAGCTTCCGGTCGAGGTGGTGAAGGATCTACAGCAGGCTGATGCGGTTCTCACGCTCAAGAATTACTATCGCAAGCGAGGCACGGCGATTCAGGAGGCCGAGCAAACCGGAGTTCCGGTGTACGTTCTCAAGAGCAACACCTTGGTCCAGGTCCAGCAAGGTTTGGCGAGCTTGTTCGACCTGGATGTGCCACCAGATCCGGTCGCGGAAGCGCTCGCCGAGACCCAGGATGCGATCAATCACGTCCTTTCTGCCGAACAGCCGGTCGAGCTCTCACCACAGAACGCGTATATCCGACGCTTGCAACACGAGATGGCGGAGAAGTACAATCTCGCTTCACGTAGCGAAGGGCGAGAGCCTCATCGGCGAGTCCGTATTTTTAACGCATCGCGTATGGAATAGGCGGGTGTTCATCAGCTTTGAAGGTCCAGAGGGAAGCGGCAAGACGACTCAGGCGCGCCGTCTTGCCGAGACTCTCACTACCGAAGGTCACGAGGTCATTCTGGTCTACGAGCCCGGTGGTACGTCGATTGGTAAGGCGATTCGTGGCTTGCTCCTTTCGCCAGAAGAAGCACCCAACGAGCGAACGGAAGCGCTGCTCTTCGCGGCGGCTCGCGCTCAACTGGTTGAAGAGGTCATTCGCCCGTCCCTTTCGCGCGGTGCCATCGTTATCAGCGACCGCTTCAGCGATTCGACCATTGCTTACCAAGTCGGGGGGCGCGGGTTACCGCGCGAGATGGTCGAACGACTCACCGCATTCGCGACCGCTGGCATAAAGCCCGATCTGACCTTCTTACTCGACGTCGAGACCACCACTGGCTTCGCCCGAAAACGGCAGACCACGCCGGACCGAATGGAGCGTGCCGATCTCGATTTTCACGAGCGGGTGCGCAATGCCTATCTGCAATTGGCGAAGAGCGAGCCGGAGCGAATTGTCCGTTTAGATGCGACTCGGCCAGCGCCGGAATTAGCCCAGCAAATTCTCGAACTGGTCCGCGCCAAACTCTCAAGGGAACCGGCTGGGACATGAGGGGGATTTGAGGCGATGAGGCTGATCTTTGCAATCGTCCACAGTGACGACGCGCCTGGCTTAATCGATGCGCTTACTCGCCGCGGCTACCGGGCGACCCGAATCAACACTGCAGGGGGATTTCTCAAAGAGAGCAACGCAACGATTCTCCTGGGCGTTCCCGACGACAGCGTCGACGAGATCCTTACCCTCATTCGATCGAACTGTCAGACGCGCACCCAATTCGTGAACCCCTTACCACCGGTGATGGAGCCGGGTGAGTTTTACATGCCCTATCCGGTTGAAGTGCAGATTGGTGGTGCGACGGTGTTCATTCTCGAGGTGGACCAAGTTTACCCGCTCTAAACTCCTCCGGATTATTTACCACGGGTCGGCGAGAGGAGCTTTAGCACGGGGCCTTACGCCCCGCTTGGTGGGCAAAGTAGGGATTTCTCCACATTTGCTATGCAAAGAAGCCACGAACCTTTTTCGCCCGTGGCTTCTTTCTGTTTCTATCGCGCGGTCGCGGACGTATTGAGACATTGGGCTGAGCACGATTAGCTCTGCCGTAGTTGTCTCAGTTCCTCGAACAGCGCTCGCTCGCGGTGGGTCAGCCTGGTTGGCAAGATGACCTTCATCTTGGCAAACAGGTCGCCATATCCGGTGCCGTTGGCGCGAGGCATTCCTTGACCGGCCAGGCGGAAGGTCATGCCGTTCTGCGTTTCCGGCGGAATTCGCAGCGCGACACGTCCTTTCAGTGTTGGCACTTGAACTTCGCCGCCGAGAACGGCCGTCGTGAGAGGCAACGCGACCTCGGTATAAAGGTCGTCCTCTTTACGCTCAAACGTGCCGTGGGGGCGGACCGTTACCAGTAAGTACATGTCGCCGGGGGGTCCCCCGGCGACGCCACGCCGGCCCTCGCCAGCGAGACGGATGCGCGCTCCTGTGCGCACCCCCGCGGGAATACGCACTTCCAATCGTCGCGTTGATCCATCGCCATTGGGAATTTCGAGGACGCGCGTCGTTCCGAAGTAAGCTTCTTCCAGACTTACTTCGATGGGCTGTTCGACGTCCTCACCGGCGCGAGGCCGCGGTCGAAACCCGGTCCGGCCGGACCGGCTACCAACACCCCCGAATCCCCCCCCGAGTCCCCCGAAGAGATCATTCAAGATATCGGAAAAATCAGTCGCATTGCCATAGTTAAACTCGACGTGAGGTCCATTCGTCCCGAAGCCGGCCGCACCTGCCTGACTCACATGCTCCCAGTTTGGTCCAAATTGGTCGTATTTCTTACGCTTCTCGGGATCCGAAAGCACGTCGTACGCGGCTTGCAACTCTTTAAAGCGGCTTTCGGCAGTCTTGTCGCCTGGGTTCAGGTCTGGATGGTATTTACGAGCGAGACGGCGGTAGGCCGTCTTGATTTCTTTCTCAGTCGCGGTTCGGGGAACGCCCAGCACTTCGTAATAGTCACGAATCGCTGAACTTGCCATAGCTCTCCCCCAGGAATTCAATCTCTGCTCGGGATCATATCACCCTGAGTGTATCATTGTCAAGTCTTTTGTGGCGTATATTGACCAACCCCAGCACCTGACTCTCGCTTGATAACCGCTCAGCGCTTCAACTGTGCAGTGTCATTCGGGTCGCTGGGAATGACAAATGACGTGAGGAGGGTAGTTGCCGAATTAGCGCGCGTGCTTCAGCACCAGAACTTGGGTTGGCTCGGGAAGCTTGTCGGCGAATAGATCGATCGTCGGCGAATCGTGCCACGTAACGGGCATAGTCGGGATTAAAGCCAGCAACTCAGAAAGAGGCATGATATCGAGCTTGACCTTGCCAACCTGGTAGTGCATTGGAATCACCAACCGCGGGCGAATCCGGCCGATCGCGTCGACCAGGGCATCCAACGCAATTGTGTGGTTACCGCCCGCCAAGGCGAAGAGCACGTCGACGCCTCTCAGCGGCTCGATCTCGGCCTCGGTCAGCGGGTGTCCGAGGTCTCCCATGTGGGCCAGCCGAATCCCATCGACGGAAAAGTAGAACATGCCATTCGGATTCTTACTGCGATTGACGTCTTCCCATACTGGCACTGCTTGAAAATGGATGCCGTGGGTCTTGATACCCTGAGGCGCTAACGTTCGAAAATTGACCAGGGTCGGGCTTCCTTTGATCGACGCCACGTGGCTGTGAAATCGGTCGTCATCCTGACTCAAAGTAACGATGTCGGCAGACTCATCGATCGGGTCGTAGCCTGACTCCGGTGAAAACGGGTCAGTGATGATGCGCAGTCCCCGAGCTTCGATCAAAAACGAGGCGTGACCATACCAGGTAAGTTGCATTCTATTACACTCCCACTACATAATATGGTCGGAAAGGATCAATGCCACCACGCAAGAGGCCGGTCGATGGATCGATCAAGATCCCGTTTGGCCGGGCGAAGAAGGAAGTAGCGAACGATTCCGTTTGAACAGTTACCTCATGTCCCAGTTCACGCAGTCCTTCGATCGTCGCCGTCGGGGTCCGTGCTTCAATCGTGACTCCCGGGCCCTCGCAATGCAAGCGAGGCATACTCACCGCATCCTGCATCCCCATGTGGAAGTCGATGAGATTGACGATGACCTGAAGAACGGCGGATATGATCTTTCGCCCACCGGGCGCACCCAGGGCAGCCAGGGGCTGATCCCGACGGGTCAGCAAGGTCGGCGATCCGGCCCAGAGAACGCGCCGCCCGGGGGCGATACAATTCGGGAATCCGGGACGCGGATCAAACCATGTCGCCAGGTTGTTGAGTAGAATACCCGTTCCCGGAACTACGACCGCTGAGCCAAACGACGCGCCAAGCGTTGATGTTAAACTCACCATATTTCGCTCACAGTCGATCACGGTAATGTGAGTCGTATGGCCGGGATCGGGGGCAACCACGCGAGAAGGCAGCGACGGCGGCAGACTGCCCGCCTGATACTTCCACGGATCGCCGGGGCCAATCTCTGGTGTCGCTCGCAACGGGTTGATCGTCGCCCGTCGCTCGGCCGCGTAGGCATCGGTAAGCAGCCCGGCGAAAGGGACCGGCTCGAAGGCCGGATCGCCCAGGTGACGAAACCGATCCGCGAATGCCCGCCGGAGCGCTTCGATCAGCAGATGCGACGCCACTACCGATCCCCAACCAAGAGGCGTGAGGTCGAAGCCATCGAGAAGCTTGAGCGCTTGAACGATGGTAAGGCCACCTCCGGTCTCCGGCGCAACAGTTACTTCGACGTCCCGATAGGGGACGGTGACTGCCCCATTGAAAACGCGGAGTCGATACGCCGCGAGATCCTCCGCGGTGATCAATCCGCCATTTTGCATCATTTCCTCGGCAAAGCGTCGGGCAACGACGCCGGTGTAGAACGCGGGCGCTCCCTCCTCGGCTAGGCGTTCGAGTGTCCACGCCAAGTCTGGCTGGCGGAGCTGATCGGCAATTGTACCGAACGCCTCGGCGGCGAGCGGAATCCCGGATGGACGAAAATAGATCGCCTTGGTAGAGGGGAACTGAGCGAGTCGGTCGGCCGACGCGAGCGTCGTCAGAGCAATATTCCAGTCGACCTCGACGCCAGATCGAGCAAGGCCGATAGCCGGCTCCAGCACCTCGCTGCGACCAAGTCGACCAAAGCGAGCAAGCGCTTCCAGCAAGCATAGTGGTGTCCCGGGAACGCCGGGAGAAAGCCAGCCAGTATTGTTCACGTCGCCCTGGACAGCCGGCCAGCTATACATACCCGCGACAGACGGCGGATCGGTAAGGGGGAACAACTCGGGTCGAATCGCCCTAGGTAATACGGTGGTGCCGTCGAAAACGGTGACGCGTCCGGTTGACGCTTCCCGATAAACCAGTTGGGCTATCCCCCCGAGGCCACTGCTGAAAGGCTCGGCCACGCCGACCGCAAAGCCGGCCGCTACCGCTGCGTCGATGGCATTGCCACCGCGCTCGAGCATCTGGATCGCCGCCGCCGATGCAGCCGGGTGGTGGGTGCAAACCATACTGCCGTCAGTCGCGATTTCTGTCTTCTGGATGATCCATTCGCTACGCTTCACGATCCCCTCCCGACATCTCGTTCAACGCTCGTTTATCCTAGCGGATCTCGGCGAGCGCTGCTAGCCGGCGGTTTCGAAAGGAGAGGCGATCGTTCGGGGTGCAGAATAAAAAAACGCAGGAGGCATCATGCGCCTCCTGCGTTTTTTTATTCTGACGAGACTCGATTAGTCGCTAGCGTTGCGCTGCTGCCGTGGACATATGCTGCTTCTCGAAGTTCGCGTAGTACTCGTGCGCGGGCACGACCTGGCTAACCTCGACCAGACGCAGATAATTGCTGTAAGGAGCATACTTCGCGCGAACGTCCGCCTCGCTATCGGCCTCGACGATGTCATAGCCGGTGGTGCCATCGGGTGAAAGGAAAACGATGTTGCCGCGAACCTTCGTTATCTCGCCGTTAATGACTTTCCGAGTCAATTCGTCGACCTTGCCCGGCTCACACTGCGACTTGACAAAGAAGAGCATCTTAAGCCTCCTGTTTCCGTTGCAAAGTTTTCCCCGGTCCGGCCGGAGTGGCGAAGGGGAACGTATGCAGAGGTTGTGCCATTGATCAACGATTGTGCGGTAGGACCAAGCCAGGGCAACGGGTTTCGTTCTAGGAGCACGACGACCGTGGCCTGTCAACGTGTTAGGGTTAACAACGGTGAATGCCGCGGCGGACGGCTTACGCTGCGGGAGAGCGGCGCCGCAGCTTATTCCGGGCGTGGGGTTAATGGCGCTACCGACCGTCGAAACTATTCAAAAACAGCTTTTACCGCACGATACGCTGCTCGTGGCCGGTGGGCGGGGATTGAGCCGTCTCGTCACCTGGCCAGCCACGTTGCGGACCCGGGCTCCGGGGTTTCACTCACTCAAAGGTGGCGAGTTTCTGATCATCTCCATTGAGAATCTGAAGGCCTTAGATCCGAGCCTCAGTCTGGTGCGCTTGCTCCAAAGCGTCGCTCGCCTGAAAACGTCGGGCGCGGCAGTCTACCACGACCCACCAGCCGACGCCATCGCGTGGGCCGATCAAAATGACTTTCCCCTTTTCAACCTCCGTACTGACCCGCGCCAGCTTGATCTTGAAGCGGCCATCGGGCGTCTGATCGCCGAGACTCGCGCTGACTTTCAGCAAAGGATTCATCTCCTGTACCGCCAGCTCACAGAGTTAGCGATCGAAGGGCGTGGTCTACCGGCGATCGTGAACGAACTCAGTCGCGTCACTGGGAAAGCCGCGATACTGTTCGGACGGGATCTTTCGGTGAGGGTTCGGTCCGAGCTCGACGAGTCTGACGATCTGCCACTGGATTGCCGGAACCTCGCCGCTCGACTTGACGAATGGACCCGCCGTCACCCCATTGCCGCGTCTGAGCCACCTTCACAGTTTTTTGAGCTCGCTGATGGCTTGGGAACTTTGATCGCTCCAATCGTGACCCGTGACGGCATTAGCGGCTACGTCGCAGTCCTCGAACGCGAAGAGCATCTTGACGAACTCGACCGATCGGCAGTCTCTGCGGCCGCGGCAGCCAGTGCAATCGAGACCGCCCGCGAGCATGCGGTGATCGCGGCCGAGGAACGGGTACAAGTCGGTATCGTCGAGGAGCTTCTGATTGGCACGAGCCAGGCAGTAGACGCGCTGCGGCTGCGCGCCGCCCGCCTCGACCTTGACCTCGACGAAGGCCACGCCGTCTTGGCAACCGCCTTGCGCAGCACCTATGCGTCGTCGAACGTGGTCGATGCCTTGCAACGGGAAGCTCGCTCAGTATTTCCTTCGGCGCAGCCAGGGGTGATCGACGGCAAGCTCGTGATCATCACGAGTGGGAACAATGGTCAGCTTGCCAGCACCGCCGAGCGCTTGCGCGAGGCATTTAGTCGACGGTTGGGTGATGCTACGTTGTCTTTAGGCGTTGGCAGCGAGCTACCTGGGCTGACTGGCTTACGCCAATCCTACCAGCAAGCCGTTGACGCGCTCAAGCTAGGCCAGGCAATCTTTGGTGATGGGCGAACGATCTTTTACAGTGACCTTGGCTTGTATCGGCTCCTGCTGAGCATTCGTGACCACCCCGAGCTCGAGGAGTTCTATCAGGGAACGATTGGCAAGCTCGCATCGTACGATGCCAAGAGCGACGGCGAGCTTTTGCGGACACTCGACGCCTATTTTTCCAGCCACGGTAGCCCAACCGAAGCCGCAGAGCGGCTTCACGTACACCGTAATACCCTACTCTATCGTCTCCAGCGAATTCGCTCGATTGCCGGCATCGATCTCGAAGACCCCGAAGTGCGCCTGTCACTCCAGCTAGCTCTACGCATTCGCCGAATTCGCGAAGCGATCCTAAGCTAGACTCTAACCATGGCGTCCGCGAGCCGTCTCCTCCGTTCTTCTAGTTCCAGCGTTTCGAAAGGCTTACCTTCGACTTGGCACTCGGCCAGCACCTGATCAAGGGCGGCGCAGAAGCGATTCGTCGTGAGACGGAGCGCTTCCTCGGGATCCACGTGGTGCTGACGCGCCAAGGAGACCAATCCAAAAAGAGTATCTCCCAAATACCGCTCGAATTCCTCTTCGCCAAGGCCCGGCTGTTCGATTACCTTTAGCCCCGGCTCGATCGCCGGGGGAATCCAGCCATACCGCGTTGCTCGGCTCTGCACAGCATCCGCCCGCATCAGTGCCGGTGCCGCTTCTGGAATTCCGAAGAACGGACTGACTGCCCCTTCTCCCTCAGAACGTTTGATGCGCTCCCAGTTCCGTAGAACGTCGGCACTACTGCTGACCTCGACGTTCCCGAAGACGTGCGGATGACGGCGGATCAGCTTAGCATTCACCGCCCGCAAGACGTCTTCGAGTTCGAATTTGCCCGCTTCCCGTCCGAGCTGGCTGTGCATGACCACCTGTAACAGGACATCACCGAGTTCGCTCGCAAACTGCTGAAGGTTGCCTTGATCGAGTGCCGATACCGCCTCGTAGGTTTCTTCAAGAAGATGCTTTTTCATCGATTCGTGGGTCTGCTCGCGATCCCAAGGACAGCCATTCGGGGCCCGCAACCGAGCGACAATATAACGAAGCGTATCGAACGCGGCCAAATCGCTCAGACGATCGAGCGGCTTCAGATACAAGCACAATCGCTGACCATCGGCCTCGACCTGCGTTAGAGTCGAGAGAGTGACTTCCTCGATCGAGATCGTTCCGTTTTCCATGGAGATCGAGACCAAAGTGACGGGCTGATCGTCCGGATAGAGCAATGCCAGGGCACGTCGAGCATCTTCCAGATCATGAACGGTCGCGACGTCCTGGACAATCAACGGTCGCGTCGGGTCCAGCGTTCGATAAACGCCCGCAAACACGTCAACCGCTTCTTTCGTCTCAGTCGCCGTCTGTCGGACAAGCTCACTAGCATCGACTACCTGCAAGCCGGGTGTGTGATGGGTCAATCGGAGCGCTTCCAGCGCAACGTCCAAATAACTCACGCCCGGCACGACCTGGATCGACCAAGCGCTCGATGCCGCTTGTTCGACAATGCAGCGGGCCACGGCGTCATCTTCCAGGGGATTGCCCGGCGCGGCGTAGACAACGCTTGCCGATCGTCGACTAAGTAGCTTGTAAGCAACCGATTCCGGCCTACTTGCACCGTCGCCAAGAACAACGATCTTGGCTTGCTCCTTCAAAGACTGAACGACCGGATGCTCCTCGCTGAGAACAAAGACCGCACGGCTCTGTTCGAGAATTTGAACGGCCTTTCGGGTGAGCAGATCGAGCGATCCCGGTCCTAGTCCAACAATTGTGATAGTTTGTTTCATCGAGTTCGATCATACCTCTAGCGCCCATGACGATCGTGACGCTTCCCCTGTCAACTTATCAACTCTTCTCCGTCTCGGGAAGGATAAAACCTCTAAAAGGGGCCTCAAGTCGGCCCCGGACACGAATTTCTGCTTGACACCAGATGACCCGAGACCTATCATAAAACTTGGCGATTTGACCCTCTGACTGGTTACGTTTTGTATTCACACGCTTCCAAACGAAAGAATGCACGCAGAGAGAGGGTAACGTTTTCTCAGAGAGGCAGTCCAACGACCGTGCGTATCCTCCTACAAGTACTCTCGTGGCTGTGTATTCTTCTCTTACCGATCGTTGTGACGAGCGCGATCGTGACGACGCTATTCTACGACGCCGGGTTCTACCATGCTGGCGAAACAAAGTACGACGTCGAAGCGACCACGGGGATGTCCACGATGGAGCTGGATCGAGTCAATCAAGGAATCATCCGATTCTTTAGCTCATCGGAATCCCTACCTGATGCGCTGAGTCAAAGCGGTGCCAACCCGGACGTGTTCAAGCAAAAAGAGATCCTACACATGAACGACGTCCGCTCCTTGATTCAAGTGATCTCTCATATCGAATTCGTGTCGTTACTCATCGTCATTGCCTTTATCGGCACTGGTCTCGTGGCTGCACCCTGGGGGGGTCGCCAGGCGATCGCCCGTACGTTGACTCTCGGTGCACTATTGACTTTTCTTCTAGTGATCATCACCGGAGTTTTGAGCTATACGTCGTTTGATCAGCTTTTCCTCACTTTTCACGAGACGGTTTTTCAGAACAACTATTGGGAGCTGGATCCACGCACCGATCATTTGATCCAAATGTTCCCTTTCGGATTCTGGTATGACGCGATACTTACGGTCGCTTTGCGTGTTTTATTAGTGACGGTTGCTTTAGGTGCTAGTGGCGTGATGCTAAGCCGACTGGAGCGGAGGCGGACGTGAGGCTTTCTTGGCTCAACCGCAGCGGGGTAGGGATGGGATTTTTGACTCAACCAGCGTTGGTCGTGCCACCCGATTTATCGACAAATGGCACCGCAGCCTCCGTTTTCAAACCCAGTGGTGATTGGCTGTCGGCCCGCCTCCACCGGCGCACGATTCTCGCCACCTTGCTCGCGATGGCCTTGGGCGTCTTTGTCATAGCCCAATGGCAAAGCCAAGTTACCGAATCATCGAACGTCGCCGGCTCGCGCAACAGTTCAATCCAGCAGACGATAGATCGGCTTGAAGCTGAACAAAGTCAGCTCAAGAAACAGATCACCGATCTGCGAGCTCAGACCGCCGCCGAGCAGCAACAGATGTCTCGCAGCCAATCTGCCGTTGCCAGCTTGAGTTCTGCCCTGGCCACCCAACGAGCTCTAGCCGGCACGGTGCCTCTCCAAGGGAATGGTATCGAGATCCTCCTCGACGATAGCACCGCTACGCGACTCCTGCCTTCGGATGATCCGGACAACTACCTCGTTCACGAGTACCAGATTCGCGATATTGTCAACCTCTTGTGGGGCTCTGGCGCGGTCGGAATCGCGGTCAACGGTGAGCGTTTCGTTAATTCGACGTCGGTATACTGCGTGGGTACCACGATTCTGATCAACGATACGCGGACCTCGCCGCCTTATCACATCATTGCCGTTGGTGACGTGGCCTCAATCCAAAAGGCGCTCCAAGATAGCAGCAATCTCAGCGATCTCAAGGCCCGCGTTAACATGTACGGTTTGGTCATGAAGGTCGTCAAAGTTGGTCCTTTTACCCTACCGGCGTACGATGGGAGCGTTAACATGAAGTATACGGTGATCGCCAATGGCACGCCAGGCTGACGAACGGGATGCTGCTACCCCTGATTTCAGAATCGTGCGGTCGCTTGGCGCACCGGGCGCTGACCGGCTTCTCCTTCAATCGAAGGAACGACGCATACCATTTAAGAGGATACGCTCGTGGCTTGGCACATCGCGCCTCGGTTTGTTCTTTGTCTGCCTCATTTTTGGTTTTGCGCTCATGATCCAGCTCCGAACCCAAGAGTCTTTGCGGCAATCGACGAGTGGGGAGTCAGCTAACGACCTCGCAACCATTGCCGGGGATCTCTACGATAGCAACACCTTGCTCCGCCAAGAGGTCGACACTCTTCTCTCACAGCAGGGCAATTTCACGCGATCGTACGACGCTGGCAAGCAGGAAGATCTGGCAGCCGAAGAGGCGCGACTAGAAGCATTCAATGGTGTCGTTGAAGTAACCGGACCAGGGGTTGAGCTAACGATTGATGCGGCACTCCGTCCGGTCGACGTCGAGGACCTCTTGAACGAAGTACGTAACGCGGGGGCCGAGGCAATCGCGATTAGCGGCCAGCGGGTTGTCTACAACACGGCAATCGGCGGGAAGACTGGTCAAGTCACAGTCAATGGCGTCAAGATCACGTCGCCGGTCGTTTTTGATGCCATCGGTGCACCTGACGTGCTCGAACCAGCCCTGGCGCGCAAAGGCGGCATGCTGAGCTACCTGCGCACGTCTTATCCGCAGGCACAAATCACTTTGACGAGGCAAAACAACCTGGATTTGCCGGCCTACCCGAATCAGATCCCGATCCACCCGGCGAGCTAGAAGCTCCCCACTCAGTGGCCGCCGCAGGAGCATGCGCCCCCACATCCACATCCACCAGAGCTTGCCGTCGGTAGATCCGAAGCGCGCGTGCCACTCGGATAGAAAGTCGCAAATACCGAGATCAGGCGTCGAGATCGGGTACTGCCGCAGCTCGGGCAGGTCATCGCATCGTCGGCATGCTCGTGCTTGATCAAACGGTCAAATCGTGTGTCACAATCAGCGCAACGATATTCATATAGCGGCATTTGGGCCTCACCCTCTCTGGGACCAGCTACGATTCAAACTCGAGTTCAAGCTCTAGTCCAAGGTTAAGGATACCGTCATCAATGTCTGTCCGTCAACAGGTGATGCGCTTCTTCCTCGACGTTCTCTACCCTCCCCGTTGCGTTGGCTGTCGTGAGCGAGGAAGTTGGCTGTGTCAACGATGCCTTGCCGCTACCCCACGACTTCCAGCCGATCACTGCCGCCACTGCGCCATCCCCATGAGCGGAGCAGCGGTGTGCCCGGACTGCTGGCGCGATCCCCCAGAATTCGAGCAAGTGAGCTGCGCGTTTTTATTTGAAGGTCCAATTCGCGCCGCGATCCACCAGCTCAAATACCGAGGAGCACGCCACCTGGCCGAGCCCATGGTCCAAGCAGCGCTGACCGAACTGTCCGTGCCGCCGAGTGATCTTGTTGTTCCGGTGCCCTTGCATCCGCGACGCTTAGCTGAGCGGGGTTATAATCAGTCCGCGCTCCTTGCTCAAGCGCTTTCAGCGATCACTAACCTTTCGCTCGTTGACAATGCGCTGCAGCGGGTCAAAGATACTCCGGCTCAGGTCTCCCTACCCGGGAAAGAGCGTTGGCTGAACGTCCGAGGCGCCTTTCACGCCGACCCCGGCGCGTTCGCCCACCAGTCAGTTCTCCTGCTCGACGACGTGGCAACCACCGGCAGCACGCTTCGCGCGGCCGCCAGAGCGATCAAACGTAGTGGTGCACGACAAGTGGATGCATTGATCATGGCGCGGGCAGTGATCCACTAATGACACGATGGCACCACCGAGTTACTCCTGGTCCTGTGAGCAACCAGAGCAGATGACATTGGCTGGCCCCCTAATCCCCTCCCAGAGGGGGAGAGAATTAGACTAACAGCCACCCCATTGCTCGATACCATTTGGCGGTATCGGCAAGGCCTCGCTGGAGTGGAACCCGAGGCTCAAACCCTAGCTCGCACTTCGCCCGAGTGTTCCGACAAGCCCAAAAGCCGCCAAGAATTTCTTCTGCCTTCCAGCGGTCAAAGATAATTGGTGTGCCGGTCACCTCGCGTGCTGCCTCTGCGATGCGCCCAGCCAGACGAAGCATCCATCCGGAGACCGGCACCTTCACTCCATGTCGTCCAACCGCGGTGCCAATCAACGTCATGAGCTCGCGATACGAAGGTGTTTCATCGCCAGCAATAAAGTAGGTTCGGCCGACGGCCTCGGCAGAAGTCGCCGCGATCAGAATTCCGTCGGCTGCGTCGGCCGCGTGGACGATGCTCAACTCGCCTTCTACCGGCAAGGACGGGACAAGGCCGAGGGCGGCACACTGAAAGATCGCCAACGTCTCACGATCTCGCGGTCCATAGATCGAAGGCGGACGGATGATCGTCACCGGTAGCCGCTTGGAATAAGCCGTCGCGACTTGTTCTTGCTGCCACTTGCTGTTACCATAAGGGGTAGTCGGGCAACAGGGTGAAGACTCATCCAGCGGATCCCCCGGCAGCGAAGGGCCGACCGCGGCCAGGCTGCTAACGACGACCACTCGCCTCAGCCAGGGGGCCACGTTCTGACAGGCCTCCAAGAGATTAATCGTACCGAGATAGTTCACACGATAATAGGCGCTTGGCGAGCGTGCTTTGATCAGGCTAGCAAGGTGAAAAACGTAATCCACATCGCGCAAGGGGAATGACAGGGAATCAGGATCGGTGACGTCACCATGGCAGAACTGGATCCCAGACGATGGAAGGAAGACGCAGTTGCTGCTCGCTCGAACGAGGCATCGGACCGAAGCGCCAGCATCGACCAAGCGCTCAACAACGTAGCTGCCGAGAAAACCAGTCGCTCCGGTAACCAGGCAGGTTCGCCCTTTGAGCGCATCGAAGGCCATCTCTACTGCAGTCAATAATTTCCAACCTGATAAATGAGATCAGCCATTTGACGAGCGGCTAATGGCTTGCCGTGACGCCAGGCATTCGCCGTCATCCAACGACGTTCATCAGGATTTCTAACTAACTTAGCCAGATTGCCGACGATCTTCGGGACCGGACCAGGGGCAAAGCCAACACCACGGCTCTCGACAAAGGTGCCGTTCCCTTCCTCTTGACCAGGAAGGGTTTGGGTCAAGATGACCGGCCGCCCTGCGACGAGGGACTCGGCAATCGTTTGTGGTCCCCCTTTGGTGATGACCACGTCTGATGCGTGCATCAGTTCGGGAATAGTTTTGACAAAGCCTAAAACGAAGGTAGGCGTTCGCAGCCGCGAACGCTCCAGTCGCTGGCGCAGGCGCTGATTGCGGCCACAGACGACGATGAGCTGTACGTCGAGATCGGTCGCCTGTATCTCGCGAACGATCTCTTCGAGTCCACCTGCCCCTTCCCCACCACCGATCAGCAGCGCCGTGAAGCGCCCCGGGTCGAGCCCCATGGTAGCACGGAGCTCGGCTGGCGTCGTCTCGACAGTGGCAAAGCACTCGTCCACCGGCAGGCCCAGACAACGTACCCGGTCTGAATCTGCTCCCCAACCGATGACGCACCGAAAGCTTTCGGTCGTCGCGGTGTTGAGTAGGTCCAAACGCGGATCGACCCAGCTCACGTGAACTGAAACAAGCTCGCTCACGCTCGCCACCACTGGGATCTTGCGGCTGTACACTTCGACCGCATCGAGAATCGGTCGATTGGCGAGCGGATGAGTATTGACGACAACGTCCGGTTGGTATTCCTCGAACAGATGCAAAACTTTCTGTCGGGTGGCCGGCCAACTGAACCGGGAGAACACTTGATAGCGTCGCGGATCGTTGACGGCATAATACAGCCACCCATAGAACCAGGGGGCAACTCGAATGACCGGTCCATACAGTCGTGTCACCCGTTCGACGACACTTGGTGAGCCAACGCCGAAAACGTCGGCGATTTCGACCGAAACAGAGCTACCAAACTGACGATGCAGGGCTTTCTCGAGCGCAAGAGACATTGCTCGATGACCACCACCGGTATGCGACATGGCGATCAAAACGCGCACGTCAGGTGCCCTCCTCGGTCATGCGTCAGAGGATACCTAAGCGTCTACCCGTCGATTCCATGACCTCGAGCGCATAATCAAGGTGCTGGCGCGTATGAGTTGCCATCAGACTCGTCCGAATCAACGCGCGGTCGGGTTCGACGGCCGGACTGACCGCGGCATTGGTAAAGACACCACCGTCGAACAAACCACGCCAGAACATCGCAAGTCGCATCTCATCGCCGACGATCAAGGGGATGACCGGGCTACTACTCTGACCGGTTGAGAAATGTAGGTCGTTGAGGCCTCTTTGCAGATAACGGGTGTTCTCCCAAAGCTTCTCTCTTCGTTCGGGCTCGTTCTCAATAATATCGAGCGCGGCGAGCGCTGCCGCCGTGCTCGCCGGCGGTAGGGCCGCGCTGAAGAGCAATGCCCGGGCCATGTGGCGAATGTAGTAGATCACGTCAACGTTACCCGCGACGAATCCGCCAATCGAGGCGAACGACTTGCTGAACGTCGCGGTAATTAAGTCGACTTCATCGAGTAATCCAAAGTGCTCGGCGACTCCCCGTCCCCCCGCACCGAAAACGCCGACACTGTGCGCTTCGTCGATGAGCAGACGCGCCCCGTATTTCTTCTTGAGGCGAACCAGTTCCGGAACGTTGGCGACGTCACCTTCCATACTGTAGACACCATCGACGATGATCAATATCCCTCTTTTGGGATCGATACCTTGAAGAACTCGCTCGAGATCCGCCATATCGTTGTGCTTGAAACGGATGGTCTCCGCCATTGAGAGGCGGCAGCCATCGATAATGCTCGCGTGGACACTCCGATCGAGAACGATCGTGTCGTGGCGTCCGGCAATCGCGGTGATCGCTCCCAGGTTCGTTTGAAAGCCCGTCGTGAAAACGAGCGTATCATCCTTGAGGACAAAGCGCGCCAATCGGCTTTCCAGCTCTCGGTGTAAGTCAAGAGTTCCATTCATTAACCGGGATCCGGTGCAGCCGCTTCCATAGCGATCAATAGCGAGCCGCGCGGCTTCTTTGACGCGAGGATCCTGAGTCAACCCAAGATAATTGTTCGAGCCAAGCATGACAAATCGTCGTCCTTGGATCGTCACTTCGGGGCCTGCTTCCGATTCCAAGGGAATGAAGAACGGATAGCATCCCATCGCCTCGACTTCGCGCGGCTTCGTTAGCGTAGCACATTTTGCGAATAAGTCTGCCATGAATCTCCTCCGACCGGAACGGCTGCGCCAGTCCATAGTAGGCCATGCTCTTATCAACGTCAACTGAGAGGCCGCCCCCCTGCTTTCAAGCGGTATCAATTATGCGAAACCGGGAACGACTAACGGACCAGAGAGTTTACGCATGCCCTACTTACACGTGGCTAATTGGGCCACCACAGCAAGTAAAATTGGCAGGTAGCCCCTACCCTAACCTTCGTCCCAGAGGGAGAGAGAATATCCGAGGAGGGAAGCACATGGGAGTTGATACCGCACAAATGGTGCGCGACGCTCTGGCCTTTGACGGACGAATCAACGAAGCCAATCTACTGGTTCGGTATGGCGAAGGAGTCGTTACCCTGAGTGGCGTCCTATTTAGCGAGCAAGAGAAGGAAGCCGCCGAGGATATCGCCCGGCACATACCGGGAGTCGAACGCGTCGTCAACGAAATCCTGGTCATGAAAGTCACGGCACGCTGAAGTCGCAATAAAGCGCAAACGGCCGCCATATCGGTTAGCTTCTAGTCTTCTTGCTGTACCTACCCCCAAACCTTAGAATATCGTGAGATAAGGCACGATTAAGGGGCAACCATGGCGTCACCTCGCCTGCTGCGTACCGATGCCGTGGTATTACGTCGGCACGACCTAGGAGAAACTGACCGCATCGTCACGCTCTACACGAGTGCTTACGGCAAGCTGCGGGCCGTTGCTAAGGGAATACGCCGCCCGACGAGCAAGCTTGGCGGACACCTCGAGCTCTTTACCCACAGTCGGCTGATGCTGGCTCGCGGCCGTAACCTTGACGTGATCACCCAGGTCGAAACCGTCTCGTCTTTTCTTGGCTTGCGCGAGGATCTTTGGCGCACCGGCCTGGCCTATTACGTTGCCGAGCTCATCGATCGACTTACTGAGGAACGAGCGGAAAATCCCGCCTTGTTCGATCTCCTGATTGCAACCTTTGAGCGGCTCGCCTCCGCCCGTCGTCCGGATCAAGTGGTCAGGCTCTTTGAGATGCAAGCCGTGGGTCTACTAGGCTACCGCCCGGAGCTACGCGACTGTGTGCTCTGCCGCAAGCCGTTGGAACCGGTCGGAAACGCCTTCAGTATCCCCAATGGTGGTGTTCTTTGCAGCATCTGCCGAACCGCGGATCCGCAAGCGACTCCCCTCACGACCAACGGGTTGAAAGTCTTGCGCCTTTATCAAGAGGGAAACTGGAACCTGGCCAGCCGCCTTCACTTGAGTCCGGAGCTCGTCAGCGAGTTGGAGCACGTGTGCACAGGGTATGCCACGAGCGTGGCCGACAGCCAACTCAAATCAGCCAACTTCGTCGCGTCGCTGCGACGGGAAGGCTTGGGCCGCGACGCAAGCCCGGCGAGCACCAATAAGCCCGTCTGAAGCCGACTGGTCAACCGGTCACTGGTGATTTGCGTTTTTAAGCGCTTTATCGTATGATAATATGTGTCGGGCACAGTGAAGGCTGTGCCCTTCGCTCACCTGGAGGGGTGGGTGAGTGGTTAATACCAACAGACTGTAAATCTGTCGCCTGAAATGGCTACGCAGGTTCGAATCCTGCCCCCTCCACCGCGTTACCGCTTCGATGCTTTCCCCCGATGGACAATCAGATCATTGTTCTAGCACGTCTTTCCGACGAAGCGAGGCGGGTGATCGCCAGACGAGCGGGTAACGTTCTCCAATGTGGTATCCCCTCACCCTTACTCAACTCGTCCTTCGCCGACGATCATTCGCCGAGTCTTGGCAGTCTCCTTTGAATCGCGTATGATTACGCTTGCTGATGCCGCTCTGAGGAATCGGCGGACGGGAGACTATCGTGACAGGGAAGAAATTGGTCTCTGCTCGATCGCCATCCTCCCTTTCAGCCTATTCAGCCTATTCCCGAGTTATTCTAAAGCGCTCAGGAGCGTTTGGTGTTAATGGACGTGCTGGCTGGTGGAGGAGTCACTTCCGCCAAAGGATATCTTGCAGGCGCCGTTGCGGCAGGCATTAAGAAGACCGGCGCGCTTGACCTCTGTATCGTCGCATCCGATCGACCGGCCACGGCGGCCGGAGTGTTCACAACGAACAAGGTCCGCGCGGCACCAGTCGATCTGAGCGAGCAGCGTATCCGTCGGAACCACCGGGCACGTGGGTTTATCGTCAATGCGGGCAACGCCAACGCCTGCACTGGCGAGCGTGGCTCGGCGGACGCCGAGGAGATGACACGCTTAGCTGCCGCGAAGATTGGCGCCGAGCCCGATGAGATCCTGGTCGCATCCACTGGCGTGATTGGTGTTCACCTGCCCATGGACAAGATTCGCCACGGCGTCGAGCAGATTAAACTGTCTCCCAACGCCGGCGGCACGGCGGCCCAAGCGATTATGACAACCGATTTGCGTTCCAAAGAACGGGCCGTGCGCATTCAAATCGCTGGGAAAACAATAACAGTTGGCGGCATGGCGAAAGGATCCGGCATGATCCACCCGAACATGGCGACGATGCTCGCGTTCGTCACCACCGACGCCGCGATTGAGCCGAGCTTCCTCCAACAAGCGCTAAGATCCGCGGCCGATCATTCCTTCAACATGATTTCGGTGGATGGTGATACCAGTACGAACGACACGCTCGTCGTCCTAGCGAATGGCGCGGCGGAAAATCGGCCAATCGTTGCCGGGACACCCGAAGCCTCGTCGTTTCAGACCGCCCTTGACGACGTGACGATTCACCTGGCGAAGGCGATCGCCCGTGATGGCGAGGGAGCGACCAAGTTGATCGAGGTAACTGTGGACGGAGCAGCATCGGCAGAGGATGCCCGCAAGGCCGCCCGGGCCGTTGTTTCGTCTAGTCTCCTCAAAGCCGCGGTCTACGGCGCCGATCCAAACTGGGGGCGCATCCTCTGTGCACTTGGCTACAGTGGTGCCGCGGTTAATCCAAACCGCACGGACATCCTAATCGGCGACGTGTGGCTGATGCGTGATGGCAACATTCTGCCCTTCGATCGTGCCACGGCTGTTGCCCAGATGGCAGGACCGGAGGTCTTTATCCGTGCGAATCTCCACCTAGGCTCAGCTACGGCTACTGCCTGGGGATGCGATCTTACCGAGCAATACGTGGAGATCAACGGTAAATACACGACCTGAGTATGCAGGACGCTTCATGGGAGGAAAGCAATTCTTGGGAGAGTCGGATTTAGCCGCTACTTTGGCGGAGGCCTTGCCGTACGTTAGTCGTTACCTAGGAAAGACCATCGTCGTCAAGTTGGGTGGTAGTGCGCTTGGCCAACACGACACGACGATCGAAGATGTCGTTATCTGCCACCGGCTCGGGATCCGGATCGTTCTGGTTCACGGTGGTGGCAACGCAATCAGCCAGTGGCTGAAACGCGTTGGTAAGGAGCCCCGCTTTGTCAAAGGGCTACGCGTAACCGACGACGAGACAATGGAGCTAGTGATTATGACTCTGGCTGGTCAGGTCAATAAACAGCTTGTGGCCGAGCTCCAGAGATTTGGCGGACACGCGGTCGGTTTGTGTGGCCTCGACGGCGGTTTGCTCCGCGCGCGATCGGTCGACCCTGAGCTTGGACGCGTCGGGGAAGTTTACGCGGTGGATCTGACGCCGCTGCAAGCCTTGACCGAGGCGGGCTATATTCCCGTCGTCGCGCCGATCGCTCTGGGAGACGATGGTCAAAGTCTGAACCTTAACGCTGATACCGCGGCGGCCGAGCTCGCGGCAACCCTTCGGGCAGCCAAAGCGATCTTTCTTACCGACGTTCCCGGCGTTCTCGACGCTGAGCATAAGCTATTGTCAGCGTTGACGGCGAGCCAGGTCCGCTCGCTGATCGCCGAAGGGGTCATCAGTGGCGGGATGATTCCAAAAGTTGAAGCGTGCTTGCGAGCGTTGGCTGGCGTGGAACGCAGCCACATCATCGATGGACGCGTTGCGCATGCGCTGATTCGCGAACTATTTACTGACCGTGGCGTTGGCACCATGATCACCGCGGAATTAGACCGGCGACCAGCCGATGAAAATCAGGAGGCGGACGTTGCAACTGACCACGCAGAACTGGCAAGAACTTGAAGCCAAATATTACATGCGAACTTTCAACCGGCTGCCGCTCGTATTGGTCCGGGGTGAAGGCGCACGTGTCTGGGACGACAAGGGCAACTCATATCTCGACATGGTGGCCGGTCTCGCGGTCAACGTCCTAGGTCATTGTCATCCGGCCGTCGTCGAGGCGATTACCCATCAGGCCCGAACCCTCATCCACACAACCAATCTCTACTACACCACGCCTCAGCTCGAGTTGGCTCAACTTCTGATCGAGAACTCATGCGCGGATCGGATCTTCTTTGCGAACAGTGGGGCCGAGGCCAATGAGGGTGCACTGAAGCTTGCCCGTAAGTGGGGGCGACTGAATCGGAACGGTGCCTACGAAGTCATCACTGCGGATAACTCGTTCCATGGGCGCACGCTAGCTACACTGGCCGCGACTGGCCAGCCCAAGTACCACAAGCCATTCGAGCCGATGCCAGCCGGGTTTGTTTCAGTTCCATTCAACGACTTGGCTGCCCTGAAGGCGGCGACTGGTCCCCAGACCTGCGCGGTTATGCTGGAAGTGGTCCAGGGTGAGAGCGGCATTCACCTCGCCAACCACGACTATTTGGTCGGTGTCCGCCAGTGGTGCAACGAACAAGGATTGCTTCTTATCTTCGATGAGATTCAGGCTGGCATGGGTCGCACCGGGAAGTTTCTGTCGTTCGAGCATCATGGCGTCGAACCTGACGTTTTTACGTTGGCGAAGGGGCTGGCGGGTGGTGTCCCAATCGGTGCCTTTCTGTCCAAAGAAGCGGTGAGCATCCTTTCAGCAGGCGATCACGGCTCAACCTTTGGCGGCAGTCCATTGGCCTGCGCGGCTGGCGTGGCGACTGTTGGAACAATTCTTCGCGAGGATCTCGCCGTCCACAGCGCTGAGATTGGCGCCTACGCTCTCGCTAAGCTCCGTGACCTGCAATCTCGCCACGACCTCATTGCCGAGGTCCGGGGCATGGGCCTTATGCTTGCCTTTGATCTCAAGACCGAATCGGCGGCTAAAGTCGTCACTGAAGGATTGAAGCGCGGCCTGATTTTGAATAATACGGGCCCGCAAACCATCCGGATGGTACCGCCGCTCATCATTGGGAAAGCGGAAGTCGACGAAGCTATCGCGACGATCGATTTGATCTTAGCCGAGCTGTAGAAGCGACCTATGGCGAAGCCAGCCGCTCGTCATTTATGGTGGACGACTGGCTTCGATGCCGCTCCGAACAGAAGGTCGAAACGCTCGTTGGACGTTAAGGCTGAAAGACGCCTAACTCAGGAAGACAATTCCCAAAGGAACCCACGGGGCAGATAGCGCCTGAGGAGTCGTGATTGGGACAAACGTCGGAGCAACCGCCGGAGCTGTCGTCGGCGTGGAATAGTTCAAAAATCCGGCGACGACCAGGGCCAGGGTGGCAAACGCGGCGAGCAAAGTGATAATCAGAAAAGGCACGCGATTACCGCGTCGAGGCAATTGCGCCTGCTGAGCCGAGCGTGCCGAGCGCCCACGCCGATCCCGCTTCTTTGGCATACCTACGGTATCCTTCCGTTCCTCTCCCAATCAGGCGTTATCATCATACCATGTGGTGCCCGACCTTGCTCGTCACAATCCCGACATTCCTCCCAATCAGACCGCGCCCCGCTCTAAAGTGACTTCGTAGGCCCCATAGACGAATGGCGATTCCCAGACTTGCACCCGGACTGAACTAATCGCGTGGGCATCGAGCGTGGGAATAACCAAACGGCAGATCTCCTCGGCAACCACCTCGGCAGTTGAGTTGCGTCCCTGAAGCGAGGGGATCTGATTCAGATACTTATAGTTCAACTCGGCAAGTGCGTGATCGAAACTTGGGCGAAGTACCCCAAGGTCGATGAGAGTATCGTCTGGACCAAGCCGATCGCCGCGCACGACGAGCTCGACTCGATAAGTATGCCCATGCAACTGAGCCGCAGGACCAAAATCACCACGGAGAGAATGCGCCGCTTCGAATTGTCCAATCACGCCAATCTCAAACATAGCGCTGACTCAACCACATTCACATTCTGGATCTCAGTACTCAAAGACTACCTGCTGAACCTGTTCGGGGTATCGATCAATTAGGTCATACGCTGCCGCGGCAGCGTCGATTGGGAAGCGATGCGAAATGAGATCTTCTAGGGGCAGGCGGTCCAGCAAATTGACGGCAACCGCCAGTCGTCGCTGACGATCCCAGCGACGACTCAGAGCCGGATCGATCGTCGACACCTGTGAGCTGCGCAACCGCAAGCGATCTCGGTGGAAACGAGCGCCAAGGTCCAGCGAGACTAGCTTGTTACCATACCACGAAGTAACGACGACCGTCCCTTGAAACGCGACGGCATCGATCGCATGTTGCAGCGCCGCTGGCTGTCCACTGGCTTCGAGCGCGACGTCCGCGCCGCGTCCGTTGGTGAGCGACCGAATCTCTTCGGCGATCCGTTCATGAGGCTCGAGCGTGAGACGTGCACCCCACTGCAGTGCACACTCGCGTCGTCGTGGCAATGGATCAATTGCCACGACTTCGCCTCCTCGTAAAGAGGCGAGCGAGCAGAGCAGTAACCCGACCGTGCCCAAGCCGAAGATGGCCACCGTTTCGCCGAACGCCAGCGGGGTGTCCAGCATCACGTTGACCGCTGTCTCCAAGTTCGCCAGCATGGCGATACGCAAAACTGGCAGCTTATCGGGTACCACCACGACGACGCGCTCGTCTACGATGAATTCACTCTGGTGGGGGTGAAATGCGAAGACGTGACTGCCGGGTCGGACGTCGGAAACGCCTTCACCAACGTCGACCACACGCCCTGCACAAGCGTAGCCGTACTTGATCGGGTAACCAAAGCCACCGACTAGGGTTGGCAGATCCAAGCTGAGGTCTTCGGGAACTTCGCCTCGGTAGACGAGCATCTCGGTGCCGTGACTAATCGCCGAGACCATCGTTTGCACCCGGACCTGTCCACCCCGCGGTATTCCGATGCTTTCCGAACGGAGCTCGACGAGGCGGCGTCCGATCGTCCATATGGCCACCGCCTGAGAGGTCACAATTTTCCCTCGAAGATGAGATCTGGACCAGCAGGGATCCACTGGGCTGTCTGGAATCGGATCGCCTGCGCCAATCGAACCACACCGAGATCTCCCACCGCCCCCACTCCCTTGCCGATCAAAAGTGGCGCGATGCAAATCGCCAGGCGTGAGACAAGCCCAGCCCGCAGAAACGAGGTGATCGTCTGATTTCCGCCTTCCACCAAGACACGTTCAATGCCAAAGGACGATAGGCACTCCAGTGCGCTGGCCAGACAGACCTTTCCATCGTCACTCTCCTCGACAACAACGACGTCAACCCCTTTAGCGCAGAGCCTGACAATCCGCTCGGCCGACGCGCGGGGCGTCGTAATCAGCACTGTCGAAGCCTTTGCCGAGTCGTTGAGCACCATCGATCCGAGGGGAATTCGTAAAGCGCTGTCGAGCACCACGCGCCGGGGTTGTTCGCCCCGAACAAGTCGCAGCGTCAGACGAGGATCATCAGCGATGATCGTGCCAACTCCTACTAACACCGCCTGATTTTCCGCGCGCAACGCGTGGGCATAGGTAAGAGTGGCCGGCGAGCTAATCCACCGAGAATCCCCGGTGCAGGTTGCAATCTGCCCATCGAGGGATTGAGCGTAGTGGACAGTGACGACCGGCTGATTGTGCGCATGATCCTTCACGCCGGCCTCATTGGCACAAACTGTGCCTTCTGCTGAAGGAAAATCTCTAACTCCCGCTTAATCAAATCACGCCACGCTTTAATCGACTTGCCCCACTGCGATGCGTAGAATGCGATTTGATCGACGCGAACGAAGTTCGTCACAAACCATTGACGCGGGAGGGGACGAAGAGTCATGGCCAAGGATTACGACCGCGAACTAGAATCTCAATTGATCGAGGCCAAAGCCGCACTACAAGGCCAGGCCGAGGCTATGCTCGATCTTCTACTACAGTTTGAATCGAAGCTTCAGGCTCGGTTAGATGCTGCGGAAGCACGCATTATCGCCTTACGCGAGGCGATCGCGCGCCAACAGGAGATGGACCGGGCGAATTCAGCTCAGCCACAAGAAGCGCTGACGAAGTAGTAACGTGCTTACCGTTCAGCCTGTGGACTTGCGAAGAATAGATTCCACCACTGTTGCCAGGCTGGAACGGATGGCGGTGTGCTGGACGGGCTCGGCGGCGGTACCGGGCCCGGTGCCGGCTGATCGGTTAAGACGATGACTGCCGTATCGCCGGGCTTGGTCCAGCCAAGCTCTTCTCGGGCCAGCTTTTCGATCGCTGCGTCGGTTTGCAGGTAGTCAATATTTGCACGAAGACGCTGATTTTCCTGCTTGAGCTCGCTTATCTTTTGCTCTAGCGCTTGCTTCTGGAGATTGAGCTGATACTCGGTGATGGCTAGTCGCGCGAACGATACGACGACGAGCACGCACATCGTGAGTAAGGTGACAATCACCACATGACGGAGCGGAAAAGCAATGGGGGAACGTCTGAGCATGCGCCCCATCAAGCTACTCTTCGCTCGTTCATAAACTGCCGCGCCATCTGGATGCGTTCTGCGATTGATGGATGGTCATAGAACAGGATCTCGACCCATCGCGCCGGATCGTATTCAGCGAGATTCTGATCGGCGAGGCGCGTCATCGTCGTGATGAAAGCCTGAGGCGCTTGAGTCAAGCATAGCGCATACCAATCGGCAGCACGCTCCATGTGGCGAGAAAGGGCGTTCAAGATAGGCATGGTCACCACACTGACAATTCCCAAAGTAAGCGCCAACAGCGCCAAGCCAGCCACGTCCGCCACGCCTTGATAGCCAAACTGGTGTTGTCCCCATTCCAGGGCAAGCTTCCCCAGGTAGAGGCCGACAAAAGTTACTACGGCCTGGCTTCCGATTAGCCGTGGCACGTCGCCATGAGCGTGGTGACCAAGCTCATGGGCGAAGACAACAGCGATTTCGTCCGGCGAATAGTGATCGAGCAACGTGTCGCCAAGAACAACGCGGCGCGTATTTCCGAGCCCCATGAGCGCGGCATTTGCCGCGGTCGTCTTGGAACTGAGATTCATCCGGAAAACGTCCTGGATGTGCACGCACGCCTGATTGGCAAGACGCTCCAGGCAATCGGTCAAGCTTGGTCGGTCCAATGGCGTAAGCTTAAAGAAAAGCGGCAGAAGGAGGATCGGCGCCAAATTTGCCATGCCGATGATGAAGAGAATATAGAGCACGCCGGCCACTATCCACCAAGCAGCAGGGAGCGCTAATAGCAAGGCATAGACGATTTCAACCATCGCTCCGCCGAGCACAATCGAGATTGCTTCTCCTTTGGCCCAATCGCCAAGCCATTGGAGGAAAGACTGGACTGATATTCCGTACCGACGTGGCAGCCACCAGCCGCTAACAATGCCGAAAGGGAAGGAAAGGATCGAAAAGCCAATCCAAATCGAGAGGACGTAGACGGCGACCACGACGACTCGTTCCCCGACGAGTCCCGCGACCAGTGCTCGGAGATGAATCGTTTCATTGGTCAGGACCAAAGCGCCAAGATAAAGTCCCGCGAGGACCAACTCAGCGAGAAAGAACGCTCGCTTCAGGGCGGCATAGCGTCGCGCCTGTTGCTGACGATGGGGATCGACTCTGACACCTTCGTCTTGAAACATGATTTTACTCCCGGGATACGGTCGTTACCGCCCGAGCCGCGACGCCCACCAAATCATTCACGTCGGCGATTCCCTCGGCTTCGAGGAAAGCGTGAAGACCGTCGACAATGTCGAGCATTACCCGCGGATTGACAAACGTGCCGGTGCCGACCTGGACGGCGCTAGCTCCTGCCATAATAAATTGAAGAGCATCGTCAGCCGAGGTGATTCCGCCAACTCCAATAATGGGGACGTCAACCACTTGGGCCACTTGCCAGACCATGCGGACGGCGATTGGGCGAATGGCCGGTCCTGATAAGCCCCCGGTCAGGTTCGCCAGGTAAGGCTGGCGTTTCTTGACGTCGATGACCATCCCAGGAATCGTGTTAATCAAGGTCAGCGCATCGGCCCCGGCCTCGGCTACTGCCGAGGCGACCTCAGCGATGTCGGTGACGTTGGGCGAGAGCTTCACCAAGAGTGGTACGTCGCACACCGCGCGTACCTCACGAGTGACCAGCGCAGCATCTTCGCAACTCAGCCCAAACATTTTGCCTTCTGAAGCAACGTTGGGGCACGAGATGTTCAGTTCGATCGCCGCGACGCCCGGCGTTTCCGAAAGCGCTTCGACGATCTGGACGTACTCGTCCACCGAGAATCCGGCAACGTTGACAATCACCGGCACCGACCACGAAGCCCAAACTGGCGCTTTCTCCCGGATCGCCCGGTCGAGCCCAACGTTCTGTAGTCCGATCGCGTTGAGCATGCCCGAGGGCGTCTCGGCGATGCGCGGCTGAGGATTACCCTCGCGCGGACGGAGAGTGATCGCCTTACTGACGATTGCTCCCAGCCGGTTCACGTCGATGAGCTTCGCATATTCAGTTCCGTAACCAAACGTCCCCGAGGCGGCCATCACCGGATTTTTTAAACTCAGACCACTTGGATGTCGCGGCGCTAATTCGACGGCGAGGTTACTCACGACCAGATCATCTCCTCCAATGGAAACACCGGACCATCGCGGCAGACCCGCTGGTAGCCGTAGCGGGTTGGCACAACACAGCCCAGACAAACCCCCATCGCACAGCCCATGTGCTCTTCCATGGCGATTTGAATGGGCAAGCGCGGCGAGCGTGGTAAACCGGTCAAGGCCTTGAGCATCGGCACCGGACCACAGGCGCAAAGCTGATCAGCCCAGGTGAGGTAAGTCGGAATCAATGTGGTTACAAAACCAGCGTGACCAAGGCTGCCGTCGTCGGTCGCAACCACGTACTCGACTTCCTCCGGGACCAGCGAGGCGGGAAAGACTTTCCCAGCGTTCCGGAAGCCGGCGAGCAAAGTTACTTCAAGATGGCACCGGAGCGCCTCCTCCGCCAATGCAACCAAAGGTACGATGCCGACTCCCCCCGCCACGAGGAGAAGTCGTTTCGTCGTCCGCTCAATCTGAAAAGGACGGCCAAGTGGGCCGAGCACGTCGACGAGGTCGCCCGGGCGTAGGTGTGTCAAGAGCTCAGTCCCACGTCCCACGACGTCATACAAGACGTCATACTGGCCGGAGGGCAGCATGTTTCGTGGATTGGCCCCCGTTCGCAAAACACTTAACGGTCGACGAAGCAGCGGATCCAACGAGCTCCCGCAGCGCAAGTGGACGAACTGTCCAGGTCGCACGTCGCGTGCTTGCGCTGGCTCTTCCAGACGCAGCACGAACACGCGATTAGCGATTTCGTCATTGATAATCACCGAGGCCGGACCTTGTTTCACCGAGGTGCTCCTTCACCCGTCGTGGCCGGCTCGATCGAGTCGAGGTACTCCATTAGCGGTACGACGCTATAGCCACGTTCGTGCTCGGAGATCGCCTCGATCGCTGCGCGCAGCGTGTCCAGGCTAGTGTAGCAAGGGTAGCCATGTTCAGTCGCCGCGCGGCGAATGTCGAAACCATCGGCGTAACCGTCCTGAGTTGGGGTACGAATGCCAGTGACTGTGTTGATCACCCCCTGAACGCGCCCTTGCTCGATCAGGTCCACCACGTTGGGATGGCCTTCGCGCAGCTTACGGGCAACTCCAAGCACCGGTAGGCCAAGGCTTTCGATCAAGCGTGCCGTTCCCTCGGTCGCATAGAGACCGAAACCAAGCTGAGCGAGACGCTCGATGAGCGGCACTGCCTCCATTTTGTCGCGATCGGCGATGCTGAGCAGGAGATTCCCATGTCGCGGCAAGCTCGCGCGCGCTGCCAGGAGTGCCTTGGTCAGCGCCGCTTGATAGCTCCGGTCGATTCCCATGACCTCGCCGGTTGATTTCATTTCTGGACCAAGGTAGGTATCTACTCCGCCGAGCTTCGCCATTGAGAAGACCGGAGCTTTGATCGCGACGAGACTTTGTTTGGGCCAGAGCCCCGTTTGATAGCCTTGCTCGCGGAGTGATCGTCCCAAAGCGACCCAGGTTGCCAGGCGAACCATCGGGATACCGGTCACTTTGGAGAGGAACGGCACAGTGCGACTCGCTCGAGGGTTCACTTCGAGCACGTAGACCTGACCTTGAAAGACGACGTACTGCACGTTCATTAGGCCCTTGACCTTGAGGGCTCGGCCAATTTGGACGGTGTAGTCGATCAGCGCCACCTCTTGCTCTACGCTCAGGTTTTGCGCCGGGTAGACCGCGATGCTGTCACCACTGTGAACGCCCGCCCGCTCGATATGTTCCATGATCCCTGGAATCAGGACGTCTTCGCCATCGCAGATCGCGTCGACTTCGACTTCCCGACCTTCCAGATATTTGTCGACAAGGATCGGCCTTCTCTGCGAGACGTCACTCGCCGCGCTCACGTAGCGCACGAGCTCATCCGCGTTGTAGACGATCTCCATCGCCCGACCGCCGAGCACGTACGATGGTCGGACGAGCACGGGATAACCGATAGTATCGGCGACAACCAGCGCATCTTCGACCTTGGTCACGGCACCGCCAGGTGGCTGGGGAATGCCAAGGTGAGCAAGGAGATCCTCGAAGCGGCGTCGGTCTTCGGCCAGATCAATCGCCTCGACGTCGCTGCCGATCAACGTGGCGTCGGCGTGGTGCAGTGGCTCAGCAAGGTTGATCGCTGTCTGTCCGCCAAATTGAGTAATTACCGTCGTCCGGGAAAACCCTTCGTTTTCGAGCACGTTGCGCACGCTTTCCGCGTCCAATGGCTCGAAGTACAGACGATCCGAGGTATCGAAATCGGTGCTCACTGTTTCTGGATTCGAGTTGATCATCAGCGCCTGAACCCCCGCCTGTTGCAGCGCCCAGGCTGAATGAACACTGCAATAATCGAACTCGATCCCTTGGCCAATTCGGATCGGCCCCGAACCGATAACGAGCGAGGAGGGTTTTTCGTCAGGTAGCGCTTCGTTCTCTTGCTCGTAAGTGGAGTAGAAGTAGGGTGTCGCCGCTTCGAATTCCGCCGCGCAAGTGTCGACCATCTTGTAGACCGGTCGAATGTTCCATTGATCGCGCGCCTCCCGTACTTGGTCGGGGAGACGGTCGGCGAGTGTGCCAACCTGAACGTCCGAAAAGCCCAGACGCTTAGCCGCGCGGAGCAAATCCGGCGTCAGGGACTCAGTGAGCAGGCGTCGCTCCATGTGCACCAGTCGTTGCAAGCGGCGGATAAACCAGGGATCGATCCCGCTGCGTCGACTGATCTCGGCCGGCTCGACATCGCGTCGCAGCGCCGCCATGATCGCCCAGAGGCGCAGGTCCGTAGCTCGTTCAATCAGCTCCCACAGGCGATCGTCCGGTTGGTCGCGCCAATCCGGACTTTCCCAGGCCAGAGTTCGCCCACCGATCTCCAGACTCCGCACGGCTTTCTGGAGCGCCGCTTCAAAGCAGCGGTCGATGGCCATCACTTCGCCGGTCGCCTTCATCTGAGTACCGAGTGTACGATCACCCGACGCGAATTTATCGAAAGGCCAGCGTGGAATCTTCACAACGCAATAGTCCAACGCGGGCTCAAACGCTGCGGTCGTCTTCTTTGTCACCGCGTTGGCAATCTCGTCCAGTCGTCGACCAACCGCGATCTTGGCCGCGACCCGGGCGATTGGGTAACCAGTCGCTTTAGAGGCTAGTGCTGACGACCGACTCACCCGCGGATTGACCTCGATCACGTAGTAATCACTCGAGTTGGGGTCCAACGCAAGCTGGATATTACAACCCCCTTCGATCCGGAGGGCACGGATGATCTTTAAAGCCGCCGAGCGGAGCATCTGATACTCTTTGTCGGACAGCGTTTGGCTCGGCGCGACGACAATGCTATCACCGGTGTGCACCCCCATCGGATCGAAGTTTTCCATGTTGCATACCGTGATGCAGGTGTCCGCCGCGTCACGCATCACCTCGTACTCGATCTCTTTCCATCCCTGGAGGCTGCGCTCAATCAGCACTTGGTGAATTGGGCTCGCATGGAGGCCGCGTTGGACAATCCGAATAAAATCTTCTTCGGTTCGGGCAATCCCACCGCCGGTTCCCCCCAAAGTAAAGGCCGGGCGGATCACCAAGGGCAGAGGAATTTCTTGTCGTAACGCTTGTGCCTCGGCCAGCGATTCGACCGTTCCGCTCGGCGGCACTGGCTCGCCGATCGACTGGAGGAGCCGTTTGAAGAGCTCGCGGTCCTCGGCGTTCCGGATCGTCTCCAATGGTGTCCCAAGCAGGCGAACGTCATAGCGGTCAAGAATCCCCGCATCACTCAACTCGACCGCTAGGTTCAGACCAGTTTGTCCACCAAGAGTAGGCAGCAAGCCATCCGGTCGCTCGCGGGCGATGATTCGCTCGATCACCTCGATAGTCAGCGGCTCGATGTAGACGACGTCGGCAACGCCCGGATCGGTCATGATCGTCGCCGGATTCGAATTAACCAGGACTGACGTGATGCCCTCCTCGCGAAGAGCTTTGCACGCCTGCGTACCAGCATAGTCAAATTCGGCTGCCTGACCAATGACGATCGGTCCGGAGCCAATCACCAGGACTTTTCGGACGTTTTCAGCGTTCATAGAGGTTTCTCACACAGGGCGATGAATTTATCGAACAAGCCTTGATTATCCTGCGGTCCCGGTGCGCCTTCAGGGTGATATTGCACGGAAAAGACCGGCCAGCTTTCGTGGGCGAGGCCTTCCACGGAGCGATCATTGAGGTTGATCTGGCTGATGTAAAAGCCGGTCCGCGGATCAATCGAACTAGCGTCCACTTGGAACTCGTGGTTTTGCGAGGTTATGTGAATGTGTCCGGTCCGGGTATCTTGTACCGGATGGTTGCCGCCGTGGTGACCAAAGCGCAAGCGGCTTGTCGTCCCGCCAATGGCTTGGCCGAGGATCTGGTGGCCGAGACAAATCCCCATTAGAGGAATTCGCGAATCCAGTAACCCGCGCATCGTTTCAACACAACCGGCCAAGCGAGCAGGATCACCCGGCCCATTCGAAACTACGACGCCATCGGGATCGAGTGCCAGGATCTCCGCCGCTGACGCGTCGTAAGGCAAGACGGTAAGTCGGGCACCACGACGCCCCAGCGAGCGCAGGATGTTTTCTTTGATGCCGCAGTCGACGACGACGACGCGCTTCCCGTTCGCCGACGAGTTCCCGTTGCCCCAGTCCACCGGAGCTTCAATTGTCGCCCGTGCAACCAAATCCTTTTCACTCAACGGCGTGACCTGACGGACTCGCGCTACCAACTCGTCCTCGGGGATTCCTGCCACCTGTTGGACCAACATCGCTCTCATCGTACCCCGGGCGCGCAAGCGACGGGTCAACGCGCGCGTATCGACCCCATGGAGGGCTGGGATACCGTGCTCCCGCAGAAACGGCGCCAACGCTCCGTGTGAATTCCAGTTACTCGGATCGTCATAGTATTCACGTACAATCAGACCGGCAATCCAGGGACGGCGTGACTCCTGGTGCTCCTGGGCAATGCCATAGTTCCCAATGAGCGGGTAGGTCAGGGTAACGATCTGTCCGCCATAGGATGGATCGGTCGCGATCTCCTGGTAGCCGGTCATACTCGTATTGAAGACCACCTCACCCTCACCATCAACCGGCGCACCGAACGATTCGCCCCAGAAAATGCTCCCATCTTCGAGCACAAGCGCTGACTTCGCGGTCACGCCGGCACCTCCGCTCCGCTCACGATTGTCCGACAATCTTTGTTAAGATAAACTAGGCGTCCCCGGCAGATGGTCGCGGTGACCTGACCGCGCAAAACCTGGCCTTTCAAGGGAGTATTCTTCCCTTTCGACGCGAATTTGCTGGGATCGACGATCCAAGAGCGGCCTGGGTCAAAGATACAGATGTCGCCCGGAGCGCCCGGCCGTAGCTCGCCCGCTGGCAGGTTGAAGGCGTGCGCCGCGTTGACGGTCAGTCGCCGAATCAGCACGCTAAGGTCGAGTAATCCTTCGTGAACCAGACCGAGCAGTGAACCCAGGGCGGTTTCTAAGCCACTGAACCCAAACGCCGCGGCTCCATACTCGCAGAGCTTATCTACTTCTGAATGAGGCGCGTGATCAGTCGAAATGAAGTCGATCGTCCCATCGCGAACTGCCTCGATCAACGCCTGACGATCGTGCTCGGTGCGTAACGGCGGATTGACCTTGGTGTCCGTATCGTAAGGAATGCCTTTATTCCCCGATGGACGATAGCCCGCGACCCACTCGTCAGTCATTGTCAAATGATGTGGCGTCACTTCCGCGGTAAATCGCAAGCCACGCTCCCGCGCCCGCCGAATCAGATCCACCCCACCGGCCGTCGTCACGTGGGCGAGGTGTAATCGCCCACCGGTGTGCTCGAGGAGAAGGAGATCACGTGCGATTAAGATCTCCTCGGCAATACCGGGCCAGCCCTTCAGACCAAGGCGGGTAGCAACCGGCCCCTCGTTCATCACTGCCGCATTAGTCAGTGAGGCATCTTCCTCATGCACCATGATCGGTCGATCGATCAGCCGACTGTACTCGAGGGCGTGGCGCATCACCGCACTATTCATCACCGGTTTTCCGTCGTCCGAGAACGCAACGGCTCCCGCGTCGGCCAGATCGGCCATTTCAGTCAACTCGCGGCCGTTCATTCCTCGGGTGACCGTGGCCAAGGGGTAAACGCGGGCTAGGCCGACGCCATTGGCCGTTCGGAGGATGTATTCGACGAGGGCCCGGTTGTCGACAGGCGGCGAGGTGTTGGCCATACAGCAGACTGAAGTGAATCCGCCTTGCACGGCTGCCAGCGCGCCGGTCGCGATCGTCTCCTTCTCCTCTTGGCCGGGATCACGCAAGTGAGTGTGGACATCGACCAGGCCTGGGCAGACGATCTGCTCACTTGCATCGATCACCAGCAGACCACGACGACCTTCCGGAGCCGGACGGGGGTCTGTGATTTCGTCAATGACGCCGTTACGGATCCAGACGTCCGCCCGGCGGTCGACGTCCCGTCCAGGATCGACTACCCGCCCTCCTTGGATCAAAATGTCTACGTCGCCCTCACCATACATTAGTCCCTCCATATTGATCACGCGACGGCGAGATCGGCCCGCTCGCCCGCCAGCAAGTACAGCAGTGCCATCCGAATCGCGACGCCGTTCGTCACCTGTTCCTCGATGACCGATTGGCTTCCCCGGGCTACCTCCGGCGCGATCTCCACTCCCTCGTTCATTGGCCCAGGATGCATCACCAGCGCTCCTGGCCGGGCGAGTTTAACGCGCGCTTCGGTCAGTTGGTAGAGTTTCACGTACTCTCGCAGGCTTGGAAGCATACCCCCACCTTGCCGTTCTTTCTGAATGCGAAGCGCCATCACCACGTCAGCCCATTGGATACACCGATCCAAATTGTAATCGATCTCGACCGGTGGCAATCCGGCGCGATGGCCGTTCGCGCCAAAGTCTGGCATCAGCGTCGGCGGTCCGCAGAGGACAACGTGCGCCCCCATCCGGGTCAATCCCCAGACGTTTGACCGGGCAACTCGACTATGCAGAATGTCGCCAACGATCACGACGTTCAGGCCACTAAGGTGATGAAAGCGTTGACGAATCGTGAAGAGGTCGAGCAGCGCCTGCGTCGGATGGGCGTGCCAGCCATCGCCAGCGTTGATCACCGATCCGCGAAGATGCTGAGCGACCAGATACGGCGCGCCGGCGAGCGAATGGCGTATGACGACGACGTCAGCTCCCAGCGCCTGCAATGTTCGAATCGTATCGACCAGCGACTCCCCCTTTTCCACGGAACTGCCTGACGCGGAAACGTTGACCACGTCCGCCGAAAGATTCTTCGCCGCGAGTTCGAACGAGATCCGAGTGCGGGTGCTCGGCTCGTAAAAGAGATTCACAATTGTCTTGCCCCGTAACGGTGGAACTCGGCGGATCGGTCGCGAGAGAACTTCCCGCATCGCTTCCGCGCTAGCCAAGACCCGTTCGATCTCGTCACGCGAAAAATCGTCCAGGTCGAGAACATCTTTACGGTTCATGCTCTCCTGTCCTCACGGCCGACGGATGACCACTTCGTCTACCCCATCGGTTTCTTCTAATCGGACCTGTACCTCTTCGTCGAGGGCGGTCGGCACATTCTTACCAACGTAGTCTGGTCGGATTGGCAGCTCACGATGGCCACGGTCGATCATGACTGCTAACTGAATACTGCTTGGACGACCATAGTCCATGATCGCATTCAGCGCCGCGCGAACGGTTCGTCCGGTGAAGATCACGTCATCGACCAGCACGACCTGCCGATCGCTCAGCGAGACCGGCACGTCGCTTGGGCCAAGTCGCGGCTGCAGCCGACGCTGTCCCAGATCATCACGATATAAAGTTATGTCTAGTTCTCCTTGCGGTACCCTTATACCCTCGAGTTCAGAAAGCTTGGCTGCCAGTCGTTTGGCCAAGGTTACGCCGCGGGTGCGGATGCCGACCAAGACGAGCCGATCGACGCCGTGGTTGCGTTCGAGGATCTCGTGAGCAATGCGCGCCAGCGCTCGCTGCAGATCCGCACTCGTGAGAATCACCCGGTCAGCCATGAATGAACCTCTCGTTCCGCCAGCAAAACAAACGGCAGATAACAAAAAACCCCTCACCCAACGTACGTCGTGGGCAAGGGGGTTTCAGCGTAGGTCAGTATCATCGGTTGTACTTCCCTTTCCAGCCTCACAGGACTGGTTTAAAGGTTAGAGCCATATAGTATGGCTCTTGTCAACTTAGACCAGTATAGCACAGCCTTTTCGTGAAAGCAAGCATCCAAGAAGAGTGGAAGCACGAAAAAACAAAAGACCGTCGGATGAAACTATCCGACGGTCGCCATTCGAAGCTACGAGGGTATCGACACAACCTGATGCTTGGCTGGCCTGCTATCCGTGATTTTAAGCAGCCTCATCCTTGCCAAGTGTCTGGCGATGATACGGTGTCGTCAAACTGCTCGACGAGGGAATAGCAGATTCCAAACTAACAGGATCAACGCGATGATGAGAAGCAGGTGAATCGCTGGCCCAGCGACATGCACTATCAGGAAGCCGATGAGCCAGAGCACCACCAGCAGAACGATCAATCCCCAGAGCAAACCAACCATAATGCCAGTCCTCCTTGCCGTTCTTTACTGCGGGAATCGTGCCAGGCATCGACTGCTCTGTTCTGATTACCCTAATGCAAGGCCGGACTCGCTGCCGCCGTTGGAGCTGCCGAGATGTCAACGTTTCGCAAGAACTCGGCGGCAGACTCGGGCGTTACCACGTTGATCATAATACCAGAGCCAAGCTCGAAGCCGGCCGCGATTGCTAGTTTCGGCAGGACCTCGAGGTGCCAGTGATAATCGAGATCCGCGCCACTGTGGTTCGGCGCGGTGTGAATGTAGAAATTGAACGGAGGATCATTCAGCCCACGGTATAAACGCGCAGTCAGTTCCTTGAGAGCTCTGGCAAAGCTCTTCCGTTGATCATCAGTCATTGCTTCGAAGTGCGACGCGTGCCACTTCGGGAGAATCGACGCCTCAAAAGGCGTGCGTGAGGCGAACGGAGCATAGACGAGAAAGTGGTCGTTCTCCGCGATTACTCGCTCGCCGGTTTTTTGCTCGGTCGCCAGAATGTCGCAGTAGACGCAGCGCCCTTTTTCCACGTGATATCGGCGCACGCCCTCGAGCTCTTCCTGGACGTTGGGCGGCACCATCGGAATGCCGAATAACTGCGAATGCGGATGCTCGAGTGAAGCCCCGGCCTCCTTCCCATGGTTGTTGATGATCAGGAGATATTGAATCGCCGGATTCTCGCGGTGGGCGTTATAGCGATCCACGTAGGCGCGGACGATCTTTTCCACCTGGACAAGCGACAGCTCGGCAATGTCCTGCTGATGCTCCGGACTGCTAATCAGAACCTCGTGAACCCCGACCCCGGTCATTGTGAGATAGGGACCGACGTGGGATTGCACCGGTTCCTGATTCGCCGGTCCAAACGCCGGAAACAGGTTCGGTACGACCCGTAGCTCCCAGCCGGGGGTGTTGGGCTGGGTTTCCGGTTGGCGATACGCCATCACTTCGGGCGGCGTCATCGATTCACGTCCCAAGCAGAAGGGACACTGCGCGGATGGTTGGACCGAAACGACGGCCGAACGGCTAAACGAACTTGGCCGTTTGGCTCGTTCGGTTGCGATGGCAACCCACCGCCCGGTAACGAGATCTTGGCGTAGCTGGGGCATTGGACTATTCCTTTCTAGTGGCTTCCAGTTGCGACCGGGGTTTCAACGCCGCGGAACGCAAGCGCTTTCCGATACAAGTCCTCGTAGCGGCGAGCCGACACTGCCCAGGAGAAATCTGCCCGCATTCCCCGCTCGCGCAGCATTCGCCAGGTCGATGGATACTTATAATTCTCGACAGCGCGAACTACCGCCGTGTACAAGTCGATCTGATTATACCGCTCGAACGAGAATCCGTTCCCCTGCTGTGTCGTTGGATCAAAATCCTGGATCGTATCCGCGAGTCCACCGGTTTGTCGGACGATGGGAATCGAGCCATAATGCAAACTAATCATCTGACCAAGCCCACACGGCTCGAAGCGCGACGGCATCAAGAACATATCCGAGCCGGCATAAATTTTTTGGGCGAGCGCCGCGTTGAAGGTCAAATAGATCGCCACCCGATTGGGATAGGTTTCGGCAAACTTCTGGAATACATTGTGATAGTGCTGATCGCCTGTGCCAAGCAACACGAATTGAACGTTCAAGCACTCCATCATCGCGTCAAAACAACCGGCGAGGAGATCAAAGCCTTTTTGGTCAACCATGCGCGAGACCATGCCGATCAGCGGGATAGATGCATCTTGAGGCAGGTTTGCTTCCTTTTGTAAAGCCAGTTTGTTAGCCACACGCAAGTCGAGATGGTCGACGTCAAAATTTTGAGCGATGTACTTATCGGTAGCCGGATTGATCTCGTCGTAGTCGACCCCGTTCAAAATGCCGAAAAGCCGATCCTTACGATCATTCAGCAATGGATCCAGCTTCTCGCCATACTGGGGGGTTAGGATCTCTTGTGCATACCGCTCGGACACCGTGTTGATAACATCAGCAAAGTGCAGCCCACGAGCCATCAAGTCGACGACCTCGGCCAACTCCCCGATTTGTGGGTGGTGGAGAAAACCATACTCATCGATCCCGGCCACCTCCAGGATTCGCCAGCCAAATAAACCCTGATATTGAAGGTTGTGGATAGTGAAAACGGTCGCGGTACGCTGAAAGAAAGGATCATCTCGATAGATCGTTTTCATCCAGTTCGGGATGATGCCAGTGTGCCAGTCATTGCAATGGATAATGTCTGGCTGCCAATTGAGTCGACGGAGCATTTCAACTGCGGCCCGACAGAACAAAATGAACCTCTCGCCGTCGTCTGGATATCCGTAAATTCCTTCTCGGTTAAAGTACTTATCGCTATTGATGAAATAGACCGGCACGCCTGGAATGCAGTCCGTCTTGAGGACTGACACGGTTTCCGAGACGTCATCCATGGGGACAGAAAACGCCGGCAATTCTTCTGCGATGTTAAATCGTCCAAGATCGATTCGGCCATATCGAGGAAGCACGACGCGAACGTCGTGGCCAAGTCGAGCCAATGCTTTCGGAAGCGCGCCGGTCACATCGGCTAGTCCACCGGTCTTCGCAAAGGGAACCATCTCGGCAGAGGTGATAAGAACCTTTAGAGGCTGAGACACGATTTCATTCTCCTTGGCAGTCGGACAGACTGAGATCGCACGCCGCCGCGTGGTGCCCAGGCACATTTGAGACCTGTCGCCCGGGGCGCAAAATGTATGCCACCGGGCGAACGACCAAGTGTCAAGGTCGCGCGGCACTAACCTACCAGACGGTTAGCCGCTTAGACGCACAAAGTATCAATCAATCCTACTTGACACTGTTAAACGGGCGCTATCCTATCACGCGCTCATGGAAAACGCAATCGACGAGCTATCCTCCCGAGCTGTGGCATGACCGTGGCCATTTGGCCTATCGCTTCCTGCCCGAAGCGGTCGAGCACTTCGGATGATGGCCGTTGCCCCCAGCGATAGTAGTACTGCGCGGACTTACCCGCGACGTAGGTTCCGACGTAGGCGATCGCACCACGTGGTGCGATCGCCAATGGTCCCGGTAGAAATGACACCGCCAGCCTTGCTGCGGAACGCCAAAAGAAGGCAGCGCCGATCACCGGAAGCATTTCGGCAAGCACTTGGAATCGATGATCAATTGAGCGCTGGTAAAGAAGAGCTAGCTTGAGAACAAGCATGATTTGATTTTTCGTGAGGACGACGACGTCAGCCCCTGCCGAAGCTAGTGTCCCAACAATCGGAACTATGCTCGGTACGCTCGAGATCACCACGAACTCGGCGTTTGCCCGCGCTGCTTCCGCGATGAGCTGGCGCGCGGCTGACTCGCGCAACGCCGGCAAGTTACGCCCTAAGGGCAAGCAAAGATGGGGAATGGCTCGCAAAATCGCCATCGCGACTTGGCTTTCGATGGTAGAGCGATCCAACGCACTGAACGAGATCAAGCGCTCCGGAGAGAGGCCAAGTGCTTCGCTCCCGATTTGACGGGCCTGGAATGGGCGAGAACCGGCGTTCCAAGAGAAATCGTTGAGCGCACAGATTACCGCTCCCGGACGTCGAGCTAGCTGACCAAGGTGATCACGCTCGAGTGCACCAATCGCTTCCCATGCCCGCGCGACGTACACGTACAGATCCGCGGACGGCAAAGCGACCGGGACGTCATCCGGCATGTCGCAGACGTCGACAGTGACGCCAATTCCAGACAGATTGATCTCAGGAATGCCCGGCGTGAATGCTCGCGCTAAAGTTCGCTTACCAACCCCCGGTGAGCCACAAACGACGATGCGCACCGGTTGATTAGCCTCTCGCATGATCGATTGGGGATCGACTTCGCTAAGAATCGCCCAAAGATTCGTCAAACGCTCGGCGGAAAAGATTCCCCGTAGACTCATCGGCATCTCGTCCTTAGGTCCAGTATACTGGGAAGGACAACGTCTTGCCAGTGGCTCAAACTTTTTGCACCCACGTCTTAAATCTGGCATTCTTTGTTCATGGTCATTTCATTGACGCTCCAAGTGCTGGCGTGCTATCATATGACCGATTATTCTAGTCAGATCAGATCCTGACTCATTTTGCCGATTACACTCACGGAGGACCACAACCGCACATGCCAGTAAAGATCCGACTGCGTCGGATGGGCGCCAAAAAGCAACCAAGCTACCGTGTCGTCGTGGCCGATTCGCGCTCGCCGCGCGATGGGCGCTTCATCGAAACGGTCGGTATGTATAATCCCTTGACTAATCCCCCGACGGCCAGGGTGAACGCTGAAAAAGTTCGCTACTGGTTATCCCACGGCGCGCAACCAACCGATGCCGTTCGGCGAATTCTCGGGTGGGCCGGCATTCTGGAGAAAGCTCCCGAAACCGCCGCCTCGGAAGCCGTAACGTCCGAATCAGAAGCCTAAGCCATCTCTTGCTCGCTATCTGACAACTCGTAACATCTCGTATTCCAAGATCGTCAGCCGGTTGATCCATAAGCCGCAACCGCATTGTCGCCAGGAGAGCCCGATGAAAGAGCTCGTTGAATACATCGCGAAGGCATTGGTGGAAAATCCCGATCAGGTTCGCGTGACTCAGGTCATTGGCGAGCAATCGATTATTCTCGAACTTCAAGTCGCCCAGGAGGACATGGGAAAGATCATTGGCAAGGAGGGGCGCATTGCCAATGCCATTCGAACTTTGCTAAAGGTCGCCGCTGCTAAGCAAGGGAAAAGAGCGGTATTGGAGATCCTTTAGCTGGCGACACCATGAGTGATCAACCGCATCCTTCCCCGAGATGTACCAGTCGTGCAATTACTCCAACTGGCCAGGCCGTCCGTTTTCTCGTGATCGGGCGCATTCTCGGTCCAGTTGGAGTATCGGGTGAAGTACGCGCTCAGATTCTCACTGATTTTCCTGATCGGTTTCTGGAACTTCAGACTCTGCACGTTGGCGACAACCTCCGACCATATCGCCTGCAGTCGGCTCGTCTCGAGCATGAAACCGTGCTCTTGAAACTCGCTGGAATCAGTGACCTTAACACGGCCCAAGCATTAGCCGGTCAAGATATTCAAATTCCCATTGAGCAAGCCGTGGAACTCCCGCCAGACACTTATTTCTGGCACCAAATTGTCGGCTTGGACGTCTGGACGACGAATGGTCAATACCTCGGCACGGTAAGCGAGGTACTTCGCACTGGCAGCAATGATGTATACGTGGTCGGCAAAGGAGCGCAAGAAATCCTCATTCCGGCAATTGCTGACGTCATTTGTTCGATCGACTTACCCAATCGTCGAATGACGATCAACCTGATCCCGGGTCTCGCCGATCAGCTCGATTGATCAGCAGTTCGCTACGGAACAGGCTACGCCCGAGCCCGGTCTTCTCCCCTGCCCTCTTTGTCCAGGGGACACTAGCGCGAACAGGACACCAGGCTATTTCGGTTCTTGCCCATGCCTCGCGACGACTCTACGTGAGGCGAGGAATTCTCGTCGAATGACCGTGTCCGTTACCGATCGGCTCGTTCATGTACACGTCGCCGTTACGGATTTTTATGTTAAATCCACAGGCCGGATTCGTGCAAACCCACGCCTTGAAATGAATCGGGGCTCCACCGCTGCCAAAATCGGAAAGCGGTACCAGGTCGCCAGCCTTGCATTTCTGGCACTTGGGCAAAACAATCTCCATCCCGTCATCCCTCCGTCCGAGGCCTAGCGCACCCAGGTGTGCTTTCCCACACCCCCTTCGGCAGGTTCAACTTAAAGTGCCCCAAAGTATACACCCCTCCCTTATGAGAGACAATCGCTCCACCCCATATCAAGGTTGAGTTTCGGTGGAAGAGAGGAGGCTAATTTGGAAAGGAGCGTGATGCGTCGTCAAAGGAGTTAGGCCGGCAATCGCGACGATCGCTTCGGTTCCCGCCGGCACGTTCAAGTGCCCTCGACCGTCTTTTCCAATCGGCATAGACTGCACTGGTTGTTTTCCATTTCGATTGAGAAGCTCGACCAGATATTTCTGAGAGAGGTGATTGGTCACCCGGACGAAGCCCTTAGCTACCCACCCATCATTGGACGTAGTGTCGTCGTGGAAGCCAATTTCCGGAATCTCCACGGCATCGATGTCTAGGCCATCGGCATTATACGAGTCATCTGTCACGTATTCGAATCGTAGCTGGATTCGCTGGCCGGCGAAGGGACTCAAATCGATACTCTCTGGCAGCCAGCTTGCAGCCGAGCCGCCGGACGTACCGGTAAAGCCATTCCCATAGTTCTGCCCATTAGGGTTGCTTGAGGTCGTGTTCGGAGCCGGTAGAGTTCGCCAGGTCTTGCCGCTGTCGGTTGATACTTCAACGTAGGCGTAATCGAAATCTCGCTCAATGTCGTACCACACCCAGAACTTCAGGGTTGCCTTGGTCACTCGGCTGAGATCGACGGCGCGAGTCAGAGTCGTGTCGATCGAATCACCACGATTACTCCACCACTCGAACGTTCCGGTGTGTGGGGCTCCACCGGTCAAATCAACAGTGGTTGTCCCGGTAAAGACGAGCGTGGCCGGGCTTGTCGTTTCAATTCGATAATAGTTGGTACCATACTCAGTCACCGAACCAGAGATTGTCGAGCCAACTGTCGGCCCGGCCGCTATCTCCGGGTTCAATCCAAGCCCATCGTAGCCATATCGTCCATTGTCGAGCGATGGATCGTCAAGAGCATTCGCGGCGATCCAATCGGCGAAGACCGAGTCAAAGCTTCGAGGGGGCTGCAACGACTGGAAAAAGCGCGCAAAGCTGTCAATGCCACGGGCCGGCTCAGCGATGACCTTCCCAATACTCTGGAAGCCACCATAATGCTCGGCGACGTAGCGCATGAAGAGATACGCTGCCCCGTAGTGCGGAATCGCTTGTGCAGGATCGCTCGCCCACGCGTTGAGCTGCGTCGACGGCTGCCGCTCGAAGGATGGAACGCCCGAACTTGTCGCTCCCGTCACTGCCTGAGCAGCTAACTCGGCCGATCCCTCGTTCACCCAGCTATCCTGCCAGCGATGAACGTTGAATTGGATCATGTGCATGAATTCGTGAGCCACTGTCGCGTTAAAGGCTGGATTTCCCGGACGAACCGCGTCGACGTTGATGTAGATCATCTCGCGCCGATTGCTGTAAGGATTCACCGCGCGCGGATATTCATCGGCAGTGCTGTAATAGCCTCCGACTCCCGGAACGTGTCCTACCAGCAGAGTGATGTGGCGATCATTGTCAATGCCCGGGGTCCATTCGCTGCCAAATAATTGATGCTCGGTTGGATAGGTATGTTGCTCGAAGTAGGTCGCGGCCGACTGCAAATCAGCCGTCGGCAAGTCAACGCCGTCTTGGACGTACCAATATGTATGGTCAGTCTTGTAGGTCAGCCGGGTGTGCATCTGGAAGTAGTTCTTTTGAGTCTGATCGGCAACCCAGAACGTCTCTCCGCTACCAAGCAGATAATCAGGCTCGGCCGGGGGAGTAGCTTCCGGTGTCGTGGCCTGGTTCGCCCGGAGCCGACGTTGTAAGTCGACAAGATCTCGGGGTGCAGGAGTCGGGATCACCGGTGATGGCGGCGCGGCTAACGGCTGCGGAGTCGGTGCGGCTTCTGTCGGCTGGGCAATCGGAGTCAGGACTGGAGTGGCACTCAACACCGGGGTTGGCACGGCCAGCGTCGCAGTGGCCGGTGCAGGTGGCGCTTCGATCACAACTGTCGACGTTGCATGACCTTGCCGATTAGTTGCCGGATTCGATAGGCTGGATTGCACGCCCGCCGCGGGCGTTGGTGATAACGGCACCGTCGGCGGGATAGCCGTCATCGTCCCTGGCAGAGGCGAGTGTACCATCTGACAACTGATGGTCAGCATAAGCGTGACCCCAGCAAGCAGACTGGCTAACCGACGAGGGGTATTACTCACCGCTTTGTTCTCGTGACGACACCCACGATAATCGTCCCCACGCTCTTAGCAGCCTTTTCTACGGCTGCTAATACTGCCTCGTGCGTGATTGGCTCGTGGAGAATACCGGCCGCCGCGTTGCTAATGACACTCAAGGCCAGCACACGCATGCCCAACTGACGTCCGACAATCACCTCTGGCACAGTGGACATACCAACTGCATCACCCCCGATCGACCGAAGAAAGCGAACCTCAGCCGGCGTCTCGTATTGCGGGCCGCCAACCATCACGTAAATTCCGCGCCGCAGGTGAATTCCGGCCTCGCTGGCCACCGCGCTGGCGGTCACTCTTAGGGCCGGATCGTACGCTTCGCTCAAATCGACGAATCGAGTCAAGCCCGGCCCCACCTCTGGACCGATGAGCGGACTGTGTCCAGCCAATCCTGGCAAGCTGATGTGATCTTCAATGAGCATGACGTCGCCGCTGCGAAAGTCGGGGTTGAGTGCTCCAGATGCGCTCGTGAGAATCATCTCCGAGCATCCTAGAGCACGAAAAATGCGCACTCCGAAGCTAAGGGCCGCCGGTTTGTGTCCTTCGTACCCATGGACGCGCCCGGATAAGACGGCGACCGTCACTCCTCCGATGGATCCCAGAATGAGCTCGCCCGCATGGCCAGAGACTGTCGAGGCCGGGAAATAGGGAATCGAAGCAGTCTGGAAACACTCTGGCTGACTGATCTGCGCCGCGACGCTGCCCAAGCCAGAACCCAGGATAATTCCAAAACGCGGCGTCGCCGATGAATGGCGACGAATCCAGCGCATCGCTTCAGCGATACGCTCACTCTCGCTTCTCACGCGGGCAATATATCACGTAGGTCAAGTTAGCGCCAAATAGTCGCCCGCGCCGGACATAACGTATAACGATCTCGGCACGTGACTTGCACCCTTTGCTAGTTCGTCTGTCAGCACCTAACTAAAATAAAGAGGAGGAACGAAACATGGCGGTCATGATCGCTGGAGTATTCCCAAGCCGCGACCAGGCCGAGGCAGCGCTCCGCGAGCTTCGCGACCGGGGATTCCGTCCTGAAGAGATCGGTCTTGCCACGCTCGCGATCCCGGCCCAGGCCCGAACGGCGACTGCCCCGCAAACTCCGCTGGCTGAGCCTTTCGGCTGGATCCCCAATCATCGTACGGTGTCAATGTCTGGTCAGAAGAATGTCCTCGTGGCCGGTCAGATCGCTGATTGCCATCAGCGCCAGGTCACCAATCAGGACACCGTGGCTGGCTTACTCATGTGCCTAGGAGTTGAGCCGGAGCACGCTCGCTGGTATGATCAGCAAGTGTGTCAGGGCTATACCTTGATAACGGTTCTGACTGACCACCGCGGTCACGAGGTCGAGACGATCATGCGCCAGTTTGGTTCGATCGAGGTTCCAGGCCGTGAACGCCGCCCATCGACAACACCCGAGGCTCCCCTGGTCCAAAATGTGGGCAAACAAGAGATTGTGAACGCCGAATTGCAAAGCGTCGAGCCAGGATGGGCAATCTGCGGAAGCGACGGTCAGCAGATTGGTAAGGTTGACGAGATCGGACCGAACTACCTCATGACCAAGAAGGGGATCTTCTTCACTCACGACGTTTATATCCCATTCAGCGCGGTATGGGAAGTCTTACCCAACCAGGTTAAGCTCAACATACCGGCTAATCGGATTCGACAAGAACACTGGAATTACCCTCCCCCGGTTCAATCGTCCGAGGCAAGTAACGTCAGCGCGGCAGGAACGACACAAGCTTCCACGCTGCCTACCGCATCGACAAGCCAGAAGACGACACCAATCGGCCTCAACAAGGTCCAGCAGGGTTTCGACGTCTATACCCTCGATGATCAAAGAATTGGCACGGTCCAGGAAGCCAGCCCAGAGTGCATTCATGTGCTCCAATGCTCGAACTTCTTTATTCCTCCCGAGCATGTCGAGCGTGTCGAGAACGATCGGATCGTTCTGAACGTTTCCAAGGATCAAATGAATCAGGTCGACTGGTCGACTTGTCATCCGGCCCACCGTGTGGCGTATCAGCCAGGCGGTCCCGGTGACAGCGGTCTTCCACCCCAGGAGCATACGGACGGCATCAGCATTCCTATCGAGACGGTTAACAACGACCAGTCGAGGCAAGCCTAGCTTGGTGGGGAAGCGATGAAGGGGCATCATCGCCACTCGGGCTTTGCTCCTTATCGGCCGGGTGCTGCTTGCCACTCTCAGCTCCAATGAATTAGAATCTGCTGAGCGCCTTGGCCGGTAAGGAGAAGTATGCCGTCAGATCACCATTTCACGCAGGTCATCGAGGTTCGTGGGCATATCATCGACTCGATGATCCTCCCGAAGATCCTCGACGAAATGATGGACCTCGGAGTCGAATTTAATATCGAGAGTCTTCAGGTCGGTCGTCAGAAGCGGGACACAAGCTATGCACGCATTGAGATCATTGCCAGCAGCCAGGAAGATCTCGATCGCGCGGTTGGCGAAGCCCGTCGCCTCGGCGCGCTACCGCTCGAGTTGGAGGAGATCGAAGTCGCGCCCAGCACACGGGATGGGGTGGCTCCCGAGGACTTTTACTCTACCACGAATCTGGAAACGTGGGTGCGCCATAATGGTCATTGGATCCCCGTCGAGCATCCGGAGATGGATTGTGCAATCGTCGTCGAAGGCGACCGGGCGACTTGCTGGCCGATCAATGATCTCAAGGCAGGTCAGTTGGTCGTGGTCGGCCACCGGGGTATCCGGGTAGTGCCCTTGGAACGGTCTCGCTCACCTCTTCCCTCTTTTGGCTTCATGAATAGCTCGATCTCCAGTGAGCGTCCCAATTCGCGCGCGGTGCGAGAAGCAGCCCTTTGGATGCACCAGTGTCGCCAAGCCGGCCTCAAGAACTTGGTCGTCGCTGGCCCGGCGGTGATTCACACTGGCTCCCGTGACTATCTTTGCCAACTGATCGAGCGCGGCTATGTCAACTATCTCTTCGCCGGCAATGCCCTAGCCACCCACGACATCGAGTACTCCTTCTTCAGAACATCCCTCGGCGTCCCTTTGGATGGAGGCGCTGCGGTTGAAACCGGTCACGAGCACCATCTGCGGGCAATCAACCGCATCCGCGCGGTTGGCGGTATCCGCCAGGCGGTCGAACAAAGTATTTTAACCAGCGGCGTGATGTATAGTTGTATCAAGTATGGCGTCGATTACGTCCTCGCGGGATCGATTCGCGACGACGGTCCGCTACCCGATGTGATTACTGACGTCATCGAGGCGCAACGCCAGATGCGTCGTCGTATCCATGACGGGGTTCAGGTAGCGCTGATGCTCTCGACGATGCTTCACTCGATCGCCGTGGGCAATCTTTTACCCGCCACCGTGCACACCGTATGTGTCGACATCAACCCATCGGTCCTTACCAAACTCGTCGATCGAGGTAGCTTCCAGACTCTTGGGATCGTTATGGATGCCGGAGGTTTCTTGCGAGACTTACTTGACGAGCTTGATCAGGTGGAAGCTTCGGCAGCTGCGGGTATCAACAAATCAGTGCAGTAACGCCGATCGCTCAAGCAGGAACCATCGGGGTGAGAAACGCCTCGCCCTGGAGACTTCTTTCTACTACTTCTCTTGACTGAGCTTCACGTAGGTAACACCGGTATACCAGGAGAGAAGGGCAGCCAGGAAAAATCCCCGCCAGCCGTCCTTGTACCCTTCCAATTCGATTAATCGGCGTCGCAGCTCTCGATATGGCTGGAGCACGAAATTGTGCAGCTTCGCGCGTTGGCCACCGCGCGCCAAGCGCTTCGCCTCGAGCGCCACGTATTGCCGTTGCTTCGTAATGAACTGGGCAATATGCTCATAGTTGTAGTGAATCAATGGCTCACCAAGAACGTCACTTGATCCGTCTAGGATGACAAGCTCGTGCACGTCGCGAAGCTCATCATAGCGCGCCGCTTTCACCTTCAACAATCGGAGCTGACGGTCAGGGAACCAACCTCCGTGCCGAATCCATCCCCCCCAGATGAAATTGCGACGGGGAATCCAATAGCCAACCGGCGCGTCTGGCTCGTCGCGCTCGATCACGCGCCGAACTTCGTTTGCTAGGGATGGAGTCACCCGTTCATCGGCGTCGACGAAAAGAACCCAAGGGGTGGTCACCTGACTTAACGCAACGTTCCGTTGAGCTGGGAACGAGGTGAATGTTTGCACCAGAACCCGGGCACCTCGCTTCCGAGCGATCTCGGCACTGCGATCGATCGTCCGATCGTCGAGAACGACCAGGCGATCGTCGGCCCAACTGAGCGCTGCCAAACAAGCGTTTAAATGCCTGGCCTCATCCCGCGCTATAATCGCCGCAGTAATCGCCGATCTTACCATCGATTGACTTCCGTGTAGATAGCCAGGCGGCGTGCTAGCTCATCGGCGCCGATCAGACCTTGCCGATACGCCCGCCGGGCTTCGGCACTCTTTGTGGCCGTGCCGAGCCGCAGGATCAGCCGCGCGGCGAGAGCAAAGGCGTCACCATAATGCTTCCGGAAGAAGCGATCGCGACTACGATGGAGCTCAACGAACATGGGGCCGACATTTTGCCGTGAACTGGCTCCGCCAACGTGAATGATCTGAGCATCAGGCGTGTAAGCGATCTTCCAGCCCATCTGCTTGATCCGCCAACACCAATCAACTTCCTCACAATACATGAAAAAGCCTTCATCCAAAAGGCCGACTTGCTGAATGACCTCACTGCGGACGATGAGACAAGCACCCAGCGGATGATCGATCTCAAACGGCTGGCTGTAATGAGACCGAGGGTAACGACCATTGAATCGTGAGTTTGTCAAGCGGTGATGGATTGGAAAGAAATCCAGAAATGACATTGGCAGAGTCGGAAACCGAAAACAGGAATGCTGAAACGTCAGGTCGGGGTTAAGCAATCGACCACCGGCGGCACCCAGGTTCGGATGGTCATCAAGAAACCTTACCAGACGAGCCGGAGCATCGCCCAGTGTCTCCGTATCAGGATTCAAGAGGAGGATGTAACGGGCATTGGCTCGCCGAATCGCGACATTGTTACCTGCGGCGAAACCGCAATTTTCCGGCAGGCTGATCAGCCGAACGGTTGGGAATTCAGCCGCGACGATTGACGGGCTTCCATCATGGGACGCGTTGTCGACGACAAATATCTCGTACGAGAGGGAGTGACCCGACCGTACCAGACTCGCCACCAGCGACTGCAAGCATACGCGCAGCAAATCTCTCGTGTTGTAGCTGACAACGACGACCGCGAGATCACACTTCACGCCCATGTCCCACTGACAAGGGTCAATAACTAATCGTGACGTTCGTTTGCCCAACCTGCCCGGTCGGGAATCCCGCCCCTCCCTGTTCGAGTGCAGCGAAGAACCTTTGGGCATTGAGTATCTTCATGTTTTGCCCAAGGACAATCTGGCCGGTGACGGTGACCTCCTCGTTCGGCTGGAGGGCACGGGTGAAAGTCCCGTCTGCATTCATACCATCAGTCCAAAATCCCCAACGAAGTGGGTAAGGCTGCGGTTCATTTTGCCAGCCAACCGCAACCCGCCACACTCCGGCTCTCTCGTAGTAGATTGGCACGCCGGACTTATCGGTAAACGTCGCATAGCTTTGCTCGGTTGTGTACTTAGTTCCCGAGACCGGGCCTAACGTCTTAATCGGTACCGTTCCCGTGTTGCGGACTACGACGGTGACGTTCAAGATCCCGTTGATGGGTACGGCAATAGGTGAGAACCGAACGTCTCGAATTTCAGCTCGCGGGATCCCCCCCCCCTCGATCGTGATGGACGTCACGTAATCGGTGAAATTTCCCGCGTCGTCGGTCGCCTCGATGTGGACACTATACTTCCCATCAGGTAAGACTTTCCCGCCGCCAGCGGTTCCATCCCATTCGAAAGCTTGGGCAGACGCATCGATTTTCTGGGGAGGGGAAATGAGATAGAATCCGCCCGTGCTGTCGGTCGCGTATACCCGGACTGTTGCCTTCTTCGAGAGTTTGTAGCTCACCTTGGTCGTATCTTCAAAACCATCCCCATTCGGACTGAAGGTTGTATATTGGACGAAGACATCCGTGATCTCGGGCGCAGTCGTGTCCGCGTTCTTAACGATAATCGGCGTTTGCCGCACGATTTGTTGGCCAGTTTCACTCTTGGCAGTGATCTTGAGGTTATACGTGCCATCAGGAACGACCCTCAGCCAATCTTTTCCCTCGACCGGGACAACGCCAGTAAACCGAATTTGATAGTCATCGGGCGCCCGCATTTGGGGAGCGCGGATGACGTACTGTTTACCGTCTGGCCCCAAAAGAGTCGCGGAGACCTCGGCTCGTTGCGTCAAGGTAAAATCGATGTCGGATTCATCGTTCAAACCCGATCCATTGGGCTGGATGGTCGTCGCAGAAACTCGCAGAGGAGAAAGGAACTGCTGATTACGGCAGCCGACCGTGGCCAATAAAGGAACGGCCAGGCTGGCAAAACCAGCTTGGTAGATGAAAGCCCGTCGGGTGAAGGTCGTTGCCATCACCACCCCCCACTAACACCAGCTCGCGAAATGCATCATAGTCCTTAGTCGCTGTCGAGTTAGCATGAAGCAACCACCGGCAGATCCGACGATTCACTCACTTGTGAGACCGGCCGGATCGCCTCACTGTTTGACAGCAAGGCGATGCTTAGCACTTCATCCATGTGGTCGACGGGTACGAATCGCAGCTCGCGCCGGACTCGCTCTGGCACGTCGACCAGGTCCTTGAGGTTCTTACGCGGCAACACGAACGTCTTGATACCCGCGCGATGCGCGGCTAAGGCCTTCTCGCGCAAGCCACCGATTGGCAAAACCCGGCCTCGCAATGTAATCTCACCAGTCATCGCGACATCGCGCCGCACCGGCTGCTTAAGGAGCGCCGACGTGATCGCGGTCGCCATAGTGATACCCGCCGAAGGGCCGTCCTTTGGCACCGCCCCGGCTGGTAAATGGATGTGTACGTCCAACAGCTCAGGAAACTTCGACGGCAAATGCAAGTCGGCGGCGCGTGAGCGAATATAGCTCAGAGCAGCCGTCGCCGACTCCTTCATCACGTCGCCCAACTGGCCCGTCAGAATCAGCTTGCCTTTTCCGTCGAGCAAAGCCGCCTCGACCGTTGCCAGGTCACCTCCCACTTCTGTCCAGTAGACGCCGGTTGCCACGCCAATTTCGTCGCGCTCTTCGGCTAACCCCCAATTCACCCGGGCCGGCCCCAGATAACGAGCCACGGTCTTACGGGTGATCACATGCGGGTAGCGACGGCCGGACGCCACACTGCGTGCCACCTTCCGGCAGATCGAGCCAATCTCGCGCTCCAAATTGCGTACGCCTGCTTCACTCGTATAACTGCGAATGATTTGAGTCATCGCATCATCAGTGAAGGAAACCTGCTGGCCACTCAAGCCGCTCTCCTTGAGTTGCTTGGGAACGAGGAAGTGGCGAGCGATCTGAACTTTGTCTTCCTCGATGTAGCCCGGAATCTCGATGACTTCGAGACGATCACGGAGCGCCGGGGGAATCGGGTCGAGCATATTTGCCGTGGTGATGAACATCACGCGCGACAGATCGTAGGGAACGTCGAGATAGTTGTCGATAAACTCACTATTCTGCTCCGGATCCAAGACCTCGAGCAGCGCTGACGACGGATCTCCACGGAAATCCTGGCCGAGCTTATCGATTTCGTCCAGCATGTAAACGGGATTGACTGTCCCGGCCATGCGCATCGTCTGAACGATTCGTCCCGGCATCGCGCCGACGTAGGTGCGTCGGTGGCCTCGGATCTCCGCCTCGTCGTGAACGCCGCCCAGGCTGACTCGGACAAATTTGCGGTTCAACGATTCGGCAATCGAGCGCCCTAGGCTCGTCTTGCCAACACCAGGCGGACCAACGAAGCAAAGAATCGGCGTTCGCACATTTGCTCCAGCGAGCTTGCGTACCGCCATGAACTCAAGGATGCGTTCTTTGACCTTTTTGAGTCCATAATGGTTCGCGTCGAGAATCTTGAGGGCTCGATCCAGATCAATGTCGTCGATCGTCGTCTGTTGCCAAGGCAGGCTTGTGAGCAAATCCAAATAGGTACGGATCACTCCGACTTCCGGTGCCATCGAGGGCAGACCGGCGAGTCGATTCAACTCTTCTTCGGCTTTGGCGCGGACCTTCTCGGGAAGCCCAAGTTCGGCCAGTCGAGCACGCAGATCATTCACGTCTCGCGTCAGCGCATCGACCTCGCCAAGCTCGCGCTGAATCGCGCGCAATTGCTCGCGGAGAAAGTACTCGCGTTGCGACTTATCGACTTCCTGCTGGACTTCATCTTGAATCTTTTGTTCAAGCTCGAGCACGGCCAACTCATGAGCAAGCAAGACGTTGACTTTTTCTAATCGCTCGGCCGGGTTGATCGTCTCGAGGATCTCTTGCTGCTTGGCGATCGGAATTTGCAGTGATGAACCGACCACGTCAGCTAACCAGCCGGGGTCATCCGCGTTCATCGCGGCGACGTAAACGTCCTCAGATAAGTTACGACTGAGTCGAACGCACTTTTCAAAGAGAGCGACCATGGCGCGCATCAACGCTTCCAGTGCCATGGTCTTTTCGATGGTATCGTTGATGGGAGTGGTCGCCGCGTAGATTGCGTCGCCACTTTCATCAAAGTGATTAATGTGAACTCGGCGCTGCCCCTGAACGAGGACATTGGTCGTACCGTCAGGCATCTTCAGGACCCGTGCGACGAGCGCCTCGGTCCCGAGTGAGTAGAGATCGCTCGGACCGACGTCTTCTTTCTCGGGATCCCGTTGCGCGACGACGACGACAACACGATCCTGGAGCATCGCGACCTCTATCGCACGTTGCGTACGTTGATCTCCGACGACGAGCGATGAGACCATTTTCGGGAACAAGACCGTGTCATTCGTCGGCAGCACCGGCAAGTAGACCGATGGTGCCTCACCAGTCGAAAATGTCGGCGGACGAAAAGCTCGTCGGCGCCGTGGTACTTTTTGACTAATCAGGGCCTCCTTGAATAGATCCCGCTCATATCGTTATACCACAGAATTCGCCTTGAAACACGAAATGCACGGGGCATAAAAAAAAGACCCAAAGGGGTCTTTTAGCACTAACGGATCTATCAAAGCAATCTACCAAGAGAACTAAAAAGAGAGCTTCCCGAATGCCTACTAACGGGGAGTGGCTGTGAACCAACGCCCCCTGGGAGTTGGTCCCGCGGGGGCATCGTTGGTGGGGGGTGGGGGGAATCGCTGCGCACGGAGGGGGAAGCCGAGGTCGCCAGGGCGAGAGCGCGTGAG